>DYKN01000001.1 GCA_020722575.1 Rikenella microfusus | reverse complement strand
AAATTACAACATTGGAACCTGAATATCTTTTTGACTCAAGAGACAACCAGAAATACCCTATCGTTAAAATAGGGAATCAATATTGGATGGCAGAAAACCTTAATTATTTTACCTCTAATGGCTCATGGTATTATGATAACGATAGTATTAAGTATTCCCGGTTTGGGAGATTATACAACTGGTATATGGCACGTGATGTATGTCCTGACGGCTGGCATTTGGCTGACAATAAAGATTGGGATGAATTATTTATCTATTTAAATGATTCCGTAAAATGTAATAATGGAAATTACTGTTCTGCATATAAACTAAAATTACCAGGAACCACAATGTGGGAATATGAGTCCGATCAAACCAACAACGAGACTGGATTTTCAGCTGTGGCAGCAGGCACATATGATAGCAATACAAATAGTTTTTATAATAATATGGTGAATGGCGTTTTCTGGAGCTTCAATGAATCTGGCACAGATAAAGCATGGTTTTACAGACTCGAATCGTATAGTAATTGTATTTACAGTAACTATGGAGATAAAAACTCCGGTTTATCGGTTCGTTGTATAAAAGATAAATGAAATAGCATTACAAAATTCTAATCTTAAAAATTTTATTATTATAACGAAACCGAATTTAATTTGCAAGTATTTTAATAAAAGCATTTATCATTATCCTATTATTTTGTTTTACAGATTCACCTCCGCCACCACCGCCCAGTGATCTGAAATAAAAATCTCACCCTGCTTTTTCACAACCGTTGAGATGCTTTTTACCTTTATACCGTTTCGCACGAATATATAGTCAATTCTATTTTCGCGGGGGGTGTCATTCCAGCCGTTGAATGTCCCCACAGGCCCGGCAGGTGGCGTTTCAGATATTTTATATGAATCAACAATTAGAGGTTTCTCTGCATCGGTTTCTGTCAGAATGGAGTATGCCCGGCTATCGGGAGTCATGTTAAAATCACCGGTTATCACAAACCTGCTTTCACCGGCAATCTTCCTGACTTCATTGAGAAGTATTCCGGCACTCATCACCCTTGCCGAATCCGAATCATGGGCAAAATGAGTATTGAAATAATATAGAGTATCACCGTTCTTTTCTTCTTTCAGTTCAACCCACGTCACTATTCTTGGCAGCGAAGCACCCCAGCCCTTGCTTCCGGGCAAATCAGGCGTTTCGCTAAGCCAGAAAGTATTATAACGCACAACTTCAAACTTTTCAGCGTTCACAAACAACGGGTTCATCTCGCCTTTTTTATCACCATCGTCGCGTCCAACCCCATAAGAAATATACCCTTTCATGGCTGAATCAATTGAAGCATATTGATGCCACAGAGCCTCCTGTAACCCGAAAAGATCAGGTTTCTCTTCCTTCAGAAAACCTATCAGGAAATCTTTTCTGTTGGGCCATGCATTAATGCCATCCCGTGGATTATCGTAACGGATATTGAAAGTAATAACCTTTATTGTGCCACTGTTATTAAATCTGCAGAAATTAATTAAAGGCGCGACACACAACAGTAGTATAAGACTCCATATTCTGACCATAATCTTAATTTTCCCAAATATAAGAATTACACATTATTTATTACCAGCCACTATAATTAATATATTTGCAATATATCAGTTATTAATATGCCTGATGTTATCAGACTCCTTCCCGATTCCGTTGCGAATCAGATAGCTGCCGGTGAGGTGATTCAGCGGCCGGCTTCGGTTGTGAAAGAGTTGATGGAAAATTCTGTGGATGCCGGTGCAAAAAGCATTCAGGTTATAATACGTGATGCAGGCAGAACACTCATTCAGGTCATTGACAATGGAACAGGTATGTCGGAGACAGATGCAAGGCTGTCATTTGAAAGACATGCTACTTCAAAAATTTCAACTGCCGATGATCTTTTCTCGATAACCACAAAAGGCTTCAGAGGTGAGGCTCTGGCCTCTATTGCCGCCGTCTCGATGGTTGAACTGCGAACCCGTAGAGCTGATGACGAAACAGGCACATTAGTAGTTATAAAAGGCTCAAGAGTGGAAAAACAGGAGGTCTGTACATGCCAGGCAGGTGCAAACTTTGCAGTAAAGAGCCTGTTCTTTAATGTGCCGGCCCGAAGAAAATTTCTGAAATCCGACAATACTGAATTCAGGCATATAATTAACGAATTTCAGAAAGTTGCTATTCCCCATCCGGAAATAAGATTTTCACTCTACCATAACGATTCGGAAATTTACAACCTTCTCCCGGGCACCCTTCGTCAAAGAGTAGCTGCTATTTTCGGTAAAAATGTGCATCAGGAACTGCTGGCACTCGATACCACTACCACCATTGCCAATTTTACCGGTTTTATTGGTAAGCCAGAAACAGCAAGAAAAACTTCGGGTGAACAATTCTTTTTCGTTAATAACCGTTTTATTAAACATCCATATTTCCATAAGGCAATAATTGAAGGGTATCAGAAAATACTGCCTCCTGATGTGATCCCTTCATATTTTATTTTTATCGCTGTAGATCCTGCAAAAATCGATGTGAATATTCATCCTACCAAAACTGAGGTCAAATTTGAAGATGAAAGGGCTATCTGGCAAATCCTTCTTGCATCAGTCAGGGAAACCCTGGGAAGATTCAACATTATTCCATCAATCGACTTTGGAAGCGACTCTTGGTTTGAAATACCTGTTAAAAGTACCCATGATAAAATACCTTCACCTCCTGAAATAAAAATTGACAGAGGTTTCAACCCGTTTGAAACCGAATACAAACACCCGCACATTGAACCTGTTCAAAGGAATGAAAAAGAGAAACTGAGTGGATGGGAGAAACTGTTCCCCAATCCGCGTGAAACTTTCGATAAAGAGAAAACACAGGATAATACAGAAACTTTGAATGAGGAAAGAAGAATTTTTCAGGTCAGAGGCAGATATATTGTTTGCCCCGTCAAATCAGGCCTGATGTTTATTGATCAGCACAGAGCTCATGAGAGAATACTTTATGAGAATTTCATCAACTGCCTCGACTGCCGATTATCTTCCGGCCAAACAACAATTTTCCCCGAAAAAATTCATCTTGAAGCATCTTTATATTATACCTTGAAAGAAATAGAGGATGATCTTAAAGCTGCCGGATTCGATTTCGACTTTGAAGAGGGGAATATAGTGTTAATTAAATGTTTTCCTTCAGTTATTTCATCAGGTCAGGCAGGCGAAATGCTTAGAGATATACTTGGCACATTCATTAGCCTTCAATCGGAACCATCAGGCGATACCAGGGAAAAAGTTGCCGCAGCTATGGCCCGCTCAGCAGCTATCCCTTATGGTAAAACCCTGATGCGCAACGAAATGGAACAGCTTATTGACAACCTGTTTGCTTGCAAATTACCTAACTATTCTCCCTCGGGAAAACCTATTATAAGTATTATGACAATTGAAGAAATGGATAAAAGATTTAAATAATATCACATTCAACCCCTCCTTAAAAATGTTTGATTATTTTTGCTGCATATTTTAAACCGATTTACCATTTTCAAAAGAAATAAATGAACGGATACTACAGAGGTTTCTTCGGGATGCCACCCGTTGTCAAAAACATTATTTACATTAACATTCTGATGCTCCTTGCCTATTATGCCGCTGCAAGTGTTTTTGACATCGATCTTAACAGAATACTTGGCGTTTATTTTCCAAAATCAGAAGAGTTCAGGCCTATACAGATTATTTCACACATGTTCATGCACGGAGGGTTCTTTCATCTTTTTTTCAACATGTTTGCTCTCTATATGTTCGGACAGGTGCTTGAGCAGGTATGGGGTCCGAAGCGTTTTCTTATCTATTATTTTGTTACGGGTTTTGGTGCCCTGTTCACCCACATGGCAGTTATGGCCTTTCAATACTACAAAGTCATGGCTTACATTACACCCGAACAATACCAGGAAGTTATTGACAACGGATATATGCTTTCCCTGCAGATGAAGACTTATATGAATCCTGCAATGAAAGAGCTTCAGACAATTTTATATACTCCTACTGTAGGAGCCTCAGGTGCAGTCTTCGGTGTCCTCCTGGCGTTCGGTGTACTCTTCCCCAATACACAATTGATGCTCCTTTTCCCGCCCATTCCAATGAAAGCAAAATACTTCGTACTTATTTACGGTGGATTGGAACTCTACCTTGCAATTACACAACCCGGCAGTTCAATAGCACATACCGCACATCTCGGTGGTATGATTTTTGGATACATACTTATAAAAATCTGGAGAAAAACAACCAAAACACTCTGGTAATGAGTATATGGAACGACATTAAATCCACTTTCAGACACGGAACAAGCCTTACCAGGTTAATTATTTTAAACACCGCAATATTTTTAATTATATCTGTTATCGGTGTGATCGGATTCCTTATGGCAGAACCTTCTATTACAGATTATATAATAAGACTTTTCTCAGTTCCCTCTTCACTTAATGAACTTCTGGTAAAGCCATGGACCCCAATAACCTATATGTTCACCCATAAAGATCTTCTTCACATTGCAGTAAACCTCCTCTGGCTTTACTGGTTCGGGAAAATATTTCTTGAATATTTTGACCAGAAAAAACTTGTTGCAGTTTACCTTCTCGGGGGTATCTCCGGAGCAATATTCTATGTAATTTCATTCAACATTTTTCCTGCTTTCTCTCAATTTGCTGGTACTTCAATACCTCTACTTGGGGCCAGTGCTGCAGTTATGGCAGTTGTAGTTGCCATCGCTGCTTATGTACCTGACTATTCAGTAATTCTCTTCCTTTTTGGAAGAGTTAAAATCAAATATATTGCACTCGTTATTTTCATTCTCACTTCTATAGTAGATTTCAATGCAAACTCCGGTGGCAAACTGGCTCATATAGGTGGCGCACTTTTCGGATATATCTATACAGTATATTACAGAAAAGGAAAAGACCTGGGAAAGGGTCTGAATAAATTAATCGATTCTATTGTGACTCTTTTTAAACCTCGCCCCAAGTTGAAAGTAACCTATAACAAAAGAAAAATGAGTAATGATTATGAATACAACAGGATGAAGGCAGAAAGACAAAAGAAAATCAATGAAATACTTGACAAGATTTCAAAAGGCGGATATGACAGCCTCACCCGAGAGGAAAAGGATTTTCTTTTTAGCGAAAGTCAGAAAAAAAATTAATGAAAAAACTTATCCATAAAATATTCTTTTTTATAAATATCCTGTTTGCTATTTCCTTGATAATATCATATATATCTGTATATATAGACCCTGCAATTATTGTTTTGCCTGCATTTTTCGGACTTGCCTATCCATATCTTCTACTCTTTAATATTGTATTTGCAGTAATCTGGGCTGTCAAGCTCAGGTTTGAAGCTTTACTTTCAATTGCAGTTATAGCTGCAGGTTATTCTCACCTGTCAAATTATATCAGACTGTTTAAGACCACAAGCGCAACTCAAGGGAATATCTCAGTAATGAGTTATAATCTAAGGCTGATGAATTATTATGAAAATCCTGATGACAAAAATACCGAAAAGAAGATATTATCACTTTTTAATTCCATTAAACCCGATATACTTTGCCTTCAGGAGCTTTTTATCAGCGGAAGTGCAGAAAAGAAAGATCTTGAAATAAAAAATTCTCTCGGGAAAAATTATAATTCACACCTGCGCCTCATGGGAAAAGGTAAAGACAAATTTTACGGAATAGGAACATATACCAGATATCCGATAGTTGGCAGAGGAGAAATTGTTCATCTTCAATCATCAAGTCTATCAATCTATACTGATATATTAATTGATAAAGACACATTCAGGGTTTACAATAACCATCTTCAGTCGTTTCGTCTAAAGAGTGTAGAAAAATCATTTATTGAAGAACTGATAGAAAGTGAAAACAAAGAGGCTTTGAATGAGATAATATATATTTCAAGAAGCCTTAAAAAGGGTTTTATTCAAAGGTCCATGCAAGCTGTTGATCTGAAAAATCATATAAACAAGTCTCCTTACCCTGTTATTGTTGTCGGGGATTTTAATGATACTCCTGTATCTTACTCATACAGAAAGATAAAAAAAGATTTATTTGACTCGTTTGTCACTTCAGGATACGGAGCTGGCTTCACATACAGAGGTAACTATCCTCAAAACCGCATTGACTATATCCTTTACGATGCAAATCTCAAAAATACTGGATTTGAAATAATGCGTACGAATTACTCCGATCATTATCCAATTATTGCCCGGTTTCGTAAGGCTTACTGAAGGGTAGGCGATCGAGTTCAACATTCCCGCCTGAAATAATTATACCGGTTTTTCTTCCTCTGAAAACTTCCGGATTTTCCATCAAAACAGCAAGTGTAACGGCCGATGAAGGTTCAATTATTATCTTCATCCTCTCCCAGATAAGCCTCATTGAACTGATAATTGATTCTTCGGTAACTGTAAAAATATTGTCAACATTTTTTCTGATTACTGCAAATGTCAACTCGCTAAGTGAAGTAAGCAGTCCATCGGCTATTGTGCGGGGGGATACTGACGGATGAAGAACTCCTGTAGTGAATGATTTCCATGCATCGCTGGCATTTAAAGGTTCGGCTCCAAATACCTTGATTCGGGGTGTTATTCCTTTGGCTGCTGTTGACGTTCCGCTTAACAGTCCACCCCCTCCCACAGGAGCAATAACCATCTCAAGTGAAGGAATTTCTTCAAGCAATTCCAGAGTGGCTGTTCCCTGTCCACATATTACATTAAAATTGTCATAGGGATGAATAAGAATGGCACCGGTTTCCTTTATCAGGTCTGCCGTGGTCTGTTCTCTTGCCGCCTGATTAGGTTCACAGAAGAATATCTCTGCTCCGTATCCTTTAACAGCTTTGACTTTCACATCTGGAGCACTTGAGGGCATTACAACCATCGCCTTTATTCCGGCAGTTCTGGCTGCAAGGGCCAGAGCAGCAGCATGATTTCCCGATGAATGAGTAATAACACCTCTTTTCTTTTCTTCATCGCTGAGTTGAAGAATGGCATTCATTGCCCCGCGGAACTTGAAAGCACCAACCTTTTGAAAATTTTCACACTTAAAAAATATCTCAGCTCCCGTAATTTTATTTATCTGCGATGATGTCATCACAGGAGTCTTATGAATATATTTTTCAATTCTCGCGTGTGCTTTTTTAATGTCATTTAGCGATGGTAAAACCATAAATTTGAGATGTTATTTTTTTCAAATATAAAAAAGGCGCCGGAAAAACCATATTTTTCCAGCGCCTTTAATATCATTTACAATATCTTAGAGAAGTTTAAAAGCTACTGTAAGCCCTGTCATAACAACCGACACCATTGACATAAGCTTTATAAGAATATTAAGTGAAGGACCTGAGGTATCTTTGAAGGGATCTCCCACTGTATCGCCAACCACTGTTGCTTTGTGCGGATCGCTCTTTTTACCTCCATAATTGCCTTTTTCAATATATTTCTTGGCATTATCCCATGCTCCGCCAGCATTGTTCAGCATACTTGCCAGGGTAAAACCTGCTGTAAGACCTCCTGCCAGCAAACCTATAACACCTGGCACTCCAAAAATAACGCCTATGATAACAGGAACAAATATGGCCATAAGAGCCGGAGCCATCATTTCCCTCTGGGCACCTCTGGTTGATATCTCAACACACTTCGCATAATCGGGTTTGCCGGTACCTTCCATTATACCGGGTATTTCGCGGAACTGACGTCTAACTTCATCTACCATTCTACCAGCAGCACGTCCAACTGCTTTCATTGACATTGCACAGAAAACGAAAGCCATCATTGCTCCAATAAATAAACCTCCCAGAAGAATTGGATTGAAAATTGAGATATTATAAGCTGCTACAAAATCACCAATTGTTGCATTTGCGACATTAACGGCCTTCTGACCTTCCTCCACAATTGCGGGTGCATGGCTTTTGTAAAAGAGGATATCGCCGACCTGCTTAAAGCCTTCCGGTGCCTTATCGGCAAGTTTTCCGAGCCACATCTTTACTTCCTCCATATATGCTGCAAGAAGTGCAAGAGCAGTGAGTGCAGCTGAGCCAATGGCAAAGCCTTTGCCTGTTGCAGCGGTTGTATTTCCAAGAGCATCGAGAGCATCTGTCCTTTCCCTCACCTCTTTGGGTAGGTGTGCCATTTCAGCATTACCACCAGCGTTATCGGCAATAGGACCAAAAGCATCAGTTGACAGGGTAATCCCAAGAGTTGAAAGCATACCCACTGCGGCAAAACCTATCCCATAAACACCCTGAGCAAAATCTTTAAATCCTCCTGAAAAGCCAAATGCAGCAATGATACCTGCAACAATGGTAACCACCGGAAGCCATGTTGAAAACATACCAACAGCCATTCCTTCAATAATGACTGTTGCCGGTCCCTGCTGCGATTGTTTTGCTATCCCTTTCGTTGGCTTGTACTCATCGGATGTAAAATATTCCGTTGCTTGACCGATAATTACGCCCGCTATAAGTCCTGCAACCACCGCTCCAAAAACACCCCATGTTATCCAGTTGGTAGCCGCCATAACAGCTAGAACCACAAGTATCAATGAAGAACTTCCTCCTGTTCCTAAAAGCAAAGCACGCAATAGGTTCCTCTGGGTAGCACTCTCTTTTGCTCTCACCATATAAACACCTATAATTGAAAGTATTATACCTATTGCCGATACGATCATCGGAGCAATAATTGCCTTAATCTGATCGGTAGTGCTTAGTGCCGGAAGAGCAGCGCCAAGTGCTGCTGTGGAAAGAATAGAACCGGCATATGACTCATAAAGGTCGGCCCCCATACCGGCAACATCACCAACATTATCACCAACGTTATCGGCAATAGTTGCCGGATTACGCGGGTCATCTTCAGGTATTCCTGCTTCAACCTTACCAACAAGGTCAGCTCCTACATCAGCCGCTTTGGTGAATATTCCGCCACCGACACGGGCAAAGAGTGCCTGAGTGGAAGCACCCATCCCAAACGTAAGCATAGTGGCTGTGATCTCAACTAATTTCTGATGATCGGTTGTGCCTGGATATACGAATGTCAAACCCAAAAACTTTAAACCTGATTCCATGTGCTCTGGGGTAAATATTGCATAGTTCAGAAGGAGGAACCAGAGTACGATATCCAGAAGCCCGAACCCGACAACGACCAATCCCATTACAGCACCGCTCCGCAAAGCAACCTGTAAACCTTTATTAAGCGACGAAGATGCAGCCCATGCCGTACGTGATGAAGCATAAGTGGCAGTCTTCATACCCAGATAACCGCATAAACCTGAAAAGAAACCTCCAGTTAGAAAAGCAACGGGAACAAAAGGATTTTGGACACCCATGTAAGCAAGTATTAACAAAAGTATAACAAGAATAATAAACACTTTTGCTACAACCGAATACTGACGTTTCAGATAAGCCATTGCACCTTCCCTTACGTACTGGGCAATTTCTTTCATCCTGTCAGTCCCCTCTTCTCTTACAATCATGCTCTTGAAAAAAATCCAAGCAAAAAGCAGTGCTGTCAGCGCTGCTATAGGAACAATCCAGAATAAACTGCTTAACATAATATCAAATTTTAAAGTTATTAAATCTGAACACTGAATAGTATCTCAAGAATTCGTGCAAAACTAATCAGATTTTTTATTTTGCAAGACTTTTAGTAAAAATAAACTTTGTTACATCAATTAAAACCTGGATTTCCATTGCAAATATAACTTCCGAACCTATAGGTTATGAGACGAAATGAGAATCTGATTCAAATTTCAACAATTTTTTTTTCTTTTTTTGCAATATTCGTAATTAATTAAAGTTTTCAGAAAAGTACCTTCCCGCAAGCGGGATTATAAAAAGTTTGAACATGATAAAAATTTCCGGAGTAATAATTGCATTTAATGAAGAAGAATATATCGGCAATTGCCTTGAATCGCTCAAAGGAGTAGCTGATGAAATAATTGTGGTTGACTCATTTTCAACCGATTCAACAGAAGAGATATGCAAAAGCCATAATGTGAAATTTATCAGACATGCCTTTGAAGGCTATGCTGAACAAAAAAACTATGCTACTTCTCTTGCTTCATTTAATATTGTTCTTTCCCTTGATGCCGATGAAGCACTCAGTGATGAACTCAAGGAATCAATACTGAGGGTGAAAGAAGATTTTCAGGCAGATGGGTATTATTTTAACCGTCTGAATAATTACTGCGGGAGATGGATTAAACATTCAAGGCTTTATCCCGATCACCAGTTAAGATTGTTTGACAGAACAAAAGGCAGATGGGTTGGACCGAATCCTCACGACAATTTCAGACTTGAAAAAGGAAGCAAAATCCGGTGGCTCAGAGGCAATCTTTATCACTGGAATTACAAATCAATCGAAGAACATATTGATAAAATAAATAAGTTTACCACAATTGCTGCTGAAGAATATTTTAAAGCCGGCAAGAAAGCCAGCATTGTCTCATGTTTGCTCCACATGTGGTGGAATTTTTTCAGGTCATATTTTCTTAACATGGGTTTTCTTGATGGCTACCTTGGATATATGAGCTGTTCCATATCAGCCTACGGAAGTTTTCTTAAATATGCCAAAATCAAAAGACTGATGAACATGGCAAAGTTGAAAGAAAAAGCTAATGAAAAGCAATATTGAAAAGTCTCTTGATGTTCTGCTTAAAGGAGGGGTGATTCTCTATCCAACTGATACGATATGGGGTCTCGGATGCGATGCAACAAACGCATCTGCCGTGGGGAAGATATTCTCAATTAAAAAGAGGCACGACAGTAAAAGTCTGATAATACTGGTTAACAGTATTGATATGCTGGCAAAATATGTTGACGATATACCTTCCGCTGCACTTGAAATACTTAATGTTGCTGATAAACCTCTTACAATAGTTTATCCATCGGGCCGTAATCTTGCTGAAGGAATATGCGCAAATGATGGAAGTGTAGGAATAAGATTGACTGCCGATAGCTTCTGCAAAGTCCTTATTGAAAAACTTGGCCGGCCTCTTGTTTCAACCTCCGCCAATGAGAGTGGACAACCACCTCCTGGAAATTTTGCTGAAATACCTGAAACCATCAGAAATGCTGCAGATTATGTGGTAACAATCAGAAGAAATGAAAAGCGGCAAGGTAAACCTTCTCCGGTAATTCGGGTTGAAATGAACGGAATAATCAAGATCCTGAGAATGTAAATAATAATATGTAAATTATTTGTTATATGTTAATATCTGCCAGACCTTCAGGAAAATCCATTATAATAACTTTCTTTTCAAGGTCTGCTGATATGATTAAATCTTCATGAAAAGGCACAAGGTATTCCGTCTGATCTACTTCTCTAAGTTTAAGCAGAATATTTTCATTGTTGCCAAAAACTTCAACAACTGTTCCTGAAAAATCCTTTTTTAATGAAACTATTTTAAAACCTTTCAGGTCTTCAGGTTCAAATGGTTTTTTACGAGGTTTTAGCCATGAAGCAGAAGCAAAAACCCTGCAATTTCTTAATTCTTCGATATCTGAAGACTTATTAAAACCCTCAAATTTCATTATCAATGTTTTATCCCCGGTAATTTTAAGTGATTCAAGAAAAAAAGGAACCTGTTTCCCTTCAATTTCAAGGGAAACAACTTTCAATCCCTTAAGTTTATCTGAAACAGGATTTTCTGTGCCGACGGTAACCTCACCCTCAAAACCGTGAAGTTTAATAATCCTGCCAAGCAAGATTGTTTTCTCCATGATAAATCAGAATTAAGGTGAGCGGAGAAAACTCCCTTAATAAGATCCTTAGATATTATTAAGCTGTCTCTTCCTGATTGGTAGCTGTTTCTTCCTCTTTCTGACTATCCATGTCAGTAGTTGATTCGGCTTCGGCAGCTGCCTTTGCAGCCTTCTCAGCATTTTTCCTGGCGAGTTCAGCAGCACGCTTCTCGTTAATTTTCTTTTCCTCCTCGATTTTTTTCTTCATCTCTTCTTCTGCACTTTTCTCAAGCCTCTGTTTCTTTGCTTCAATCTTTGCTTCCTTTTCCTTAAGCCATTCATTGAAGCGCCTATCAGCCTCAGCTTCATCAAATGCTCCTTTTTTAACTCCCTCCAGAAGATGCTTTTTCAAGAGAACCCCCTTATAAGACAAGATAGCCCTGCATGTTTCAGTAGGTTGTGCGCCTTTTTGCAGCCAATCCAGCGCTTTATCAAAATTAATTTCAATAGTAGCCGGATCAGTACGGGGATTATAAATCCCAAGTCTTTCAATATACCTGCCATCCCGTGGCGCCCTGCTATCTGCTACCACAATGTGGTAATAGGCCAGCTTCCTGCGGCCTTTCCTAGCTAATCTGATTCTTACTGCCATTAATTTACGCTTAGTTAATTAACCTACTTTTTTAATTTGTGGGTGCAAAGGTAAATAAATTTTATTAACAAAAAATAGATTGTTTTAATTAACTAATTATAAAGTTGCTTTGATACCTATTATCAGTACCCGGGATTTTGCTGTCCTGTCAAACCGGGATTTACTTCTAACTCTCTTGCAGGTATTGGAAAAACAAGCCGGGGACTATTGTAAGGGAATGTTCCTGCATATTCCCTGAGCCGCCTGAGGTCATGAATCCTGTTTCCTTCAAAAGCCAGTTCAAGCCTGCGCTCAAGAAGAATTTCATCAAGCGTTACCACACTTACCGGAGGAAAGCCTGCACGCATGTGAATGACATTAAAATCGTCAGCCGGATCAGCGCCAACATATGGAACTCCAAGCCTGATGTTACATTCTGCCCTTATAAGATACATCTCAGCCAGTCGCAAAAGATTCACACAGCCGTCAGCATATTTCCATTTTCCACAACGTATTACACCATCACCGCTATAAAACAGATCTAACCTTTTATCACCTGGAGAATAATGTTTCAGATGTCCTTCAAGAATCTCAGTAAAGCCGAAGAAACCATAATCTGATGAGGAGAATGTCATTGCAAGGGCATTGTACTCTTCAGGATAATTTATTTTCACGGCGAAAATATCCTCACTTCCCGGTGTAAGCCTGTTAAAAATATTCTGGTAATCTGTTTCAAGCCTGTATAATCCTGATGATATAACGTAATCTGCAGCCTGACGCGCACCTTCAAATTCTCCCATCTGCAGATAGACCCTTGCCAGCAGTGCAATTGCAGTTATTTGGCCCGGATAAATTCCGTTATAATCGGGTAATATCCCGGCAGCATCTGACAGGTCTGTTATTATCTGGTTATATACAGTCTCAACTGTTGCCCGCCCCTGAAAAACTTCCTGGTTAATAAGCCTTACCGGTTTCAGAACCAGCGGTACTCCAGGCTGATTATTCATCTGACCTGCTTCATATGGCAAAGCAAAAAACCTTACAAGATCAAAATAAGTCAATGCTCTTAAAAAAAGCGCTTCACCTTTCACCCACCCACGGTCAGATTCCTTCACAACATTTATTGCTTCAAGTACATTATTTACAGCATTGATAATCCTGTAACTGCCAACCCACTGCGACAGTATTACTGAACTTGAAGCTGGTATGTTTTTCGAGAAAATCTGGTATGGTTCATAATTTGGTTCTTTGTTAAGCAAATCAATTTCTCCGTCACCTCCGAGAAGTTCGGCGTTACTTAATATCCCCCCACCATATACCTCCGGATTGTTGAAAAGCGAATATGCTCCCTGAAGAAGACTCTTTACATTGGCATCAGTTGAAAGAGCTGTCTCTTCACTTACACTCTGCAAAGGCTGAATATCAATGAAACTTTCACAACCTGCAAAAAAAACTGTAATTATTAACATTATTGAAAGAAAAATATTTCCTTTCATATATCTCTTATTATTAATATTTTAAATATCAAAATTCCATTGTCAATCCAAATATTATTGTTCTGGGCTGAGGAACCGAATAAAAATCAATTCCTGAATATAGATTGCCCGCCATAAAATCTGCCGATACTTCCGGATCCCATCCTTCATATTCTGTCAATGTTAAAAGATTTCTACCTACCAGAAATATCTGCAAACTTCCAAGCTTTAATTTGCTGAGTAAATTTGAAGGGATACTGTATTTTAACATTAAATCACGCAATTTTATGTAAGAACCATCTGCCAGATACCGGCTACTTCTACTCTGGTCGCCATTATGCCAGAAAAGACGGGCCTGAGGTACATAAGTTACGTCTCCAGGCTTCTTCCAGCTTTTAAGTTGTGATTTTAATTGATTGTCGAACCATACGCCGTTCGAAGCCATATATGTGTCGCCGGCAAGGTGTATTTTGTTACCAGCTACTCCCTGGAAAACAAAGGTTAGTTCAATACCCCTGTATCTGAGAATATTTGTTAAGGAACCGATCAAATCAGGATTGGGATTACCCAGTATAACAAACTCTGCTTGCTCAAAAATATTTGTCGTTCTTTCGGGATTGATAATATTTCCTGAAGGGTCATGCTGGTTAACGTACCATAATGCATCTCCATTGTTATAATCAACTCCGGCATATTCAGCTCCATAAAACGCACCCAGTGGATAACCTTTCTTTGCAACATTCATGAACCGTGTCCCTCCGTAATCAAGAATCTCCTCATCGCCAAGATTCGTAACTCTGTTCCTGTTAATAGAAAAAGTGAATCCTGTTCTCCATTCCAGCTTTCCAGCCATATTTACAGTGTTTAATTCTATTTCTACTCCTCTGTTAGTAATTGCACCTCTGTTCTGTATCTGAGACAAAAAGCCCGTGATGGCCGGTACTTTTACCTCCAGAAGAAGGCCGGAGGCTTCCCTCTTATAAAATTCGATACCTCCTGATATACGATCTTTCAGTAAACCAAACTCCAGTCCCAGGTTAAATTCTTTCACAGTTTCCCATTTAAGTGAAGGATTGGCCACCTGAGCAGAAACGAGTCCGGGCTGATTATCATAAGTTCCTGTTCCATATAAACCCTGATGCCAGTAATTACCTATTGCTGAGTTGCCTGTAACACCGTATCCTACCCTCAATTTCATAAAACTGATGTAAGGGATTTCTTTAAAAAAATCTTCTTCCGAAACAATCCATCCAAGGGTTATTCCAGGGAAAAAGCCAAACCTGTTGTTCTTTCCAAACCTCGATGAACCATCGGCTCTATATGAGAACGATAACAGATATCTGTCATTATATTCAGCATTCAGTGCTGCAAATGCTGAGACAAAGCTGTATTTAGAAAGGGTTGATGATCCTCCTGAGATCAGGTTTGCTCCCGACACTGTCCGCAGGGCATCTGAAGGATATTGCTGTCCCTCGGTATAAATGGTTTCAACCGTGGTGTATTGAAACTCTCCCCCCGAAAGAATATTAAGATTTAAACTATTAAAGGTTTTACCATAACTGACATATGAGCGCCCTGACAGGTTCTGATTCTGGCCATGAGTAACAAACCCAAGTCCAAATATTCCGTAACCTTCCATTGTTCTTTCGCCATATCTGGCATCCTCTTTCATTGTATAAAAATCAAAACCGAACTGGTTTTTCCATTCAAGGTTTTCAAAGAGTTTCAGGCTTAGGAATGTTCCTGCAAGTATACGGTATCCGGCAACTTTTTTTGTGGCATCCTCGACATCAATCAGAGAATTGTAATATGTTGTAACAGGCACATTATATAAAGTTCCGTCCTCCTCCCGTGGAGGAGTAACCGGAGCCATTGCAACAAGCTGAAGAGGAGATGAAAAGTCGTTATCCCATGAAACCTGTCTTACAGAGAAACGGTTAAGGCTCAGCGAAAGACCAAAATCAGCAAATCGGTTTATCTTATTATCGAGATTAAGTCTTGCCGATATTTTCTCAATACCGTTAGCCACAACTATTCCATCGTTCTTACTATAAGATCCTGCCGCAAAAAATTTAAGTTTTTCGCTGCCTCCCTGAGCTTCAAGATCTGCCGAATGAAACAGACTCCTCTGGAATGCAAGGTTCTGCCAATCGGTATTGACTTTAGATCCCAGATAATTTCCACCTGTACTTGTATCAACAGCCCATCCTGAAAACTCCTTCAGCCGCTTTTCAACTTCATCACGGCAATAGGTTACGGTACCTTCAGGATACCCGTAATACTGATCAAACATTAGATCCCCATTTTTAGCCGATTCTCTCAAAAAGGAGATATACTGCTGTGTATTCAAAAATTCCCTTCTCCTCGACGGGTCACTGAAGCCGGTGCGCAGGGTGAAATTGAATCTGGTATTGCCTGTCGCTCCTCTGCGAGTATTAATCAGTAAAACTCCACTGGCGCCTCTGACTCCGTATATTGCTGCAGATGCTGCATCCCTTATTAAAGTAACAGATTCAATATCTGTAAGATTCAGGGAAGCCAGCGGATTAACAGGTGCTCCTGAAAAACCTATTGTCTCAGTTGTAAGAGGAATACCGTCAACTATTACCAGAGGCTCACTGCCAGCGTTTATGGTGGAAATCCCTCTTATCCTTATCCTTGAATCTGCTGCAGACTTCCCGTTAATTGCTTCGATAAAAACACCCGGTACCTTACCCTGAAGTGCCAGTTCAAACGATGATAAAGGGACAAGCCTGAGATTACTGAATTCAATTTTTGATATGGAGCCGGTTGACCTCTTTTTCATAACTTCTTGATAACCATTGGATATCAAATTCTCAAGTTCTGCATAATCATCACAAAGCTCAGCATCAATAAGCCCGGATGTCCCGACAATAAGTTCCACACTTCTCTTGCCGGAATAATTAAAAATAAGTATATCCCCTTCCTTTGCATCAATCTGATATCTGCCATTTTCATCGGTTAAAACGAAATTATCGGTGCCTTTAACCTTCACCACTGCACCTGTAAGTGGCTTACTGCCATAGGCAGATGTTACCCTGCCTGAAACATTTTTCTCCTGTGACTTCAGGATAAAACCGGCAGTAAAAAGGAAAACAACTATAAACCACAACTTTATCATAATATTCTAATTGCCTAACTATTAAATAATAACCTGCTTACCGTGTCTTTTATTTTATCAGAATCAAATATGTAAAGTAATAAAATAATTTAATACCGAAATTTCTAATCCATTTATAAGCTCTTTTTTTAACTATTTTTGTGAATCAGTCAGGAAACAAATTAAGAAACTATTTAATGGCGTTGTTTACTCATTTACACGTACACACCCAGTATTCTATTCTCGATGGAGCGTCCTCCATTCCTGTTCTTGTTGACAGGGCAAAATCACTAGGTATGGAGGCCCTCGCAATTACTGATCACGGGAACATGTTTGGGGTAAAAGAGTTTCATAATTACACTCTCAAAAAAGGCATAAAACCGATTATTGGATGCGAGATATACGTTGCTAGAGGAAATATGGAGGAGAAGACAGGAAGTGAGGATCGTTCAGGAGATCATCTTATTCTTCTGGCAAAGAATTACACGGGTTATCGAAATCTGATTAAACTTGTTACTCTTGCCTGGACAAAGGGTTTTTATTATACTCCAAGAATCGATCGCAAAGCTCTTGCACAATACAGGGAAGGACTTATTGCAACTTCAGCCTGTATTGCAGGTGAAATACCCGAGGAAATTCTTGCCGGAAATCTTGATCATGCCGAAAGGGCTCTACAAAGTTATATCGATATTTTTGGCAGTGACTTTTATCTTGAGATACAGAGACACGAGACCTATGACCCGGATGCCAATCAGGCAACTTTCCCTCTCCAGCAAAAAGTTATTGATGTTTTCAAAAAATTCTCTGAAAAATATAATGTAAAAATTATTGCCACCAACGATGTGCATTTTGTAAACAGGGAAGATGCTGATGCTCACGACAGACTTATTTGCATCAATACTGCAAAGGATCTTGATGACCCAGACAGAATGAGGTATTCAAAACAGGAATATCTCAAATCAGAGGAAGAGATGAGGAAAATTTTCAGTGACATCCCTGAAGCAATTGATAATATATCTGAAATAGTAAAGAAAGTTGAGAAATATAATCTTGACAATGAGCCCATCATGCCGGAATTTACTATTCCGCCCGAGTATAAATCGGACTATGAATATTTACGGCACCTTACTTACAAAGGAGCAGAAGAACGCTGGGGAAATCTTACTTCAGGCCATATTGAAAGGCTTGAATTTGAGCTCAGTACCATTTCAAAGATGGGTTTCCCCTCGTATTTTCTGATTGTTCATGATTTTCTCAGGGCTGCGAGAGAGATGGGTGTTGCTGTAGGCCCGGGGCGTGGCTCAGCTGCAGGCTCCGCAGTTGCATATTGCCTGCGGATAACCGATATTGATCCTATAAAGTATGGCCTTCTTTTTGAACGTTTCCTGAATCCCGACAGAATATCTCTTCCCGACATTGACATTGACTTTGATGAAGATGGTAGAGAACAGGTTTTACGGTATGTAGTAAACAAATACGGACATGACAAAGTTGCACATATTATAACATTCGGTACAATGGGCGCCAAGATGGCTATCAGGGATGTTGCAAGGGTTCAGAAACTACCTCTCTCCGAAGCTGACCGCCTTGCCAAACTTGTTCCTGAAAGACCAGGAATAACACTTGCCGACGCTTATGCTGAAGTACCTGAACTTGCAAGAGAAAAAGAATCGTCGAACAAACTTATCGTACAAACACTTGAGTTTGCAGAAGCCCTTGAAGGATCTATCAGACAAACAGGTGTTCACGCCTGCGGAATAATTATCAGTAAAGAACCGCTCGATAATTATATACCCCTTGCAACAGCAAAGGATACCGATCTCTTTGTTACACAGTACGAAGGTAATCATGTAGAGTCTATCGGACTACTTAAAATGGATTTCCTGGGTTTGAAGACTCTTTCAATAATACGTGATGCCCTTGATAATATAAAGAAACGGCATGGTCATGAAATAGACATTGAAAACCTGCCTCTGGATGATAAAAAAACCTTTGAACTCTTCGGACGTGGAGATACAACCGGAGTATTCCAGTTCGAATCGGTTGGGATGAAACGGTATCTGAAAGAACTGCAACCAAACCGTTTTGAGGATCTTATAGCAATGAATGCCCTATACCGCCCCGGGCCTATGGAATATATCCCCCTTTACATAAAAAGAAAAAATGGTACGGAGAAAATCGAATACCCGCTTCCCGAAATGGAAAAGTACCTTGCCGACACCTATGGCATTACAGTTTATCAGGAACAGGTGATGCTACTATCGCAGGAACTGGCAGGATTTACCAAAGGTGAAGCCGATTCGTTACGTAAAGCAATGGGCAAAAAGAAAAAAGCCCTGATGGATGAACTGAAAAACCGGTTCATGGAAGGTTGCCTGAAAAAAGGCTATGATGAAACCATTATTAACCGGATTTGGAGCGACTGGGAACATTTTGCCCAATACGCCTTCAACAAATCCCATTCTACCTGCTATGCACTTGTTGCATATCAAACTGGTTACCTGAAGGCACATTATCCGGCTGAATATATGGCAGCAGTTCTGAGCAGAAATATCAGCGACATCAAGAAAATAACCCAGTTTATTGATGAAACCCGCCGGATGGGAATAGAAGTTTTAGACCCTGATATTAATGAAAGTTATGTAAAATTTACAGTTAATAAAGACGGAAATATACGCTTCGGCCTTGGTGCAATAAAGGGAGTGGGAGAAAATGCAGTGGCACAGGTCATCGAAGAAAGAGAAAAAAATGGCCCATATAAAGATATTTACGACCTTGTTAGCAGAGTAAACCTTAACACTCTTAACAAAAAATCCCTGGAAGCTATGGCACTTGCAGGTGCTTTTGATTGCTTCAATAATATTTCAAGAGAACAATATTTCGCAACAGATGCCAGAGGCTCTACTTTTATAGAAAACCTTATACGATTCGGTAATAACATTAAAACAGTAAAAAACTCCTTTAAAAACACTCTTTTCGGAGAAGATAACGGTTTCAGCATCAAAATGCCAGAACCACCACCCTGCCAGGAATGGACAAGACTTGAGAAACTGAACCGGGAAAAAGAAGTTATAGGAATATATCTTTCATCCCACCCACTTGATGAATTTAAACTCGAAATTGAACATTTCACCAATTCCACTATTGCTGACCTAAAAGCTAATTTGAACAATTACATTGACAAAGATATCTCAGTTGCCGGTATGATAATTGAAACCCATAACGGAATGGGTAAGAACAATAAGCCATTCGCTTCATTCACATTACAGGATTATACCGATTCTTACCGGTTCATAATATTTGATAAAGAGTGTATCGAATTTGGAAAGTATCTTGTAAATGGGTACTTCCTACTTGTGAAGGGAAAAGTCCAGAAAAGAAAATACAGGGAAAATGAACTGGAATTCAGGATTAAAACAATTAACCTTCTTTCAAGTGTAAAGGATGAACTTATTAAAAGCGTGACTGTTAAAGTCAAAGTTCCTGAAGTTGATAATGAAACAATCAAAAACCTTGTTGAATTTATTAAGGCAAACCCCGGAGAAACTGAACTGAAATTTCTATTTATAGATCCTGAAAGCAAAATATCTCTTCCAATGTTCTCAAGAAATATCAGGGTCAGGCTTAATAACGATTTTATTGCATTTCTAGAGGATCATCCTGTTCTTGATTTTAAAGTAAATTAATTATATTTGAAACATACAAAATACTAACACTAAAATACTGATAATCATGGCATTGGAAGTTAATGACATTAATTTTGAAGAAGTTGTTCTGAAATCAGAAAAACCTGTAATTGTTGATTTCTGGGCTGAATGGTGTGGCCCCTGCAGGTATGTCGGACCAATTATTGAAGACCTTGCGAAGGAATATGAAGGGCAGGTTCTTGTTGCAAAATGTAATGTCGATAACAGTCCGGAAATTTCAAAAAAATTTGGTATAAGAAGTATCCCAACTATTCTATATTTCAATAACGGGGTTATAGTTGACAAACATATTGGAGTTGCCAACAAATCAACATTTACCGACAAGCTGAAGAAATTGTTATAATATTCCTTTCCGATTGTTTGCCGGATTTTAATTTAATTACATCGGAACCGATGAAGGTATGTGTTTTTGCTGCATCGAGCAGTCTTGTTGATGGTGAGTATATAAAGGCCGCCTGTGAGCTGGGGCGTCTGCTTGCTGTGCCCGGGTCAGAAGTTATTTACGGAGGTGGTGGCATAGGTCTTATGGGGCACTTCGCCGATTCAGTCATCAAATACGGAGGTAAGATAACCGGTGTAATCCCACGATTTATGATAGAAGAAGGCTGGGGCCATACCGGCCTGACTGACATAATAGTAACCGATGACATGAGTGAGAGGAAAAAGCTGATGATCGGAAATTCGGATGCTATTGTCGCACTTCCAGGAGGTATCGGAACACTGGAAGAATTAACAGAAGCAATAACACTTAAACAACTCGGACTTTACAGAGGCCCGATTATTATTCTCAATACATTCAACTTCTACGATAGTTTACTTGAATTCTTGAATAAAATGATTTCTGGAAATTTCATGCGAAAAGAACATGCAAGTATGTGGTTGGTTGCCCGTTCTCCTGATGAAGTAATTACCCTTATAAAAAATTATAACGGATGGTTCGATAATCCAAGAAAGTTTGCAAAAATTTATTAGGGAATAATTCTCATTCCCACAAAAAGTATATCATCAATTTGAGGCAGATCCCCTTTCCATTCAAGTATTTCTTTCTCCAGTCTCATCTTTTGCTCGCCTACCGGAAGTTTATATATTTCGCCAAGCAATCTTTTAATATTGGCAACTTTAAATTTCTTCCCCTCAGGTGAACCAAACTGGTCGGCATATCCATCGGAGCACATATATATCATATCGCCAGGTTTTATATCAACTTCAACGTTTGTAAAGTTTTTCTTTTGTTCCATTGAAATCATACCAATTGGGAACCTGTCACCTTTAAAGGTTATAACTTCTCCATCCCTCACGAGATAAAGTGGATTGTATGCACCTGCATACTCAAGGGTAAATTTTCGGCGGTTATACGCAATAAGAGCAAGATCCATTCCATCGGTAATGCCTTTTTCCTGGCTCTGGATTATAGATTTACTTACTTCCATATTAAGCTGATCGAGTATAGCTGATGGCCTTATGAGCCCATATTCTCTTACAACCTTATTTAATGAATTATGTCCAATAATTGACATGAAAGCTCCTGGCACACCGTGCCCTGTACAGTCTACTGCTGCAATCAGCCTCACATCGCCGTTGTCGTACATCCAGTAAAAATCACCGCTTACAATATCTTTTGGCATAAAGAGAACGAAAGTTTCCTCAAACATATCCTCCCTCGGCAACATCGCTCTTTGAATTCTCTCAGCATATCTTATACTTGCTGTAATATCCCTGTTCTTTTCTTCAATAATCTGGTTTTTAAGCACAAGCTCTGCTGTCCTTTCCGCAACTTTTGCTTCAAGTATCTTTTTCTCCCTGATAAGATTACGTTCTCTTATTTTTATATAAATAATTATTGAGCAAATAATTAAAATGGCGACTGATATCATGAACCAGGGGGAAAGGTAGAATGGGGGCTTAATTACGAATGAATATTCAACCGCTGGGTTACTCCAGTACCCGGAGTTGTTAACAGCTCTTACCATAAAAGTATAATGACCTGGAGGAAGGCCTGAGAAGATTGCCACTGTCTGGTCGGTAACAGGTCGCCAGTCGGGATCAGCTCCTTTCAGCATTACCTGATATTTTACTGATGCCGGATCAGATACGCTTACAGTATAATAATAGAAAATTATTGATTTTTCCCTATAGTTCAGTTTCATTCCAGCTTTCATTTCCTTTGGCACATAATTGACGTCCATGCCTGAGATAAATACTCTTGGTGGTTCTATTGAAGGTGGAATTTTTGAGGGATCAAGCATGGTAACTCCGTTTGCCGTACCAAACCATAACCTATCGTCAGGATCTCTGTAAGAAGCATTCTTTAATGCTTCAATACCTGTAAAGCCGCTGAAACGCGTATAAGTAGCAATAACTCCTGTCTCCAGGTCAAGCCTGTTTAATCCCCGGTTTGTACCAATATAGAGATAACGGCTGCCATCAGGGCACAGGAATTTTATGTTATTCGAGAGCAAGCCTTCATTCTCTGAAAGCAAAATATCAACAGTATCATTTTTTAATTTCAAAAGACCGCTAACAGTACCAATCCATATTGTGCCGTCGGGAGTTTCACAAATTGTCTGAGGTATTACGCCCTCACCAATATTAAGGATTTTGAATTTTTCTTCATTGGGAGCAAGTTTTGATAAACCACTTTTCATTTCTGATCCTGCCCAGACATTTCCCCTGCTGTCGCAAAGCAGCGCTGTGATAATATTCCCGGCAAGGCCTGTACTCTGGGTATAAACAAAACCATCTGAAGTAATCGGATTCCATTTTGCCAGCCCATCATTTGATCCTATCCACAGATTACCATTATTATCAATACTGAGTACAGTAACGGTGCGGTCACGTGGAAGCATTCCATTAGGTCCTGAATCAACAAAAAACCTGCCTGATTCTGGTTCGAAACGATAAACACCATAGCCCTGCGTACCTATCCACATTGTTCCATTTTTCCCTGAAATGATTGATCTGATATTATTTCCAATAGTAGATGTTTTGTCATTATAAAATAAAACCTTCTCTTTATGCCATGGATCAAATACTGAAATTCCATTATTTGTTCCAAACCAGTAACGACCGGTTGCATCACGAGATATAGCCCATACGTTGTTATCAGGCAGGTATTCTGGTGTATTATACGTAATGAAGTGGTCTCCCTTAAAAATACTTATACCTTCATAATGATCAGAAATAATAATGTTTTTCTCTCTGTCTTCGAAAAGAGAGTGTATATTAAGAGCCTTAAGCCCGTTGCTCCTGTTGTAAATTACAGTTTTATCCCCTTCAAACACTGTAATACCTCCTCCCCATGTGCCAACCCACACATTACCCCTGTAATCTTCTGCAAAACAGGTGACAAACATTCTCGACAAACCGTTCAGAATATCATAGATTTTCATTTCACCTGTTGCAGCACTCTTCCTGTAAAGCCCTCCGTTATGAAGTCCGAACCAGTAATCTCCCCTTGAATCCTGAAACATTGCTACGACATTGAAATATGTTGTCAGGCCTTCAGGGGAGAAGGTTTCGAAGGTATCAAGCTCGGAATTGTATCTTTTAATAAAAGCATCCGTGATACAAAAAATATTTTCATTTTTATCAACATACATATTAAAAACCTGGTCGCTGAGTCCTTCTCTGCCGGCATAGTGTTTCCCATAGAGAACAGTATCGCCTCTCTGCGGAAATTTTACTCTGAAAGCTCCATGTGCTGCAGTCGTAAACCACATCCATGATCCGGTTTGCTTTATACCGGTTATGTCGCTTGTTACATTTATGGAATCAAATGTTGCTTTCCTGAAACTTTTCCCATCATAATAACTAAGGCCTCCGTTTAAATGTCCGAACCAGATTCTGCCAATTGTATCTTCGCAAAGGCTCATTACCCCACCTGTAGCAAGCCCCTGTACAATGCCAAAATTCTTAAAATTATTCCCATCGAACTTCGAAACTCCACTTTCAGTACCAAACCATATGAAATCGTTCCTGTCCTGAATGGCATTATAAACTTTCGAAGATCCCAGTCCCTGCTCAACTCCGTATTTTTCGAAATATATGGTCTGCGGAATTATTTGAATATTAAATAAAGAAAAAAACAAAGCCATCAGGCAAAGAGTCCTGATGCCCTTCCCGGATAAATTACGAAATATATTTTTCATTTACTGTTATTTGGCTACAAAGAAGAATGTGCCGTCTTCATCTCTTAGTCCTGTAATTTTCCCGAACTTCGGCTTTTGCTGATTATTGCTTACCACAGCATTTGTAACATTCAATACTATTTCTTCGATAGGTATGCATGATTTGGGATTATTGGCAAGAGTATTTGCAAAAGTTCGGGTAAACTGAGAATCATCTACTGCCAGTTCATAGCCGGCTGAGGAAAAGACCTGAGACGATTTCATCTGTGTTGCTGTATAATCATCACAGCTTTTTATCTGGAGGTCTGAACGCATTGCCTGGTAAAAACTGGGACCCGACTCACATGCATCGGTTACCACCAGCAGGTGGGTCAGATAATTTACATAAGTTTCCATTGAAGCTCTAAGTGTGTTCAAACTGAAGTATGTGAATTCATCATCTCTTTTTGCATCAACGGGTATCCAGTAACCAACTTCATTTATAAACTTGCCGTGGCCTGCATACCATATCAGAAGTGATTTAACCTGATTGCTTCGGATAAGATCCCGTAGTTCAATGGAAAAGAATTTTTCCATTTCTGATTTTGTAAGATCTTTTTTATAAATTATCTGGTGAATCTGATAATTGGCAAGAGCGCGTGTCATCATGTTTATGTCCTTAACCGGGCCATCGAGAGGAGCAAATGATGTGTATTTCGAATTTTCAATAAATACAACCCATGTTTTGCCCATGGGATTAGTAGCCGATAATTCGGCCGATTCCCTGTTTAGCCTGAACTCTTTTTCAGTTATATTACCATAAATATCTTCTACTGTAAGAGTTATTTTGTTCTTATTAAGTATATCTATGGTTGCCGTAAAAGTCGGGTTCAACTCATTAACAGGATAAGCAGCTGTTATACCTTCGATGAAAATTGATTTTATTTTGCTCTCATCATTTATTCTGCCCTCAATAGCCAGTCGAGGAGAGTTTGTGTCAAGATAAATCTGGTCATCATCAGAAGTATAAGGAGATACGATGCTTATTTTCGGCGGATTAATTTCTGTTCTTTTCAAAACCAATTCCAGAGTACTCTGATTGTCATACTCGTCTTTTGCAATAAAAGTAATTTTGTTGGTGTCGCGTACTTCCACTGTGGCGATAAAATCGCTTTCATTGTTTTTCTTCTCTCCCAGAAGAACTTTATTGTTATTAATGAGTAACTCATTAATTTTGCTTTTATCCTTAATCTTACCCGTAATGGTGATTGAAGTTGCATTGCCCTTAATCTCCATTACGTTATCCTGAGTTACTGCAGGCGCTGCTATGAAGATCTCAGGAGGAATATTTTCCCTGTTCAGTTCATAGAGTATGTCCTGGGCCTCCTTCAGCATCTTCCTTGCTCTCATATCAAACTCCGAAAGTACCGTAATCTTATTGTAATCCTCAATGGCTTTTTCGTAATTCATCATCTCCTGATAAGATTTTGCCCTGGCAAAATATGCATCAGGATCATCCGGCCTCAGAGAAATATATTTTGAGAAATCAGCAATCGCATTCAAATGCTGATTGAATTCCTGGTAATACCTGCCTCTAATCATATAATATTCCGGATTCTCCGGATCTATAAGAATGGTTTTTGACACATCGTTGATTGCATTGGGATAATCAAGATTCGCTTTATAAATTTTGCTCCTGACAATGTATGCCTGAGCATTCCGGGGATCAGTATTAAGTATTTCATTGATCTGATTTATAGCCTCTTTCTGCTTATTGCTTCTTACAAACAAATCGGCAAGTGCCAGACGGGCATCAAAATAATTTTTATCTTTTGAAATGGCTCTTTCAAACTCTTTCTGAGCCATTACATCATTATTGAGTTTCACAAAGACATTTCCACGATAATAAAGATTTGCTGCAGTTTCCTTAATCTTCAAAGCTGTATCTGAAGCTTTCAGCGCTTGATCATATCTTTCAAGACCTGTTAGTGCAATCACTTTTTCAGGATAAAGTTCCTTATTAAGTTTTTCAATTGCTTTTGCCCGGTTCAGATATATAAGTGCTTCTTCATATTTGCCAAGTTTGTTGCACACCCTGCCCATACTTACCAGCGACCGGACATCTTTGGGTTTGAAAACAAGTGCCTTTTCGAAATCGGCATATGCCTCAGTTAATTTATTGACAAATTCATAAGCTGTGCCCCTTGAAAAATAATATGCAGCGTTAGTTGGCTCAACTCCTATTGCATTTGTAAACTGTACTATAGCATCATCATATTTCTTACTTTTAAGAAACTGATTGCCTGCACTGTAAAACTTCTTCCCGCTTTGCCCAAAAGCAGCAGTAACAGTAAAAATTACAGTTAATGATATTAAAAAAATTTCCTTCTTCATAGCTCTGCTCTTTAACGTTTTAGTTTGAAGCCAATTCAAAGTTACTAATTTTTTATTATAATATTCATAATGGGAAAAAGTGTTTAAACTGCTTATCGTACTATAATTCTTAATTTGCTTGTTTCAAAATTCAGTTCATTAATAACTTTTCCCTCAATAACCGGAGCTTTTACCCCTTTTTTAAATTCCTTGAATCCCTTAAAGATTCTTGCTTCATCCCAGAACCCTTTTGAAATAAAATGATTCAATACAACGGCACCACCTTCAACAATCAACGACTGAATACCCATTTCATATAGCGTATTGCAAATCTTTTCAGCTGCAACATCTTCACTCTCAAGTACAACTTGAATGACGTCGTCTTTAATTCTGTCTTTCTTAAATGTAAACGTTAAAATATTTGTTTTTGTTTCATATCGTTCCAAGTAATTTTCAATATTTCCTGATCTGCTCAGAATAACAATCAGCGGATCTTTTCCCTTCCAGTAACGCACGTTTAATCTGGGATTATCTTTCCTTATTGTCTCACCGCCCACAAGTATTGCTTCTTCAGTGGCTCTCCATTTATGAACAAGCACTCTTTCGGGCAATCCTGTAATCCAGTAAGGTTCTGGTGTTGAATCTGCTCTCCTTTCAAGGTCAATGAAACCATCAGAACTCTCAGCCCATTTAAGTATAATATATGGCCTTTTCTTTTCATGCCATGTAAAAAATCTTCTGTTCAACCAGCGGCACTCATTTTCAAGAACTCCCACCCTGACTTCTTTGCCAGCAGCCCTTAAGATTTCAATCCCTTTCCCTGAGACTTTTGCACTTGTGTCAAGTGTACCTACCACAATACGGGGTATCTCCGCACTGATAATCATATCCGTACATGGCGGTGTCTTACCATGATGACAACATGGCTCAAG
Organism: Rikenella microfusus; assembly: GCA_020722575.1. Lineage (GTDB taxonomy): Bacteria > Bacteroidota > Bacteroidia > Bacteroidales > VadinHA17 > LD21. The sequence continues at coordinate 215,642 of DYKN01000001.1, read as the reverse complement.
TGAAACATACAGAGTTGAACGATTCAATGTTGACCGATCTTTTACTGCATTTACTGCAATAACTTCAGCATGTGGCCCTCCAGAATAAATATGATACCCCTCTCCTGTTATTCTGCCGTCACAAACAACAACAGCCCCAACAACAGGATTAGGCCTGGTCAATCCCTCAGCCCCAACAGCCAGATCAAGACACCTGCGCATATATTTATTGTCAACATCTTCAGCCATCAATCCGAAATTAGTAATTTTGAAATGTGAATATAAAAATTAATACAATAAACGACTTTAAAAATCTTCTTAATAGCAGGCTACACAAACTATATCCTGCAAGAGAAATCGATTCAATTACCAGTATCATTCTCAAGACTATATTAAACTTCGATAGGTTGCATCAGATCCTTTACCCTGAGTACCGTATTCCCGATAACAAGAAGGAAAGACTAATTGAAATATCCACACTTCTTTCTTCGGGGATGCCTGTTCAATACGCGCTGGGTGAAACAATTTTTTATAATTGTACAATCAGAGTTAACCGGCACACTCTTATTCCAAGGCAGGAAACAGAAGAGCTTGTTGAACTGATAATAAAGGAAAATCCTGACTTCAAGGGGAAATTGTTAGACATCGGTACCGGGCCCGGTACAATAGCAATAGCACTTGCAATCAATATGCCGGATGCTTTGATCACTGCAACAGATATATCAGCTGAAGCACTTAAAGTGGCAAAAGAAAATGCCAGCCTGAATAAGGTAAATATTTCGTTCATTCAAGCTGATATTTTTATTGCTGATCCTGATGTCTACGGTGATAAATATGACATCATTGTGTGCAATCCTCCATATATTCCTGAATCAGAGAAAAGTAGCCTGCATATTAACATAAGGGAATACGAACCAGATAATGCACTTTTTGTACCTGATTCCGACCCGCTTGTGTTTTATAGAGCCGTAGTGAATACTGGCAGATACCTCCTTAAACCGGGAGGTAAATTCTATTTTGAAATGCACGAAAAAATGGGTGCCCGACTTTCTGAACTTTTGTCGTCATCAGGTATTGAGGAGATAAGAATCTTTAATGACCTGAACGGTAAAGAAAGATTTATAACCGGAAAAATGAATGAATAAAAAAGATAAATATCAGGAAGCCCTGATGAGGATGATGAAGCTCTGCGCTTCGCGTGAGCTTTGCCGTTCGGAAGTTGCGACAAAACTTGAAAAGTGGGAACTAAATGAAACTGAAATAAACAAAATCCTCGACACACTTGAACGTGACAGATTTATTGACGAAGAACGCTATGCCTCTGCTTTTGCACGCGAAAAATTCAGGTATAACAAATGGGGAAAAATAAAAATTTCTTATATGCTGAGGATGAAAGGCATCAATGATGATAACATACACAAAGCACTGGAATCTATTGATAATGATGAATACCTTGAGATGCTGAAAAAGATACTCGAAAACCAAAAAAAGAATCTTAAGGCCATTAATAAATTTGAGCTGAAAGGTAAACTGGCACGATTTGCGGCATCAAAGGGTTTTGAAAACCATCTGATCTACGAACTCTTAAATAACGTAGATTGATTTTCCTACAAAGATCTAAAGATATATTTCAGGAATGGGTAAAATGAAAAGAAAAACATAATTGACGAGATTACAGCATCGAAAATGATAAGCTGTTTCCGTAAACCCTGAAATTTCAAATATGCTATCGGTAAAGTTATTCTCATCACCATCTGGATAAGAAAAAACATAAATACTCTTAACCCATAAGGATTCCATGTCTGGGCTTCACCAAACCTCATCCTTATTGTTAGGGAAAAACTGTGTGATAGCCCGCAGGAAACACAGGGCTCACCGGTTAATTGCTCATGAATGCAGGTAACAGGGTAATTATTTTTCTCGGGAGAAAAGAGAGCCGCATAAATAAAAATCATAAAAATTATGCCTGCAAGTGAAACATTTACAGCAATATAAGGAGATTTTTTTAAATCCTTAAATAAAACATGGCAGAACTTCATTTCGAGGGTAATGAGTCTTTTTCTATCTCCGTTTTTTCAAGATCTTCAAGTTGTTTAATCAGGTCTTCCTTATTTCCTGAACTTTCAGCATTTATTTCAATCTTCTCGCCATCACTTTCAATTTTAATATTTACCTTCGCATCTTCAAGGTCTTTAAGTACGTCTTCCCTGACTTCCTTGATTGCCTCCCTTAATTCCTGAGGAAATTTTTCTGACTTTAGAGTAAATAATTTTTTTCCTACAGTAATCTGGGCTGATGATATCAGGAGAGCAACAATTCCAATAACCAATCCTGCTACCATCATACCTCTGGGAGAATCATCCCTTGCTGCTTGCGATAAGCCTACTGCAGCCAGGATAACGGTAACAATTCCCGGCACAATTGCCATAATACCTATACAGGGTATAACTGCAATAACCAGTGAAATAATACCGGTAATAAGTGCTGCCGTCCCGAGAGCTTGCCCTGAATTTTTCCCGACTTCTTCCATAGTAATTTTTTTTAATTTTTTTCAGTAAAGATCTTTAACATATCCTGTTCTAAAGACGTTACAGGATTCTCAATGATGCGTCCGACTTCAATATTTTTTCTGAAAAATATAAACGTCGGAACACGTTCAATGTCTAGCGATTCAAAGATATCAATCGGTGCAAATTTTGTATTATCCACTCCGATAAATTTTACATTTTCAAAATTAAAATTAATTGCTGTAAGTATTTTCATAAATCGTGGCACCTCACGACGACTGTCAGAGCACCATGTTCCCATAATAACCAGTATTGAAACATCACTGAGGTCCATATCAAGCAGCTTTCTAATCGTTCCATTATCAAATTCATAACTATCATACCCCTGATTGTACCATTGTGAATGCGGCTGACGGGTGAAACGCTCCGGCGAAAAATATCCGAGAATCCATGTCTCAGGTAAGGAAAAATTTATTTTTTCCTGATCCTGAGCATAGAAAAATTTTTTCTCTATCAGGGAATAATTGTATGGCAGGAGTAAATTGCCGGCAACATTTGAAATCCCATAAAGAAAGGAAATTGATATCAGTGCTGAAAAAACGAAATATTTTTTCATATTCTTTTAACAGTCTCTGGCTAAGTTAACATATTATAAAGATAAATCCATATTTACATCAGAAAATGTTCTAATTTCCTGAAATGGATTGAAAAAAATTTATGTTCTGTCATAATAAATCATGCTTTCTGGAAAATCAATGCAACAGTAATCATTGGATCCAAACTGCAGGGAGCAGTGGTATATCCGTAATTTCAACGAGAGCAATGTTATTAGTTATTCATTAGAATAAAGAAGAATTTCCATTATCTGTCTGGCGGCGCTGGTAACCGATGTTCCCGGTCCGAAGATTGCTGCAACGCCTGCATCATAAAGGAATTTATAATCCTGTGGTGGTATTACGCCTCCTGCCACAACTATAATATCGTCTCTGCCGTTTTTCTTCAGTTCTTCAATAAGTTTTGGTATCAGTGTTTTATGTCCGCCTGCAAGACTTGATACTCCTATAATATGGACATCATTTTCCACTGCCTGTTTAGCTGTCTCTTCCGGTGCCTGGAATAGTGGACCTATATCTACATCGAAGCCAATATCGGCATAACCGGTTGCCACTACTCTGGCTCCTCTGTCATGTCCGTCCTGTCCCATTTTTGCTATCATTATTCTGGGCTGTCGACCCTCTTTTTCAGCAAAAGCTGAAACAAGCTTTTTTGCTTCCTCCAGATCTCTGTCATTTTTATATTCCGATGAATATATTCCTGAAACCGAATGTGTCATGGCATTATATCTCCCTGCAATTTTTTCGAGTGCAAATGAAATTTCTCCGAGCGTAGCACGGCAGGATGCGGCCTTAACAGACAATTCCAGGAGGTTACCTTTGCCTGTTCTGGCGCATTCTGTAAGTGCATCAAGAGCGGCTCTGCATGCTTCCTCATCTCTCTGGGATCTCAGTAATCTGAGCCTTTTAATCTGTGCCTCACGTACCGCGGTGTTATCAACCTCCAGAGTTTCAAGCGGCTCTTCCTGATCGAGCCTGTATTTGTTTGTTCCAATTATTGTTTGTAATCCCGAGTCAATTTTTGCCTGAGCACGTGCAGCCGCTTCTTCAATCCTAATCTTAGGCAATCCCGATTCAATAGCTTTTGCCATTCCACCCATCTCTTCAATTTCCATGATATGTTTCCAGGCTCTACGAGCAATTTCATCGGTGAGCTTCTCAACATAATATGAACCGGCCCAGGGATCAATTTGCCGACACACACCCGTCTCTTCCTGAATATAAAGCTGGGTATTTCGAGCTATTCTGGCTGAGAAGTCTGACGGAAGAGCAAGGGCTTCATCAAGGGCATTTGTGTGAAGACTCTGTGTATGTCCCAGAACAGCAGCCATTGCTTCAATACATGTACGTCCGACATTGTTAAAAGGATCCTGTTCAGTGAGGCTCCATCCCGATGTCTGACAGTGAGCTCTCAATGCCATAGATTTAGAATTTTTTGGATTAAATCCTTTAACAATTTTTGCCCATAGCATACGAGCTGCTCGCATCTTGGCAATTTCCATGAAATAATTCATCCCCACTGCCCAGAAAAATGAAATCCTCGGAGCAAAAACATCAATATCCAGACCAGCTTTTATCCCGGTCCTCAGATATTCAAGTCCGTCAGCCAGGGTATATGCCAGCTCCAGGTCACAGGTAGCTCCTGCCTCCTGCATGTGATATCCTGAAACACTGATTGAATTGAATTTCGGCATTTTTTCTGCAGTGAACCTGAAGATGTCAGCAATAATCCGCATGGAAAAATCCGGAGGATATATATAAGTGTTTCTTACCATGAACTCCTTAAGTATGTCATTCTGAATTGTTCCGGAAAGCTCCTCCAACCTGGCTCCCTGTTCAAGTGCGGTGACAATATAGAATGCCATTATGGGTAGTACTGCCCCGTTCATTGTCATGGAAACCGATATTTTGTTCAGAGGAATACGATCAAAGAGGATTTTCATATCTAAGACTGAATCAACTGCAACGCCAGCTTTCCCCACATCACCCACAACTCTTTCATGATCAGAATCATATCCTCTGTGTGTGGCGAGATCAAATGCAACTGAAAGTCCTTTCTGGCCGGCAGCAAGATTTCTGCGGTAAAAAGCATTGGATTCTTCCGCAGTTGAGAAACCCGCATACTGCCTTATCGTCCATGGCACCATTGTATACATTCCAGAATAAGGCCCTCTTAGAAAAGGAGGTATGCCAGCCGCAAAATCCAGATGTTCAAGATCTTTAAGGTCATCTTCCGTATAAACGCTTTTTACCGGTATCTTCTCAGCTGTAATCCAGTTGTCCTCTATACCCTTCTCTTTCTCCCATGCTGAAATATCCCTTCTGATAAATTTCAGCTTCAGCAAATCGTCATATTTGAATTTTGGTCTCATTTACCTAATCACTTATTAATCCTGTCAACCGATGAAAAATTTTCAGTGTTTCCACCAGGTTCGACCTGATACTTATAAAAAATTGAATGCCTGATGTTTTAAGTTCCTCCATGCAGGGAGGATTTCCGGCAATAACTATAATTGCTTTGCTCCCAACTCTGTTAAATAGTTCAGGTGCAAGTACGGAATATTCTTCATCGGAACTACAGAGTACAACCATATCAGGTTCTGCTTTCAAAACCGCATTAATTCCCAGTTCAATATTTTCAAAAGCCGGATTGTCGATTATTTTGTATCCTCCGCATCCAAAGAAATTCCCTGAAAACTGAGCTCTTGCCATTGCCATTGCAAGATTTCCAACAGGAAGCAGAAAGACTTCCGGTTTACGAGGAGCACGGTCGGCAATCAACCTTAGCTTTTCTATTTCTTCCGTTGCTCTTAATACGGGTAATGGTTCCACTTCAAATGGTCCCTCCCCTGAAGATTTGAGAAAAAGAGATTCCACTTCATCCGGTGACGAAACAATTTCCTGAAAATCAGGATACTGTGTCGTACCTATATAAACCTCCTTTCTTTCAGCAACACTCTTTAACCTTTGAGATGCACAATCTTTAATCCTTTTTTGAATTATGCCTTCTTTCAATGAAGTCAGAAAACCTCCCCGGTCTTCGGTATCGGTGAAAAGTTTCCATGCATTCTCAGCAATAAGCTTTGTAAGAGTCTCTATGTAATATGACCCACCTCCAGGATCAGCGACTTTGCCGAAATGAGCTTCTTCTTTCAAAAGCAGTTGTTGATTACGTGCAATACGTTCTGAAAAATCATTGGGTTTTTTGAATATAATATCGTACGGTTCAACTGTAAGGGAATCGGTACCACCCAGCGTTGCCGACATGGCTTCAGTCTGAGTGCGAAGCAGATTCACATAAGGATCGTAAATGGTTTTGTTCCATCTGCCAGTGACACAATGAATTTCCATTCTGGTGGCATTGTTGTCTCTTACTCCATAAGCACTTAATATAAGAGACCAGAGCATTCGTGCTGCTCGCAGCTTTGCAATTTCAAAAAAATAATTTGATCCCAGTCCGAAACTGAACCTGATTTTTGAAGCTGCCTCTTCCGGTACCACATTCCTGGCGGTAAGTGCTGCCATATACTCATTGCCAACAGAAAGTCCGAATGCCAGCTCGGTAACAACATCTGCTCCAGAATTCGAGAAGAAGGATGCATTCACCTGAATGAGCCTGAAGTACTTTAGGTGCCCCGCTATGTCGAACAGTCTGGCCAGATAATTGAAACCCTCTTCAAATGAAACGCAAAGTATGCCGTTAGTCATATACCTGCCAAGCGGATCAACCTCAAAAGCACCTCTTAATGATTGAGGGTCAATATTTTTCTCTTCAATAAACCGGATTAACGCTCTAACAGCTTCAAGTGCCCTCCCTTCCGTGACTATATTAATCTCCGTCGTACCGGGTATAAGGCCGTCAAGCAATAATTTTATACCTGAATAATTTATTGTCAATGAATCATTAATAATAAAACCAAGTGAATTTACTCCTTTCTCAATCAGCTGTAAAGCCTTTGTATTTGCCAGCGTATAATCATTAACCTCAATATTTTGCCTTACCAGCCAGTTGTTTCCTGCTGTCTGCCATCCTCTTAACCATGGAAAATCACCCGGCAGTGAACAAATATGAGGAAAGTCGCGAATGTCCTCATAACGATAAAAAGGCTTAAGTTCAAAGCCTTCATAGGTTTTCCATATAAGTTTTTTGTTGAAATCCGCCCCTTTCAGGTCTGATTTGATTTTTTCCAGCCACTCCTGTGTGGTTACTGGAGAGAATTCTTCAAAGAGTTTTCTTTTTTGTTCCTGCATTTATATCTTTTAAATCTCATCAAACTAAACAATTAATTTTATATTATCTAATGAGATTTGTCAATTAATGGGATTTATTCATCCTGACCGGCAAATTCCATAAGGTATGCTTTTATAAAGCCATCTATTTCGCCATCGAGTACTGCCTGCACGTTTGAGGTCTCGAATCCTGTTCGCAGGTCTTTAACAAGTTTATATGGATGCAATACGTAAGATCTTATCTGAGATCCCCATTCAATTTTTTTCTTTTTACCCTCTATTTTTGCTTTCTCTTCCTCACGTTTTCTGAGTTCCATGTCATAAAGCATCGATTTGAGGATCCTCAGAGCATTCTCCTTGTTTGCAAGCTGGGATCGTGATTCCTGGTTCTCAATAACAATGCCAGTCGGATGATGGCGAAGTCTTACAGCTGTTTCGACTTTGTTAACATTCTGTCCTCCAGCTCCGCTCGATCTGTATGTTTCCCACGTAATATCAGCGGGATTTATCTCTATTTCAATATTGTCATCAACAAGAGGTGTCACAAAAACTGAAGCAAAAGTTGTCTGGCGTTTCCCCTGTGCATTGAAAGGAGATATTCTCACCAAACGGTGAACTCCGTTTTCGCTTTTCAGATATCCATAGGCTTTCTCTCCCTCAATTTCGATGGTAGCTGATTTAACTCCAGTTTCTTCGCCCGGTAGATAATCGTGCTGTCTGACCTTATAACCGTTTTTCTCAGCCCAGCGTATATACATTCTCAAAAGCATTGAAGCCCAGTCGTTACTCTCCGTACCTCCTGCACCGGCATTGACCTTGAGAATAGCTCCGAGCTGATCCTCTTCCTTACGCAGCATGTTGCGTAACTCCAGGTTTTCGATTAAGGAAAGACAATTTTTGTAATGATTGTCAATATCTTCCTCCGTAACCTCTCCCTCCCTGTAAAATTCATAAAGTACATCAAGATCATCCAGCGCGGTCGATACCTTGTTCACTTCATCAACCCACGATTTCAACCTGGAAATTTTTTTAAGGATAGCTTCTGCTTTTTTTGGATCATCCCAGAAATTAGGTTTACGGCTCTCATTCTCAAGTCTGCCAATTTCTCCCAGCTTGCCCTCTATGTCAAAGATACCTCCTTAACGCATCACGGCGTTCAGCAAGCTCTCTAATCATTTCTGCAGTTACCATAACCAGAATTTATTATTGAGGCGCGAAATTAATAATTTTTCGGGAAATATTCTTTCTTTGTGATTCCCTTCATTCTTTTATAAAATAAGATAAAACAAAATGTCTCTTTGAAAAAATTCAATTTTTAAGGTAACTGAAGTGTCAATATACCCTGAAACCCGAAAAGGTACCGGTACCGGTCTGGGTAGATGTTCCAGTATTAATTACAAGCTTTACTACATCTCCATAATTTAATTTCATTGTTATGGATCTTGATGTAATTTGAGTTTCGGAAGTAATTTCAACTGCAAGGTCTTCATACAATAATGAATTATAAAATAATGACAATTTTCTTGAGCCCCCGGTGCCATTAGCATAATACGAGACGTTGAAATTATAAAGTCCCGTTGCAGGTGCAGTAAATTCACCTGTGGACTGGTTGAAAGCATTTCCGTCATTATAATCCATTGAGTTTGGAATGAAAGTAACATCTGATAAAGAAGAAGCTGCTTCTGAAATAAGTTTTTTAGCTCTGAAGGCCACAATGGAGCCCAAGTTTACACTTCCTCCGTTAGTAAGTGAGAGGGAATTTGAAACAGGGTCGTAGCTGAGTTGCTGGTTGTCGGTATTGTCGAGATATTGTGAAAGGTTGATTTTATTGGGTAATTGTTTCCCGGTTATGGTGAGCTCGTGGTTATTAAGAACCAGATCCTGAATTTCGTTTGTCGGGTCAGCATCGGAATCGTTTTTAAGCGTCGACAGGTCAATTTCACCTGTTGCCCCGGAGATCGATAGTTTATAGGTTGCCGGGTTGAAAAAGAGGGTTTGATTGTCAGTATTATCGAGGTATCTTGTAAGGTCAATGGGCGTGGCATTGTTGTTCTTGGTAATTTTCAGGACGTTATTGGCATCAAGATTAAGGTCCTGAATATGATTCGGAAGTATAACTGCATTACCACCGAATATTGAAAGGGTGTCACCGTCAATAGAGAGCTGATGTGGAATAATAATAGATGACAGGTTTATGGTATTGCCTCCGCTGATTGATAGGTTTGCTCCGTCGAAAGAAAGTACCTGGTCGTCGGTTGCGGGGTCACCGGGATCTCCTTTTGGTCCCTGCGGGCCAGGGTCACCTTTAGGCCCCTGTGGGCCCGTGTCACCTTTAGGTCCCTGCGGGCCAGGCTCGAGAGATTTCATAGCATAAAGTGCATAGGGTACAGCCATAAACTGAATGGTGCCCATATCCATAAAAATATTATCAAACTTAACCTCAACCTTCAAATAATGATTTGCCGTTTCCCATGAAATATCAGATAACCTCGATACCCTGCCACCGGTGTTAATTCCGCTCCCTATAACAAGAGAAAACACCCCATATTTTGAAGTCCTGACCTTCGTATGAAGTTCTTCATATTCCAGGGTTCCGAGAGGATTGCCTGAAATTATTGAGAACTTAACGTCTATTTCTCTGTCACATAACTCTTTGCCGTAACTGTCACGAGCTACAGCCTGATAATGGATCCCAACCGGAAGTGTCTGCGATTCAATCCTGAAAATATTGAAAACGAACAGTAAAAACACCAAATTAATTACAGGTTTTAGCAGTTTCATATTTCTGAAAGTTTACATCTTTTCAATCTTAAAAGTCCTGTTGATAAGCTTATCCTTGCTGACAACTTTGATAAAATAGAATCCTCTGGCATAATTCTTTACCGGTACCTCCCTTACATACCAGTGTGATTCGGAAAAACTAATTTTATCCGAAAATATTTTCTGCCCGTTAATATTGATTATTGAAAAGCTGTAATCGCGAGCATTTTCCCCGAAAAATTCAATATTAAAATAATCTGTAGCAGGATTGGGATAAACATTTACTCCATTTCCCATTGGTGAAGGACCTATTTTTATTTTAAGTCTGGGCTGTTGAAATCCTTGAGTAAGAACATGCTCAGAATACCCTATTATTTGAATTGCAGTTTCCCCAATTGTTTGTGAATAATAGATTCCTCCGGCTGATACAACATCAGCTCCCGGAACCAGTACCTGATGTGAAAGTCCCTGAGAATAGCTGCATAGAGCCGATATTACCAGCGCAATCGCCGATATAACCCCTTTCCCTTTCATTCTTAAAGACTCAAAAGACTTCAAAATAAAATATTTTTCAACAAATTATCAACAATTTTTCAAATTTTTGTTAATACCTATGTTATTTGTCATAAAATTCGTAGTGATTTTTCCCTTTAAAAAATAAAAAGTTCAATTATCTTAAAGTTTATTTAATTCTGACCTTAATGAAAATAGCAGTCAGTGCAAGACAACTGAAGGAGATACCGGATGACGGAATATCGAGATTTACCTATGAAACAGTAAAAAGACTGGTAATAAACAATCCTGACGACGAATTTATTTTTATTTTCGATCGGGAATACAGCAGTTCTCTGATTTTTTCATCAAACTGCAGTGGAGTTGTTCTTAAACCTTCAACCCGTCATCCGCTTCTCTGGTATTACTGGCATGAGAAAAAACTTCCTCCACTGCTGGAAAAAATCAAACCCGACATTTTTTTATCTCCCGACGGTATCATTTCATTGAAAAGCGATATCCCTCAGGTAGCTGTTATACACGACATTTCTTTTTACCACAGGCCTTCCGACACACCATTTCTGACAGGTCTTTACTACAGGCATTTTTACAGAAAATTTGCTTTTAAAGCATCACGGATAATAACGGTATCAATGTTCTGCCGGGATGATATTTCTTCTTACTTTGGAATAAATCCTGAGAAAATTGATGTTGCATGGAATGGTGTTTCGGACTATTTTTACCCTGCAACTGATGAGGAGAAATACAATTTCCGGAAGAACCTTACTGGCGGAGATCCTTATTTTGTTTTTGTAGGTAATTTTTCACCAAGGAAAAATATACCGGGGCTCATTAAAGCATGGCATCTGTTCAGAGAAAAAACCGGATTCAAACATAAACTTGTCCTTGCCGGCAAAAGGCTTTTCCTTAACCGTGAGACCGACAGGATGATCCGCCTTTCCCCCTGGCGAGAAGATATTATCCTTCCGGGTAAAATTATTCACCATCAACTCAGACTGCTTTATTCCGCTGCTGAAGCTCTTGTTTTTGTGCCCTGGTTTGAAGGATTCGGGATACCTGCAGCCGAAGCTATGAGGTGCGGAACACCAGTCATACTTTCATCCCTGACATCATTGCCTGAGATAGGAGGTGATGCAGCCTTATATGTAAATCCGGCTGATCCTCCAGACATATGTGAAGCTATGATCCAGATCGTTAAAAATAGTGAACTCCGTGAAAAACTCTCCCGTGATGGCATTCTTCAATCACAAAAATTCAAATGGGAAAACACTGCAAAAAGTGTTAGAAAAAGCATAGAAACAGCTATTGGTTACAACTCCTGATACTTATGCTTAAGCCTTATTTTTACCGAAATATAGTTGAGGCCGGATGCGACGAGGCCGGCAGAGGAGCGCTTGCCGGACCTGTAGTAGCCGCAGCTGTTATTCTGCCAAAAAGATACAGAAACCACCTGATAAACGACTCAAAAAAACTGACTCCCCACCTGAGATCAGAACTCAGGGAGGAAATAATTTCAGTTGCAATAGCCTATAATGTGGCATTTGTTGATAATTCTGAAATCGATAAAATAAATATCTTCAGGGCTACCATGAAGGCCATGCATCTTGCAATAGAAGGATTGAAAACAAAACCCGGATTCCTCCTTATTGATGGTAACCGCTTTTTCCCATACGGCAATACCCCATTCCGCACAATAACAGGAGGAGATAGCCTCTTCATGTCGATAGCAGCAGCCTCAATCCTTGCAAAAACTTTCCGGGATGAATATATGATAAAAATCCATGATGAATATCCCCTATACAACTGGAATAAAAACAAAGGATATGCAACCCTATCCCATAGAGAAGCAATAAAAAAACACGGAATAACCCCATATCACAGAAAATCTTTCACCCTTTCCGAGACACAACTTTTAATTGATTTTTGAAATCTTTTTTATTCCAGGAAAAAATTAACTTTATCCCCTGAAAATACAATATGTTTTATTGTTAGAATCAAAATAAACTTCAAAAGATTTTTTCAAAGCTAACTTATTAATCTGATCATCAATTATATAATGTTTAATAAAATCCTTTTAATCATGAAGAAACTTACACTGACACTAATTATTCTTCTCTCCGGTCTGGGTTTTAAGGCCTTTCCGGACGAGGGCATGTGGCTTTTACCTCTTATCGAAAAGCTTAATATCGGGAAAATGACCGAACTTGGCTTTAAACTTACAGCAGAAGATATTTATAGTGTTAACAGGGCAAGCCTCAAGGATGCAATTGTTATTTTCGGAGGAGGTTGTACCGGTGAAATAGTATCACCTGAAGGACTTCTGCTTACAAATCATCATTGTGGTTATGGTCAGATTCAGGCACACAGCTCTGTTGAGCATGATTATCTGAAGGATGGATTCTGGGCAATGACAAGGGAAGAAGAACTACCCAATCCCGGCCTTTCCGTTACTTTTCTTGTAAGGATTGAAGATGTAACCGATAAAATTCTTTCTGCTGTAAAAGAAGGAATGAGCGAGACCGAAAGAAACAATGCTATCAATGCAGCCCGGCTGGAATTACAGAGGAGCGCCACAAAAGGCACATGGTACAATGCAACTGTGGCTTCATTCTACAACGGGAACCAGTTTTATCTTTTTGTTTACGAAAGATTTTACGATGTACGACTTGTTGGTGCACCTCCTTCATCAATAGGTAAATTCGGGTTCGACACCGACAACTGGGAATGGCCAAGGCATACAGGCGACTTCAGCGTATTTCGCGTGTATACAGCGCCCGACGGTAAACCGGCTCCATACTCTAAAGAAAATGTACCTCTCAAACCCCGCCATTTTCTACCGGTCTCAATAAAAGACCTCAATAAGAACGACTTCGCAATGATACTGGGCTACCCCGGAAGAACTCTCCGATATTATACATCATATGAAGTGGATGAACTTCTTAAAATTACCCATCCCAACAGGATAAAAATCAGAGGCCTGCGACAGGATATATTGATGGCCGATATGCAAGCTGATCCGAAAGTAAATATACAGTATGCCTCAAAATACTCAGGCTCTTCAAACTACTGGAAATACTCAATTGGCCAGAAGGCAGGTCTTGAAAGACTCGATGTAAAAGCCAAAAAACAGAAGATCGAGGAACAATTCAATAAATGGGTCAACGAAAACCCGGAAAGAAAGGCTAAGTACGGTGAAGCACTCACCCTCATAAAAAATTCTATTGAAAAAAGAGCTGAATATGCCCACACACAACAGTACCTGAGCGAATGCTTCCGACAGGGATGCGAAATATTAGCACTTAACCAGCTGGCTACATCCCTCATCTCAGCACTTAAATCAGGAGATGAAAAGAGACTGACAGACCTTGTTAACAATATTAAAAACAACATCTCAGAATCATTTTATAAGGATTATAATCCGCCAACCGATAAAAAATCGGTAAAGGCTATGATGAGACTTTATCGTGAGGATGTTCCCGCAAAATTTCATCCTGATTTTTATACAAATGTGATTGACAGGAAGTACAAAGGTAATATTGATAAATTTGTAGATGATCTGTTTGCAAAGTCAGTTTTTTCTGAACAATCAAAGCTTCTCGCATTCCTTGACAATCCTTCTTTGAAAGTACTTGAAAATGATCCCGTTTATCTTACTGCAACCTCAATCAATAAAGTCAGTAACGAAGTTAGCAACGGCCTGAGCCAGTATGACTCAGACCTGTTGAAAGGACGCAGACTGTGGATGGCTGCTCTTATGGAAATGATGCCTGACAAAACGCAGTATCCCGATGCCAATTCAACAATGAGACTTACCTACGGACAGATTCTCGATTATGACCCGCGTGACGGAGTTACATACAAATATTACACAACTCTAAAAGGCGTCATGGAGAAATATAAACCCGGTGATTATGAGTTCGATGTATCGCAGAGACTGATTGATCTCTATAACAGGAAAGAGTTTGGCCGTTATGCTTCGCCTAAAGGGTATATGCCTGTATGCTTCACAACAAACAATGATATTACCGGAGGTAATTCCGGTAGTCCGGTTATTAATGCAAATGGCGAACTGATTGGGCTGGCCTTTGACGGAAACTGGGAAGCAATGAGCGGCGATGTGGCATACGAACCGGAACTTCAGAGAACAATTGCCGTTGACATAAGATATGTACTCTGGGTAATGGATATTTATGCAGGAGCCCGACATCTTGTTGACGAAATGAAAATCGTACAATAATTATATCCGTAAATTCTGAAATTACTACTTAAACCATTTTAATTCCACAGGGCACAAGGATATCCTTTGTGCCATATTTTTTGGCTGTTTATCAAACCACTTTTACCTGCAAAACGAATCAGAAAAAATTATTCAATAAAATCTATGCTTGCACTATTTATTATATGAGTAAAATATTGCCTCCTCATGACAAGTAAGTCCAAAAGTAATAACTACTGAATCAAAATTCGATAACCAAATTATATTGTTTTGACAATTGATAAATAAATTATTTTTAAATTTGCAGCCTGAAAACAAGGTCGGTTGACCGAGTGGCTAGGTAGCGGTCTGCAAAACCGTTTACGGCGGTTCGAATCCGCCACCGACCTCAATGAAATCAGTTCTGAGCATAGCGAAAGAAAGTTTTTTCATTTTCCGTACTAAACATGCTCGCAATGTTGAGGGAAGAAAATAAAAAATGCTTTGCTCACTACAAGTGGATAAGAGATTTTGTTGATAGGCAACACAAATTCATAAGAATACCGAATATTTTTATTACAATGAAAACATACAATGACATCGACAAAAATATCCTGAAGGCGCTGCCAAATCCCACCAGCGAAGCATATGAGATAAAAATAAAAATTCCAGAATTTACTTTTCTCGGGGTAAAGGAACAGCCTGATTTTGCAAAAGTCTTTATTGCATTTTACCCAAAAAAACACATAATTGAACTAAGATCTCTTAAACAATATATTTATCAGTTACGTAATATTGTTATATCTTATGAAAGACTGATAAACATTATATATGACCATTTAATGGAAGTCTACAACCCCGACCGTTTGCGCATTGTTATGATTTGCAATCCACGTGGAGGTATCAGTTCAAAACTGACAATTGATTCCGACTGGAAAGTCAGGGGTGGTGAAGAGAAATATAAGGACTGGCTGATGCCTGATGATTTCTGGACGGTTGAGATGTAATTCCATTGTGACAGTTTAATAATATCAATGCATCTGACCCTTTATAAAATCTAAAAACTATCAGTAGGGTTCGACTAATTTTTTAATAAAAAAGAGGAAGTTTACTTCTCGAATCCCGATTTATCGGAACCCATGTTGTAAGTTTACATTGTAAACAAAACTGTACAACATGAGTAAAGATACAGAAATAAAATTTGTCGGACAGCCAATTTTCAAATAGATAATGAATCTGGTAAATAAAATTAACATAAACGTATTGATCGAAAAGCATAACAGTGATTATTATTACAAATCATTCAAGACGCGGACACACCTTTTTTTAATAAAAGCTCAAGGAAGACCGGGTTATGATCCAACGCCTAAAACTTGTTGACTATTAACTATCGATGTTTACAGCCGCTATATTGTCGGCTGGGGCATGTCCAAAGCTCTGAATGCTTCGTGCCGTCTGGAGGTAACAAAAAAAGCTATTGAGATGTATGGGAAGCCGGAGATTATTAACACGGATTAGGAAAGTCAGTTTACCTGTCATGAATGGATAGAACTTCTTGAGAAGGAAGAGATATAGATCAGCATGGATGGCAAAGGCAGGGCTTTTGATAATATCTTTATTGAAAGACTTTGGAGATCTGTAAAGTACGACTACGTTTATACCAATGCACCTGCTGATGGGCTTGATCTTTATTAGGGATTAAAGGAATACTTCGATTACTACAACAATCAGCTTTGCCATCAGGGTATTGATCATCAGATACTGGCGATCCGGTACAAGTCTGCGCCGATAGCTATCGGCATGATATTAACAAAAGAAAAAAGTAAGAAAAAAAGAAAAAGTGTTAATAACCTGAATATTCAGGTTATTAACACTTTGGTTACACATCATATTTATATTTAATTTTTCAATTAAGAAAACGCAACTGGTGGTACTAAAGATAGGAAGTAGTTAATCACCATGAAATTAATAAACCAACCTGATTGTTGTTTTGAATTAAAGTCCATTCTGATTTAACATTTGAAATATTATGCCTTTGATTCAAATTATTATGGTATCTGTTATAATGCGAAACAACCTGTTTTCCACATAAGTAGCCTAAAATCGCTCCGAAAAAAACATCAGAAGCCCAGTGTTCGTGTTCGGTAAGCCTTGATATACCAACCAGTGTTGCTGCAGAATAACTGATTATAGGAACGGCAGGTTTATCTTTGTACTGCATGGCAAAAACGGTGGCAATTGAAAATGCAGTTGCCGTGTGTCCCGAGGGAAACGCATCAAAAGAGGATCCTGGTTTCTTCGGAACAAAATCCTGATCGAACTGTGAAAAAGGTTCATACCAGCGCCCTCCTTTCTGGTGGCTATTAATATATGCGGAAAAAGGTCTTTCCCTGCATGCGATATGCTTTATAAGCTGCACCCACACTCCTGAGGTAATAACAGCCTGTGAAGCCAAAAGGCTCGTCTGTACTCCTTTCTCGTTTTTAAATGCAGCGCTTAAAAGACCAAAACCGGCTACGGAAAATATACCTGCATTACTTCCGAATTCAGTTATGAAAGGAGAGGCCTTGTTAACCCATTTATGCCTGTCTTTCTGCACAGTAACCCAATCATCGATGTCATTGTCTATTATTATCAATCCTGCAGTAATTCCTGCCGCAGCACCGGTAATAATCCATTGCTTTGCCTTGAAATGGAATGGTGCAGTTGCCTGTTCACCAAAATTATGAATCAGGGACGGGAAATATCCTTTCTGTGACCTGAAAGAGAAAATGCTGTCAGTCTGGTAGAAATTTCTATTCTTCACGGAGTCTGTCTGATGGAAGTCTTGCGCGAAAATTATGCTTAACTGAAGAAGATTAATCAATAAAATAACTGTTAGCTTATTAGTTGAAATTAAATTCATTTTCTCTATATTATTGGTTTTTAATTTTTGATACGTAATATAATAGGGAAAATTTTAAATCCAGGAACTGCGTTTATCTCGATCCCCGGATAACACCGATAAAAAAATCACGAGATTGCTGAATTAAGTATATAAACATTAATTTTCAATTTCAATCAGAGAAGTCAGGTTTGCTTCAAACAATTTAAGCAGATCAGCATTATTGGTTTTATCAATAATAATTTCATTGTTCGTTAAAATTGCACCAGAAAGGTCAATATTGCTGATCCATGATTGAATATCAAATACGATTGTTAAAGTAATGGTACTATTTGCAGCTGCTGTAATACCGCCATTGGCAATCGGAAGCTGCACCTGCTGGCTGAAATCTGACCTGAGAGTAACAGGAATAGCAGTGCCGTCAGGTTTCTGATAGCTGCCTTTCACAACAATTGAGTTGCCTCCGAAACCCTCTTCATCGCTAATATTAAACTTAAAATCGACCTTTTTAAATGTGCCCGGGTAAACAGCTATCTGGTCTATTGACATACTACCATTTCCCACATCCAGGGTATAAGGTCCCGGGAGAATGACATCATCCATTTCTACGCCGCCTGTCTTATTATAGCTACCGGTTTCAGCGTCATTACCTCCATCATTGTAATCTCCCTGTTGTTCAACATCATTACCTGAATTTTCTTCAATGATCAGATCTGAAATACTGATTTTGGCAGAATTCAACGTAAATGCACCGGCTGCTTTTCCTTTTGTCCCGGTGTTGTTCAATGCAGCACTTTTAACGGTTGACAGATCAACAGCCAGCAGGGATGATTTGGCTAAACCTGAATTATCTTTGGCACAGCTTGATACTATTAATAGTATGGCAGCCAGAACAATCAACGGGCTTACTCTTTGTAGTGTTTTCATCTTTTAACTATTTACGGTTAAAAATAAGTTTTGGTTTTTCATCATAATAAAGATCAGTACCGTCTGAAATGGTTGGGTGTGGAAACAATTTATTTTCATTAAAGGTTGATCCGGCTAATCGAAATAATATCTCATGCCTGCATTTAAACCCCAGGAGTATGGATAAGACTTCACAGGTGCCGTGTTATTAAGTGAAGTCAGATTTATTCTGATAGAAGGATTAAGTAAAATTGATAGTTGCCGCGTTATATATTTCTCTTTACCTACACCTACGGTCATGCTCAGGCTGCCAAATTCAAGCCCGTCGATCGGATCGGCAGCTGTTTCAGAAAAATTTCCATCATAATCCTCTGCCTGCCAGTTCATATTCTGCCCGGTAAGAATACTAAGATTCAGCCCAAGGTTTAAAAAGTAATTATTCCTGAAATGAATTTCAGCAATTAAAGGAACATTTAAAAATGAAAAATTTAGGGAGGACTTAACAAGAGATTTTGTTGAAAGTGAGTCAGATGAAATAAGTGTTATTTTTACCGGGCCTGAAGAGGTATATACAAGATTTTCGTCTGAGCCGATTTTTATCAAATTAGAGGCATTAGTTTCGAATTTAAATGAGTACCGGGAATAATAAGCCCCTGACTTTAATATTAAATTATCAGTTATTTTGAATCCGCCTGAAATTCCGGCTGAAAAAGTGAAATCAGGTCTTTCTGCTCTGTTAAAATATGACTTGCCGTAATCAAGCATGCTGTATTTAGAATTTACTGAAAGCGCCCGGTAGGAAATCTCAGGTGAAACATATCCTTCGATGAAATAATGGGTGTGCCTTTGACTGTTTTCCGCTGTGGTTAGCTCCCCCGGTTGATCAGGACTACGATAAGAAGCTTCCGGTAATATAAGTTCAGGCTGTTTTGATTTTTCGGAAACCCTTCTTATGGAATTTAAGGCTGTTATTTTAGAATCAGCTGATTTATTTAAGTTCGATCTGATTACTCCGGTTAATATTGATGCTTCGCGTTCACATATTTTCAATGTATTGGGCTGTATATACTTCGGTAATATAATTTGGTCAATTGGCTGAATATCCCTTTTCTTTACTGATGAAGTATCATAAAATTCTGATGAGGTCAGTAAGACAGTGTTGTTAAAAGATGAATCGGAAACCTGACTGATGAATTGCGCGGGTGATGCTGGAGTTTCATTAATTAATCCGGATTTTTTCTCTTTTGATTCCGAATTGAATTTTTTATTTTCTGTTTTGTCTGAGTACTCTGGTTTTTTATTATTGATCTTATTATTAATGCCGGATTTCAGTAAATTTTCATTTTCGACAGGAGCTGATGTAACCGGAATCTCAGAAATAATTTGAGTTTCATGCTTGTTTCCCCTTGTCGTAATCAGGCTATAGACAACTACTCCGGTGAGAATTGCGGCAATAGCTGATATTGCGATTTTTAATTGTCTGATTTTATATATGTTTCTGTCGATTTTTTTCTGATAAAGGCGCATAATTATTCCTTCCCAGAGTGATTTTTCAGGCTCAATAGTATGATCTTCATAACGTTTCCTCAGAAAATCATCAAATTCTTTATCTGTTCTAATGGTATTCATATCAACCATGTAACCTTATTTTTTCAAGCGCTGAAATTTTTCTCTGAAGTATTTTTCTTGCATCATGAAGATTTGATTTGGAAGTCCCTTCTGTAATATTAAGCATAGTCGCAATCTCTGCGTGGCTGAATCCTTCAATGACATACATATTGAATACCATTCGCATTCTGTGTGGCAGTTTCTGTATCAATTTTGTTATTTCATCTGTCCCCAGCTTTTCTGAGATACCGTATGCGACTTCCGGCACAGGTCTTAAAACCGACAGATCTTCTACCAGATTAATCCGTTTTCTGCTGTTATACAGCCTCAATGCTTCATTTATGAATATTTTCTTCATCCACCATTCAATCAGATCGGGGTTCTTTAACTGATTCAGATTTTCAAATATTTTCAAAAAACCTTCCTGAAAAATATCTTCAGCATCATCTCTTGACGAGGCATAGCGATGACAAATACTCAGCATTTTAGGAGCAAAACGGTAATATAATTCCTGTTGAGCGCCAGCATCATTTCTGATGCATTTTTTAATAAGTTCCCTTGTATCCAAATAATTTAATTGCAAGGTCTTTGTTATATTAAGATCAGATTGATTAAAAAAGGTTGGGTGGAATAGTAAAAAGCACCTGACGGATCAGGAAATTACCCGGCAGGCACTTTAATGAAAGAAAACCCCAATAATTACTTTTCTTCTTCCTCGTTTTCTTCCTTAACCGACTCTTTCCTTAAAAGCTTGCCATCATTGCTGAACGCGACTTCTAATTTTTCATTGCCCTTACTGAGAACAAATTCATAAACTTTTCCCTTTTCAGTCTCAGATACTTCTGATTCGTCAGTTTTGTAACCTGCGAATTCTTTCCTGATGGAAGCAGTGACTGAGGCAGGAATTTCTTTAGCGCTGATTTTATATTCAGTTTCCATCCAGCCGCCTGCATTGTCAAAATTTGCTGAATAATCTTTATCGCCCATTTTGAATTCAGCTTCCCACTCTTTTGCATTTTCTTTACCCCATTTTACACCTGTGGCATTTGGGAATTTTTGTATGAATGCCGTATTAACACTGGCAGGGAGATCTTTTACTTCCTGGCCGTAGAAGTTAAGACTGATTAATAAGGCAGCAGCCATAATTAAAATTGATTTTTTCATTTTACTTAGTTTTAAATTGTTGATTTAATTAAACTAAGCAAATGTAAATTATGAATCTAAAGGAATTTTAAAGTAAGGTTAACTCAAATGGAGGCTGTACGTTGATAGGTCTGTAATTTGAAATAGTGAGTTCTTAACGGGATATAACTATCTTGCCTGTATCATCTTTTAAACTAATCAGATTCCCCGATGCGCCTGATATTTCTTTTAAGTGTTTTATACTTCTCAGTGCTGAATTGCCGCTTAATATTTTTGGTTGATAATTTATTCGTTTATCCCTGTTTTTAACATAAGCGGGGAAAATAGTGATGCTGGTAAAATCATCCTGAAAATCAATACCAAGCAAAACACCTTCAGCCTTGCTGTTGCCTGAGCCAAAAGCAAAATTACCAATGCTGTAAAAAACAGGGCGGTTTTTATACACTTCAAAAGGCTGAACAATATGCGGGTGGTGGCCAATAATTATATCTGCACCGCAATCGATGGCAAAATGAGCTTTCTTCTGGTCCTCTTCTGATGGATATCGATCATAAGGAACCCCCCAGTGTACAGTAACAACCACCCTGTCAACCAGAGAGCGTAATAAGCGGATGTCGTTGGCCAGATATTCCTCAGAATCCATGGCGCTTCCGGGTTTATTACCCCTTGCTGCTGTACGTCGGTTCCAGTAATACCCCAGAAGCCCAATTTTATATTTTCCTGCCTGCATTATTGCAGGAGAATGTGCTTCTTCTTCGTTTTTCCCGGCTCCAATGTATTGTATGTTATGTTTTTTTAAAGCTGACAAAGTTTCAAGCACTCCCTCTCTACCGCAATCAAGTAAATGGTTGTTTGCAAGTGTCACTATATTAAAACCTGCACGTCGGAGAATTCTGGCATTTTTTGGATCAATTTTATAGGTAAAATTTCTTTTTTGTTTTTCTGCGTTTTTTGAAAACGGGCCTTCGAGATTCCCTAAAACTATATTTGATCTCCTGAAAATAGGATAAACACAGTAGAATGGATACTCGGGACCAAATTTCCGGATGGTGCGATTCATTCTTTCTCCAAGCATAATATCACCCACGGCAGTTAGTGAAAAAGGACCTGTCTGATTAGTAGTTAGGCGGACTTCCAATTCTTCCCGGTTCATTAATTCATCCGTTTCGGGGATGATAGAATTTGTATCTTTTCTAACAATATGTTGAATAGATTTTTGGATACGCTGTTTAGGAGGAAAAAACGGATGTTCTGATATTGCACAGAAACCCGTAGAGGATGGAAAAGGGGGAGATATTTCGGGATTTATTTCTCTTTTTGAAAAACAATAATGAATGATTTCTTTATGATCGCCATGATAAAGAATCCGGTCAGCCTCAAGCATAGCTTTAAGCACAATACTGAACCCCGACCTGCATTTGCAGGTACCTAACCTGGAAGGACGATAATCAGAATCCTGAAGCTGGCCAATTAACAGCAGCGATTTCAGTACCAGTAGATCCGTTTTTTCGATCCCTTTAGCATCATGCTTCGACAGCTCCTTTCGGATATCCCACAAGGTAGCTCCCAGTATTGTCCCGTTTAGATGTGGATCCGCATTTTCCTCTTTATTAAAGTCGGCCATGGTCTTTAATGAGGCAAGGCTTCGATGATGAAAATCATTCTTGGTATGTTTTCGATGCCATGCCCAAATGTGGGGGCTATTGAGCATGGTTGCTGCCCAGTAATCACTTATGCCTTCATCGGCATCTGATTTCCGGTTAATTTGTCGGTGAGGGGCAAGCAACCGGTTGGCCATAAAGTCGGCAGTATGCCTGTTAATATGATGGCCATATTCATGATAAATAATTCCTGCATTGTGCGAGGCATTGCACCTGTATCTGAAACCGGCGCTTTCCGGTAATAATCCGGCATCGGTCAGTTTCCATCCCGGTCCCAGATGAATTTCCCCTGCAGATGAAACAGGAGACAATTCCGGTATATCTTTTAAACCATAACCCGATAAGCGATAATGGGCTCCCTGAAAAGGCAGCCATTTCCCACTGATTTTCCCTTTTACTCCATCTCTGTCACCCTCTTTATTATAAATAGCAGAATGGGCATTTATAACCACCTTCACCCGAGGCAGAGAGCGTTCTCCCAGGATTTTCAAAAGATTATTAATGTAAAATGCTATTTTATTTATATGGAAAAACGTGTTGACCTCTCCAAATCTGGAGGCCTGTAAATTTTTGAACCTTCTCATGTCATCAACAAATGGAACTTTATCCATTCTGCCTCCCCCGTTAAATGGTTCGAAAATAAAATTACCTGCTGAATCGGGAACTGCATTCCCTAACGGAACAGTTTTAAATGAGGATAAATGCTCATCGGGCAGGTTAATTAAACCGGCGTTAATAATTACGGCATAAGGGCTCTCCAATTTCAATTTTCCCCCACACGAGGGGAGTAACCATTCCAGAGGGACAATTTCTTTTTTAATAGAGCCCCCTCCTGGAACCGACTCGTCAGGTATCCATAAATAAACCTGGCCCAAAGGATGGTGCTTATGCAAATTTGAAGCAATGGGTTTCATTTAAGACAAAAGCATTCAATTGTTAAGATTTCCCGGAATTCCAACTTTGAACGAATTAGCATGGAAATTACCTGGTTTGTTTCTTCTTTGTAAATGTCGGTATGGTATAACTTAAATTCAGCGATACACGGTTTTCAACCAATTTCGTACCCGGCTTTATTTTTAAGGTATAACCCGGATTAAGTACAAAATCATGGTATCTGACAAATAATGCCAGTTTTGTCCTGTTTTGACTAAAACCATTTTGCCCCAGAAAAAACTCATTATAAACATAGGGTGAAATCCGGAGTTGGTTGAGTTTGAATGTTGTCTGAACCAAAAACCTTGGCCTGTACCGAAACGAACCGCCCCCATTTTCACCCGTTGTAATAATATATTCAAGCCTGTTTCTGAATTCGAGTCTTATTTTATTTAAATGATAACTCGTCGTAAAATAAACCTTTGGCCGATAGGCGTGGATTTTATAATTATTGTCGAGTGTAAGCAGGTAACCTAAATTTGTGGTGAAATAAAAGTTATTAAACCTGCCCAGTTTATAACTGGCGCTAAAACTTAATTCTTCAAAATTTTTTGAAAGGATGTTCTGGTAAAAATAAGTACGAAAATCCTGGTACAGTTTAATCTTATCATTTACGCTGTATCTCAGCCCTATCCCGGGTTGTAAAACCAATGTCTTTCCTTTTGGAACCGGTATGCTGTTGTTGATGTTGTCCTGAGCAGAAACCGGATAAAAGAGCAGTATAAATAAAAAGCAAATAATCAATATAATGATTGCTATTTGTCTTCTTGCGTGAGCATTAACCGGTTTGCTAATCCAAATACCCATATTTTGTTTTTTTCTCATGTTAATAATCTTTATAATAAATCATTCCCGTTTTTTTATATCTTTTTTGGTGTTATACTTTACTTTTCCAGATGCTCTGCCTGAACATATTTTTTAAAAAACTTACCGGCATAAATCAGTTCGGAGGGTTTGCCATACTCAATTATCTCACCATTCTCAAGTACGGCAATGATATCTGCCATTTGTGCAGCGCGTAAAGAATGTGTGACCATGATAATTGTCGGCTGGTGAGGAATGTTTTTAATAGTTTTCATTATTAATGCTTCGGACACGTTGTCCAGATTACTTGTGGGTTCATCAAGCAAAAGGATTGGATCTTTACGGACAATAGCGCGTGCAATGGCAATTCTTTGGCGTTGTCCTCCTGAAAGATTTGCTCCCTGCTCTGAGATGTGGCTGTCATAGCCCTCAGTTAACTCAATTATAAAATCGTGAGCATGAGCCGCTTTCGCAGCATTTATAATTTCTTCTTTGCTGGGTGTCGTTTTACATCCGAAAATGATATTTTCGCTGATGGTGCCGGATAACAGATAAGTCTCCTGTAAGATAAGACCGATTTGCTGGCGAATTGATTCAGGTGAATATTGCCTGATATCTTTCCCGTCAATTAATATTGATCCCTCTGTAGGATCATAA
The DNA here is from genome assembly GCA_020722575.1 of Rikenella microfusus. Lineage (GTDB taxonomy): Bacteria > Bacteroidota > Bacteroidia > Bacteroidales > VadinHA17 > LD21. The sequence goes on along the minus strand of DYKN01000001.1, from coordinate 190,248 downwards.
AATCGTAATAACAGACTGACCAGAGTACTTTTTCCCGCACCTGTAGCGCCAATAATAGCAACATGATCTCCCGGTCGGACTATCAGTGAAATTCCTTTTAAAACAGATTGTCCGTGTTCATATTCAAATGAAACATTTTTATATTCTATCTGTCCTTTAAATCGCGGCGCTCTTTCTCCTTTTTTATTTTGTTCAATGAAAGTATCTTTTGCTAATATTTCCGCCACCCGTTCAGCGCCTACTATTCCATTAGAGAAATTTCCAAATTGCCTTGATATTGCCCGCAAAGGGCTATAAAAATTCGAAACGTAAAAAAAGAATACTATCATGTCGCCTATGGTAACACGCCCGGCTATCACCCCTTTAGCGCCATAAAACATCACCAGAACAAGACCCAACGCAGCCAGAATATCAACAATGGGCGCCATCCGGGCCTGATAGTTTACACGCTCCATATATTCGCCCAGACTCTTCCGGCCTTGTTCTAAAAAGATCTGGTCTTGCCTCTTTTCTTGTGTCAATCCTTTCACCATTCTAATTGACCCCAGTGTCTCCTGTGCTATGGAAGCCATTTCGCCATCGCTGGCACGGGCATTTTTTGAAGCGGTTTTTATTTTTACAGTATGCCATCCAACTGCCAGAAATAAAAAGGGTAATACAGAACACGCGATAAGTGAATACTGCCAGTTCAGCCAGAACATAATCACAAGGCGCATAAAGATTAAAAAGAAATTAGTAAGAAATAACATGGCTCCCTGAGCCGTCAATAACTGGATTGAGTTAATGTCAGAGGTCAGGCGGGTTATAATGTCACCAAGCCTCTTTTTTGTGTGAAACTGTAATGAAAGCCTTTGCAGATGACTGAATGTATCTGTCTTAATATTTAGAACGAGATGCTGTGAGAAATTTCCAATTAAACGGGTAAAGAAGTATGAGAATGTTCCTGTTCCAATTGCTATAAGCAATAATGCCAGACATGCCGCATATAAAATTGCTGTATTATCAAAATTACCGCTGTTTATCCAGCCGGCAATGAGTGGTATTTTAATATTCTGACCATTCAGAACTTTATCTATAATTATTTTCAGTGGCCATGGTCGTAATGCTGTAAGGAATGAATCGATAATCATAAAAATTACAGCCAGCGCTATTGTTCCATAAAATGGCTTTAAATATGGTTTTAAAACAGCCAGCCATGATAATTTATTTTCTTTTTGTTCCTGCATACCCGGCCTATAGCTTAACTGTTGTGTTTATCTTTGCTTTTATCAGCTCAACAAATTGATCCCGGCTGGTTTGTGTATCCAGTACCGGAGTTGTATCGTATTGCGTAAATTCCTGCATGAATAATGGCGAATTGGTAATAGTCCCTGTAACTGCAATAGGGGAGTAATTTAATTGTTTAACCTTCTCTGCCAGAGTAAGCGCTGAACAGGAACATGGAGCTGTAAGAACTACTCCGATACAGGAATTCCTTACAATATCAGTTTTTAGCAGCATTTGAGTCTCTCTCTGTAAAATGCCATCAGCAATTTCAACAATTACAACATCCGGCTGAGTTGGAATTGTGTCTTCAAGCATAATGGAAAAAAGTCCAGTCAGTTCATCCTGATTGCACATGTAAGTCGACGGGAAACCGTAATCACTGAAGTCAGCCGTATAATTAACTCCCGTTGATTCAAATTCAAAAAGATCACGCTGGGATACACTGCCTGTTACTTTCAATATTGCTGTTTTAATACCTTTTTCTATCAATGATCGCCCTAAACGGGCAGCAGTGGTTGTTTTTCCGCTATTCATACCTGTGCCAATAATAAGTATCACGGGAGGGTAAGCTGAATTAATTCTCTTGCGCTTAAAAAACTCCGTTTTTAAATTCAGAATTTCAGAACTATTGTTATTGACAAAAACCCCAATAAGTTTCAATCTTGTTGGTTCTGAGATACTTGAATGTTTGTCCCTGACGGTACCGATCAACCCTGCATTTGTTAAAAGGTGGAGGTTATTAATGTCAATGGTGTCGGCATGAAATGCATCAGAAGCATAACGGTAACCAAGCACTCCGAAAATAACATCATCTTTGTAAAGCTGGACATATTTATTTTCTGATGAATAAATGCGGGAATGATTGGCAACTTTTAATACTTTTACTCCTGCCACATCGCCGACTTTAGGAATGTAATTTTCTGGAGCTTTAACAAAGCGATAGTTTTCCAATTTGACTTTTCGTATCGACCATGTTGATTTCAGAACTGTTGTAGAAGCAGGCGCCTCTACTTTATGAATTACGATTTTATCATTCAACTTTTTATTTACAATTAAAGTGTTCATTTTGTTTCCTTTGTTAATATTCATTAGTTGTGCCATTACTTCTAAAGATTTGAATTATCAAAAAAGGTTGGGTTGGATTGCGAAAAAGTTACTGCCGGAGGACAGATCAAGACGACACTGGTTGATTTAAATAAACCATGTAAAACTATATTACAATTCTTAAGGAATTATCAAGTCGGGTTATTTTCCCGGGATTCTGTATCCAAGTGTCCATTCTAAATGATCAGAAACATGAAACGCGTAATCACGGAGGATTATCCCGGCGAATATCTTATCAGTAATCTGGTACTTCAGGCCTATTCTTTGATGAAATGCCGGTGACTGATTCCTGAATTTTTTTCTGTACAGGTAAAAGGCAGGCTGCAGTACCAACGACAGTCTGTTTATTGTCAACTCATATGATGGGTAGATGCTCAGCTGAATATGGTCAGAAAATGGAGTATCAACAGGATCGAGTTCATTATTTTCGACTGCGGCCTGTGCGTTCATTGACCCGTCATAAGACAGGGTCACGCCAATACCTATTTTTGACTTGTAACTGACCTGCCTGTTATAGCCGGATGATACTCCGAAGACCGGGAAAAACACTCCTTCATATTTTTCAATAATATCGATATTGACAGAATCGAATATCAGATTTTTAACTCCACCAAAACCAGAAATGAACCATTCATTATGCGCATCAAATTCCGGCACCTCACTTTTGAGAAATTTTATGGGTTTATAAAAATTATACTTCAAGCCAATTTTCGGTGCAATAGTGTTTATCCCGAAATTAGGCTTCTTCAGAGCTCCGTTTGAAAAATGTGTCAGGCTGAAACCTGCAATAATATCCATTTTATTTGTCAGACTGTAATGAAGGTTCAATCCGGCATCTATAATAAAAGACTCACCGGCTCCTATTGCGATATTATACTGATTGGTAACAGGATTGAAAGATTTCCAGTTAAAAGTTGCGCCGAAGCCAAGCTCGTAATTGAGCAATAGCTTTTGCCGTCTGATGAAAGGTGCGTTGAAAATTCCGTATAATGCAAGAGGTCTGCCTATTTCTTCCGGATTAAAGAAGTCGGCCATATAAATACTAATGCCCCATTCCGGGTATTTATACAGCTGTTCCCACAGTTTTTCGCCATCAGTCTGGGTGGAAAGTTTTAGAGAAAATGTTTGAAAACTATTAATTCTGTCAGATTCGACATTGATTCCTTTTATGAAATCGTTAGTGGCAAAAACGTACCCTTTTTGATAAACTGCCTGTAGAGAAGTATGTTTCCACACTTTACCTTCCCGGAAACCAGTTGAATCCACCTGTCCGAACAACAATCCTCCGTACAGTAAAAGAAATATGTTAAGAATCCTTTTCTGCACTTTTAACAGGTACTTTCAATTTATTTTCTGACAATAAGTTTCAAAAGTCCGGGCAGTACTATCAGTAATAAAGGAAGTGCCATTACTAATCCGCCTATTACGGCTATTGCCAGCGGCTGATGCATTTGAGCACCTGTGCCCAAACCAAGTGAAAGTGGTGTAAGTGCAGCTATTGCCCCGGTAGCAGTCATAAGCTTAGGCCGCAAACGGGCTGATATTGCATAATTTAATGCGCCGTTAACGTCAGAGTTTTTTAATTCAGTGAGAAACTGCTGGATAGTGAAAATTGAATTTTCTCCGATTATTCCTACTATCATTATTAATCCAGTATAGCTTCCGACATTAAGTGGAGTGTTTGTAAGGTACAATGCAATAAGACCACCTGCTATTCCAAGCGAGCTGATTAAAATGACAATTCCGGAAAGCTTTAAATCCCTGAACATAAAAAGAACAATCAGAAAAACCAGCAATCCGCTGATAATGAGTATTTTCAATAATTCAGAAAATGATTGTTGCTGTTCGGCATAGGAACCACCATATACAATCTGGTATGAGTAAGGCAGCTTTATACCTGATAGTTTTTTCTGAATGTCTTTTATTACACTTCCCAGATCTCTGTTATCAAGTCTTGCCGTTACGGCTCCCATTGTCTGAAGGTTCTCCCTTTGTATTTCGGAGACTCCACTTTGTATTGAAAAATTTGCAAATTTATTAAGCGGAAAGTTCTCTCCTGTAGGTGTGCTTATCATGATATTTTTTATTTTTTCAAAGGGAGTCATATTGTTGAGCGGATAAATAAACCTTATATCCGTATATTGTTCCTTTTCAGGTATTGATCCCACTACAATGCCTTCCAGCCAGGCTTCTACCTGGGCCTGTAAATCAGACGATGTTAATCCGAACTGTTTCAGGACATTTTCTTTGGGGATAATGCTTATTACAGGGCCTGAGACTATTATACCATCAAATACGTCTGCTGTTCCTGATACCTTTCTGACACTGTCGGCAACCTGTCTTGACAGCTCTTCGAGCTTTTTATGATCGTCACCAAAGATCTTGATTTCGATTGGTTGGACACTTTTCATAAGATCCCCAAGCATGTCGGTGATTACCTGACCGAAATCAACAGTAAGTGCTGGGACAGCAGCTTCGACCTTTTTACGGATATCATCTGCAACCTCTTCGGTTTTTTTCTTCCTGTTTTTATTCAGCTCAATAAGATAATCGCCACTGTATGGTTCAGTAATGAAAAAACCCATTTCTGTTCCGGTACGCCGTGAGTATGTCTTGACCTCGGGTATTGTCTCAATTATCTTATCAACTTCAGAAAGGAGCCTGTCTGTTTCTTCAAGTGATGTACCGGGAGGCGAAGTATAATCCAGAACTATTGATCCTTCATCCATATCAGGCAGGAACCCGGTGGGAAGTTTAGGAATTACGAAGACAATGCCAAGAATAAGCAGCACAATTAATATTATGCTTATATAAGGTCTTAATATGAAGAATTCAATCCATTTATGGGTTTTGATCTTGTGTATTTCAACATTTTTCATCAGGGGTTTATTCCTGGAAAACAACAGATAAACCACCGGCAGACCAATCCAGGTAACAAGAAAAGAGCAAATTAGGGTTATTATCATTGTCATTGTAAGGATTTTAAAATAAGCACCTGCGATGCCGGTCATCAGTTCGAAGGGTATGAGGATGACAATTGTGGTCAGTGAAGAGCTTACCATAGCGGGGAACAGGAAGTTAATGGCTTTACCGACAAGTTCCCGGGGTAGCCTATCTGGAAACTCTTCGTGAGTTCTGTGTATCTGTTCAACAACTATGATCGCGTCATCGATTATAAGGCCGATAGCGGCGGCAATGGCGCCGATGGTCATTATATTAAAATCATAACCAAGCATGCTAAGCGCGATAAAAGTAAGAGCAAGAGTGAGTGGAATTGTTATCAGGATGACCCCGCTGGCTTTGAATGAACGAAGGAATATCACCGCCACTACTATTGATAGAAGCAATCCTATCCATAGAACATCAATTATGCTTCTGATACTGTCGTGCACAAACTCAGACTGATTGTAATATGGTTTCAGGGTTACTCCTGCAGGAAGGACCTTTTCAAGCTCTTTTACACTTGCTGCAACCTTGTCAGCGACGTCGATCAGATTGCTTTCAGGCTGCTTCAGAACGGCTATAAGTGGTACATCTTTACCATCGGCTTTGATCCTGATATATTCATTTCGTTCGGAGATTTCGACTTTTGCCACATCGGAGACTTTTATTTTACGGACTCCGTTATTTACCAGGACCAGATCTTCGAGCTGCTGCTTGTTCCGGACTGTAGCATCAGTGACAGTAAGATAAAGCCTGTTATAATCAGTCGTATAGCCTGTTGACCTTATAAAGCCGGTATATTGCAGGATATCAATAATTTCCTGAGGATTGATCTTCAACATTTTTAATTTCGCCTCATCGGGAATGATCCTGTACTCCTTTACTTTTCCACCGATAACCTGTACTGCAGCGACACCCTGTATCCTTGACAGATATGGTTTTATGATATATTCGGCGATAAGTTTCAGTTCAATCTGACTTTTAGTATCTGAAGCCACGGAATACCCCATCACCGGTAAAATTGACGGATTCATCTTTTCAACAGTAATTTCAATATCAGGAGGAAGATTGCTTTTTATTCTGGCTATTTGTGATTCCACCTGCTGTTTGTCGAGATCGATGTCGGAACCCCATTCCATATATGCCGATATCTCACAACTACCCATAGTGGTTGCACTTCTGATAAGACTCAGGTGTTCAACTCTTTTTATTGCATCTTCAATTGGCTTGGTAACCTCTATCATCATCTTATCCACCGGCTGTTCACCGTTATCGGCGATTATCTTGATTTTTGGAAAAGTAATATTGGGGAATAATGAAGTTTTAAGATTTTTGTAGGAAAATGCTCCGCCTGCCAGTATCAGAAGCAGGATAACAACCAGAGGAGTTTTAAGCTTCAAGAATATTTTTTCCATATCACTTTAAAATACTTACGACGGTGCTGTCGGGTAATCCGTAAGCACCTTCGCTGATTATCAAATCATTAACCTTCAGATCCGATGAAATTATTTCTGCTATGCTGTCGTTTTCAATACCCTTTTTAACAGGAATCTTCACTGCTGTATCACCTGCATTAATTTTCATTACCCAGAATTCACTCTGAGTTTCATTAGTCATAAGCGAAGATTTTGGAACCAGAATCGCTTTATCGTGTTTTTCCTTAATAAAAAATATCAAAAGATTCAGATTTTCCGGTATAAGCCTTGTAGTTTCGGGTTTTATAAGAACAGTCTGGGTCTGATTTAATTCGTCCACTGATGGTAGTATTTTGAAGACTGATCCTGAAATAACAGTATTATCCACCAGCCTGATTTTGCACTTTTTCTCTTTGTCGAGAATTGAAACATACTCATAAGGAACATTTAATCTGACCATGAGATCTATGTTGTTTACAATATTGCACAGGATACTTCCTTCTGTCACATAAACTCCTGATTCATTTATATTAAGTTCACTTATAAATCCGTCAGAGACTGCATAAATTTTTACAGTACCCGATATTCCGGACGGGTCGTTTGCAGATTCCAGTGCTTTGCTTTCCCTTGTTTTTAACTCAAAAAGTACCATGCCTTTCTGAACTTTCTGGCCAAATCTTATGTTTGTGCTAACAACATAACCGGAAATTGGCGATAACACCTGGCTTTTTTTAAGGTAGACCGTACTGCCGTTGAAGCTTATCTCATTTTCAATTGTCCCGCTAATTACCGGTTCTGCCTTAACCGAAACAACGGGCATCTTCTCATCTGCCGGATCGCTATTGGGTCCACAGGAAGAGAGTGTATAAATTATATTGAAGACAAAGAGTTGTATTAATAACCTTTTCATTATTAGTTTTTTAGAAGTTCAGGTAATTATATGAATTAATTAAGAATTGTTTTTCCATCCTGAGTTGCAGCAATTCATGGTTTTTTGCGGCAATATCTTTGAGAAGATTTTTAAAATCCATGATTGAGGCTTCCCCAAGGCTTAACTCTTTTGAATATGCTTCGGCAAGATGCTTGTATTTATCTGCCTGCATTTCATTCAATATGATTCTTTCTTCTACCGAATTTATCTGGTTAAGTATTTTATTTCTGCTGATTTCATTTTGTTTCATAAAGTTGTTTTTCCGAAATTCAAGAGTCTGCAGGTTAACAGTTGATCTTTCCCGCTGAATATTTTTCTGATGTCCGTCAAATATGTTCCAGGTCAATGCCAGTCCTGCACTTAATCCAAACCTTCGCGGATATGGCAGATATGCAGCATTAAGCCCTGCATCAGCGAAAAGAGTCAGCTGAGGTTTATATTTCAGCTCATTAACTGCCTGTTCGGATAATATATTCAGGCTGTCAAGCTTAAAACCGGTAAGAAACCTTGATTTTGCAACAGATTCTGGATTAATTTTGAATTCAATATCCTGTAGTTCGACAACATTTGTATCCGATATTCCACAAATAAGATTCAGATCGTAGAGATTTGAAATGTATTCAGCCCGGTATCCCTTGTATTCGAGGTTGTAATTTTCCAGTTCGATCTGTATAAGCATAAGGTCAGTCTGCTTATATACTCCATTTTCCACAAGTTTTTGTATTAATTCATACTGTTCTTCAAGGTTCCTTATAAGATATAAGGAATTTTCAGCCTCTTTTAACGATCTGATGCAAAGAAGATATTGATAACCTACCACCTGCTCAAGCTCATGGATTGTAAGAGTAATATTGTTTTCATTTATCTGCTGTGAAATCTCTGCTTTATTCACATAAGCCTTATATTTTGAACCTGACAGAAGAGGTTGTCTCATTGAAATCAGTGCCTGGTATTGTCCACCATCTGTCAGAGCCAGGTCGTGGCCGATATAATCCGTTGCTCCTTCTGATATCAGGTGAAAGCTACTGGTGTTGTTATCCCTTGAAATAATTGGAGAAAAAGTGAAACCCGAGATCACATTTATTTCAGGTTTAAAAAGGATCCTGTTCATCTGCTGAAGGTCAAGAGATACTATCTTCTTTTCATTTTCGGCCTGGTTGATCAGAGGACTGTTTTCCTTCGCCTGAACTATATAAAAATCAAGATCCCTTTTCTGGGCATTTATGATGAAAAAATCTGCAGTTATAAGCATCAGGGAAATGACAATTTTTTTCACTTTGCGGTTTTTATGATTTGATTTGTACTGTAAAACAATGGAGTTCTTCTTTGGAATACTGCACTTCCAGGTTATGTGTTTCGCAGATCTGCCTGACAATTGCAAGTCCAAGCCCCGGTGATTTTGGATTGCCACTGACGAACCTGTTAAAAATAGTTTTGTCTGTCAGTGCATGATTTTCACCCGTATTGCATATTTGTAAAAAACCCGGCTTAATAAATATTCTGATTATTCCATCCATAATGTTATGATTAACTGCATTGGTGAATAAATTTCCAATTAATATATCAGAAAGATAGACATTCATCCGGATCAAAAAATTCCCTTCAGCTTTAATTTCTACATCCAGATTCTTCGCATCAATAAACGCTGATAAATCTTCCTTCTTTCGTAAAATTATTTCATTAAGTGAGACTTCTGAATCTTTTTCAAACTGCATGTTCTCGATTTTTGCCAGAAGAATAAGACTTTGATTTAATGTAATAAGACGCTTTAAGGAATTAATCACAGTCACAACCTTTTTAAAAACATCTTCCTTGATATCATGCTGCAATATTTCTTCAAGATTCATCAGAGCAATGGACAAAGGAGTCTGAATTTCATGCGAGGCATTTTCGGTGAACTCTTTAAGCATCAAATAATCAGACTTCAGCCTGGAGATAAAATCCATTACTACGATGTTAAGTCGTTCAAACTCTTCAATGTCTGACCTTTCAAGCGAAATGTCCTTATTGAGTCTGAAACTGTAATTTTCAATTTCATGCAGATTACGTTCAAAACCAGACCAGACTGTCCTGTTCATTCTTCTGATTGAAATGAATGAGATAATAAATGCCGATAACAGCAATATGAACATTGTAAGAGCCAAAATCAATAAAATATCTTCATTCTCAATTGAGGACTGACGGATTTTTACTATATACCATATATCCCCGATATTGATTTTAGAAGAGTATTCAAGAAATATTTCATCTTCTTTTTCCATTTCGTTCCATATTGTCACTTTTTTGAATGAAGGACTTAGGCCGGGTTCATTATCAGCCTTTTGAACTTCGATCACAGGATGGAGATTTGGAATTTCCCCGGTATTTTTTATCTGCCGTTCAACCAGGTACACTTTTGAAAGAAGCCTTTCCTTAGCTCCCTGTGTGATTATTATACTAATGATAAAATATCCCGCAGCAGTTACTGCGAAAAGAACTATAGCAAAAGGTATAAGGTAATTGCGGTTTATTTTTGCAAGGAATTTCATTGGTCTGTGAATTTATATCCCATACCGTACAGAGTTTTAATGTAGTCGGCTCCTCCTGCTGCCCTGATTTTTTTCCGGAGGTTATTAAGATGCGTATAGATAAAGTCGTAAGTATCGGCCATGTCGATGTTATCTTCCCACAGATGCTCGGCAATTGCTTCTTTTGTAAGTACTCTGTTCTTATTAATCATGAAAAACAACAGCAGATCATATTCCTTTTTTGTCAGAATTATTGCTTGGCCATTAATTGTTACATACTTGCCTTCGGTATCAACGGATATTTCATTAAAAGTCAGAATACTTGTTCCGTCGAATTGTTTCCGTCTCAGGACTGCTTTTATCCTTGAATTAAGTTCGGAGAGATAAAATGGTTTTGTGATATAATCATCGGCTCCAAGATCAAGCCCGTGAATCTTATCATCAAGTGAATTTTTTGCTGAAATGATAATAACCCCTGCTTTTTTCTGATGCTTTTTTATACTTTTCAACAGTTCCAGCCCGTTGCCGTCAGGCAGAGTGATATCAAGAAGGATGATGTCATACTCATATATTGCAAGCTTATCATCAGCTTTTGCATAACTTTCCGCTAATTCACATATATAGGTTTCCCTGGTAAGAAAATTACTTATGGCTATCAGTAATTCAACCTCATCTTCTATAATCAATATTTTCATCGTTCAAAAAAGCAAACTAATTCTAAAGGAAATCCAAAGATACTTATAGCATCTGGAGTTTCCTCAAAATTTAATGATAAAATTGTCTTTAACCACCCTATAACCTGGACAGATTTTTCAAAAGAATATAAAACTTATTGTTTGATATTATCGTTATTTTCATTCATCATCCGATAAGAAAAGTTAACTGTATTTCCGAAGTTTCGATCTGGATGAACTCCTGATGAGCTTCCAGGTATACGATCTCCTGAGATTTCAATATTTGAAATTTATTATTAAGGTATCCGAATAAAAAGAGGCTGCCTTGATTTTTAAAACAGCCTCGTAAAACGAACAACCGTGGATCTACCCCTCTTTTTCTAATTCCCTCAATCGTTTTTCAATGTCTTTTTGTGAGCGTCTAAGTGCATCTGCCTGGTTTTTAAGCAGTTTTATCTCATCTTCCCTGCTTATCGAAGGTGTTGGGAGGTAGCCGGGCAAGAGTCCCGGGTTATAAGCTCCTGAATGGAAGCCATATCCATAGCCTCTGCCCCAACCCATACCTCTTCCGAATCCGGCTCCCCTGCCGAAGCCCATACCTCTTCCCATTCCGCCTCCAAATCCTTTTGTGAAACCGGGCGAATCATAGCCCCTGCAATAACCTAAACCTCTTCCAGTAACAGGATCTTGTCCTATTGGACCGGTACGATCTCCTCTTGGCATAATACTTAATTTTTAATTGTTCGGTTTATTTTTTAATTACATTTTTTATTACAAAGCAAATATAACATTTAAAATGAACATATGTTCACATTAATAAAAATATTTTTGTTATTTATTTGATATATTTTACTTAAAACAGGTTGCATGAGTTTAAGGAGTCGTATGAATCGAGAGGCTCACGTACAGTTCCGATAGAGGTTTGGGGGTGAAACTCCCCCTTACTTACTCGACCTTTAAATCGTCAACAATTAGTTACTGAATTTCATATCATAAAGTATTTGTAAGGCAAACCATGTTGCGTATTTAGCTTCATGTGTATTTATGGGTTGGATATCCCCGGGTTTGAAATACCCAAAAGCAGTTATGAATTGCAGTTGCTTTAATATCTGATAATTGGCAAAAATGTCAAACTCATTACCTAAATGATGGTTGCCTGTTTTTAATTTTACTGTTGTGAGCAATGTTATATCATCAGGTACAGGTATGTAAAACCAGTGATAGTTCATTTCAATTTTCATGTTCTTAACAGGAGACAGAGTGACAAATATTTCGCGGTCATCCAGATTAGACCATGATGTAATATTCATCCTTCCGTAAAATTGATCTTTTGATCCATAAACAGGGTCGAATGTATTAATCTTATTATCAGTATTTTTGCCTCCTGATGCATAACTTTCCCTGATAGCAAGTATTGGTTTAGCCGGCACAAAATTGAATTGATATCCCAGTTTGGCTATTATTCCGAAAGCATTTATTGATTTGCCGCTTTCATTTCCGAATTCTTTGTTCAATGTAAAATCATAAACAAAATGATGCAAATCATTATTGAACAAACGTACTCCCGCCCATTGTCTTGTGAAATCAAGTTCATTGGAGTAATCTGCTGATCCCTCTTTTTTTATTGCATAAAAGGGTTCAACAGTCATAATTTTGCTCCACTCATATTGTGCATATATGCCACCTCCCCAGAATTCTGTTTTAGTAAAAGGTATTGAAACTTTCTCAGGGTCGTGAATTTTAGTGCCACCGCAAAAAATGTCTATAAAATTCGATCTTTTTTTATAAGATATTTTAAGTGCATCCCATGTCCATCGACCTGTATTTCCCCATTCACCGGGGTCAAAAACACGATTGTCGCCATAGGATATTTTTTGCCTTCCTGCTTTAATCGTAATATTTTTTAGTAAATAACGATATTCCAAATATAAATCATGAATTTCATAAAACTCTTCGTTTGGGTTCATTATATAATAGGGCTCTTGCGTATTCTTTGCTTTTATCTTAAACAAATCAGGATATTCTGCATTTCGCAATGACCAGCCAAACGCCCGTGAGTCCTGCAGGTGGGCTGATATGGTTATTTTATTGTTCGGGGTATAGTTAAATCCAGCAATAACTCTTTGAAATAAAATATTATCATCAAGGTTGCCAACCCCATTCGGGTCTCCATAATTCCTAGCATTCATCCCATTCCACGATTCAAAACGTTCTCGCAAGCTGGCATCAAAAAATATCCTGGAAGTATCCTTTTGCCCAAACAGACCCGTATTTGCAATTATTGCCAGAAAAAAGCAAAAATAAATTCTATTTATTATCATAATACATTCAATTAAACAAAGAGGGGCTTAGTATAACCCCTCTTTTTGTAAAGTAAATGGTTTTTTATTAATAAAAGACTTTATATGTCATAATAACAGCTGCAACAAGAGTTGTAACTGCAAAAAGAATTTTCAACAGTTTAGGTTTGGATTTTATTGCTATGCTTCCCCCTATGATTCCTCCAATTGCACCTCCTATGGCAAGCGGAACAGCTATATTATAATCAAAATGACCGGAAATGACATGCCCTGCAAAACCAAACAAAGCTGAAACAGCAACCAATGTGCTTGCTGTGGCAACCGCATTTTTCATGGGCACACTACACGCCAATACTAATAATGGAACCATAAAAGATCCTCCCGAGATGCCAACCATACCCGCAATAAATCCAAAGGATAAAACAACAGGAACCACTATTAACAGATTAATGTAATATATAGCTGTATCGTCAAACGATTTAACAGGCAAGTATCTCCAGCCTGTTTTAATGTTTTGTATTACCTCGCCTTTTACAGGTTTTATCATCAACATGGCAAGAATAAAAAGTAATATCGACAAGATAAGCTTAAGCGGTTTTTCATCAACATACCTGGAGAAAAATCCGCCGGCAAAAGCAGATATTCCAATTAATATGCCCATGAGAACCGCCAGTTTCCATTCAACGAACTTTTTTCTTCCAAAAACCAGCATGGCAAAAAAAGCTGCTGTAAACAAAATAAATTGCACAGATGTGGCAGCAACATGCATATCAATGCCTGCAAGAACTAAAGCAATGATAAAAAAATTACCACCACCATGACCGGTCATAACCATAAATACTGCAATAAGCAGTATAATAAATGCTAATAGCCATATGTTCATAGATAATCCCTATTTATTGATATGCTTATGAATTTTACATGGCATTAATGCTTCCATTAATTGGGTATAACCACCTTCAATCATCTTAACATTTTCGAAACCCTTGCTTTTAAGATAAGCCATAGAGATAGCGCTTCTTACTCCACTAGAACAAAATACGCCTATGAATTTATCTTTTGGTAATTGGTCAATTTTCGAAGGTAGTTCATTGAAAGGTATTTCAATCACGGGTAAATGATGCTTAAGATGTAATTTGATTGTTGCGATTTCTTCGTTTGCTCTAACATCTAAAAGTATAGCATTTTGAGATACAAGAAAGCTAACTGCATCAATTTTATGTTTACCGGTAGCAAAAAAACTAAAATCCATACTGACGATAACTTTTTCAAATTCATTCATAGTTGTTTCCTCCTTTTTATTTGATTAAATATTTTATGTTTAAACATTGTCCTTCATCACAATTTATAGAACATGATGTTATTTCTTTGGCGCAATTCAGAAAATTAAAGACACAGGGTATATTAATTTTATAGTACACGGTATTCTTAATTTTTTCGCCTACAATTATTTTATATCTTTTCAACAAATCAAGATGTTTTGACATAGTAGATATATCTATCCCTGCTTTTTTGGCGAGTTCCGTAACGGTAAGTTGTTTTTCTTTGATGCTGTAAAGAATAAGTATTCTTGTCGGATGAGATAAGGCTTTGAATATTTCAGCTTCTTTAATGTATTGTTTATCAGCATTTTCTATCATTAATCAACTTATTATTTTATAATTTGGCAAAATTACCAATTAGAATTAGACTAAAAAATTCTTTTGAAAAATATTATTTGATGCACTAATTTCAGCATGAATGCAGACCTGCTTTTTTGTTAATAAATCATGAAGCTCGTTGATATAAAACGATTGGAGGGTTGTTTCAGTGCAAATCCGTTAAACCCGTGTTATCCGCGTGCCATTAAAAACTAACGATATGAACGAACTATTGCATAAAGATCTGACAAGTAAAACAATTAACTGTTTTTACACAGTTTACAATACTTTGGGCTTTGGTTCCCTTGAAAAGGTTTATGAGAACTCTTTTTAAGTGAGTGTTACAGATAAGATTAAATTTAACACCCCTTCCGGTAAGCAGGGCAGATAAAACCATTATAGCTGAGGCAAACCTAAAAAATGATTAAAAACAGGGGCTGCTATTTTTCCGATAAACTGGATAATCCCAAAAGTATAAAGGAGATTGGTAATTAAACCCCTACCAGAACAAAGGGCACTGCTTCTTTGATGAACCACTTTAATCTCATCCAGACTTTTTCACCATCCCGCAGTCATCCTTAACATAGTCAGGGTTACCGTCTTCAAAAACAAAAGAGGTGGTTTGTGATTCAAACCCGATCAAACGCGGTATCTACCCCAGGGAAAATATCTTCTCGGAAATTTTATAAGGTTCTGCCGAAGTAATTAAATTAAACAATAATGATAACTCTTCTTTTGAATTTTTAAGTCCTATATAAGTATGGTCTCTTTTCCTGTATCTCTTGACGAAACATCCCGGATGGTAAATCATGCTGCTGCCTGACAAATAACCAAGTCCGTTACCGTGATCAAAATGACCATGACTTAATATAACCATATCAATATCTGTCATACTGATCTTCATTGCCTCTGCATTTTTTAAAAACATATCGCTCTGCCCGGTATCGAAAAGTAATCTTTTCCCCTCATATTCAATGAAGTATGACAATCCATGTTCTGCAGGTATATGTGGACCCGATTGATAATCTGGAAGCATTGAAATTGTCATGGAATTTTTTGTTTAAAATTAGTCTAAATGAACAAATGTTCATTTAAATTTGTTTGATTTTTAGAAAAAAAGATTTTACCACCTTTTGGATTAATGGTTACCAGAACATGAGGAGATTTTTCAATTTGAACAGAGAACGTCGGAGTGGGCAAAAAGTGCATAATAATAAACAGACTTGCATATGCCCGCAATGTGGATACAGCAAACCTCACAAAGCAGGATCGCGTGCCGGGAAGAAACATGTCCTCATTGCAAGACATCCCTTGTCAGAAGTGATCGTGGTATATTTAACAATCCGGATGAGGCAATCAATGAAAATGATAACAAAAAAGAACTTTCTGATTATTTACAATTAACATCGAAAAAAATGAACATCCCAAAAGTAAATATGGAAATGTACACCGGTTGCGGAATTTGTATTGAAAATTGCCCAATTGAGGCAATTGAACTGATTAACGGCAAAGCATCTATTAATGAGGCTGAATGTACCAACTGCCGGCTTTGCGAAAATGTTTGCCCGGTTGAAGCTATTAATTAAATTTAAACGCGACTTTATGTTAATATAATTTAATTGACTTTATGGAAAAATATTTAATTGCATCATCAGGTGATACATTGGATTCAAAAGTATCAGGCAGATTCGGTCATTCAGATTATTTCCTTATAATAGATCCGTTGACCATGGAATTTGAAGCTTTCACTGGGGTAAGTAAAGATGAAGTTCAGAACATCGGAAAATTTATTACCCCGGCAATTAAAAAGGTTATTGTCGGCAATATCGGTCCGTCATTATACAGCGAAGTATTATCTTACGGCTGTAAAGTTTACCTGTGCCGTAATATGTCTGTTAATGAAGCAGTAAGAAAAGTTAAGAATGATGAGATTCAGGTATTGAAAGAGCCGACATTAAAAGATAGTATTCATTCAGCACGCAAAGCAAATGATGGCGATGGCAGAAACGGAACAGGCAGAAGTATGGGCACGGATCAAAGAGATGGCAGAGGAATGGGAAGAGGCATCGGTGGCGGAATGGGCAGAGGCATGGGTGGCGGATTGGGAAGAGGAATCGGTGGCGGAAAAGGCAGGGGAGGAAGAGGCAGATGAAAATATTAATGGATAAAAAAATTGTGCATGATCTTAAAAACTGGTTTACAGACTATGTGCATACATTTAATTACAAAAACCCTGAATTAGAGCGCAACATAGATATTAAGAGAGAACATACAGAAAGGGTAATTGAAGAAATTATTAACATAGGGAAACAGCTCGGGTTAAATGATAATGAGCTGAATCTGGCTGAAATAATTGCACTCTTTCATGATATTGGCAGGTTTGAACAATATAACCGGTATAAAACATTTTCAGACCATAAATCAGAGGATCACGCTGAACTGGGTATAAAAATTTTAACAAGATATAATGTTCTTGGTATATTAAATGAAGAAATTCAGAATCTGATTTTATGCTCAATAAGATATCATAACCGGGCTTCCCTCCCGGGTGAAGAAACAGAAACATGCCTCTTCTATTCCAAACTTATTCGCGATGCTGATAAACTTGATATATGGAGAGTGGTTACAAGCTATTATCACAGAAAAAACGGAAGGCGGAATGTTGCTCTCGAACTTGAATTGCCTGACACTCCGGGAATTTCCGAAGAAGTTTATAAAGCGCTAATGAACAGGCAGATTGTTGATATGAAAAATGTTAAAAACGTTAATGATATCAAATTACTCCAGGCAGGATGGATTTATGATATTAATTTTAAACCAACGTTTGAATGTGTTAAAAACCGGCGATATATTGAAACCCTGAGAGAAACTCTTCCAGAAATGACAGAAGTGACAGATATTTTTGATATCATAAAAGCATATATTAAAGATCAGGACGGCGATTCTTTTCCGGTTTAGATATTCCGGGGATATTTTCAAGAACAGTATCCTTATTTACAGGCAAATAGTCTGCACTTTTTTTGTATATAAAATTATTTCTTTACTGACGGTCTGTCATTAATATTATTAGTACCATGAAGTCCCAGTTCTTTTTCAATCAGTTCATTTTTAAAACTTTTAACTCCGTCTATTGAAGGCAGGTATGGTTTAATATCAAGCACGGGAGTACCGTCAAATGCATCAATCCCTGAAACATACAGGGTGCCATTTTCAATTTTTTCAAGTTTAATGGTTGCAATTCCGATAGGATTCGGCCGGTTGGGACTTCGTGTAGCAAAAAGGCCAAATGTATAATCCGGGTTGGATGCCGGCGGTTTTGCTGTCCGGCTCCAGCTTACTGCTTTGTCAAGATGATATATAACTATTATGTATTCAAATAGTTCCAATGCTTTTAACGCTTCGCGATATTCAGGATATATTTCAATCTTACCTTTTCCTCCTGGAATGAGAATGCCCTGTCGTGGAGCTCCGGTTTCAGGCGTATAACCCGTATGAAAAACTCCAATAGGAGTATAGGTTATTGTTTGCTTTATTTTCTCCTGTCCTTTCAGTGGTATCAAATAAAATCCTAAAATGAAAATAAATATAATTTGCTTTTTTATCATTGATCGTTTTTTGGGTATAATATACGGAGAATGATGTTGTGGATTCACCACTTCACAGTATTTGTAAAAAATTTTCTTAAAACCTGTCAATGTATTTCTTTTTAAGTCCCCCGTGGCAATGCAGCCGGATGATAAACCGGCATGGCAAGACGGTTTTGCCAGTCAGACCAGCTTCCGTGTTCGCGGGTTATTTTATAGCCTTCACCTGCCATATATTTCAATACGGTAGCGCCTAATAATGCCGGAATTTTCGGATTTATAATCTTAATTTGTTTTAACAGCCAATGTAAAAATGATAATCTCCTTTATTTATCAGAAAACCTCATAACTGCCCACGGGAATCGGAAAATTTAAACGATTCAGAATTCGTTCTAACAGTATTCCCTGGTTCTGATCATATTTATATCCTAATGTTGCCCTTACTCCACAAGATATAAAATGCACGGCCCTATCGAGAGCTATTGGCAGACTGTCGCCCTGCAATAAAGCGCCTGTTAATACGCTCGTAAAACAATCGCCTGTTCCAGGAAAATCAGCCGGAATATAATCTATGGGGACCTTCCAGAAACGTGAATCATTTTTATTATATGCTATTACAGAAAATTTACTCATTGAAGAATCTTCCTGGAAACCGGTAATTACTACCATGTCAGGTCCCATATCCGATAATCTTAACAAATATTCTTTTATGTTATTTTCACTGATATTTGAATGAAACGGCTCATCAAGTAATAAAAATGCCTCAGTTAAATTCGGGGTAATAATATCTGCTTTTTGTATCAGCGACCTCATTTCAGAAACCATTTCAATGCTTATGGGTCCGTACATTTTCCCATTATCTCCCAAAACAGGATCAATAACAACTAATTGATTCTCACTACTGAATGCATCAATCATATCCCTAACGATATCAATCTGCAGATATGATCCCAGAAATCCGCTGTAAATAGCATCAAATGAAACATTTAATTTTATCCAATGATCAATTACAGATTGCATATGATCAGTCAGATCGACAAAATGATATCCTTCATAGCGGCTGTGAGAAGATAAAACGGCAGTAGGCAGCGGACAAACTTTTATCCCCATGACTGATAAGATAGGGATAACAACCGAAAGGGAAGTTCTTCCCAATCCTGACAGATCATGTATGGCAGCAATCTGTTTAACAGTTGTTTGTGAAATCATTTTTATTACTTTATTTTATCATAAATATAATTTTTATTTTAAAGGTATGACAACCTGTCCCGCTCCAGCGGGAGAATCCACATATTAAAAAAATTATGTTTACAAGTGCTTGCTTTTGCATATCATGTTTGTTTCAAACGGTATCTTCAAAAATACTGAAATATTTCTGCCCTGATTATAATAATTTAAAGGCTTTAACGTGGAAAGATGGTCGTAATATCTGATATCAAATATATTATTTGCAGAAATACCAAAAACCAGTGTTTGTTTAAATACATTTATATCAGTGTTGAAACTCAGGTTTATAAGCGTGTATCCGTCCGTTTCAGTCTCATAAGGCGATGGTTTATCCTGCTTTAACGCGGTGAGAGCGGATAGTTTTATGGCAGAATGGTTCAAGAATCCTAATTTTTTGTAATCGGCTCTTATTTCATAACGAAACTTATGGGCCGGAATAAAAGGAAGAAAATTCCCATTTTCCTGTCGGCCAATGACAGAAGAATATGTAACCTGAATATGCAGCCAGGGCATTAATTCGGGATGAAAATGAATACCTGCTTCTCCTCCAAAAAGATTAGCATTGCTTTGTGAAAACCTGTAAATATCCACTCCCGTTGATGTAGTATCAGCTGTTGGCGAAATATAGATATAGTTAATTATATGGTTATAAAACCCTGCTAAATCGAATGAAAGATACACTCCATGGTAATGCAGGCTTGCATCAAATTCATATGCATCTTCGGGCTTCAGATTTTCATTACCTGTTTCATACCTGTTCCCGTGCATCCCGTTCGATGTTAACTCAGACAGATTTGGCACATGATATGCTTTAGCAAAATTTGTTCTGAAAATCCACTTATCATTTATGTTGTAAGTTGCACCTAAAGAACCACTAAGGCTCGAAAAATTCTTTAATACAGGTGCATGATAACTATCCGTTTCTTCTGTCCCAAGTGCATATGTTTCAGTTTTATATATATCATAGCGAAGACCTCCCTGCAGAGAAAATTTTTCAAAAAAAGTATATTTTGCCAGAGCTACTCCTCCAATATTATTTACATCTGCATCTGGCAAAAACTGAGATGCCCGATCGTTTTTATTGCGGTTAGTCTGATCCATTCCCTGTATGCCTATGATAAACTCTGAGTTTTTACCGGAAGGCAGATACAGTTTTGATTCATAAGTAACTGTATTAAGATTCATTTCCACAAAGGGAACTTCCAATGTTGTTTGCAGCTTCCTCAATGCACTCTGATATGATATATTGGTTTCCCATTTAAATCTGCCGATATATAACTTATTTTGAGAAGAAACCAGATGATGGTCCAGATCCTGATACCAGATTTCATTATGTCTGCCTTGTCCGGTAATTAAAGGTATTACCGCCGGAACAGTCATCCCTAAATCTTGTTTGAAATAGTCGTATAGTATTTTAAATGTCCCGATTTTCCCAGTATATCCGGAATTAGCGCTAACTGACCATTCTCTGAACCTTGAGTTTGGAACATAATAGCCACCTCCCTCTCTATAGTCGGCATGAGTTTTATTACCAACCCTTAACCCTCCGAAAAAATGTTCCGAAGAACCTTTTAATCCCATACTATTATTCATCCCAAGTGTATTAGAGTGTAGTTGTATCCGGTAATCGCCGATTACTTTACCTGTTGGCGCAGGACTTTCCTTAATAAAGTTTAAAGCCCCGCCGATAGCATCAGAACCATAAAGCAGGGATGCCGGCCCTTTTATAACCTCAACCCTGTCAACATCATTATCGTCTATCCCAAGCGGGTGGTTTTCACTGAACTGGTAATTTTCAATACGAACGCCGTTATTTAATACCAGGATATCATTCATTGAAAGTCCCCTGATAACAGGTTTTGAAACACCCTGTCCTTTTGAAATCATGTCAACACCCGGGACCAGGGTAATAGATTCCATGAAATTTGGCGTTCCGGAAAGCAAAATATCTTTGCTTCTCAATATATCAATTTTTACGGCATTTTCATGTTGTGAACTCACGTATCCGCCTGAAACTACCACTTCCTGCGATTGGATTACAGAAGTGGTTAATTGAATATTCACAATATTGTCGCCAGGTAAAACCTCAATTGTTTTTACCTGAGTATTGTACCCAATAAAGGAAAACTGAATTCTCACTTTGCCTGTTGGTACATTGGTGATCAAAAACTCTCCTGTCTGGCTGGCTGTTGTGCCCTTATTGAGTTCTGGAAGAAAAATTGTTGCGCCTGCCAAAGGTTGTTTATCTGTATCGCTTACAAATCCTTTAATTTGATTCTGAGCGCTTACTTTTAATAAAAGAAACAACACAAAGAAAATTAAAACGATTTTCTTCATTTTATTTCATTTAAAAATTCCCGTTTTCTTATTTTAAAAATTATCCTTAAACAAAGGGTTATGTAATAAACAGTGCCTTAAATCTTAACCGGGTTTGTTTCCCTTCCACTGGTTGCGTATTCTGTTTCTTTTCTGGTGTTGATAAACTGGCTGTACCCTTTGGGATAGTTTATTCCCGGCCTTAATTCCGAAATAAACAGTCCTGGGCAATATGGGTCCATAAATATATGAGGGGTCACGGTCAATGCCTGTATCAAAATCTGACTGATATGAATTGAATATATTTTTTATGCCGGCAAAGATTTGAAGTGAAGTGCCATTTAATGGTATATTGTAATAAATTTTACCACCAAGATCGAAAAATGGGTGAGATTTTCTTAATTCGCCGGTTTCAGGGTCAGTCAAAGGTCCGAAATAGGGTACAAGCATCCTTCCTGTATAAGTTCCAGTGCCGGAAAGACCCGCGTTTCTCGCAAAATCCCAGTCAATGTTCAGATAACCATAGTCAGAAGGTGTGCGGAAGAATTCTCTTTTATTGAATTGCTGTGCAACATCATAACGACTTGACTGAACCGTGAATCCTGATATTATTGAAAAGTTCCACAATGTTTTAAACTTGAGTTCCATGTTCAGTCCTTTAACCACAGCTCCGTTTTCTGCATTTTTTCTTGTGTATAAGACTTTTCCGGTTTCATCAGGTATGCCGATTTCATTAACAAACGGATTTTGCAGCCTGGTATAAAATCCTTCAATTAAAAGTCCGGTTGTAACAGTACCGATAAGCTTGTTGAAATCGAGTGAAGCCATAATACTGTGGCTGGTTTCCTGTTTCAGATGCGGATCATTTACATTAATAACCTGCCGTGAACCGGATGTCTCGATATGCAGATCTTCATCAAAGATCTGTGGCGCCCTGTAACCATGTGAATAGCTTACCCGGGCCTGCAGTGAACTAAGAACTTCATACATAAAACTTATACGGGGACTTAAAACATTTCCGCTTTTTGCTTCATTGTTTTTTGCATGATCAACCACGTTGAAATGATCAAAACGTCCGCCAAGTCCAACTTTTAACCTGTTTATTTTCAGGTCATACTGAAGAAATATACCGGATGAGATGGATGACTGGTCAGAAATCAGGATATTATCGGTATGAGGGACACTTACTATTGAATCATTAATAATTACAGCATTTGCATAATCGGGGTATCCCAATTTCTGGTCTTTCAGATAATCTCCTGTATTTTCAATTCCTGCAACAATAGAAGAATTGCCAAAGAAGGCTTTATATTGTATGCCTGTATTATATGTCAGTCCTTCTGTCGTGCCATAATCTTTAAGTGACCGGTTGGCCCCGTAGTATGAATTGCGCGTTATATATTGTGCGGAAAAGAATACAGAAAAAAGATCATAATCGCGGAAATATTTCTCATAAGTTAACGCACCGGTTTTAAAATCGTGTTTTACAGCTTCTGCAATATCTCTTTCATGCAAAGGGTACTCTTGCCTGTTTCCACCATTCCTTTCCTCTTTAATATTGTAAAAGTCAATAGCTATTTTACTTCTTACCCCAAATCTATGAAAGAATCTGGCCCCGATTGTCTGATCATTCATTGGAGCTATTTCGGAATAACCATCATTGTTTGAATCGAACATTTTTCTTTCACGAGTAAATCCATAAAGAGCCATACCGGTTTTGCTGTTGTCAGAAACAATAGATGTATTGAGATCTGCCGAGTAATCAAGAGCTGCTCCTCCTGATTGCTTTAATCCGATGCCAATCAGTCCTGTATTAATGCCAGCTTCGTAGGAATTTGAAACCGGTTCTTTCAAAATAATATTTATTGTGCCGGCGATTGCATTGCTACCATAAAGGGCAGAACCACCTCCCCTTACCACTTCAATACGCTCTATCATGTTGGTGGGAATAAGTTCAAGCCCATAAACACCGGCAAGACCGCTGAATATCGGATGACTATTAATAAGTATCTGTGAATAATGGCCTTCCATGCCGTTCATCCTGACCTGTGAAAAACCACAGTTCTGGCAATTACTTTCAATTCTGATGCCCGGAGAAAAACTTAACCCTTCACTTAATGTTACTGACTGGGCAGAAGAAAAGAGCCTGGGAGAGAGAGTATTCACTATTGTGACTGATTCTGTCCTCTTCATCTCGCTTCTATCGGCCGTTACAACAACCTCATCAAGACCAAGAACATCCTGCTCAAGATCAAAGTTCACTTCCAGTGTTTCTCCTGCTTTGATTGTAATCTCCTTTTCTGAATTTTTAAAACCAACATATCGGGCAACGAGTGTATAAGTTCCTTCAGGTAAATTAATCAGTTGATAATGACCTGTTTCGTCTGTATTCACCCCTATTGTCGTTCCCTTTATGCTGACTGTTGCAAAAGGAATGTGTGTATTGTTACCTGTTACATGTCCAAAAACATTTGCATCTGTTTTTTTCTGGGGAAAAAGGGATTGAGTAAAAATAACGCATATATATAAAACTAATATATATTTCTTCATAATATTAACTTTAAACGTTGAACATTAACTTTAAATATTAAACAATGTGATTATTAAGGTGAGTCTTGGATAAAACAGAAAATCTGTAATTCTCTGAAAAGGCTGATTGTGTAATTATGAAGTAGGTGCTCTCGGAAGATGAGGCGAGTAATGAAAAAAAGAAAAATTAATATTTGTATCAGGGAAGAGAATTCTGGTATTTAAAACCTTAACAAAAATCGCGATCACAAAAAATATTACAGGAGCAGTAACTTTAAAATGCGAAATGAAATGTATCAGAATAAATCCATCTTTTGAATGGTTGTGATTAACCGGAACATTTCCCGAATGAGATTTATAAGGGTGTGAATGTACAATAGTAACTCCGTCAACTATATGAGTATGAGGAAAGAATGTAACAGATGTAAAATACCCGCAAAAGATTATTAACAGGAAGTATCCGGGTAGTTTTCTATAAAACTGTTTTAAAAAGTATAATATCATTTTTAACAATGAAAACCTCGCTCAAATATATAACTTTTTTTCGCTCTGGCAAAGATTTATATTGATTAATATGTTTTTTAAAAGGAGCTAGTTATAATGTTAAAGCCAGGTTACAGGCATCATAGATAGCATTCTCTGCTTTCCCAACTGATTTTGCATCTCCGGTTAAATGTACAGGTATCTTTAAATCGGTGGTAAATGGGATATAACTTTTCATTCCTGCAGCGACAATAATTTTAGCTACACCTTCAATTTTTGATTTGTGATTATTTTCATCTTCAATATACACCGTGTGTTCGTCTATTTCAACTATTTTATGCTTTTTATAAATCAGAGTGTTATTATCAGATAGTTTCTTTAAGGTAAACGCTTTTTCGAGCATCTCCATGCCACGGCCAATTTCGTCGAGAAGCTCAATTATAATAACCTTATTTTTTCTGTCAATTAATTTTGATGCCATTTCAAGGGCTATTAATCCGCCACCGATTATTAGAACTGTTTGATCATGCGGAAGCTGATCGCTCTGCAGGTAATCTGCGCAATAGTATTCTTTCAATCCTTTGATAGCCGGGATGGAAGGTATTGCACCGGTTGCAATAATTACCCGGTTAAAATTGCCATTGAGAATATCCTGTGCTTCAGCTTCTTTATAGATGACAGGTATTTTCATCCGGTTGATTTCAGCAACATAATAATCAATAATTTTTTTAAGGTTTTCTTTTTTAGGAGGGAGGTATGCAAGGTTAAACTGACCCCCCAGTTTGTTTTTCTCGAAAATTGTCGGTTCAAAATTTCTTTCTTTCAAAACAATGGCAGCCTGCATTCCAGCTAATCCACCTCCGATTATTGCAATTTTCTCAGATGATTTAACCTTCCTGAGAGGAGGCAGTGTATTGTTAACATATGGATTGACTACGCATCCCAATCCTTTCCCGCTTCTTACATTGCCAAGACACCCATCTGAGCACGCAAGACATGGCCTGATATTTCCGGCAACGAGTCCAAAGTATTTCCCTGTAAAGTCAGGATCAGCTACCAGAGCCCGCCCCAATGCGATATATTCAGCATGATATTTCTGTTCAAGTAACTGAATACCTTCCCTGGTGTTAACCTGACCTACGAATATTACCGGTATTTTTACACTCTTTTTTATTTCTCCGGCAAATTCCCATGTTTTTCCTTTTGGCACGAACATGTGCTGAAAAAACCATGGAGGTGTGGAACAGGCTGAGCCGGCAGAAACATGAATAGCATTTACACCCCCGGCTTCAAGCATCAGTGAGAAATGTTTCATCTCAGCGATATGTAATCCGGAAGGTATTATCTCGTCGCCACTGATCCTGGCTATTATTGGTATTTTCACTTTTTGCCTTACAGCATTCAAAACTTCAAGGGGGAACCTGGCTCTGTCCTGAAGAGAACCATTATAAAAATCAGAACGGTTGTTTACTGCAGGTGATAAAAACTGAGCGAGAAGATACCCATGCCCGAATTGCAGTTCAATAAAATCGAATCCGCAAAGCACTGCCCTTTTTGCACTTTCAACAAACATATTTATAACCCTGTTCATCATATCACGGGTCATCATCTCCGGTTTAGCGCCCCCATTTTCACAGGCTAAATCAGTTGATGACCAGAAGTAATTTCCAGGAATCTTTGGATTTGCCATTCTACCGGGATGGTTCAGATGTGCAATCACTTTAGTGCCGTTTTTATGCAACATGTCAACGAGCCTGGTAAGTCCGGGTATTTTATCATCATCATCAATACCGAGTTGCGTGGGGATTTCTCTTAATCCCTTATCAAGATATAAAGGTTCCAGGGTTACGGCACCTATATGATGGCTTCTTTTTTCATAAAAATCAATGTGCCTCTCATTAACAAATCCGTTTTCAGCATACCCCAGCTTCAAAGGGGCCATAATGAATTTATTCTTTAAGTTTCTCATCTTTATTAATATTAGAACTTTAATTGATTGCCATTATATTTATTCAAACCATGGATCCATATCTAGATTTGTTGACCCAAATATATCACGGTTCCGATATTCAAGTATTTTCTTCAATTGTTCCATAAGGGATACTGCTTCTTTATTGGTGCTATCTGCCTCGATAATTTTTTGTAAATAGTTAACTGCCTCACCATATTTTTCTTCTCTGATAAATTGGTTTACTTTAAGGATAAAATCATTTTTCTTATCAGTTTCAGACATGCCTGCAGGATCTTTTAATTTTTATTTGCTTTAATTACAAAGAAACTGCCTTTGCCGCTGCCGATTCCAATTTCAACACCTTTGCCATTAGTTGGCAATAATTTACGTATAGCTTCAATCTCAGAGAGAAAAGCAAAATGATTATCAATAAACCATTGTTCATACTCCGGAAAGTGATTGTCAAAAGGAGCTGTTTTGGTCATATCTTTTATGCTATATTTAACAAAATTCATATTTAATGCTTATCTCCTCTAAAAAAGTTGCATTTATTAGTTTAATTTAATAACCCATTTATTCTTATAATATCGAATAATGAATACCCGGCGTCTGATTTTGTTATCCGGATATTTCCAGATATAATTATTTTAATTTTAAGCATCGATATCTGTTTTTACCTGGTAACTATTTAGCCTGATTTTCAGAAACCAGAGTGATCCTTTGATACACCATTTTTGTGATTTTATGACTGACTGCATGTGCTTATTTGCTCCTATTTAAAGAAAGTTGAATCGTTGATAAATTTTTCATCATGATGCCCCAGCTCTTTTTCCATATATTCGTTTACAATGCTTTTCACACAATCTACTGAAGGCAGGTATGGCTTTAAATCCAGCACGGGAGTACCTTCAAAAGCATCAATCCCGGAAACATATAAAGTACCATCCTGAATCTTTTCAAGTTTTACAATGGAAAGTCCTATTGGATTTGGTCGTTTGGGACTGCGTGTGGAAAATAGTCCGAAATCATGTTTTTCTGTTGAGGCCGGAGGGTTTACCGTGGGTGCCCATTGCTCCACTTCGTTGAAATGGAAAAGCACTATAATATATTCGAAGAAATCCAGTGTTTTTAAAGCACCTCGATACGGGGGAAAAATTTCAATTGTTCCTTTGGTTTCAGGCATCAATATACCCTGGCGAGGAGCTCCCGTTTTGGGTGTAAATGGAGTATGGAAAACCCCTATGGGTTTATATATTATTTGTTTAATTGTATCCTGTCCACTCATGCTATATGCCATTAAGCTGTTAACAATCAGGAATAAAAATAATCTTTTTAACATTTGCTATTGTTTTACGGCTTTCAATAACCTGACATACTTTTTTAAATAAAAATACTCGGCGAAATTTCCGAAACCATAACTACTGAGAATCTCTTTCCAGTCGCGTTTTATATAATCAAAAGCGTATTTGCATTCAATCTTTTTAAATATTAAACGGTCAAACCATGGCATTTCATTCATATCGAATTCACCAAAATCAAGTATAAAAAAGGCTCCTCCTGGTTTTAGGTGGTTATAAGCATTTTTAATAACGGTACCTCTAATTTCATGTGGAAATCCATGAATTACAAAACTTATAAAAATTTTATCATAGCTATTTTGAAGGTTTAGCGGCTGATCTATTCTTCTGTTTATAAACTCAATTCTTTTATCGTCATTAAATCTATGCCGGAATTGTTTTTCCATATGTTCAGAAATATCCAATCCTGTTATATGGCCCTTATCGCTTAAATATTTGCGCATCAGATTGGCATTCCTGCCTGTTCCGCATCCTAAATCAAGGATCTGATCATCTGGCCTTATATCCATTTTACTGATCGCATTTTTTATGAAACTGCTGTACATTCCAAAGGAACCGATATTCATTACCCTATCATAATTCCTGGCTATAAAGGAATTTAGTTCAACACCCGAATCGGGATAAATTTTATTATTCATAGATATATGTATAAGATTAAATATTTTTAAAAACACGGGCGAGTGAAAAGCCGGGAGCATCTAACCGTAAATCAAGAAAATAACCAAACGGGGTCTGGATGACTGAAAACCCGGCATTTGACAGCCGTTCTTCTGTTCTTTCAAATATAAGCTTTGTGAACTCCGGTTCAGCCTTGCTTTCAGAAAGATGTGCAAATGAATGAAGAATAATTTTATTTACATTGTTTTTACCGCACACCCATTTAAGATTCTTCACAAGTTTCTTTTCCACATCGCTCTCCCTTCCTTCATCTTCTTTCTCAACCTGAATAAATGCCACCTGGACATTTTCATAATTTGCGGGCGTAACATTTTCAGGAGCATTATCCAATGTTTTTATTGTTGGAGTGTAGCCAAAATTTTTACAATAGACCATTAATAGTTTCATATTTTTTCATTTTATTTTTTACAGCCTATTTTTCTGATAAAATAAGCTGATAATAATACAATTATCATGAACAAAAGGAAAAACGCAATAAATCCAAACCTGCTGATAATCAATCCTCCGATAAGCGGAAAAACAGCAGGCAGAATATTCCCTGCTCCTGCAAAGCCAGCATAAAGTGCCCGGTTTTCTCTGCTCGAAACCTCCAGTAATAATCCATTCATTGTTATCGAATACAGGGAATATATGACACCTCCAAAAATAAAAATATACCTCAGGCTATGACCATCATGTACAAGTAATGTCATAATAATAACCAGAAGAGATAAAACAACATTTATATAAAGAAGCGGGTTATATTTAATCCATTTAGATGTAAAAAACACGAACAGACTAATAATTAAAATGCCTGTAACTTTGAAAAGAAGGAAGTATCCCGTGTCAATACTTTGAGTATTCAATGTATTCTTGGCATAAAGCATTACAAAAGGCATGAATGAAATAATAATTCCCTGAGTATTTATAAAACCCAGGAAATAAGCAAGTTTACTATTATGTGTCAATTCTGATCTGAGTGTTGAGATAAATTCTTTAAAACCTTTAATTTTTAAAGTTGATGGGATAGCCTCCCTTATTTTCCAGAACCCCCCTGTTGCAATCAGCAAAAGAGATCCCCCGGCAAAAAACATATATGAATAATTCAGGGGATATGGTGAAGAGGATAAAATTTTCTTAGCTACAAAAGCTGAAAATAATACTAAAATCCCTGCTATGATTTGTTTGGTAGAGAAGAATTTTTTTCTTTTATTTTCATTTACACTTTTACCCAAAATATCAGTATAACTTATATTTGTAAAGGCACCGCCAAGCGAAAAAAGTGAAATAAACAAAAAAATAAGCCATAAGATCAAATTTGTCTGATAGCCATGAAGAAAAAACAGAATGAATCCCAGAGCAAAAAGTGATAATACCCGGGAATTAATTCCCATTAGTAAATATTTCTTTTTGAAAGATTTGCTGCTGATATACGGAGCAAAGAACAACTGTGTAAAACTCGAACCGCCCATCATAATAGTTGTCATAACTCCAATATGCATAGCCTTTCCCCCAAAATCGATTATCATGGCAGGCATTACTGTATCTACATCCATAAAATTCTGTGCCAGAGCCAGAAACCCCGCATGCCATAAAAAGGCATAAAAATTATGGTTCGATATTTCACGGGGCAAAGTCATAAAAAATATTTTACGGATACTGGTAGTCTGAAATTAAAAGTAACAGACCGAAGGTAATACTATTCCTGCTATTACTCATTTTTGATAGCTTTTTTCAGGACTCCGTTTTTTATTATAAAAAGTTTAAACTCATCAGGTCTGTTGTTAATCTCATCTTCAATCCATTTCATATGCATGGCAAGGATATCGAGAGTCTTTTCAGGAATATTTTCCGATACAATAACCGGTATAAAATGCCTGTTAACCATTTGAATATTTTTACCGAATTGCTTAGACACCACTACGGTAACATTTAAACTTCTCAGAAGATCTATAATTGCCCTTCCTTTTTCCTGCAATCCATGCCCCTGGTTTTCATGCAAATTCTTAAAAATGTTAACTTCTTCGTTCAGCAAGATGAAGGCATTATTAACCCATTCATAAATTAAATACTTATCAGCATCACCAAAATGTTTCGGCTCAAAAACATTTGCCAGATTTACTGCAAAAGCAAACCTTATTGGCTTATCAAATAATTTTTGATTCATGATAATTTCCTTTTGCTTTATCCTTTCCATGCTTCAGCTTCCAACTGCAAAAACAGATTTCTTTCCTCGTCATTCATTACCCTGGTGGTGTATTCAAATTCCAGACCTAAATGCTTAATGGGCTTAGCAACAGATTGAATCAGGAAATCAGCAATAGGAATATTCGGGAAGGGGAATGCAAAAACTACCTTTACCTTGTTCCCTGTCAATTCCACGTCAGTTACTATTCCAAGTTCAAGAAGGGAGTACCTGATAGCCGGATGTTCTACTTTTGAAAGAACATTTAATACTTCTGTCTCAGTCATAACAAATATTTTATTGTTTTTAAATCCTTTTTTGGGATTAATGTCAACTATAATATTTAATACTCTATTTTTTACAACTAATGGAGTCCCTGGCGCTTTTAATCTGGCATTGTAAGACCGGTGAGCTGCTTATTTCCCAAATCACCCATTATGTTTCTTTAACAACTATCTCAGAAGTCATTGTCATTGTTTTCTTATAAACAGCGCTGACACCACAGTATCTGTCTTCCGATAATTCAACTGCTTTCTTCAGTTTATCCATTGGAAGATCTTTACCTGTGAATTCATATACGACATGAATTTTAAAAAAGTGTTTCGGGTGTTCCTCAGTAAGTTCTCCTTCCACTCTCACATTGAATTCCTTTACATCGACTTTCATCTTTTTCAGGATTGAAATAACATCCATTCCCGTACAACCGCCCAGTGACAAAAGCATAAAAGGTTTTGGCCTTGGTCCCCGGTCTTCTCCTCCTACCTCAGGTTCGGCATCGATCACAATTTTATGTCCATTGACCTCTGATTCAAAAGCCATGTTACTGAGCCACTTTGTCGTAACAATTTCTTTACTCATTTACAGCTTATTTTTATATTAAATTAATTAACGCTTAATATTACGGGAAACCCCATTACAATTTCACATAATGTAATGGGGGCATAATAAAGTTTTTCTTCCCTATTATCTGAACCGGTAAATTAAATTTTATCAGTTTCTACAATTTTTGCCAGAATATCAGTATAGGGAATAAAAAGATATTTCTTACCCTCAAATTCTGTTTCGATACCAGCGTGTTCTTTATAAATCACTCTGTCTCCGACTGCAATTTCGGCATTTTCAATTGAACCTATTGCAACAACTTTCCCGATAGCTCGTTTTTCCAATGCCGAATCAGGGATAATTATACCCGACAATGTTTTTTGTTCTTTTCTATCATCTGTTATTTCCAATAACACATTTTGATTTATAGGTTGTAACTCATTCATAATGATTATGTTTTATTGTTAAACAATTTTATTTTATATTTAAAATGCAATTAATGTTACCCGTTTATATTTAATAACTGATTTATGCGGGCTT
Organism: Rikenella microfusus; assembly: GCA_020722575.1. Classification (GTDB taxonomy): domain Bacteria; phylum Bacteroidota; class Bacteroidia; order Bacteroidales; family VadinHA17; genus LD21. The sequence goes on along the minus strand of DYKN01000001.1, from coordinate 157,816 downwards.
TGTTAAAGCCAACTACTATTTCACCATTTATTTCAATCTGGGGAACTCCTGTTTGCCCGCTTCGTTTAAAAATGGCTTCCGCAGCCTTCTGGTCGCGAGATACATCAATGTCGTTAAATAAAACATTATGTAATTTAAGATATGCTTTAAGTGTGTTGCACCATGAACAGGTTGGTGTTGAATATACTATTACCCGCTTTACCGGTTTCTCATCGTCTTTTCTTTCTGCCCGAAAAAGGGTATCTTCAAACAAGGCTTTATACTGATAAGCATCATTACATCCTTTAATAGTATTGATGTGTTTTCCGTCTCTGAATTCAAGAAGGGAAGGGACAGTTGTAATATGGTATTTTTCATGTATATCCTTTACATTATTCACATCAGCATAAAATATGTTTACAGATTTAACCTGTTCACTAACCGACTGAATATTGGAAAAGGCACAATCGCTTTTTTCACTACCTTTTTTATATAATAACAAATAAGCTTTACTTTCCCTTTTTAACAAAGATATAAGTTCCGTATAAGAATTTATTTGAATCATCATACTTTCTTTATATTATTTTGATATATTCACAAATAATACAGTTTTAACATTTATTAACCTATACCTTTTAATTTTTATTTCTTAAATATTCTATAGCACTTAATGCTGCTATGGTTCCGTCAGCCACAGCTGTTGTTATCTGACGATATTTCTTCACAATACAATCGCCTGCAGCAAAAACTCCTAAAATATTGGTTTGCATATTGGAATCTACAATAATTTCATTCCGTTCATTTGTCTTCACTACATTCTTTAAAGACTCTGTGTTAGGAATGTAACCAATGAAAATAAAAATGCCATCCGTTTTCATTTCCGATCGTTCCCCTGTTGCAAGATTTTCGATTATCACAGCTTCAAGTATCCCATTACCTTTAATTTCCCGGAGTTCAGATCCCATTATGAAGCTTATTTTAGGATTCTTTTTTGCTTCCTGTATTGCATATTCAAAGGCCTGAAAATTATTGAATTGATGAACAATGGTAACTTTCGATGCAAAATTTGTAAGTGTAACTGCTTCCTCGAGTGCTGAATTTCCCCCTCCCACAACAATTATTTCTTTTCCGGTAAAAAATTCACCATCGCAGGTGGCACAATAGGAAACACCATTTCCTTTAAACAGTTCTTCACCCGGAATATTTAAAGGACGTGGTTTCCCACCTAATGCAAGAATGACTGATTTAGCATAAAAGCTGCTTCCATCTGCAAGCGTAACACTCTTTATATTCCCGGTTAAATTATAATCTATAATCCTGATGTTAGATTTTATATTGCAGCCAAAATCTTGCGCCTGTTTTTTCATTATATTAACCAGTTTGAACCCTTTTATTTTTTCGACACCAGGATAATTTGCTATTTCGTTGGTCAAGATCATTTGTCCGCCTATTGTACCTTCATTCAGGATAAGTGTTTTCAGCCTGGCTCTCGATAAATAGATACCCGATGTCAGACCTGCAGCTCCTGCTCCTAAAATCATCACATCAAATACTTCATCCATATCATTCAAAATCTACAATTACAATCAGACAGTATAAGGTAATATAAATTTATTAAATCTTATACAAAGTACTTATCAAGAATTGATTTAATCTGTTCCTTGCTCTGGATGCTGCTTGTTGTTTTTACCATTTTTCCGTTTTTATAATATACTGTAAATGGCAGACCTGTAAAACCCCGGCACATTGGAGCATTTCTTATAGGGTAGGCCTCCGGTGTATCAAATCCCATAACATAAAATTTAACATCCGTCCGTTCTTTTTCAAGTTCCTCCATAGAATCATAAACGGGAATACACATTGGCCCCATACGTCCACAACAAACCATTACATTTTCATTTTCATTTATTATCTTCTCAAGTTCTGATGCTGTTTCAATCTCATGAACAGCTGTTTCCAACATTTTCATACTTCTTAAATCAAAGTTTAACATTATTATTAATTATTCTTTCATATATTCTTTTATGAGCAATTCTTTTAGACATGCCAATAATTTTTTTCTGTTTTCCTTAAAAAAACAAGCAAAATAGCTTCAACCCAGATTATTTGTGTATGATTTCTCATTTCAGTCCACTATTTCTGAAATAATACCCTCATCCAATTTAAGCATCCCATTGATATAATCCTCAATAAGGTTACCCGGCGTATTTATATGGACCCCCACGAACAGATTAATTTTTAAAGGAGCAAACAAATTGATAATGCTTTTCTCGATTCTGTAAACAATTATATCTGTTATTTTTTCAATTGAAGCCCACTCCGGTAATTTTGTCACATACTCCCCGGGAGGTACTTCTGACACTATATTTTTAACAGTAGCATCGTCAATTTCAAATATCTCATAATGATCGCACTGCCCGAAATATTCGCTTAACTGACCTTCAAAAACCGGAATTGCCACCCTGTTCATTTACAGTTCAATTTTGGGGTACAAAATTATAGATAATAAAATTTTCCTGTTACAAAAGAAAGTTTAAATATTAATTAGCTAAGTTTGAATTATTATAACTTTCCAGTTGTAAAATTTCAATAAGCATGATACAAATATTTCAAAACGAGTTCAGCTTCAGCGATAAAGATTACTGTTATTCCCCGGTTTTTTTATTTATTTTTGCAAACATTTTAATACTAAAAGCTTGGAACCAGATAGTAACAATAATTGTAAAGAATGTAAAAAATTACCACAGTGTTTTCAGTACTTATATCCCGACGAGCTGGAATTTATAACCAGCAGGAAAACACAAATAACTTATTTAAAAGGCGAGATTATAATTAAACAGGGCGCTTTTGCTCCATACATTTTGTATGTTGTTGATGGCCTTGTAAAAATATTTTTGCAAACTGGAAGGCATAAACAATTAAATATCCGTTTGACAAAACGGGGAGAATTCATGGCTTTCTCAACTATTTTCGGGAATAATATTTATAATTATTCGGCAGTAGCCCTGAAAGATTCAACAATATGCATGATTGAAAAAACGGCATTGAAACAATTATTAATGAAAAATAATGATTTTGCAATGCACATTATATCGAATAATTGCAAGAATGAAGCACGATATCTTGAGATAATTCAAAATACTTCTTTTAAACAAATGAGAGGTAAATTGGCCTCAGCATTACTATATTTATCTTCTGAAGAATTTCTTGAAGAAGATATCTTCCAATATTTAACCCGACAGGATATTGCAGACTTTGCATCAATTACATTAGAAAGCACAGTTAAATTTATGAAAGAATTTGAAAAAGAAGGAATTTTAAAACTCATCGGGAAAGACGTTAAAATTACAGATAAAAATATGCTTGAGGAAATTGCGAGAAAGGGATAGCTTAAGGTTCGTTCGTCTAGGGGACAGGAAGGTAGGTTCATAATTTTCAGACGATGATTCGATTCCGTTACGGATTACAAATAAAATTGTCTTAACCACCCTATACCCTGGACATAATTATCAAAAGAATAAAGAATATAGAACTTCTTGTTTGATGTTATCGTTATTTTCATTCATCATCCGATCAGTAAAGTTAGCCGTATCTACGGAGTTGTGATCTGGGTGAACTCCTGATGAGCTTCCATGCTATATTTGTTTTGTTTCTTTACCCCTGAAGGATTTTCCGTTCATGTCAATGATTAAAGCCCGATGTGTTAGCCTGTCAACCATAGCTGCGGTTAACCACGGTATCTCCAAAAATTTCACTCCAGCGATCGAAAAAAAGGTTCTGTGTTATAGAAGATACCTCCTTATAATCTCCTGTTTTGTATTAATATTTATCATATTCCTTTGTGTTGCTTTTTATTAATCAGAGCAACTGGTTTAACATTATAAGTGGCATACTTTTCAACGAGAATGTGGTATACTTTTTAATTAATATTTACAGTCAGGTCAAATATTGATAGCAACTTGTACGTATTCATTGATTGCTATAACAAAGAAAAAGCTCGATTTGGCGATAACGCTATACACATTCGCTCAAACATTGGGTCTTACTCTGTTTGAAAAGACCCCTATCAAAGAACTTTTTAATAATAAAAACTTAGTCAATAACCTGTCCGTTGAAAACCAATTATCATTATGGAATTTTTAACCGGACACTAGTGAAGTGAAAGCTATAAAAAAACCGAAATTCCTTAAAAAATTCTGTATTAATGAACCGGTTCAAGATGTAATGTAATAAATTTTCAGGAACTATTTCAAAAAATCTTGGTAAAGTTAAAAAACGATTAGTTAAAGAGATGATTTACAGCATACAGGCATCGAAAGACGTTAAGCCATCAAATATTAGCCGGTCACTTAAGGAACCTATATCTCTTATTATGATTAAGACCGAGGACAAACTGAGCCGTAATTTAAGTGATGAAGATCTTACCTGCGCTATAAATAATCAAATAATACGCATGGTTGATGCATGGTAATTTCTGGACGGTTGAGATGTAATAGATTATCGGTTATTGAGTTTACTGGTTTGAAATGGAAAAACCCCGGTATTATAAATCCCGGGGTCACCGGCAATGATCTAAAGTAATATAGTACAATTCAGAGTTCTCTAATTTTTATATTTCTGAACCATATTGTATAACCATGGTCCTGAAGGCCTATATAACCCTCCTTTGATATTCCTTTAAGAAAACCGGGGAAGTTTTTGAATTTGCTGTTCTGTACCATTTCATCCCATTTTGGTGTCCAGAGTTCATATTCAACAACCTTTACACCGTTCTGAGTATGCGTAACTTTTCCGTCTTTAACCCTGATAATGATATTGTTCCATTCTCCTGCTGGTTTGCAGGTTTTAGGATCTGCAGGAAGCATATCATATAGTGAACCTGCCAGGTGGCTATCAACTTTATTGTCGGTAGCATCTTTATTGTCGAGAATCTGCACCTCTGGTGCCGACGAATATATCTGCTGTCCCGGTTCCTCCCTGACATAGTAAAAAATACCGGAATTACCCATCTTTTCGGTTTTCCAGTCAATCGATAATTCAAAGTTTTTGAATTTCCTGTCTGCAAAAATAATATCCCCTCCTGCACCCTGTCCGGGTTTTTTACCCTCAGCGGTGAAAACCTTCATTGCATTGTCTTCTATTTTCCAATTGGCAGGCATACCTGTACCATTGTACTGCCGCCAACCAGTGAGATCCTTTCCATTGAAAAGTAAAATCCACCCTTCTTTTCTTTCCTTAGAAGTAAGTGTGTTAGGTGCCTGAGAAAAGGAAGGAAATAGAATCAAAAAAACCATAATTGACGAAAGCGCAAAAATCATAAATTTTTTCATAGTTCAAGTTTTTATAGTTTTATACAAAGTTAGATTTTTTCAATAAAAAATAGTTTTATCTCATTTCTTTTTGTCTATATGATTAGGTTCTGTCCACACCCCCGCCTCAATTGCAAAATTATATATCTCTTCAGGCGACATATAATTATCAATAATTTTTTTATGGAGAGGATCTATCTGAGATACAAGGCTCAGTTCATAAAGTTCATGAGCATATCCTTTAAGTATTGTAAGTCGATCAGTATTATGTTCTTCATCGATCCGATTTTTTTTCGAAAATATGTATCCAAAAGTAAATCGCAAATAACCCATTAAACCCATTTTCCGATATCTCTCCTGATGACAGAGTTCATGTGCAATAAGTCCGGTAAGTGCACTGCTTGCGATTTTTTTTGTCCGCAAGCTGATTATTATCAATCCGAACGGCGGGATCCATAATGAAAGAGCATAAAATCTGAAAGGTAAAATGACAAACAGTATGCATTTCTTCCGGAGCTCAGGAAATGACTTTTCAATAATTTCATTTGCCATTTTAATTACCCTCGTGCGCATCATGATTATGAGTTACATAAGGTCAAAAATAAGTATTATTAAAAAAATTAAACTTAATATTGAAATATTGATATCCGCAATTCGAAAAAAGCATCATTATTATTGCAAATCATTGCTTTAAAACATATATTTGCTCTATATTCAAAATTTCCCAAATGAAAATTAACTTTTTCAAAGGGTTTATTTCAGGTAATTCTATCAAGGTATTTCTGGTTTTGACGGTAGTTATTCTTGTCAATTCATGCTCTGATGATCCGGTGGTATTACCAATTTTGACCACCTTAAAAGTGAACCCTGATGATGTCACAACCAATTCAGCTATCCTGAAAGGGAGAATTACATATCTGGGTAATGCTAAAATTATAGAATACGGAATTGAACTATCAAAAAATCAGCTTTTTACACCATCTGACACCAACGGAATAAAGAGTTCTCCCGACACTGGCATATTTGCTATTGAATTCAAAAATCTTGATCCCGGAACACTATATTATTTCAAGGCTTATTTGGTTATTAATACTGCTCAGGTATATTCGCAGAATGTTGAAAAATTTACAACAAAATCAAAATGAAAGAGGCTGCAATCGTTTAAGCAGCCCCTTTTTCATTTTTCTCCTGCACTCTTTTAGTCGCAGAAAAACCATTTACCTTAAACCAAATCTGTAACTGAATTTAACAAGGAAGACATTGTGAGGTTTATTGTCTTTACAATTGAATAAATCTCCAAGATCATCAAACACATTCAACTGACCGGAATCATTATAACAGCTTCTTTGCTGGCTCCATACAAGATATAATGCAGAACCAGGATTGAATTCCCATCTCAACACAAGATTCGATAGAAATTCCTGAACATTGAAATCAGGCTTTCCGAAACTATAATCAGTTGTTCCATCTTCATTTTCGTCTATATTGTAGCCATCTGAACTTAGGCTAATCTGATCAGCCGAATAGATATGGTATCTATCAGTAAATTCATCCGCCATTGGATTAGTAATATGTTTAAATTCACTATATTTTCCTGTTGCAATGAAAGGCTGCCCCCAATATTGAAGGGTAAAATCGGGTGTAACGTTAACATTTACTCTCAACGATGCGCTTATTGTTTTCCGGTCAATCCGAGCAAAAATATATCTTGGGCTGTTATTAAAATCTTTCTGGGTAACATACTGCAGGTTGGTGTAAGAAGGATTATATGCAGGACTAAAGGATATTTGTATATAATTTGAAGGTTTAGCAGAAATGTCAATAAAACTGTAAAGGCTTGATGAATTTCCTTCCAGGCCCAATGATTGATTTGCATAAACCTGAACAACTATTTTTTTCCGGTTATCGGTAGAAAATCCCAACCTCGTGCTGAAATTACCTGGTACCTTCATCATAGGACCTCCTCTGAGTAGGCCGGTTGACAGCTGTGATGTAGTTACATTACCTCCTGTCCATGCCCGCCAGTAATTTTTAAAATTAATATTCCCATTCCATTCGAAGCCCTTAACCAGCCAGTCGCCACCAAAATTGCTGGCAAAAAACATATCGCCTCCGAAACTGTAATTCCTGTAAATCCCTTTTGGTTCCCACTGGTTATAACCTGCCCAGAGAACCGTAATAACATTATCGGCTTCACGCAGATAACCCAGATCATTTATTTCAAATCCTGGTGTTTTCCAAATTACCACACCCATCAAATTCAAATGGCCGTTAAGTTTTTGAATACCGATTTTTCCTCCCGATCCAAAGAGTGACGTACGGTCTGGATCGAAGTTCACATAATCATTATCAGGTCGCTGGTAATATCTGGCGGATGATTTCTGGGTAAGTTCAATTGCCTCTTTGGTACCTGAAACATTGCTGAATGCAGTATTCAAATTGAACATCCAGCTTTTCTTTTTAAAATACTGTGTGAAATCAATACCTCCGGAAAAGGCATTTTTATGCATAAAAGAAGCCATGTTCTCGTCAAGGTTCCTGTTCGTACTTGTAAAGATACCTCCTATTATAGTATTTCCTTCATTAATATCTTTTTGTATTCTTCCAACGAAATAATTTGTAAGAGGTTCAACAGTCTGGTAAATATGTTTTCCTCCAATTGTATCAACCTCAGCTTTTTCTTCTGCAGTTACGGCCTCAATAAATCCCACTGACATTCCTTTTTGTGTTTTGCCAGTAAGTTTTGCTGCACCTAATATTGTTGTTGCTGTAGGAATATCTGCATTCCAGCCCTCTTTCAGTTCAGGATATCCCTGTGGCCTCCTGCCAATTCTTCTCGAATAGAAAAGATTGTCGTTTCCTATATCACCATCTCCGATGCCAAGTCCAAAACTTGTAATATTTTTACCTTCAATAAAAAATGGCCTTTTTTCCTGGAAAAAGGTTTCATAGGCTGTGAGATTTACTTCAGAAGGGTCAGCTTCAACCTGACCGAAGTCGGGATTTATGGTTAGATCCATTGTCATATTGTTTGTCACTCCTATTTTGGCATCAATTCCTCCGTTAAAACCGTATCTTTTCCCTGTCTTAAGGAATGGATTCTCAGGTTCGGCCTTAAACGTTTCGGCTTTTGCAACGCCATAAGGAGTAATATCGAAAATTTTTCTCGGTTTAATTTTTTCAAGTCCTGTCATTTCCCCCATTAAATGAATGAATCCAGGAGCCTCTTTTGGTATATGTTGCCAGAAGGTGGTTTCATTATTCCTGTAAATTATTCTTGCGACCTGCAATCCCCAGACGTCTCCTGAATTTTTTTCAAACCGTAACTGGCTGAATGGAATTTTCATCTCAGCAATCCATCCTTCATCAAAAAGAGACGTTTTTACCCACCAGTTTGGATCCCATGAAGAATCCTCGTTCTGACCATCATTTGTAAACGTCAGGTCAAGCTTCACTCCGGCTGCACTCACCGCAAAAAGGAAACCGGTACGCAAATCATGATAACTGTCAATAATCACTCCCAGAAAGTCACCATCAATCTCGTCCCTTCGTGTAAGCCGTGTTATAATACTGTCAGGAGCTGTGTCAAATGCTCTAATTGCAACATAAAGATTATTATCGTCAAATAATATCTTGAACTCAGTCCTCTGTGTTGCCGGTCTTCCATTATACGGTTCATGCTGAATAAAATCATCTACCCATAACCCTTGATTCCAGATTTCCTCATCAAGTTTGCCGTCAAGTACTGGTGCCTCTGTAACATAAACAGCATTATATTTCTTCTTCTCCTCAGTATTTACAGCCTGTCCATAAGATAAATTACAAACCAGATTAATACTTAACACTGAAATTAAAATTCTCTTCATCATCATTAAATTTTAACATAAAGACGAACCAGTAACTTTTTTGTTGCAAAAAGAAATTATTTAATTTGAAATTGTAACAGTTTAACCCAAATAATCAATATATTATAATTATTTAACATAGGTCTGTATAGTTTTAAATATTTATTATCTTAGCCAGAAAACAACCTGACATGACAACACGACGTTCGTTTATCCACAAAGGTGCTGTTATGGCGGCAGCCGCAGCAGTAACTCACAGCATTTACAATCCTGTTCTGAAAATAAATTCACAATCTCCTCTTCAGGGCAAGAAGGTTCTTTTTATCTGGGGTGGATGGATGGGACATGAACCTGACAAATGCATGGATATTTTTGTTCCATGGATGGAATCGGAAGGTGCAATCGTAACTGTATCCGACACTCTTGACTCTTATGTAAAGATGAACTTGAAAGAGCTTGATCTGATTGTTCAGGTCTGGACTATGGGGCAGATTACCGGAGCACAGGAGAAGTCTTTGCTCGAAGCTGTGAAAAGTGGTGTGGGCATTGCAGGTTGGCACGGCGGACTCGGCGATTCGTTTCGTAACAATACTGAATATCAGTTTATGGTAGGAGGCCAGTGGGTGGCTCATCCGGGAGGAGTAATTGACTACAGGGTAAATATTATCGATAAAAACGATCCGGTTACTGCCGGTCTAACCGACTTTGACATGCATTCCGAACAGTATTATATGCACGTCGACCCCAACGTTAAGGTTCTGGCAACAACTACCTTTAGCGATAAATATGCTTCATGGATAGGAGGAACCGTAATGCCTGTCACATGGAAAAAAATGTACGGAAACGGAAGAGTATTCTACTCTTCACTGGGACATGTTGCAGCTGATTTTAAAGTTCCGCAGGCACTGGAAATCCAGAAAAGAGGCATCAGATGGGCATGTATGAGTAAATATGACCCTCCTGAACCATGGAAACAACCTGTATATAAAGGAGCATAGCACTAAAAGAATCTGAATTCAGTCATACATTCTTATGAACTCGTAAGCGTTCCCCATGTACTTGATAAATTTGATCAAATCAACCCTTTGTATTACAATAGTGGCAGTATTTACATTCGGATGAAAGGCAAGCTTTTCAAATTCATTAAGCTTTTCATCAATAAATACATGAACATGACGGGTTTCATCATTAATTAATCCAAAAGGTGACACAGACCCGGGTTCTACCCCCAGATATTTCCTGAGTCTGCTGTCGGATGCAAAAGTAAGTTTGCCCTGCCTGAGACGCTTCTCCAGATCATGTATGTCAAGCTGCCGCCTGTGTTCAAGTATTACGAGATAATGCCTGTTGCCCCTGTGATTGCGAAAAAAAATATTTTTGCATTTCCCCGACTTAATATCCTTCCAGTAAATATCCGCATCTTTAATCGTTGCAACCGGAGGATGCTCATAGTATTCAAACGGTATTTTAAGTTTTTCAAGAAGGAAATAAAGTTCTTTCTGCCCCTGCATATCCTAACTATTAATTTCCGTAAAACTGAAATTAACACCCGCAAGTTCCGAAATCTCTTCACCTGCTTCCTTCTGGTCCGGATCCCCTTTCTCATACTGCCATTCAATAATGACAGCTATATTGTCTTCAATCAATTTTTTCAATTCAGTAATTATATCGAAAATGAACTTTGCCGAAGAAGAATTAAAATATTGAAGGCAAAAAACAAACTTCAACGGATTGTTATTACTGAATTTATACTCCCCATCAAGAACATCATTTACAAATATCTCAAGCCATTCCATTACAGGAGAATAAAACGATTTCACATCTTCGGGCAACGATATACCTGATATTCTGAATATGTTTTCATCAGGTGAAAAGATTATTTCCGGAGAATTGTTTTTAGGGGCTATATAAAGTTCCATTTCAAATCAAATTTGCAAATTAACTTTCAGACAAATTCAAATATAGATATTTTTCATTATTAGTTGACAATATATCCATCGCCATTTTTAAATAATATAGCTTCTCCGCACTGCGCCATGATTGCTGAAGCGATAACAGAGACAGACTTGTCAATCGAAACTTTAGCTAAAGTGAAGAACGGGTAATTGTGTAATTCTTATTCTGAAAAAGAGTATCAATAAATCTGACTTTTACTCCGAATAATATATATAATAATTTATTTCAGATCTCAAGCAGTTTTTCATCGCCAGGATTATATCCGATATCTTCAGCAAGATTAGCTCTTTTTGAAGCTTCAACAGCCATACGGTCGCATTTTTCGTTTTCAGGGTTTGAATCATGTCCCTTTATCCATACAAACCTAACGTTATGTTTCCTGTAAAGTTCCAGAAATCTGATCCATAGATCGCGGTTTTTCTTTTTTCTGAATTGCCTTTTCTCCCAGAGAAAAACCCATCTTTTCTCAACGGCATCAGCTACATATTTTGAGTCGGTAAAGACAACCACATTGCACCCGGGTTTTTTTAATGCCTCAAGGCCGGCTATTACTGCCATCAGTTCCATTCTGTTATTTGTGGTGAGCCGAAAACCGGCCGACAATTCCTTGCGATGAGGACCGTATTTCAATATTACAGCATAACCTCCTGGCCCGGGATTACCACTTGCAGCACCATCAGTATATATCTGAATCTCATCTTGCATTTGGCAAAACTATTCCTGTATTTGTTAAAAAAAGCCTGACCGCAATAGCAAGAAGAATCACTCCAAAAAATTTCTTTAAAATCAAGAGGCCGCTTGGACCGAGGATTTTTTCAAACTTTGAAGTTAGTCTTAATACCAGATAAACAATAATCATATTAAGTACAAGAGCAATAAATATGTTTATTGTTTGGTATTCAGCCTTAATTGAAAGAATGGTGGTGATGGAGCCGGCACCTGCAATAAGCGGAAATGCAATGGGGACAATTGACCCCCCACCTTTGGAATAATACCTGAATATCTCTATGCCAAGCACCATTTCCATACCAATAAGGAAAATAATAAATGACCCGGCAATGGCAAACGATGAAACATCTATTCCGAAAACACCAAGCAGTGGACTTCCAATAAAGAGGAATGCAAAAAAAATAAAACTTGCAGCCAGAGTAGCTTTGAGAGGCTCAATGTCTCCAGTGCGGGATTTGATATCGAGTATAATGGGAATGGACCCGGGAATATCAATAATAGCAAAAAGCACCATGAAAGCTGCTACAATCTCGAGAAAATTAACATGCATACTGGAAATTTTAGTGCAAAGGTAATCAGTTTATTCTGATATTTATATAATATTAACACGCCTGCCTTTACTATCCCTTCCTCCTGCTCATAACAACACTTACGGCACCTGTCTTCCCCCCAAGAGGCGGATTAAGCTTCGAAACTTTCACAGTTACACTTATTACTCCATCCAGCTCAGTAAAAAGGGCATCAAGTATCCTTCCGGCAATGTTCTCTAACAAATAAGATTTAATGTCCATCTGCTTCCTGACAATTTCATACGCCCTCTGATAATCAACAGCATCTTTCAGATTGTCACTAATCGCCGCTTTGTTCATATCAACCTCAATAGTAAGGTCGACAATAAACCTGCTCCCGACTATCTGTTCCTCAGGATAATGCCCATGAAAAGAGTAAAATTCCATTCCTTCTATCTGTAGTAGTCCCATAACTGCCTGTCTATCAAATTAAACTTCTTATATTTTTGTCCTGTAACAGTAATTTTTTCAAAAAACTATAAAAAAATTTGGTTTATAATATAAACTACTTTATAATTGCAATATGTTTATTCTTATTTCAATCAACCAGATAAATTTACTTAAATTATGGAAAATGAAGAAAAAATGATGACAGGTGAAGAGAGTCTTCGCATCATCACTGAAATGATCAACAAAACAAAAGGCGATATCAGGCAGGCGAGCTTTCATCTTCTTTTCTGGGGATGGCTCCTGATAGCGTGCAGTTTATCAGAATACCTGTTATACAAATTCACTAACTTTCCCACTCCGTGGTATGTGTGGTTTCTAGTAATACCAGGAGTACTTGTATCAATGATTTACGGGTATCTGACCAGCCGCAGACTCAGATTTTACTCTTATGCCTCCAAGGTCTATATGTGGACATGGTTTTCTTTCTTTTTTGCAGCGGTTGCATTGTTTATAATTACTGCAAGAAATATAGAATCATTCCCTCCAATAATACTTGTTCTTGCAGGGATACCTACTTTTATTTCGGGTATCATTATAAAATTCAGACCTCTTGTTTTAGGCGGAATAATTTTCTGGATTATGGCACTTATTGCGCACTTTGCAAAAGGCGACATTACATATCTGGCAATGCCTTTTGCACTGCTTACCGGTTATATTATACCCGGTCATTTATTAAGAAGGAAATCGGTAAACAATGAAATACAAAGAGCTTGATCCAGTTTTGCATTCGCAGCTAAGGCTGGCTGTTGTCTCCCTGCTGGCAGGAGTTGAATTTGCAGAATTTACCTTTATTCAGGAGCAAACAGGGGCAACTGCAGGTAATTTAAGCGTTCAGATAACCAGGCTCAAAGATGCTGGTTATATTGAAGTGGTTAAAAAATTCCGGGGAAATTATCCCCAGACAATTTGTAAATTAACTCCGCTGGGACGTCAGAAATTTGAGGAATATGTAAAAACAATCAAGGATTATCTTAATATTCAACAGTAGCACTTATCTGCTAAATCTTTGCAGATTGTGTTAATACTGATTTTTGTTCTATTTTTGTAGTTTCTTAAAAAACTGCAGATGAGTGAGAAGACAAAAAATAATTCAGAAAAGGAGTCACGTCCTGCTATAAGTTTTATTGAACAAATTATAATTGATGACCTGAAAGAGGGCAAAAATAATGGTAAGATTATAACCCGTTTTCCTCCTGAACCAAACGGCTATCTTCATATAGGTCATGCAAAGGCGATCTGTCTTGATTTTGGTATGGCTGAAAAATACGGAGGAGTTTGTAATCTCAGGTTTGATGATACAAATCCTGAAGCTGAAGATGTCGAATATATTGATTCTATAAAAGAAGATATTAGATGGCTTGGGTTTGACTGGGGCGACAGGGAATATTACGCATCGGATTATTTTGATAGGCTCTATGAATTTGCACTGGATCTGATCCGTCGAGGACTAGCCTATGTTGATGACCAGCCTGCAGAAGTTATCTCTGAACAGAGAGGCACTCCTAACAGTCAGGGGATAGAAAGCCCCTTCCGTAACAGGTCGGTGGAAGAGAACCTCGATTTGTTTGAAAGAATGAATAGGGGAGAATTTGATGAAGGGAGCCGTGTGCTCAGGGCAAAAATTGACATGTCTTCTCCCAACATGCTTATGCGCGATCCTGTTATATACAGAATACTTAAAACCCCCCATCACCGTACGGGAACGAAGTGGAATGTTTATCCTTTATACGACTTTGCTCATGGTCAGTGCGACTATTTCGAGGGTGTCACACACTCTCTCTGCACTCTCGAATTCGAAGTTCACCGACCTCTTTACGACTGGTTTATTGACCAGCTTAAAACTGGAGAATATCGTCCCCGACAAATTGAATTCAATCGCCTGAACCTTACTTACACTGTAATGAGTAAGAGAAAACTTCTCGAACTTGTGCAGGGCGGTTATGTATCGGGCTGGGATGACCCTAGAATGCCAACACTTTGCGGACTCCGAAGAAGAGGTTATACACCGGAATCAATCAGAAAATTTATTGACCTGATAGGATATACAAAATTTGATGCAATTAATGACATTTCCCTCCTCGAATATGCCATTAGGGAAGATCTTAACCTCAGAGCCCCGAGAGTTTTCGGAGTTCTAGACCCTGTCAGAGTTATTATAACAAATTATCCTGAAAATGTCACTGAAGAGGTAGAACTGGTAAATAATCCAGAAGACGAAAGTATGGGAACCCGGAAAGTACCTTTTTCAAGAGAACTCTATATTGAACGGGAAGATTTCATGGAAACACCCCCTCCTAAATTTTTCAGATTATACCCGGGTAACGAAGTAAGGCTGAAAGGAGCATATATTATTAAATGCCATGACTTCAAAAAAAACAAAGCTACGGGCGAAATTGAAGAAATCTATTGCACTTATGACCCAAATACGCGCAGTGGAGGCTCATCGGCCAATCGTAAAACGAAAACTACACTTCATTGGGTATCAGCAACTCATTCTATCAACGCAGAAGTTCGTCTATATGACCGCTTATTTATTCATGAAGACCCTATGGGGCAGAAAGAAAGAGATTTCAAGGAATTTCTTAACCCCGATTCCCTTAAAATTCTGAAAAACTGTAAATTGGAACCGTTACTTAAAAATGCAAAACCACTCGATAAATTCCAGTTCCAGAGAGTTGGATATTTTTGTGTTGATCCTGCGTCAACAGAGTTAAACCTTATATTCAATCGGACCGTGGAACTGAAAGATACATGGAACAAAATTAAAAAGTAACAAGGTTAAAAGCCTTTTCTTAAACAAGATTCAAAAATATAACCTGCAGGACATCCCCTTAGCCTGTGAAATAAATGTTAATTATTCATTTATTCGCTTTTTTAAAATCCCATTCACTTCCGTTTATGATTTTGTAATCATCGAACAAAATTGCTTATATTTGCACTCTCAAAATATTGCTCCGTGGTGTAATTGGCAACACGTCTGACTCTGGATCAGAAAAGTTCAGGTTCGAGCCCTGACGGAGCAACAAAATAACCGCGTGAGCGGTTTTTTTGTTGCGGAGAAAGGAGTCCTGACAGCCCGTTTTCGGGATAGTCAGAGACCCTGACGGAGCAACAAAGACAGAGTGAGAGTGAGAGCGAGAGCGATCATCTCAATCTGTCTTTTTTCTTAATCTAATACTCAATCCATCTTATATCTATTCCCTCAGTTTTTAAATATCCATTTGACCAAATTCAAGTAATTTCTGTTAAAGGGATGATATTATTATTCTTTTCTCCATGATTATTTTATTACTAACTTTAACTCCAGACATTATTTAAAAACCATGAAATTTACTGAGTCGTTATTGCAGGAAAAACACATCTGTAAAATTCTCGCCGGAAGTATTTCGCTTGCTACGGTATCATGTATTCATCAGACCAGAAAATCCGGTAATGACAAACCAAATATTTTATTGCTCATAGCCGACGACCTGCGGTGGAATTCTCTTGGATGTGCAGGAAATAATATTGTCATCACACCTAACATCAATGCTCTGGCAAAAGATGGCATAAGATTTTCCAATGCATTTGTAACAAGTGCCATCAGTATGGTGAGCAGGGCAAGCATTCTTACAGGAAGATATATGAGCAGTCATGGAATCAGGCAATTTGGTGTTCAACTCAGCGAAGATGCTTTTGCTTTTAGTTACCCTGCCTTGTTAAGGAAAGCAGGCTACTGGACTGGTTATACCGGAAAATACGGAGTTGGCAGAATAAGGGAAGGAAGTTTTGATTTCAGCAGGGAATATGAAGGCCGCCATTGGATAAAAGTAAATAAAACTGATTCAATTCATGTAACTTCAAAAAACCTGCAGGATGCCTTGCAGTTTCTCAGAGAACGCCCTGAAGGGAAACCTTTTCTTTTGACAGTTGGATTTTTTGCAACACATGCCCAGGATAATCATCCCGATCAGTACCTTTATCAGCCCGAAAGTGAAAAATATTATGCCGATAGAAATATTCCAGTACCTGAAACTGCTTCTGACGAATATTTCAAACGACTTCCTTCGTTTATCGCAAATGAGAAAAATGAAGGAAGAATCAGATGGCACTGGCGCTTTGATACTCCAGAAAAATATCAGAGATACATGAAAGCCTATTACAGGATGTTAACCGAACTCGATCAGGCAGTTGGAGAAATAATTGCTGAACTCAAAAGAGAACATGTTTATGAAAATACATTAATTGTTTTTATTGGTGACAATGGTTATTTTCATGGTGAACATGGTCTTGCAGATAAATGGTATCCGTATGAAGAATCAATTAGGGTACCCCTAATAGTTGTAGATCCCCGACTTCCAGAATCAAAACGTAACTTAGTAAATAATGAGTTTGTTCTGAATATTGATGTAGCACCATTTGTTCTTGCTGCTGCAGGCGTACCTGCACCCGAAATAATGCAGGGAAAAGATTTCTCAAATCTTTATCTTCGCAAGAAAGCTCCCGACTGGAGAAAGGATTTCTATTATGAACATCCTTATATCACTTCAGAACAACGTATTCCTTCGTCAGAAGCAATTGTAACGCATCACGACAAATATATTTACTGGCCCTTCTATAATTATGAGGAGTACTTTAATCTTGACGAAGACCCTCATGAGATAAATAATTCCATATCCGAGACAAGATATCAGGAACGAATAAAAGACCTTAAGACACGCTTTGCTTTATTAAAAGAAATAGCAAAAGGTAGTAATGTTGGTCAGTAATTATTATATTTTTATAAGTGCCCTGCTTTTTATTGTCTTTTTGCCTGGCGTGATGCGGGTTGTTCTTTTTCTGAATGTATGGCATAAAGCCTCCGGAATCATCCGGTAGCAGGCTGGTTAATCTACTGAGTTGAAAAAAAAACTCAGATCAAAAGAGATGCAACCCGACGACGTCAAGTTAGATGGTCTGGCAGAATTAAGCTCATTTAATGCCCATTTCTTTTCGAAATTATTACTGCTGAATTCAACCCTGAAAATTTAAGGTTTTGAGGTACATCCTCCAAAAATCATCATAATGAGGATTAACATAAAAAATAATCTGTACATTTTCATTCCCTTGTTTTTGATATTATCTATTCATTTAATCAAAAATAAAAAATAACATTTTACAAAAGATTCTTTTGCTGTTGAATTTAATTATTTAATTACTGCATGGTATTGTCTGTCCCTGATTGTACTCAAATATACTTTACTTAATTTGCAGAATACTAATGATTTATTAATTGTTAACTTATTAATATTCTATATATTATTCAAATTAGCTCCGGATCTAATGCAAAAACTGTTAATAAACTTACAATTGTTTGTTTATAACTTTCTTAAAAGGGCAATTTTTATTTCGTATAAACAATTTAGTTTAGATAAAAAATATAAGTGAAGGTTCTTGTAATTTATAATGTTGATCCCGATTGGGACGAAGTTGAAATATTTGACTCACGAAAATCTGCAGAAGTTCTTTACCGGTCACTCCTTGATGAAGGGATTGATACTGTTATTGAAGAAATTACAGATCCTTTTCTTGATAAGGTTCTAAAAAAATACGATCCTGAAAGAACCATCATTTTTAATATTTGTGAAACGTTACCAGGTTCTGCCGATAGTGAAACGAAGGTATTGGAAATCATAAAAGAGATGGGATTCAACTTTACCGGCAACGATACACATGTTCTTGAGTTAAGCTACCATAAGCAGAAAGTAAAAAAAATGATGGCAAGAAATGGCATTACTGTTCCTGAAGGATTAGTTCTTTCGTCACTTGATTTTCAATCATGGAATCGTTTCCCGGCAATAGTTAAACCCTCCTATGAACATTGTAGCCTCACCCTGACAGAAAAATCTGTTGTGTTCGACAATGAAGCCCTACGGGAACAAATACTTCTTGTTGAAAAGGAGTTGCAGCAGCCCGCCCTGGTTGAGGAATTCATTGATGGTCGTGAATTTCATGTATCGGTTTTGAATAATGACCCCCCTGAAATGCTACCACCTGCTGAAATGGATTTTTCAGCATTTCCTTCACTCAACCAGAGGTTATGTACATATGATTCAAAGTTTATTCCAGGTTCTGAGCATTACGAAAAAATCAAAACTGTTATCTCTCCCTACCTGGATACAGTTCAGCTGGAAAGTCTTAAAAAAATAGTTTTTACTGCATGGGAAGTCTCGGGATGCCGTGATTATGCCCGCTTCGACCTGCGCCTCTATAACGGCCGCTTTTATTTGCTCGATATCAATCCAAACAATGATATCAGTTACGATACAAGTTTTGCACTTGCTGGAGAAACGGCAGGGTATACTTATGGTCAACTTGTTAAAAAAATCGTTCAGATGGCACTAAAGAGGCACGCTACTATTACGAACAAAACTACACACATGCAGAAATTATTAAAGATTCCTGCATAAAAAAATTTCATTTTTTCATATAACATTAAAAAAATCTGGAACAGAGACTATAGCTAAAGCAAAATATATTGTCGGCGAACAAAAAACCACCTGCATTACTGGTAAACCCTTATATAATCAACAATCATATGCTGTGGAAAAACAGTTGTCTCATCTGGATTTCCGGGCCAGTTTCCTCCTACAGCAACATTAAATATGAAAAACATTGGTTTATCAATGGGAAATCCCTTTATTTCAGAAAGGTTTTTATTAAAAAACTTGTACCCGTCAACAAACCATTCAATTTTGCTCGGAGTCCATTTCAGGCTGAAAACATGAAAATCAGTACTGTATTTTCCTGACGTCAATTCATACGAGCCTGTAAAATATATATGACCATTTGAGTTCCAGTGTATTGCTCCGTAGGAAACTGTTGGGGCATGTCCCAGACATTCCATAATATCGATTTCACCGCACGATGGCCATCCAACTGATGTGAAATTTGCACCAAGCATCCACAATGCAGGCCATAAACCTTTCCCTTCCGGAAGTTTTGCCCTTATTTCGACTCTACAGTTTTTAAATTCCTTCTTACCCATTGTTGTAATCCTTCCCGAAGTATATAGCCCCGTTGAAGGATTAAGAGCTGTAATATGCAGATAACCACTGTCTAAATGCACATTCTCTTCTGAATCAGTATAGCTCTGCAATTCATTATTTCCCCATCCACCACCTCCAGTTTCAAAATTCCAGATATTTGTATTTAACGATATTGAATTAAATTCGTCACTCCAAGCCAGTGTTTCATAATCGGTATTTACTATTGTAATAACCATTTCATCTGCCGGTAACACACAGTTTTCAGGATTACGGAATCTAATCTTAAATGAGACATCTGAAATCCTGGCACTATTGGGAATAATTTGTAATCTTATAATAACATAGATACTCCCGGGTTTGAAAGTTACTTTGCCATCTGAAACTGCAACATAGTCTTGCCCCGCAACTGCTGTACTGTCAACAGTAAAATATTCAAAACCACCCTCGGAACCTGGAACAACTGAATGATACATGGGTATTTCAACCAGACCTTCAGGAATATCTTCGGCAACAGAAACAGTGGTACTGCCAACAAGTAGTTTCGGAAAATTATTCTCTTCATTATCGGCTTTACATGAAAAAAGCAACCATGCAATGGTGAGTGAAAAGATAAATATTGTTAAGAAAATCTCAAGACGAAATTGATGATTTGTTTTCATTTTCTCAATAAATAATTACTGATTATTATCTGTTTCAAAGATAATTAAAGTTATTCTCAGGAAACAAAAATGTTTTTAATTTTAGAAAAAATAATAACTCACTAATGAAACTCCATGTTAATATTGGTACTTCAGGCTGGAGTTATAGGCATTGGCAGAATATTTTTTATCCTGATACCATTAAGCCTGAAAAATATCTTGAGTTTTACACAATGCATTTTTCATGTGTCGAACTCAACTCATGTTTTTATCATCTTCCGCGTATATCAACTGTTGAAGGATGGCTGAAAAGGACTCCGGATATATTTTTCTTCTGTCCGAAACTAAGCAGGTATGTCACTCACGAGTTACAACTTGTAAATGCCGGAGAAGCGATTCAGAAATTTTTTGATGTTTTCATTAAGTTGAAAACAAAACTCGGGCCGGTTCTTATCCAGCTCCCACCCGGTATGATGTATAATGAATTGCTTATTTCTCTGTTTTTTGAAACGCTAAAAGAGAAATATTCAGGATATCGGTTTGCGATAGAGGTCAGAAACAAAACATGGATTAATGACATTTTTTTTGCCATTCTTGAAAGGTTTAATATGGCTTTAGTTATAGCTGATTCGGGAAATAGATATCCTTATTTTGAAACTGTTACAACAGATTTTGTTTACATCCGTTTTCACGGACGTGAACATCTTTATGCTTCTGATTACAGCGATGATGATCTCTTTCAGTATGCAGAAAAGATTAAGAGATGGCAGCAGGAGGGAAAAGAAGTATGGGTATTTTTCAACAATGATTATCAGGGGTATGCTATAAAAAATGCGAAAAGGCTCAGGGAAATGATTTCCTGAATTAGTATTTGATTGTAAAATCTTTATATCCTACCGGGGGATTTTCTGTTACATTAACGTTTACAACATGACCCGGGCCTTCATAACACCATTTAACTAAAGCATCAAGCTTATTTCTACTGCCTTCGGCCTCGATATAAACACTCCCGTCAGGCATGTTCCTGACATAACCTGTTATTTCAAGCCTTCGAGCTTCGCTAAGAGCGGAATATCTATAACCAACACCCTGAACATAACCTGTAATCAGGATTCTATAAAGAATTTTTTCCTCCATATTTAATAATCAGATAAAATAGTGATTAACAATTGATCAAAGATAATAAAAACAGTTTTGGAGGTAAAATCAATTGTCCTTTACACATCTGATCGTCATTCCACTTTTTTTACTGCTGCTGCTTCGGTCAATATTTGGAAAGCCATATGACATTGTTCTCAAAAAAGCTTCATTTTCTGAAGATTCTGTAGAAGTCCACCAGTAACCATATTTACCAATACCATTGAAATATCCGGAGAAATGCCGGTAACCTGCTGGAAGGGCAGAAAATCCTGATTCATTGCTTGCTCCTGTATTTGGTTCCTGCCAGTGAGCTGTTCCTTTCTCCTTAAGTTTACCACCTGCCAATTCCTGTCCTCCAAGATAATCTGTAAGAATTGTCCATTCCTCATCAGTTGCAATATGCCATCCCACAGGGCATAGCTTACCGGTACTCACTGCATACCAATTATACAACGCTCCATACCCGATAGAATCATTATTATACCATGAATATGCCGGCAATCCAGATTCTGTTGACGACCATGATGAAGCATCAGGCAAAAACTGAATAGCTGTTCCATCATTAAGCTTTTCAACTCTTAGATTTTCAGCCATCCACTCCTGTGTCCCAATATTAACAGTTCTGTAAATATTGCCATTAATATCCGTTACAGTACCATAAGTGATATCGGGATTGAAATTAATTTCAAAATGCACGGGAGTAGTTGTGGTAAAAGTCTTTTCACTTCCTGTAGATGTGCCTTCCGAATTGATCGCAACAAGTCTGAACCGGTAGGTTGTTCCAGGTAAAAGCCCTGTCAGCTGTGCTTTCACAGTGGTAATATTATGGTCATTTATCGTATCGGGTACAGCTTCGATTTTATTATTGAATAATGTTGCTGTGTCATATTCAAAATAAGCCACGGTTATACTGTTATTAGGATTAACAGTTCCGTTCAGGGTAGCCCAGCCTTGCCCTACATTGGTTGCTTCATTTGTGGTTGCAACAGGACCCTTTGTAACATCTTTCGTATCATTATCATCTTTCTTACATGAAAAGAAAAAAACAAAAATAAGAAAAGAAACCCCGATAATTAAAAGGCCATCAATATATTTTTTCTCCATAACTCAATAATTTGTTTATCTGTAATTATCAGATTTTGCTGTAAAAATAACAATGACCTGGAAATATAAATGTTAAGGTAACTGCAAATAATTATTTTTTTTCTCCATACAGAACAATACAAGCTTTTTAACATCATCAATTTTGGTGAAGTCAACCCTGTTATTGATATGTTTCAATTTCATTCTGAATGGTTGGAAAGATTTTCTTTAATTGCCTTTTGTTTTCGAAGCTTTGCATATCATCATTTATTCTTAACCAGTACCGACTATCGTCAATTACCTTGTAATCTTTGGGTATCGTAAGATTAATTTCACCGGTTGAACCATAGATTTTTCATTTTCAGGTTTTTTCAGAAACATTAAGGTTCATTTTATCTTTAATACCTGAGATCATCAAAAATCGAGCCAATCAACCTGATGAAAATATCCTTTCGTTTAAATTACTTTTGCTTTGTTTCTGGTTCTTCTGCATAAAGACCTTCTCTTGAAAGAAGATGGTCGAGGTTTGCAAGGCCATATACGACCACCGCGGTTACAACTGATGTATGGTTCTGGTATTCTGCTATGCTCTTGTCATAAGTATCTCTTTCAGTGTGCCAGATTTCACCATAGTTAAAATTATATCCTTTCGGGTCGGCGGTTCCGAACGAAATAGTTGGTACTCCGTTCATGGCAAAGTATGCGTGGTCAGAACCTCCTGCAGTCATAGGTTTTGGAGGTGGAGGTGTAGTTCTTTTGTTAAGTGTGAAGGGAAAATCGGGATTAATGCTATTCAGAGGTTCGCAGACTTTTTCAAAGTCTTTATACATTTCTTCCGGCACTGTCAGGCTGTTTGCAACGGTAGGTCCTCCATCGCGGTTAAAATAATTTGAAATTTTCCCGAGTTTATCTTTATTTTTTGTAACCCAGCTTTTTGATCCCCATAATCCGAACTCTTCAGCTGCCCATAATGCAACAATAATGGTTCTTTTTGGTTTACCTCCCGCTTTCATGATGAGGCGTGCCGCTTCCATTGTCGGTGTTACTCCCGAACCATCATCAACACCACCGGTTGCTACATCAAACGAATCAAGATGCCCGCCCATTATCACATACTCATCAGGGTATTTTGTACCTCGTATTATACCAATAACATTGTAATATTTTATCGGTCCTGGCCTAAAATGATTTCTGATATCAAACTCAAGCTGAAAATATCTTCTTTCCTTAACCATCTGTTCAATTATTTTATACTGGTGCTCATCCAGCTTGATGTCAGGAACATCTGGCAGATTTTCAAAGTTCATTTTTTCGATATTTTTCCGGTCGTAAAGGACTCTAATAGGTACGGGTGAGGATTGTATAATTCCCAGTATTCCGGCTTCACGCATTTCCCTGTAAAAAAGAGCAGGTTCATCCTTCAGGGGTATTAGTGGTTTTTGCTCACCCTCTGGATTTTTCCGGTTCTCACCAGCAATTTCCCTGTTTTTCTTTTCAATTTCCTCATTTTCCTCAATAATTTTTTTCCTTATTGAATCACCTTTGGCAGAATAATCAATCGGCCAGCCGTTATTTGTTCCTGTTATCAGAACCCATGCCCCTTTTAATGCACCCTTCATTCTTTCAAATTCTGCTCTTGTTTTTGGTTCCATCAACACATGACCTCTCTGAACACCTTTTGTACCTGCCGTATACGATGGTGTCGCAAAATGAAGAATCATGCCATTATCGCTTAGCATTCTGCCAAACCACGGGCCACGATTAAATCCAACCGGGAGTTCCCCTACCTCGTCCAGCATTACTTCCATCCCCCATTTCCTGAACTGGTCTGCACACCAGCGCACTGCACATTCATAAGCATCCGATCCTGTAATCCTGCCGCCAAAACGGTTAGTGAGAATATCAAGATGTTGCATCGTCTGATTGTCGGTCTGCCCCAGCCTGATAATTTCTTTTATTACCTTGTCCTGCTGTGAATAGGCTGACGATAAAATTACAGCCAGAAAAATAACCGGGAAAATTTGTCTGTAGAGTTTCATAATATTCTGTCTTTAATAAATAATAAGGCAGCAAACTAATAAAAATCTGATTAAAATTCGGTGATTTATTATCACTTTAATAAAATTTAAGGTTTAATCTCTGGAGGGATTAGCCTGTACATTACAGGAGTTACAAGTCGGGCAAGCAGTGTCGAGGTAATAAGTCCGCCTATTATTACAAAAGCGAGCGGTGAATAGAGTTCCGATCCGCTGAGTGCAATTGGCATAAGCCCTCCCACAGCAGTAAGTGTAGTAAGCACAACTGGCAAGAAACGTATCTCCCCTGCTTTTCTTATTGCTTCATCAAGTGGCATCCCCTGTTCCCTGAGCTGGTTGGTAAAGTCAACCAGAAGTATCGAATTCTTAATCTCTATTCCAATCAATGCCACAAAACCAACTGCCGCAGCAAACGATAGAGTATTACCCGTTATCCAGAGCATAAGTAAACCTCCTATTATTCCAAGAGGTATTACCGTAAGTACAATGAGTGTTCCCCTGAAAGTTTTAAACTCAAGCAACAGTATTGAAAAAATGCCGAAAACAGCTATAAGAATTGCCGACCATATCCCTGCAAAGCTCTCTCGCCTGCTTTCAATCTCACCGGCCGGTATTATTCTGTAACCCTCCGGAAGTTTGATTTTTTCAAGTTCTGATAATATTTCCTTTGTAGTTTTATCGGTATTGAATCCGGTTTGTACCGATGATGAAACAGTTATTGAACGCTCCCTGTTGTAATGCTGTATGAGAGTAGGTGAATCGTAAAACTCAAGCCGTGCAATATGCGATAGCGGGATCTGTTCTCCTGATAATGAAGACACATAAATCCTGTTAAGCCTTTCGATATTTTCCGCTGTAGTCTTTTTTTGACATATTATAATTGGATATTCCCTGCCTTTATTATCCCTGAATTTACCAGCCTCGATGCCGGCCAGAGCAAGACGCACCGTCCTTTCAACTTCTACTGTAGGAACTCCAAGCATTCCTGCCTTTTCTCTGCTGATAATGAGTTTAAGATCAGTAAGCGACTGACTTAAAGGATTTTTGATATAGATTGTGCCAGGTGTTCTCCTAATCACATCCTCAATAATTCCCGCATACCTGTTAAGTGTATCAAGATTATCGCCAATAAGCCTTACAGCAATTGGCGCATCAACAGGCATACCGTTCTCAAACTCATTTACATAAATTCGTCCATTAGCATAGGCATTAAGAGTATCCCTTAACCAGTCGACAAATTTGTGCATCTGAGGCACAAACTCCTGCCTTACCTCACACATTACCTCTCCAAGCGTCGATTGCCCGCTTTTCTGAAAGGAATTGTAATAAATCATCGGATTACCTTTGCCAATGTTCGACATGAAATATTTTACTTCCGGACGGTTTTTAAGTACCGACTCAACAAACCTTACTGCTCTGTCGGTTTCATTAATGTTACTACCTCTCGGTGTTTCAATTGTAATCAGAAATTGTGGCATCCCGGCTTTGGGGAATAGGCTGAATCCTATTACTTTAACAAGAAAAAGCGAGGCGAAAAACAAAACAGCCCCAATTATAACGGTCTTCAAAGGATTATCAAGAGACCATTTCAGAGCCCTGGAATAAGTTAAATCTATAATTTTATGAAATATACGTAAAGCGGTATTTCCCTGGGGATTCACATTACCTTTAAGTACCAGACTTGCAATGAATGGTATAATTGTTAATGCCACAAACAGGGATCCAATTACAACAAAAGTAATTGTTGTTGGCAATGAGCGCATGTATTTACCCGCCATTCCGGGGAGAAACATAAGAGGCAGAAAAGCAAAAACGAGTGTTGCAGTACATCCCAGTACTGCAGTGCCTATCTGACTGGTCGCCCCGATGGCAGCATTGTAAGGTAAATGACCTTCCCTAACCCACCTCGAGATATTCTCGATCACCACAATTGAATCATCAACAAGTAATCCAAGAGCAATTACCCCGCCAACAATGCTTAACTGATTTATACTAAACCCTATAAAATATAATCCTGTAACGCCAATCATAATTGAAAGGGGTATAGCTATCAGCACTGTCCCCGATGCTCTGAAACCAAGAGGTAAAAGGGTTATCATTACAAGAAAGAATGCAAAAAGAAAATCCTTTTCAAGACGCGAAAGTTTATTTCTCACATTTTGCGATTGGTCAAAACCTCTCTCAATTCTTATTCCCTCCGGAAGATCCTTTTCAAAAGAATCAAAAACTCGATAAATTTCATTCTTTACCCTGTGAATATTAAACCCTGTCTTCATGCTGGCCACAACAAAAGCAGCCTTTTCTCCGTTGAAACGTCCAAAATATTTCACCTCTTCACTCTGCCAGTCAACGGTGGCAACATCTTTAAGAAAAACAATCTGCCCTCCATAAGAAGAAATTATTGTGTTTCTTATTCCTTCCAGATCATCATACACTTTGTCAATACTTATATTGAATTTCTTCGGGCCAATATCAATACTTCCTGCGGGTATGTTTGAATTATCACTCTGGACGGCAGAAATAATTTTTCCGATTGAAATATTGAGTAATGCAATTTTCTGAAGATCAACTTCAATTTTTACTTCTCTTGCAGGATAAGCAAGGGCTTCGGCTTTCCTGACACCTTCTACGGCTGAAATCATATCCCTGAGCTCCTCCGCATAACTGCCAAGAACATCATAAGAGACACTATCGGAAACAATTGCACACTGAACAATATTTGTATTACCTGCCTGAATTTTAAGAACTTCCAGACTATACAGGCCTTCGGGCATGGAAGGTTTCAATGAGTTGACCTGCCTCATAACCTCATCAAACTTTTTATCAGGATCACATTCAGCACTGAACTCAACCACTATTACAGCAACACCGTCCTTTATTTCAGTTTTTATTCTTACAAGATCCTCCAGTTCATTCATGCTTTTTTCAATCCTGTCAACAACAAGTTCCTCAATATCTGCCGGTGAAGCTCCCGGAAATATTGCGATAACGGGAAATATTGATATAGGGAATTCAGGATCTTCAGCCTGGGGTATTTTGATATAAGAAAAAACACCCAGTGTAACCAGCATCAGAAACACAACAACTGTGAACTGATAATTTCTGACGGCCAGCTCTGTTATTTTCATCTGATTATTATTTAAGTACATTAACCTTCATTCCGTCTTTCAGGTAAGCAGCTCCTTCCGATACAATTTCGTTTATTTCAGTCGGGAAATCAAACAGTGTAAACATAGAACCCCTTATTTCACCGATATTAACCCTTATTTTTTTAACTGTGCATGAATCGGTTAAAGTGAAGACATAGCCTGTATTACCATCAATCCCTATTACTGCTCCGGCAGGTACCGTAACACTACTGTGTAGAGTAACCGGAAAAATATCGGCTGTAGCAATAAATCCTGCGGCCAGGCGATATCCGCAATCACTGAAACGAATTTTTACTTCAAATGTTCCCGTAATCGGAGATGCCATTTCTCCTGTAGCATCAACCACACCGGGCAGACGCACCCCTGGCCATGCATCAGGCATAACAACTGCCGAATCACCTGCATGTATCTTAACAATATCTCTGTCAGCTATTCCGGAAGTAAGTTTCCATAATCCGCAGTAAACACCAAAAAGGAAAACCGGATATCCCTGTGAAACAAGCTCATTCTCCTTTACCATCTGTTTCAAAATTATACCGTCAGCAGGAGCAATAATTTTTGATTTTTCAAGATTAAAACTGGCAATATTGAGGTTAGACCTGGCTATATCAAGTGCTGTTTTTGCATTCTGTAGCTGTTCAAGTGTGGCAACACTGTCAGCGTGAAGTCTTTTTGCTCTCTCATAATCGCGGGATGCTTTCCTGTATGCATTCTCTGCCATGTCAAAATGTGAATTCACCTCAGAAAGATTCAGCGAAGCCAGTAAATCTCCCTTTCTAACCCTTGCACCCTCTTTAACATATATAACTCCAACAATACCACCTGTTTTAAAGGATAATTTAATTTCCTCCTCCGGCATTATTAGACCTGCGACATGAATATGCATTGGTTCAGATGAAACGTTCACCTTCACAACCCTGACGTTGTTTACTTCTCCTGCCTGATAATTTTGCGACCTGTTCTTGCATGAAAACAACAGAAACAGGATAATATACGTTAATGCAAATATTCTTTTCATTTTTAGACTATTTATAATAATTTCCTGAAGCGGTTACTTTTTCAAAGTCGGCAAAACACGACAGATAAGTAAATTTTGAAATAATAAGATTTTCTGAAGCTCTTGTAAGGGTGGAACGTGCATCAAGAAATTCGAGCAAACTGGCCTCTCCTTCCTCGTATCTTTTCTTTACAAGTCTGAAGCCTTCAGAGGCATTCAGTAAACGCTTTTCTGCAGAAATAATACCTTTTTCAGCTGCAAGTAATTCACTTAGCACTGAAAGAACTTCAAGCTCAATTTGTTTCCGAGCCTCTTCAAGTTTTATCTCAGCTATTGATTTTTCTAAAAGGGCCTGCCTTATTTTTGAGCGATTGCGGTAACCTTCAAAAAGATTCCAGGTCAGTACAGCTGATGCTTGAAAATAATCCTGTTTTTTATTAAACCTGTACTCTTCTCCTTGAAATCCGTAATCCACAACAAGGTAGATATCAGGCAATCTATCAGCCCGGTCCATCTTAACTTTGAAATCCGTGATGTTAATATACTTTTCAAGCTTTTCCAGTTCCTCCCGGTTTTTTAATGCCAGAGTTGTGTATTGCTGGGAAAGTTCATATATCTTCGGAAGCGAATCGGGGAAACTGGTAATTAAAGGCTCATCCATATCCCTGTTCAAAAGAAAATTAAAATAAGCTATAGCAATTTTTTTGTTACTTGCGGCTTTCTGATATTCCTGCTCCCATGCGCTTAATTCCGCTTCAGAGCGATACACGACATCGCGCGTTACCCGATCATTTTCAAAAAGTCTTTTACTTACCCTAACATTTTCTGAAAGCAGTTTCCCGGTTTCTTCAAGTAGCCTCACAATACCTTCTGCCATCGCAACATTATAATATGCTTTTTTTATCTCAGCAATCAGTTCACGCCGGTATTGTTCATTATCAACCTCACTGTAGAGACTCATCTCCTTTTTTATCTTTGAATTATAATATAATTCCGGGCTAAAAACGGGCTGAGTCATTCTCAGTTTAGTTTCATGCTCTTTAGGCCTGAGAAATTTAATCTCCTGATCTTCAATAGGGCTGAATAGAGTCGAATGTGTAAGTGCATTAAGAGTCATAAAAACCGGATTCATCAGTTGTCCTGCCGGAAATTCAATAACCCGGCCTCCTTCTGAACGGGTATATCTTGCTATGAAACTGATACCCGGATAAAACATCCCGCGTGCCTCCCGGAGGGCTTCCAGACTTTTTCTGCAATCCGCAATCTTTTGTTTTATAACAAGATTGTTCTCCAGTCCATACCTGATATAATCATCAAGTCTCTCCTGACCGTACAGGGCTACCGGTATCAGAAGAGCTACCTTACACAAGAGATTTATCACTTTCATAGTTTATAAATTATTTATCCTCTCCTGCATATTTCTGACTATTGCATTAAACAACCTCTTCACAGTATCAATATCACCAGGCTTTGCCTGCCTGTAAAGAGTCCCGGCAAAAGTGAAAAGCTCTTTCCTGAATGAAGCCTGACCTTTGAAAACTCTCAATCCCTTCTCCGTAAGGGCCAGCAAAACCTCCTTCCTGTTATCTGTTGACTTTCTCAATATCAGCCCTTTGGCCGTAAGCTTCCTGATTGTCTGCGAGATGGCTCCTTTGGTCACTCCCATTAACCCCGCTAGATTTGTAACGTTTATCTCTCCTTTACTCCCAATCATTGCAATTGTATGAACCTCCGTGAAATAAAGAAGATCTCCCGTTCCATAATCCTTTGGCTTACGTGTTATTACAGAATAGAGATGTAATATTCTCAGAAATTGATCTATCAACTCCTGAAGTTCTTTTTCCATATTATTTTTGTTTAGGTTCTAAACAAAAATAATAATTGTTTAGAATCTAAACAAATTTTCTCCTGAAAATTTCATTGAAAACTAAATCATTTTATTCTTTTCTTCAGCTATTATAGATGTGAATCTTCTGATAGTTTGAGAGAAATCAAGACTTTCTTTTAAGTTTGCTTACATATTTTTTTTTGAATTCATTTAAAAGTTCTTCTTCTCTTTTCCCATTTTTCACACCGGTCAAAAGAATCTGACATAATCCGTCAACAAATTCATCAGGTATTCCGGCTGCAATTGCGTACCGTTTAATCATTTTTTTTTCATCTTCGGTGACAATTCCATCCGATAGAATCATTTCGGTGATATTGTACAATTCAAAAAATTTGTCTTCGAGGCTATATGGAGGATGATAGGAATAAGGATCTTCTGTGTTGATAAGTTCATCAACTTCGGGGTCGGTAAGTCCGAATTTTTTACCTTCCCTATGAAGTATTTTAAACTCACTGTCGGTTATTTTGCCATCAAGTTTTGCTATCTTTACAAGGTGAATAAAATGATCGCGGCTTATGCGCTTTCCATTGTCCAAAATAAAATTTGAAAAATTCATATATTTTATAAAAGTTTACATTATTAAATGAACAAAATTACGAAAATTGGGTTAATATTTTTGAAATAATACCATTAAATTTATTGAGTCTATTCAACTGGTTTTAGCCAGGCTCTCAGTATATTTATACGTAATCTCATGGAATAAAATCATTATTACAGATGTCTTATATAATAAATAAAAACTCAGAATATGTTACGATTTACTTCAAAAAAGGTATTTCTTTGCATTCTTACAGCAATTTTACCATTTATGGCATATACCCAGAATCTCAAAGAAAACCCTGTGCTTGACGAGCAGGTCAGGAAATTTCTTGCTGAGAATTCAGGCAGGTGGCATGATATGAATGTGCCGGAAATAGATGGCAGGCTTTTGTATGATATAATATTGAAGAACAATTATAAGAGTGCGCTGGAGATAGGTACTTCAACGGGGCATTCCGGTATCTGGATTGCCTGGGCATTAAGCAAGACAGGAGGCAAGCTGATTACGATTGAAATTGACGAAGAGCGCCACAGGAAAGCAGTAGATAACTTTAAAAAAGCAGGTTTATCGGAATATATTGATGCCAGGCTTGCCGATGCACATCAGCTTGTAAAAGAACTTAAAGGTCCGTTTGATTTTGTTTTCAGCGACGCCGACAAAGAGTGGTACAAGAATTATTTTATTGAGCTCGAACCCAAATTAAAGGTTGGAGGATGTTTCACTGCCCATAATGTTTACGATTACGGACAGGGAAGCAGAGGTTTCCGCGGCGGTGGCTTCAGAAGCGGTCAGCAGGAGTTTCTGGAATACATAAAGAGTCTTCCGAATTATGAAACAACCGTTGACAACCGGGGGGCAGGAGTCTCGATCAGTTACAAACGAAGTATGAAATAATCTTTTTTCTAATTGATCCCCAGTTTGGCCTTTAATGCAGGAGGAATTCCGTTTTTGTTCACCATAATAAATATGGTTTTTGCCTTCACATAATTTTCCGACATGTTAAGATAACCTCCGTAAGAGTTTCTGTCGGTACCCCAGGAGTTTTTCGTTTTGTAGAATTTTGTTCCGTTCTGGTCTTTCAATAGCCCGGTAATATGCATCAGGTGGTCATCGGTGGTTGAAAAATTTTCATATCCTGCCTGCCTGATTTCCTGGGTGACGTTTATCTCAGCAACTGGTTCTGATATCCCAGTTTCTGTCTGCCTGCCCTGAATATTTGACCTTTCAAACCTTGCCCTGTCGGTTGTTGAATTATCTTCAGCGGATATGGATACAGGAATTACTGCAATACCACGTGCGTGAGAGAATCCCCTCTCGCTTACATCGCCGTCCCAGGCTATAGTATAACCGTTAGTGAGTGAATAATCCATTATCTGAATCATCTCCTCCAAAGGAACATTATACATCTTTTCCATTCTCCAGTTATCAGGAACTTCAAGAAGTCCTCTGGTATAAAAGGGAAAGTGCGTGAAGGATGTTATTTCAACATAATCATCTGGATTTATGCCAAGACTTGATGCAAAGGATTGAGGTGTATAACTTTTCCCCCTGTAATTAAACTGTTCAGGTACTTCGCCGAAATATATATCAAATATGGCATTTACAATTTTATGATATTGCTGGCTTTCTTTTTTTCTCTGTACCGGGACTGCTGCAACAGCATTGATAAAAGCATTCAGTTCACCATGATTGTGAACCGGCGACCCGTAATTCAGCCCCTGATAGACCTCTTCCGGAACGATCCCTACCTTTGAAAATATTGCCATCCAGTCGTGGGCCAGACTTCCCTGTCCAAGATTCCCTTTACCCTGTCTTAGATAATTATCCTTTAGCTTGTCAATATAATTATACCTTACAATAAACATTTCAGAAAGATCATATTCGCCTTTACCCATTCTCAGGAGTTCCGACTCAATAAATGATGTAGTTGCAAAGCACCAGCAGGTACCTGTACTGGCCTGGTTTTTCACTGGAGTTGCTTTCAGATCCACAACCACTGTGAAGCTGTATCCCACATCTTTTGAAGTAATTGCCTGTTGACCGCTCTGGCGGACCTGGGAGAAGGCTGAAATATATAACAGAAATATTAACACGATGGTAATCAGTGATCTCATAATAACAAAAATTATTTAAATTATTATCAATTTAAAATTAACTTTACTAAAATATTCATTTTTAATGAACTTCAAACAGATTTCCGTCATAATTATAAAATTTACTGAAATTTCCGGAAAAATCTTATCTTCATTATTTTAGAGTAGGATAAAAGGCATTCTCAATGTGTTCCAGAGCATTGTTCTTACCATCGGTAATAACGGTAATTATATCGAATCTGCATTCTTTTTCAATGTTATATATCCGGATATAATTATCTGCGGCAAAAATTATCATTTTTTGTTTTTTATCGGTTACGGCATCGCGTGGATGAAGCCAATAATCGTCTTTCCTTGTTTTTACCTCCACAAACACTATAACGTCGTCATTTTCGGCAATGATATCTATTTCTTTCTGTCCCCATTTCCAGTTTCGATGCCGTATCTTGTACCCTTTTTCTTTTAGCAGGTTTACAGCAGCTTCTTCGCCGGCAGGGCCTATTTTAAGGAGATCTGACATGACACTATTCAGATTTCTATTAATTTATTTCTGATTGCATAAAGTATCAGGCTTGCTGTATTTTTTGATCCAGTTTTTTCGAGGAGGTTTGCTCTATGCTTATCAACAGTTCGTTTGCTTATGTACAGGGCATCGGCGATTTCATGGTTTGAAAGGCCTTCACATATTTTTAACAGAATTTCCTTTTCTCTTTTTGAAAGCTTTGCACTTTTTTGTTCCGATTCCCGATACTTAATTTTTCTGATGACATTTTGCAGAAGTTGTTGTGAGAAATATGTACCGCCGCGGCTTACTGTAAAGATAGCATCTCTGACTTCCGAGATATCAGAATCTTTAAGCAAGAATCCCTTTGCTCCTGCTTCAGTCATTCTGTAATAGTAGTCTTCCTCACCATACATAGAAAGTGCAATGATATTCAGTCCGGGATCAATTTCAAGAGCACGTGCTGTTGCTTCAATACCATCGAGAACAGGCATGCTTATATCCATCAAAATCACATTCGCATTCTGTTCTCCGAGAAGATCAATAAGCTCTTCCCCGTTTGAGGCTTCTCCTGTAATTTCAAATTCCGGTATTGTCTCAAGAAGCAGCCTGAGCCCCTTTCGAAAAAGCTGGTGATCGTCAACTATTATTATTTTTGTCTTCTCCATAATTGGTGCCTCTTTCTTTAACTTCAAACTGTCAGTCAATAATTTTGATAAGGGCACTTGTGCCCTTTCCCCTGTTGCTTTCAATAAAAAATATGCCGTCAATTGACTTTACGCGTGTTTCTATATTCGAAAGTCCCATTCCCGTGCAATCTTCTGTGCCAAGTATTGAAGTATCAAATCCTCTCCCATTATCTGAATATTGTAAGGTTACGAATCTGTCATGTTTATTCAGCTCTATGTCGATCTTCGATGCACCTGAATGAACAAGTGAATTATTTATAAGCTCACAAACTGCACGGTAAACAATAACTTCCTTATCGGCTTCAAGTCTGATCCCTTCCATATTTGATCTGAAATCCACTTCCAGAGCCTTTATCTGGTTAACTTTTGCCGCAAAAGCACCTATTGCACTCGAAAGGCCGAAATTTTCAAGTACATGAGGACTTAGATTATTTGAAACTTCCTTGATTGTATTTATTGCTTCGTTAACCACGTGATTGGTATTCTGTAATATTTCAATCCCAGCGGGGTCATTAATTTTCCCGTTAAGTGCTGAAAGAGCCATCTTTACAGTTGAAAGAAGAGGCCCAAGCCCATCGTGAAGGTCTTTGGCAAATCGCTTCTTTTCATTCTCTTCGGTATTGATTATGGCACTCAAAACCCTTCTTTCAGTCTTCAACCTGTCTGCCTCAGCCTTCTTTAAAGAATAGAATATCTCTCTTATAAGGATAACACCAACTATTATCATAAAAGAGATAAGCACTCCCATCCACTCATCAATCATTTGCCAAATATAGGAAGGTGTCCCTCGCAAAAATTCAGAAAGTTGTATTAGTTTTCTAACAGCCATAAAGACAAATGCAAGCGAAAGTAGAATCCATGAAAGCCTGTACTTTGTCAATCTAACAAATTTTACAGCAATCACAGCCGCAATAACCTGAAGGACTATGGAAATTATCAGGGCAACAAGCCTTACCATCTCAACATAATTATTTCACAAAAGTAACAAGATTATTTTTTAATAATAATGTAACATCCTCACATTAGAGTCATATCTATCTCTTTTATTACATTTGTGCCGAAAATTTACCTATGAAATTCATTTATAATATTGCAGTATATCTTTATACTTTTGCCATATTTCTTGCCAGCCCCTTAAATACAAAGGCAAAACTATGGATAAAAGGGAGGAGAGAATGGAGAAAGAAACTGGCTTCAGCTACTGCAGAATTTCACAGAATAGTCTGGGTTCATTGTGCCTCACTGGGAGAATTTGAACAGGGACGACCTCTAATTGAAAAAATTAAAGAAGAACTGCCGGATTTCAAAATAATTCTTACATTTTTTTCCCCATCAGGGTATGAAATAAGGAAAAATTATCCCCTGGCCGATTATATATGCTACCTTCCTGCCGATACAAAAAGGAATGCTGTCTATTTTATCAGAACCATAAGGTGTGAAAAGGCAATTTTTATTAAATATGAGTTCTGGAATAATTATATATCTGAACTTAATAGAAACGCAATACCGGTTTATCTGGTCTCGGGAATTTTCAGGCCTGACCAGCATTTTTTCAGGTGGTATGGCAGTTTTTTTCTAAATATTCTGAAGAAATTCACACATATTTTTGTTCAGGATTCCAGGTCTGCATCACTACTTTCACAGGCCGGAGTTGAAAATATTACTGTTGCAGGTGATACCCGTTTCGACAGGGTTGCAAAGATAGCTTCATCAGCTTCTGCCGTCCCGGCGATTGAACAATTCCTGAACGGTGAAAAAGCTTTCCTCGCAGGCAGCAGTTGGAATTCGGATGAGGATATAATAGCAGAATATATTAATGCCAATCCAGGAAGAATGAAATGGATCTTCGCTCCTCATGAACCCAGTAGGCCTAATATCGAAAGACTCGAGAAAATCCTGAAACCCAGTTGTATAAGGCTTTCACAATTCTCAGAAAAACATAAAGATGCAAGAATCCTTTTAATTGATACCGTAGGTATTCTTTCATCTGCATACAGGTATGCACATATTTCCGCAGTAGGTGGAGGTTTTGGGAAAGGGATTCACAATATACTTGAACCTGCCTGCTGGGGCGTACCGGTTCTGTTCGGTCCAAACCACCTTAAGTTCAAAGAAGCCATCGATCTCATTAACCTGAAAGGTGCATTTTGCTTCAGAAACTATAAAGAATTCCAGACTATTTTAGACAGATTGCTGACTGACAGCATATTCTACAAAAGCATCTCTGAAATACTTTTAAAATATGTTGAGGAAAATAGAGGTTCAACAGAAAAAATTTTCAAAAAAATTTTTCAGGAATTTGAACAAGATTCTAAAAACCAGGTTTAAATGTTGTTAATAATTATTAATTCAAATTTTTCTTTTAATGCCGATGAATCAATATTTTTACGTGCATTTTATTTTTTTGATTCTTAAATATAACCTTTATGTTCAACAATAAATTCTAATAAATGAGTACTAAACTTAATCCTGAAACTATGATTAGAAAGACAAGACAATTAGCAACAGCGCTGATGCTTGCATTTCTGCCTGTTTTTCTTTTCGGGCAGGGAGCGACAACATCATCAATGGCCGGAAAGATTACTGACACCGAAGGTGCAGCCATGCCGGGTGCAACAATAGTTGCAGTTCATGAACCGTCGGGTACACTTTATGGGGCTTCAGCCAATACTGAAGGTTTTTATTTTATTCAGGGTATGAGGCCTGGTGGACCCTATAGAGTGGAAGTTTCATTTGTAGGATATACAAAGAAGAACTTTACTGACATTACACTTTTTCTTGGTGAGACTTTTAATCTCAACGCATCTCTGGCTGAAAGCAGTCAGGAACTTACCGAAGTAGTTGTAGTAGGAGCCCGCCCGAGTGCGTTCAACTCAATGAAGACAGGTGTTTCAATGAATATCAGAAGTGATGATATTTCCACACTCCCGTCAATAAACAGAAGTATAAACGACTTTATTCGTCTCTCCCCACTTTATGGAGGTAACAATAGCTTTGCAGGCCGCGACGGAAGATATAATAACATTGTTATTGACGGATCAAACTTCAATAATAATTTCGGACTCAGCAGCAGAAATATGCCGGGCGGTGACGCAGAGCCAATCTCTCTCGACGCGATTGAGGAAATACAGGTAAACGTCACCCCGTTTGATGTGCGCCAGGCAAACTTTACAGGAGCAGGCATAAATGCAATTACCCGTAAAGGAACCAACCAGTATTCGGCTTCAATTTATTCATTTTACCGCGACCAGTCATTCAATGGTAAATGGGTTGGAGACTTTGAACTGCCTCCTGCAGCAAAAACATCAACAAAAATTCTGGGTGCCAGAGTCGGCGGACCAATTATCAAAAACAAACTTTTCTTCTTCGTTAACGGAGAATTTGAAACATCAACTCGTCCGGGTATGGAATGGCAGGCATACCGACCCGGAGTTAACAACCTCGGAGATCCAAACATAAGCCGTGTACCGGCCGACTCCCTGATAAAATTCTCAAATTTTCTACAATCACAGTTTGGATATGTAACCGGTCCATTTGATAATTATGGAGTCTTCGCAACAGAAAATTTCAAAGTGCTTGGCAGGCTCGACTGGAACATAACCGCCAGGCATAAATTCAGCCTCAGATTCAATGCCGTGCGGTCAACCAACGACCAGCTTGTCAACGGAACCAGTGCCCCCAACCCAAGAGCCTCATCAAGCAGGGTTAGTGCGAATGCGATGTCGTTTAAAAACACAAACTACGGATTTCTCAACACTGTTTACTCACTTTCAGCCGAACTTAACAGCAATCTGTCAAACGCACTCTCAAACCAGATACTCGGTACTGTCACCATGATACAGGACACAAGGACCAGTAACAGTGATATATTCCCATTCATTGACATCTGGGACGGAGGTACCCCGCTTAACGCATATATGAGTGCAGGATACGAGCTGTTCTCCTTTAACAATAATGTAGTTAATAATGTGTACACAATTGTTGATAATGTCACATACAAAACAGGACGTCATAACATTACAGCCGGTGCATCGTTTGAATACCTCTACTTCGGCAACTCTTTTATGCGTTATGGAACAAGCTATTACAGGTTCAGAGACCTTCAGTCGTTTGTAAATCACGTAAACGGTGTACCGGGCTATCAGCCAATTGCTTTCGCAATTACCTACTCATTCGATCCCGATAACCCCAAACCTGTTGCCGAACTTGGATTTGGACAACTATCAGCCTATGCTCAGGATGAATACAGCATCCTCGATAACTTCAAAATCACTTACGGTATACGGTTCGATATGCCTTTATATATGAACGAACTTAAATCAAACCCTGCCGTTGAGGAACTTACCTTTGAAAATGGCATTAAACTTGATCTTGGCCAATGGCCTGAAGTTAAAATCATTCCTTCTCCCAGAGTTGGATTTAACTGGGATGTCTTTGGTAATAGAATGCTTAAAATCAGAGGAGGAACCGGTATATTCACAGGCCGCCTGCCGTTTGTCTGGTTTACCAACCAACCAACCAACAGTGGCATGCTTCAGAACACAGTAGAAATTACTTCAACCGCTGCACTCGATTCTATTAAATTTAATGCCGATCCGTTCTACAACCTGAATGCAACAAATTATAATCCAACAACTCATACTCAGGATCCTTTGTTCCCGATGACGGCAGGAACAAAGCCTCCCAGCTCAATTGCATCTATTGATCATAATTTCAAAATGCCACAGGTATGGAGAACAAGCCTTGCAGCAGAAATAAAACTTCCGCTCGACATGTTACTGACACTTGAAGGCACCTATACACAGGATATTAATGCTATCGTCCAGAAGAACCTGAATCTTAAACCGGCAGATATTCCACATTACGACGGCCCTGATACAAGACCTGTATGGTCAACCGCTGGAAGAAAGGTCTATTCAAATCTTTCTGAAGTAATGCTACTTACAAACACAAACAAAGGTTATAGCTGGACATTTACCGCACAACTCGACTTCCCGATAATACATAACTTTAACGGTATGTTTGCTTATACCGCAGCAATAGCAAAAGATATCACCGGTAACCCGGGATCACAGGCTGCCTCAGCATGGTCGAATAACCTCTCCGTTAGAGGCCAGAACGACCTTGATCTCAGCTATTCCCAGTACCTGACTCCTCATCGCCTCGTTGGCTCTCTAAGCTATAAATTTGAGTACCTGAAACATGCCGCTACAACAGTATCAGTATTCTACTCAGGTTATGTGGCAGGAAACTTCTCATACAGATATTCAAACGACTTTAACAACGATGGCGTAAATGCCGACCTGATCTATATCCCGAAAGACCAGACAGAAATAACTTTCGAGGATTTCATCGTGGGAGGACAGGTAAAATACACTGCCGCTCAACAGGCTTCTGCTTTCTGGGCATACGTAGCACAGGATAAATACCTGAGAAACCACCTTGGGCAATATGCAAAACGTAATGGAGCCTTCTTCCCATGGTATCACAGATTTGACCTGAAAATCCTTCAGGATCTTTTCGTCAACGTCGGCGGAAAAAGAAACTCACTGCAGATTACAGCCGATATCCTTAATTTCGGTAACCTCCTGAACAAAAACTGGGGTGTCTATAAAAAACTCACTCTTAACAACGGCTCTATCCTCTCATCAAGGATTGTATCAAATAAGCCCGTATTCAAAATGGTTGAAGCAGGAGGTACATTGCCCGAATCTACCTTCACAAATGTTAATACCACCTCAAGTACATGGGCTCTGCAGTTAGGACTGAGATATACCTTTAACTAATATTTAAAAGACTTTCCTGCAAGGGGGCACTTAAATGCCCCCTTGTTTTTTTCAAGTACAATATATTGATTTTTAATTTTTTAGATAATATGTGTTACAAAAATGTTACATAATATTCTGTATATCAGACAATAAAAATAACGGTTGATAACTCCTGTATCAAATGTTAATAATCTTAAATTTATTATCTTGCATTAAGATTCACTCTTGTATATTTTAGCAGTTACCCGCCTGTTAAACTGGTGGTAGTTTAACTTAATCTTTTTCAACGTATAATGTTTTAATCTGAATTTAATATGGGAAAACTTTTTGTCCAGAAACCAGAGGTGTCGGATAAGAAAATTGAAAAACAGACGACACAGCCTTTAACAGGTGAAGAAAATAAGACAGGTAATACTAATGCTTTTAATAAGGTTAAACGGACACTCTTTTCTCATGATGAGGTTATGGAAGCGAGCCTTAAATATTTTAATAACGATGAGCTTGCGGCCCGAGTATGGACAAACAAATATGCATTGAAGGATTCATTCGGGAATCTTTACGAAAAGACGCCCGATGATATGCATCGCCGGCTGGCAAGAGAAATTCACCGTATAGAAAAAAAGTACAAAAATCCATTACCGGAGGAATTTATTTACAGTGTGTTAAAAGATTTCAGGTACATTGTACCTCAAGGTGGTTCAATGACAGGAATAGGTAATGATTTTCAGATTGCTTCACTTTCCAATTGTTTTGTAATTGGTAATGAGGGACCTTCCGACTCTTACGGCGGAATAATGAAAATTGATCAGGAGCAGGTTCAGCTGATGAAGAGGCGTGGGGGTGTGGGGCATGATCTTTCACACATTCGCCCCAAGGGCATGCCGGTATTGAATAGTGCCCTCACTTCAACAGGTGTTGTTCCCTTTATGGAACGCTATTCAAACAGTACACGCGAAGTTGCCCAGGATGGTCGCCGGGGCGCACTGATGCTCTCAATATCAATCAAACATCCCGATTCAACAGCATTCATTGATGCCAAGCTGGAAACCGGAAAAGTGACAGGCGCAAATATCTCGGTTAAAATTACCGATGAGTTTATGCATGCCGTCGAGAAAAAAACCATGTTCCGCCAACAATATCCGATCGACTCCGATAAACCAAAATTTACCCGCGATATTGATGCTACGGAACTCTGGAATAAGATTATCCATAATGCCTGGAAATCGGCAGAACCAGGTGTACTATTCTGGGATACCATCATCCGCGAAAGCGTTCCCGACTGCTATGCCGACCTTGGCTATCAGACCGTCTCAACAAACCCGTGCGGTGAAA
Organism: Rikenella microfusus; assembly: GCA_020722575.1. Lineage (GTDB taxonomy): Bacteria > Bacteroidota > Bacteroidia > Bacteroidales > VadinHA17 > LD21. The sequence continues at coordinate 116,116 of DYKN01000001.1, read as the reverse complement.
TACCTCTCTGCCCATACGACAGTTGTCGCCTTCTGGCTATTAACCTGTATAGCTACGTGGAAAACCCATTCACTGAAAATGCCAGATTCAATTTCGACCTGTTTAAAGAACATGTAGGTATCGCCCAGAGAATCATGGACGATATAATTGACCTTGAGATAGAAAAAATCGACTCAATACTTGCAAAAATTGAAGCCGACCCTGAACCTGAAGAGCTGAAGCTCGTTGAGAAGAATCTCTGGAAAAATATCCGCAAAAAGTCAGAACAGGTCAGAAGAATGGGTATAGGCATCACAGGTGAAGGCGATATGCTTGCTGCACTTGGGCTTCGCTACGGAAGCGATGATGCAATAGACTTTTCTATCGAAGTTCACAAAACACTCGCCCTTGAGGCTTACCGGGCTTCAGTATATCTTGCCATGGAAAGAGGTTCCTTCAAAATCTACGACCCAGGCAGAGAAAAAAATAATCTCTTTATCCTGCGCCTCAAGGAAGCCGATCCAGTGTTGTATGAAAATATGGTCAAACATGGCAGAAGAAATATCGCACTGTTGACCGTTGCTCCAACAGGAACAACAAGCATTATGACCCAGACCACCTCTGGCATAGAGCCCGTTTTCAGCGTTTACTATAAAAGGAGAAGAAAAGTTAATCCTAACGACAAAGATGTAAATATCACTTTCAGGGATGAAGTGGGTGATTCATGGGAAGAATACACTGTTTTCCATCATAAATTTGTTGACTGGATGAAGATTAACGGCTACGATCCCGAAATGGTTAAAAGAATGAGCGATCAGGAAATCCATGAAATCGTTGCCAGGTCACCTTATTATAAATCAACTTCCGCCGATATTGACTGGGTTGCAAAGGTAAGGATGCAGGGTGCTATCCAGAAATGGGTTGATCATTCCATAAGCGTTACCATCAACCTGCCAGCCGATGTTCAAGAAGAACTTGTAAGCGAATTATATCTGACGGCATGGAAATCTGGTTGTAAAGGAGTAACCGTTTACCGCGAAGGTTCACGTAACGGAGTGCTTATCAACGCTAACGGCAATCAGAATACAGTGATAGAACGACCAAAAAGACCCAAAGTACTCGATTGCGACATAATAAGATTCAAGAATAACGATGAAAACTGGATAGCTTTCGTAGGCCTGAAAGATGGCAGACCGTATGAAATCTTTACCGGAATGGCCGACGAGGAGATGTTCCCCATCCCGAAATCAATCGTAAAAGGCAAGATTATCAAGAACAAAGATGAAGATGGAAATACGCGTTATGACTTCCAGTATACCGATAAATACGGTTACAAAAATACACTCGGGGGCTTGTCGCACATGTTTAAGCCAGAGTTCTGGAATTACGCCAAACTTATTTCCGGTGTCCTTCGTTACGGAATGCCTATTCCAGATGTTGTTAACCTGATTCAATCACTTAAACTCGATAGTGATTCCATAAACAATTGGAAGAATGGTGTTGAGAGAGCACTGAAAAGGTATATCCCTGATGGTACAAGGGCAAAAGGGAAATGCCGTGAATGTGGATCGGAAAACCTTGTTTACCAGGAAGGCTGCCTGATATGTAAGAACTGCGGCTCCTCGAAATGCGGCGATTCCTGATAGAAATCCTTTAGTTTTTCAATATTCCAAATTCTTTCCCCGTCTCAACAAATGCCTCAATGGCCCTGTTGAGATGTTCTTTTGTATGAGCAGCCGAGAGCTGTACCCTTATACGTGCCTCGCCTTTCGGAACTACAGGGTAATAAAATCCTATTACATATATTCCCTTTTCAAGCAGCTTTGCGGCAAAATCCTGAGAAAGCTTTGCATCATAAAGCATTACTGCACAAATTGCTGATTGAGTTGGCTTAATGGTAAACCCGGCCTCTTTCATCCTTCCAATAAAATATTCTGAATTTGCATGAAGTCTATCCTGCAATTCATTTGTTTCTGACATTATCTCAAACATTCTGATTCCTGCAGCAGCAACCAGAGGAGGAAGGGAGTTAGAAAACAGATATGGCCGAGATCTCTGCCGGAGCATCTCAATAATCTCTTTCCTGCCTGTGGTGAAACCTCCAATTGCTCCACCAAAAGCTTTGCCAAGTGTACCGGTAATAATCTCCACCTTCCCGATGATATTGTAAAGTTCTGTTACCCCTCTACCAGTCTTCCCTACCACTCCTGCTGAATGCGATTCATCAACCATTACCATAGCGTTGTATCTCTCTGCAAGCTCCACTATCCGGTCAAGCGGTGCTACATTACCGTCCATTGAAAACACACCATCGGTAACAATAAGCCTGAAACGCTGTGCCTGTGCCTGTTTCAGTTGCTCTTCCAGATCCTCCATATTCGCATTTTCATAACGATACCGCTGAGCTTTACACAACCTAACACCGTCAATTATCGACGCATGATTAAGAGCATCTGAAATAATAGCATCCTCAGCCGAAAGAAGCGGCTCAAAAACTCCTCCATTTGCATCGAAACATGCCGCATAAAGTATAGTATCTTCCGTCCCAAAAAACTCCGCAATCTTTTGTTCAAGCTTCTTGTGCAGATCAGTAGTACCGCAAATAAAACGCACCGACGACATACCATACCCATGTGAATCAAGAGCCTCTTTTGCTGTTTTTATCAGTTCGCCGCTGTTTGATAAACCCAGATAGTTATTGGCACAGAAATTCAACACTCTCCGGCCATCTGCAAGAGTAATCTCTGCCCCCTGTGCCGAAACAATGATTCTTTCATTCTTGTAAAGACCTGCTGCCTTAATCTCTTCTATTTGAGCCTGAAGAAATTTCTGAAAATTATTATACATATCAATGGTTTTTATTGTTCCTCAATTATCCATTTTATTCATTACCTTTTTTATACTATGAATTACCTAACTGAAATTGAGTTCTTTTTGAGCCCTGTATTATCAGTCCCATTCAAGTATTACCTTGCCACAGTTACCTTCTTCCATAATGTCAAATCCTTTCTGAAAATCATCAATATGAAATCGATGAGTGATTACAGGATTAAGGTCTATGCCTCCGATTATCATCATCTCCATTTTATACCAGGTCTCCCACATCTCTCTTCCGTAAATACCTTTGATGGTTATTGCTTTAAAAATAATATCACTCCATGGCACCTTGCATTCTTCGGGTAATATCCCGAGTAAAGCTATATTCGAACCATTATACATGTTTTTCACCATTTCATTAAAAGCTGCAGGAGAGCCCGACATTTCAAGTCCAACATCAAAGCCTCTCATTCCCAGTTTCTTAACAGCATCTGATATTTTTTCTCCCTTCGATGGGTTGACTGTAAGAGTTGCACCCATTTTTTTAGCAATTTCCAGTCGGTAATCGCTCAGGTCACTTGCTACAATAAATCTTGCTCCTGAATACCGTGCAATTGCAATAGCCATACTTCCTATCAAACCTGAGCCGGTAACAAGTACATCTTCTCCCAGAAGTGGAAAAGAAAGTGCGGTATGGGTTGCATTACCAAAAGGATCCATAATTGCCGCCCAGTCATCCGGTATTCTATTATCGAGGGGAACAATATTTGAAGCAGGGACTCTGACATACTCCGCAAATGCCCCGTCAATATTTACTCCTATTCCAATGATATTTTCGCAAACATGTTCCTTGCCTCTTCTGCAATTTCTGCAATGTCCGCAGGCAATATGCCCTTCGCCCGTAACCCTGTCTCCTTCCTTGAGGTTCACAACGCCTGCTCCTTTTTTGTAAATATATCCCATATATTCATGTCCGATTATCATCGGCGTCTTTATTGTCCGACTCGCCCAATCATCCCACCTGTATATATGAAGATCTGTCCCGCATATTGCACTCTTCTTCACCTTAACGATTACATCGTTGAGACCTGGCTCAGGAACCGGAACCTCTTCCATCCACAAACCCCTCTCAGGTTTAGATTTTACAAGTGCTTTCATCGTTTTCATATTGAAACCCATTAATTATCAAAGAAAAACTGGTTTATTTAATTGCGAATATAAAATATTTCCTGCCACTTTTTGATGATTTTTGTTATCCTGTTATTTATTAACCTGTTTCAGTATCTTTGCCAGTGAAATAAATTAATTCAAACCAATGGTCAGAGTACGATTTGCACCGAGTCCGACGGGTCCACTCCATATAGGAGGGGTAAGAACAGCTCTCTATAATTATCTTTTTGCCCGTAAACATAATGGCACTTTTATTCTAAGAATTGAAGATACAGACCTCACTCGCTACGTTAAAGGGGCGGAGGAATATATAATTGAGGCACTCTATTGGTGCGGCATTAAAATTGACGAAGGTGTAAGAGAGGGAGGTCCATACGGACCCTACAGACAGAGCGAAAGAAAGGATATCTACAAGCAGTATGCCGAAATACTCGTTAATAAAGGTGATGCCTATTACGCGTTTGATACTCCAGAAGAACTTGAAAATCTCCGGAAAGAGTATGAAGGACGTAAACAAACATTTATTTATAACGCCTCGGTGAGGAATACTCTTAAAAATTCCCTTTCATTGCCTGAAAATGAATGGAAACAACTGTTAGCTTCAGGTGTGCCGTATGTTATCAGATACCGGATGCCTGTTAACATGGAAATTTCATTCACCGACATAATCAGGGGCCATATTACTGTAAACTCTTCAACTTTAGACGACAAGGTGTTGTTTAAATCAGACGGTATGCCAACCTATCATCTTGCAAATATAGTTGACGACCATCTAATGAAGATTACTCATGTGATTCGTGGCGAAGAGTGGCTCCCTTCACTGCCCTTGCATGTGATGCTTTACAGATCGTTCGGGTGGGAGCAGCCTCTATTTGCTCATCTGCCTCTTATTCTGAAGCCCGACGGCAAAGGTAAATTAAGCAAACGCGATGGTGACAAAATGGGATTTCCTGTATTCCCACTTTACTGGCCTTATGGTGAAACTGCCCGCGGATTCAGAGAAGATGGATATTTACCTGATGCCTTCGTAAATATGCTTGCACTGCTTGGCTGGAATCCGGGTACTGACCAGGAAATATTCAGCATGGAAAAACTTATAAAAGAATTTTCACTCGAAAAAATTAATAAGGCCGGATCACGCTTCGACCCCATCAAAGCAAAATGGTTCAACCATATCTACCTCCAGAAACGTCCAATTCAAACACTGGCACTGGAATTTAGAGAAATACTCAGAAGCAAAGGTTATCATATCGACCTTAAACGCATTGAGAAACTAATAGAATTGGTCAGGGAAAGAGTCAGCTTTGTAAGAGAACTCTGGAATGAAACCAGCTTCTTTTTTAAACCACCCGAATCCTACGATAGTGAAGCAATTAAGAAAAGATGGAAAGAAAACTCCCCGGAAATACTTAATAGACTTTCCACTCTTTTTATATCTGAAAAGGATTTCAATGCCGAAAACCTCGAAAAAAAAGTCAGAGAATGGTGTGAAAAAGAAAGTTATAACACAGGAACAGTTATGCATTCCCTCAGAATTGTAATTGTGGGCACACTGAAAGGCCCGGGAATTTTTGATATCATTGAATGGATAGGTAGGGATGAGACTTTAAATAGAATTAAAAAAGGACTTGCTACAATTGCCTGATATAATGAACCTGCCTGTACCTGATAATTATATTGATATTCACAACCACGGCGCAATTGCCATTGAAAACGTTTTTACAGTTGAAAATCTTATTGCTTCAGAAGAAAGAACTCCCGATGAAACACCCGGACTCACCTATTCGATCGGTATCCATCCCTGGTACCTTACTCCTGAAAATCACAAGGAGCTAATTAAAAAGGTCATTATTTTTTCGAAACATGCCAATGTAATTGCCCTTGGTGAAGCAGGTTTCGACAGAATCAAAGGCCCTGAAATTAATCTTCAGAGAGATATATTTGAAAAACAGATAATTATCTCAGAAGAAATCAAAAAACCCCTTTACATTCATTGTGTCAGAGCATGGGATGAACTTCTGGCAGTACGTAAGAAAATGAAGACAAAAATGCCCTGGCTTGTACATGGTTTCAGAGGAAAAGCAGAACTTGCAGAACAACTTATTTCCAGAGGAATGTATATCTCACTCTGGTTCGATTTTGCCATAAGACCAGTGTCAACCCCACTAATAAAAACCCTACCCCCTGATAAATTTTTCCTTGAAACGGATGGGGGAGATGTAAGTATTGTAAAGCTTTACGAGAAGGTAGCTGTAGATCTAGAGATGAGCATTCAGCAGCTTAAACACCTTTTCTTTTCAAACTTTATTAATTTTTTTGGAACCTGATGGAAGAATGGTTTTCAAGAACAGTTCAGTGCATTGGTAGTGACAGATATGCAAGAATAAGAAAAGCAGATGTGCTTGTAGCAGGTCTCGGAGGTGTAGGTTCATGGGCAGCAGAAATGCTTTGCCGGGCAGGGATAGAGAAAATGACCATCATTGATGGAGACGTGATACATCCTTCAAACCGTAACCGACAGATACATGCACTGGCCTCTTCCGAAGGTCAGCCAAAGTCATTTGTGATGGAAAAAAGACTGAAAGATATCAATCCTGAAATCAATCTTACAGTAATCAACGAATTTATCAGGGACGAAAGAATGATTGAAATACTCAATTCTCACCAGTATGATTATATAATTGACGCAATTGATACTCTATCCCCGAAAGTTTTTCTGATTTATCATTCGCTTAGAATGAACTATCCTGTTGTAAGTTCAATGGGATCCGGCGGTAAATTCGATCCTCTTATGATCAGGGTAAACGATATCTCTGAGACTTACGGCTGTCATCTTGCACGTATGATTCGCAAAAAACTTCACCGACTTGGAGTAAAGGAAGGTTTTAAGGCTGTATGGTCTCCTGAAAAGGTTGACAGATCCAGAATAATTGAAACTACAGGAGAAAGGAACAAAGCTTCGGTAGTGGGTACTGTTCCGTGGATCCCTGCAGCTTTCGGCATTATATGCGCATATGTTGCAATAAAAGACATTGCCGGCATATCTCCCGATGAAATATTTTCCTGAAGAATTATTCAGCCATTAGATTGCAACCCCGTATCTCGCTGTGGTCGAATCTACCCAGCACTTCAAATCTATCACCTTCATGAAGCCTGCCAAGATCACCAGTAGCTATAAACGAACATGAATTTATATTTGCAAGATCAATAATATTTATTCCTCCTGACTTACCCGGAAGAGACGATACCGCCAGCGGATCGTTAATTTCCCTGACCATTACTTGCATCCAGGGAGGGCAGCTAAACAGCCCTCCTCCCTGCGACCACGCCTGACTGAGAAGTTCTGTCATGCCATATTCTGAATGTACAGTCTCAATTCCAAGTCTGCCGATTAAAACAGAATGAAGTTCTTCTCGAGTAATCTCCTTCCGCCTCCCTTTCATTCCTCCTGTTTCAACAACGATAAGCCCTTTCAGGTTGGCTTTATGCTTCTCGGCAAAATCAAGTAGTGCAAAACTGACTCCGATGAGCATTGCTTTCCTGCCTTCTGAAAGAACCTTTCTGATAAGGTTTATTAGCTTCCGGCTCCCCTCCTGTACAAAACAACTTCGTCTGTCAGCCCCTGAGTCAATAAGTTTCCTGACCATATAAACCAGGGAACTTGACGGCCTATCAATATAGGAGGGCAGAAGCGCCACAATAAAATATTGCTCCGGATCCCCGTAAAAATACCTGAAGCCTTCCAGCAAACTTCTGTCATAAAGAGCTAGATCAGTTATATAATGCCTGCTCCTCTTCACCCCTGTTGTGCCAGTACTCTCAAATACCGTTTCAGCCTTACCCTCCCCTGTAATAACTTCATGATACCTGAAAAATTCAATGGGCATAAAAGGAATCTCATCAAGCCTGAATACTTTTTCAGGCCTCACTCCCAGTGACCTTATAAACTGATCATAAATCTTATTGTTAACAGTCTGATAATGAAATATCTCAAGAGCCGCTTCCTGAAACTCCACTGGATATTTAATACCAAAAATCTTTCCGGGAAAACCGGCTTTCATCTCACTGGAAATGTTTTTGAACCATCGGGCTGAAACACCCATTCAAACGTACATTCAGCATAGGGATCCTGCATGTCAGGCCTTTTCTCAAGAATAGTGCTTATAATCCTTAACTTGGAATATCTTGAATCACTCGTACGGTAAAGCCATATCTGATTTATCATTACTGAATCTCCAATCTCAGCCCATTGAGGCTCAGTGAATGATGTGAGATTGTTGAATGCATTAACAGCAGACTGTGTGTCGCTATATTCGCCATATTTGTAAAATGAATTCTTGAAATTATTGGTAATAAAAAAAATCTTAAGAGGATTAAAATTTACATCGTAGCCTGACAAAACCGAAATAATGTCAATCTGATTATTAAGATCGGGCAATTTTTTTCCGGTGGGAACGTGAAAGCCTTCAATATAATAAGTGGGAGAGACTCCTACTCTTTTATTGTTGATTGTCATAATGCCTGAATAGACAGGTTTATCTTCCTTCTTGCAGCCCGGAAGCATAAAACAGGTCATGATCAGTAATAACGCTATACGTACCATCTCTTTCATTAAACCGGATGTTAAAATTTCCTTTATGAACTTGCAGAGATTTTCTGTTGTCTGCCGCTCCACCTTCTATTTGTTCAAAGCAAGTCTTAACTGCTATGAAAGATTGTCTTTTATGATAGATTAAGATTTTATTTTCAGAGAAATATATCCGACTCCGGTTTAATACCGGAGTCGGATATATTTTTTATTCACCCCTTATTGCAGTAATGCCTGGAAGTTTTTTACCTTCCATATATTCAAGCATTGCACCTCCACCAGTTGAAACATAACTGACCTTATCAGCAAGGTTGTATTTATTGACAGCTGCAACCGAGTCACCACCACCAACAAGGCTGAATGCTCCTTTATTGGTTGCTTCGGCTATAGCTTTTGCAATTGCAACGGTTCCTTTCGAGAATTTCTCCATCTCAAAAACACCCATGGGACCATTCCATAAAATGGTTTTTGATTTCATAATAACATCCCTGAATTTATTAATAGTCTGTTCACCGATGTCTAGTCCCATCCATCCTTCAGGAACATCATCAACAGCCGAAACTGAGGTCTGGGCATCGTTTTCAAACCTGTCGGCATTTACGCTGTCAACCGGAAGTAAAAGGTTAACTCCTTTTTCTTTGGCCTTGTTCAGAAGATTGAGAGCCAGATCCAGTTTATCTTCCTCGCAGAGTGATTTGCCAGTTTTACCTCCCATCGCCCTGATGAAGGTATACGTCATTCCTCCTCCTATAATAAGGTTATCAACTTTATTCAGCAGATTTTCAATCAGCATTATCTTATCTGATACTTTGGCACCTCCCATGATTGCCGTAAATGGCCTTTGCGGTTTGTTTAGAACCCTGTCCATAGCTTCGAGTTCACTGTTGATAAGAAAACCAAACATCTTCTTTTCTTCCGGGAAAAAATCAGTAATCACAGCTGTTGTTGCATGTGCTCTGTGTGCCGTTCCAAAAGCATCATTTACATAAACATCGGCATACTCCGAAAGCTTTTTGGCCATTTCTTTCTGTTTGATCTTCAGTTCAGCCTTCGCAGCCTTTTTTTCTTCCTCCGTAGCCGTATCAGGCAGAATGGGCTTGCCTTCCTCCTCTGGATAAAACCTGACGTTCTCAAGCAAAAGCACCTCTCCCGGCTTTAAATCTGCGACAATCTTTTTAGTTTCTTCTCCCAGACAATCATCGGCGAATTTAACCTTCATCCCAAGATGCTTCTCAAGCACTGGAAGAACAGGCTTTAAGGAATATTTCTCCTGACGACCCTGAGGCCTTCCAAGATGTGACATAAGAATGCAGGAACCACCATCCCTAATTATCTTTTTTATTGTTGGTAAAGCACCCCGTATACGAGTATCATCAGTAACCTTAAGTGTAGTCTTGTCAAGTGGAACATTGAAATCTACCCTGACAATGGCTTTCAATCCTTTGAAATTAAAATCCTGAATCATTTTCATAAATATTCTGTTTTTTATTATTAAACTTTATTTCTTCTGCAAACCTACGCATTTTTTGGCAAAATTTTGAACTATCAGTTTTAAAATAATTTATAGGTTGAAATGGAAAAATTTATCTGAAAAAAATCACCCGCATAATAACATTTTAACTTCTACGAACAAATCGTTTAAAATAATTTCTACCTTATTAATTTTTCTTAAATTGAATGAACATATACGCATTATTCGGGTTTAAATATTAAAATTTATGAATTACACAAACTTTAATTATTTTTGAAACGTATGGCAACAATTACTTTAAAAGGCACTCCGGTGAACACTTATGGTGAGCTCCCGTTGAAAGGCACAAAGGCTCCTGATTTCAAGCTTGTAAAAAGTGATCTTTCTGATTTTTCACTTTCTGATGCTTCAGGGAAAAAGGTTCTTCTCAATATTTTTCCGAGTCTTGATACTTCAGTGTGTGCAACTTCTGTCAGGAAATTTAACAATCTTGCAGCAGATAAAAAAAACGTACTTGTTCTGGCAATTTCAAAGGACCTCCCTTTTGCGCATAGTCGTTTCTGCTCGACTGAAGGAATAAAAAATGTCATTACGCTGTCAGGTTTTCGTGATACAGTTTTTGGCAAAAATTACGGTGTTGAAATAACCACAGGGCCTCTGGCTGGTCTCTATTCAAGATGTGTGGTAGTTATTGATAACGACGGAACTGTATTATACACCCAGCAGGTGCCTGAAATAACTATGGAACCCGATTATGAGGCTGCTCTTGCAGTTTTATAAATTCAGGATAAACTCTTAAAATAATAAATGAATTTTACAAGGATACCAGGTCATAATGAATTGATTAAAAAGCTAATTGGCTCTGTAACTGAGGGACGGGTGAGTCATGCTCAGCTTTTTGCAGGTCCTGAAGGATACGGTTCCCTTGCGCTGGCACTTGCATTTGCAAGGTTCATACACTGTGAAAACAGGCAGGAAACTGATTCCTGTAACACCTGTAAGTCGTGCGTGAAACATGAAAAAATGATTCACCCCGACCTTCACTATGTGTTTCCAGTTATCAGAAAAAAAAATAGTTCGGATGAACCTTTAAGTAATGATTTCCTGCCTCAGTGGAGAACCTTTATAAGCGATTCTCCATACAGAAGTATTAACGATTGGTATATTGAAATAGGTAATGAAGAATCGGGGCAGGGAATGATTTATACTGCCGAATCATCGGAAATTATCAGGAAACTCTCGCTGAAACCCTATGAGGCAAATCATAAAATAATGATTATCTGGCATCCTGAGAAAATGAATCAGACCTCGGCAAACAAACTGCTGAAAATAATTGAGGAACCTCCTGAGAATACACTCTTCCTGTTGGTTAGTGATGAACCCGACAAAATCCTGCCAACTATTCTTTCGAGATGCCAGATGGTAAAAATACCTCCGTTCAGCAATGATGAAATAAAAAGCTATCTTAGAAGTGTTTACGGAAAAACTGAAAGTGAAGCAACCGAAATTGCCCTTCTTGCACGCGGAGACCTTATAAAGGCAATAAACATTACCGAGAAGGATGAATCGGTTATCAATAATCTTGAAAATTTCCGTAATCTGATGCGCCTTGCATGGAAAAGAGATATCCTGTCGCTCATTCAATGGGCTGAAAAGCTGGCTTCGTCAGGAAAAGAAGCCCAGAAAAATTTCCTTGATTACTCTCTGCGGCTGCTCAGAGAAAACCTTATGCTGTTTCTTAATCAGCTCCGTAACGAAATGGTCTTCCTTTCAGAAGAGGAAGCTTCCTTTTCAGAAAAATTTCATACCTTCATAACTCCTGAAAAATGCAGACTTCTGGCCGATGAATTTAATCTCGCATTCCAGCATATTGAAGCCAATGGCTATGCCCGACTTATTTTTCTTGATCTTGCGATAAAAGTTGCACGATATATCCGCTGAGTATCAGACTGAATTGTTTTGTCATGACAATTCATTACCTTTGCACATCAAATTGAAAGGTAAGCGCTAAGAAGATGGAAGAATTTGGTGAATTCGACTTAAAATCAGACATTTCAACCAATATGCCTGATATTAAATACTGCCCTGGATGTAACAAACTCGATACCTTCAACTGGCTTAAGAATCTTCCGGAGAGAGTGACCGAAAATGAAATTGTTGAGATAAGATTTAAAAATACCAGGAAGGGATTTTACAGAAATGTCAACAATTTAAGGCTTGAACCGGGTGACATTGTAGCGGTTGAGGCTTCGCCCGGTCATGATATCGGAAGGGTATCCCTCACAGGTCCTCTCGTATTCGAACAGATGAGGAGGATGAGAATAAACACATCACTCGATGAGATGAAAAAAATTTACCGCAAAGCCAAACCGGTTGACATCGAGAAATGGGAAGAAGCCAAAAAGCTTGAAATACCTGCAATGCTTAAATCAAGAAAAATTGTCGAAGATCTTAAGCTTAACATGAAAATTAGCGATGTAGAATACCAGGGCGATAAAACAAAAGCTATTTTTTACTACATCGCCGATGAAAGGGTTGATTTCCGACAATTAATAAAGATACTTGCCGAAGAGTTCAAGGTGAGAATTGAGATGCGCCAGATAGGAGCCCGCCAGGAGGCCGGAAGAATTGGAGGTTTAGGCTCATGCGGAAGAGAACTCTGTTGCTCAACCTTTATTACAAATTTCCGTTCAGTAACAACATCTCACGCCAAATATCAGGAACTAACCCTTAATCCGCAAAAACTAGCAGGCCAGTGTGGCAAACTTAAATGCTGCCTCACTTATGAATTCGACTGCTATATCAATGCTCAGAAAGATTTCCCGCTAAAAGACATTCCGCTTGAATTAGCAAACCAAACTCTATACTTTCAGAAAACAGAAGTACATAAATCACTCTTCTGGTATTCAACAGAACCCGATTCATCTCTTAATATGATCGCAATTCCTGTTGAAAGAGTAAAAGAAATTCAGGAACTTAACAAAAAAGGCATTAAACCTGAATACATTTTTTCTCCTGAAGAGACAACAGAAACATCTTTTACCTCACAGGACCTTCTAGAAAGTGAAAGCATCACACGCTTCGACAGGCTCCATAAAGAAAAATCTGAACAAAATCAGCAGAAAATGCGACAAAAAAAAAGAAAAAGATATAATGATAAAAAGAACAATTAAACAATTTAAATATTTATTTCTTTTATCAATTTTTTTAACAGTCGGCTGCGATAAATCCATTATATATTCCGAGTTTATCAAAATACCTGATGAAACATGGTCGTCAGGTAACGTGACGGTTTTCTCACCCGAAATCACAGATACAACCACGCTGAATAATATTTTTATCACACTTCGGTCAGACGTTGAATATCCTTTTCAGAACATCTGGCTTTTTATTACAACTAAATCTCCTTCAGGTAAAAAAATAACCGATACGGTCGAATACTTGCTCGCTGATGCTCACGGGAGAAGATATGGAAGAGGTTTTGGCAACCTGCGTGAGACAGACCTCCGTTTCCGGGAAAAAATCTTTTTCCCCGAAAAAGGAATATATACGTTCACGATAAGACATGGCATGAGAACCACCGATCTTAAAGGAATACACGATGTGGGGCTACGCATTGAAAAGACCGGAATGGTTAAAAATTAAAAAACCTTGCAACTGTGGGAAAAAATAAACTGGCACGCTGGGCAGAAATTAAAACGTTCGGCAATGTCATCGAACCCGATAACATTTTTGCAAGAGAACAACCTCATCCCTTAAAAGGCTTATGGAAGCAGAACTATTTCATGAACAATAATCCCATTACTGTTGAGCTTGGTTGTGGGAAAGGAGAATATACTGTAGGACTGGCCGAAAAAATGCCTTATAAAAATTTCATCGGAATCGATATAAAAGGTGCACGGATATGGAAAGGTGCAAAAAGTGCTTTTGAAAAAAAACTGACCAACGTTCTTTTCATAAGAACACGTATCGAATTCATAACCTCTTTCTTTGCTGAAGATGAGGTTGATGAAATATGGCTGACCTTCCCCGACCCTCATGAAAAAAGAAGAAGCGTAAATCGTAGGCTTACAAGCCCCCCATTTCTTAATAAATACAGAACCTTTCTGAAAGACAGGGGACTTATCCATCTAAAGACAGATAATTATTTATTATACGAATATACACTTTGCCTTGTTTCAAAAAATGCTCTTGAAACATTAGCATCTTCCACTGATATTTACTCCGACTACCCCGGCGATGAAATACTGACCCTGAAAACTTTCTACGAAGAAGGGTTCCTGAAAGAAGGCAAAAAAATTCATTATCTTTCATTCAGGCTTGATAAGAACAGGGAAATAATAGAATATGAGACGTAACTTAAATACTGAAAATAAACATTTCTTTGAGAAGGTTTACGAAGTAGTGAGGTTGATACCTCCCGGAAGGGTTACATCATATGGGGCAATAGCTCGTTTCCTTGGTACCAGCAGGTCATCAAGGATGGTTGGATGGGCCCTCAATGCCTCCCACATCTCCAACTCTTTTGTCCCTGCTCACAGAGTGGTAAACCGTAACGGGTTACTTACAGGAAAACATCATTTCGGAACGCCGGGCCTCATGCAACAACTACTCGAAAATGAAGGAATCAGAGTTGAAAACGACCGGATAATTAATTTCGCGGAAAAATTCTGGGACCCTCTGAAGGAATTGAAAAACAATAATTTTTGACTTTGTACGAAATTCTGTAAATTTGCAATCATTTAAATAGTAAAAAAACAATGTATTCTATTTCACTTATACAAAAAGCACTTGAAAAAGTCATACATCCTGAGAAAAAGGTCGATATTGTCTCTCTTGGAATGGTACAACAAATAGATTCAGATGATTCGGGGATAACAATAACCCTTGTTTCAGGAAAACAAAAGGACCCTTTTCTTACATCAATAAAAAGCACTATTGTACGTGTAATAAAAGAGGAACTTGGATTTGATGCGGTAATAAAAGAAATCATAATGGTCACCAGAGATGAACCTGAATCTCCATCAGCCGAAAATAATGAAGATAATCTGGCAGGAGTGAAGAACATTGTTGCTGTTGCCTCAGGCAAAGGAGGTGTTGGAAAATCAACAATTGCACTTAACTTAGCTGTTGCTCTTTCCTTGAAAGGATATAAAACCGGTCTGCTCGATGCCGACATTTTTGGTCCTTCAGCTCCCCTTATGCTTGGTGCTCTGAACTTCAGACCTGAAGTTAAAAATAAAAACGGCAAGGAAATGATTACTCCCCTTAACAAATATGGTATCAAGGTGCTTTCAATTGGTTTTTTCGTTAAACCGGATGATGCAGTAGTCTGGAGAGGTCCTATGGCATCGAATTTTCTAAAACAGATGCTTTCAATGGGTGAGTGGGGAGACCTTGATTTTCTTATAATTGATTTGCCACCGGGAACAAGCGATATCCACCTGACTCTTGTTCAGGAAGTCCCTGTAACAGGTGCGCTAATCGTAAGCACCCCTCAGGAAGTGGCTGTGGCTGACGCCATCAAAGGGATAGCAATGTTCCGTAACGAAAAAATTAATGTCCCTGTTCTAGGCCTCATCGAAAACATGTCGTGGTTCACACCGGCCGAACTCCCTGAAAATAAATATTATATTTTTGGAAAAGAAGGATGTAAAGTACTTGCGGAAAAATTAAATGTGCCATTGCTCGGACAGATTCCCCTTGTGCAGAGTATCAGAGAGGGTAGTGATAATGGCAGGCCTGTGGTGCTCGATAATAATAATCCCTCTACCGAGGCATTCATATTACTTGCCGAAAAAGTCGTTGAAAAAGTTAACGAACGGAATGCCAATCAGAAACAAACTGAAAGAGTAAGAATAAATTAAAAACTATGACAGAAAAAATTGAACTCAGGGACCGCGTAATAAAAGTAATTAATAAGATAAGACCCTATTTGCAGTCCGACGGGGGCGATATAACCCTTATTGACATTACCGAAGATAATGTTGTCAAAGTCCGCCTTCAGGGAGCCTGCTACGGCTGTCCATTCAGCCTGCAGACACTTAAGGCAGGAGTGGAACAGGCTATCGTAAGGGAAGTGCCTGAAATAAAAAGCGTCATATCAGCCGACTGAAATAATCATATCCGATTTTATTATATAAGAATATACTATATAGCTGTGCAGGCAGTTTATAGTGTAAAAATAGCTTTTATTGATCAAAGGCAAAAAAAAATACCGATTATCAGCAGTAATGTTTCTGCTGGTTACTCTGGTGGGATGCTCGGTTGAAAAAAACACCAGCACAACTCGTTTTTATCATAGTCTGACCTCCCGATTCAACATATACTTCAATGCAAATGAAAGCTTCAAGGCAGGTGAAGAAAAAATTACCAGAGCTTACAAAGACGACTATTCAGAATTACTACGTGTTTTTGAATACAGCGACCCCGAGGCAGCCCGTACTGCAACATCCGATATGAACATCGCTATTCAAAAAGCTTCAAAAATCATTACCCTTAAATCTATTACGGCAAAACCTGAATCGGGGGGAAAAAACCTTCCTGACCCAAAAAATGAAGAATTCCTCAATCGTAAGGAATATAATGAATGGGTGGAAAAAAGCTATCTCTTGATGGGTAAAGCAAGATTATATATGCATGAATTTGAAATAGCAAAATCAACTCTCGGTTATAATATTTCTTACTCATCAAACAGGGATGTTATTACGGAATCCAAAATCTGGCTTGCCAGAGCTTACACCGAAACCGGAAACTTTAACGAAGCTAAAAGAATACTGCAAGAAACTGATATCTCTAACATCAGGTCAAAACATATTCTTTCGACATATTACACAACTGTAACTGACCTCGACATCAGGCAGAAAAATTACAATGAGGCAGCAGAGAACCTCCAGAGAGCCCTGAAATATGTTTCAGGCAAAAGAAACAGAATCAGATTAACTTATCTTCTGGCACAATTGTATGAAAAAATCGGCAATTACAACAGTTCGGCACTCTACTACAAAAAGGTAATAAAAATGAATCCCCCTTATGAAGTTGAATTTTATGCAAGAATCAATCTGGCAGGTGCCTACAACCCTTCACAGGGGACAACGGAAGGAATCCGCAAAGAGCTTGAGAAAATGATTAGAAGTCCAAAAAATAGTGATTATCTTGATCTTATTTATTACACCATTGCCGGGCTTTATAGAAAAGAGGGAAAGGACAAAGAAGCTGGAGAATATTTTAAAAAATCTGCTTCAAGCAGTACTTCAAACAAGAATCAGAAAGGCAAGGCTTTTCTGGCACTTGCCGATTACTATTTCTCAATTCCCGATTATCTTCTTGCCGGGAAATATTACGACAGTGCCGTTATTTTTCTTGATCAAAAATATCCTGACTACCAGTCGGTAAAAACCAAAGCTGGAAATCTTAATTCCCTGATTAGTCAGCTCTTAATAATTCAGCGCGAAGACAGTCTGCAGAAAGTGGCCCGTATGAGCCCGGCGGAAAGGAATATTCTCATTGCAACAATTATAGATGATGTTCGCCGTGCCGAAGCTGAAGCCATATCGGCCGGGCAAACGCCGGGAACTTCCTACAACCTTGGCCAATACTTTGAGAATGAAAGACGTTTTCAACCAAATATTGAACAGGAGGGCAAATGGTATTTTTACAACCAGGCAGCCCTGACTTTCGGAAGAACTGAATTCAGAAGAAGATGGGGTGACCGTAAGCTGGAAGACAACTGGAGAAGAGCAAACAAAGCAAGAGCATCTTTTCAGGTAACTGATGAACAGCAACAAAATGGAAATAGCAGA
This sequence comes from Rikenella microfusus, assembly GCA_020722575.1. GTDB lineage: Bacteria > Bacteroidota > Bacteroidia > Bacteroidales > VadinHA17 > LD21. The sequence goes on along the minus strand of DYKN01000001.1, from coordinate 98,289 downwards.
AAAGATGAAATCCCCCCAGAAAATGATAACAAAAAACCGGAATTTTACCTGCGAAACCTCCCGCTTAACGATTCTCTTATGACACTTTCAAATAAAAAGATTGCTCTTGCCCTTCTTGAAGCAGGTAAAATATATTACGAAAATTTTGCCGACGCCAGTAAAGCCTCCGAAACACTCGAAACTCTAATTAACCGTTTCCCTGACTCAAGCCTCGAATCAGAAACACTGTATACATTGTACAATATTCACAAAGAAACAAACAACATAAAATCAGAGATTTATCGTCAGAAACTGATTCAAAAATACCCTGAAAGTGAATATACCAGAATTATTACCGACCCATCCTACTTCAGCAGAAAATTTGAAGAAACCCGATTAGCTGAAAAATTATATGAACAGGCCTTTGAGGCATGGCAAAAAGAAGATTTCAGCTCAGCTATTTCTCTCTGCAATAAAGGTCTCTCGGAATATTGTAGCCACGAACTGGCCCCCAAATTCCAGCTATTGAAAAGCTACTGCATCGCTCGAACTGAAAATGAGAAAGCTTTTAAAGACGAACTCGGCAAAGTGACGGGAAAATGGCCGGGAACTCCTGAAGCAACAAGAGCACAGGAACTGATTGCATTTCTTAATCAGGAAATCCCGGAACTTAAAATCGAAGAAGAAAAACAAATCGCAGTGGAAATCTACTCTCCGGAAAAAGATTCCCAGCACCTGTTTGCCCTGATCATAATGGACCCGACATTCAATATCAATCAGGCAACATTTGATGTGATCAGTTATAACATCGATAATTATACCAACAGAAACTTCCGAACTGCTGGCGCTCTTGTTGAAAACAAATTTCTCATAATCACCGTCTCAGGCTTCAAAGACATGAATGAAGCTATGGATTATTACCGTAACTTCAACATTGAAAAAGAAATTAGAAATACTTCAGGTGCTAAAATGTTTTCTTTCATAATAGGAAGTAAAAATCTTGAAGCGCTTGAAAAGGATAAAAATCCTGAAAGGTATCTTATCTGGTTTAAAGAAAACTATCTTAATTAAACGGCCGGTGTTTAAAAAGTAAAAAAATGAGAAAACCAAAAATCCTGTGGGTAGATGATGAAATTGAGGTTCTCAAATCTCACATCTATTTTCTTGAGGATAAAGGATATGACATCGAAACCTCATCAAACGGCAACGATGCCATTGAAATGGTGAAAAACAATTTTTACGATCTGATTCTTCTCGATGAGAATATGGCAGGCCTGAGCGGGCTTGAGACCTTAATACTTATCAAAAAAACAAGGCCTGAAATACCGGTGGTAATGATTACAAAAAGTGAAGAGGAAAATTTGATGGAAGCTGCTATCGGCTCAGAAATTGCCGATTACCTGATCAAGCCAGTAAAACCCAACCAGATACTGATTGTACTGAAAAAAAACCTTGAACAAAAAAGGCTAATATCCGAAAAAACTACCGTCGATTTCAGACAGGAATTTTCAAAGATTTCCGAAATGATTAATTCAGCTTCCTCATTTACTGAATGGTGTGAAATTTACAGGAAAATAACCTTCTGGGAACTGGAATCGGGGAAATTTCCGGGTCAGGAACTTTCAGAAATCCTTTATAATCTAAACAATGAAGCAAACGGTTCCTTTAGCCGTTATGTTGCAAAAAACTACATTTCATGGCTCACTTCATCTGGTTCCGACAGACCTCTATTTTCACATCTTCTGATGCAGAAGATTATATTTCCCTCATTAATCCCCGGGAAACCTCTGTTCATGATTCTTATTGACAACATGCGCTACGATCAGTGGAAGACTCTGCAAACAGAACTTACACCATATTTCAGAATCAATTCAGAGATATTGTATTGCTCAATATTACCAACAACAACACAGTTCTGCAGAAATGCTATCTTCTCAGGCCTCATGCCGCTTGCAATCAGTCAGACAATGCCCGATAAATGGGTCCCCGACAATGTGGACGACGAGGGGAAAAATGAATATGAGGAAGATTTTCTTCGTAAGCAGATTATCCGCACCGGACTTAATATTAAATGGAGCTACAATAAAATCAACAACAGCCATGAAGACAAAAAGATTAGCGAGAAACTCGATGTTCTTTTGAAGAACGATTTCAATGTACTGGTTTATAATTTTGTTGACATACTGTCACATGCACGCACTGAGATTGGAGTTCTCCGCGATCTTGCCGCCGATGAACGCGCTTTCATAAGCCTTATAAGGTCATGGTTTGTTCATTCAGTACTCTTTGAAATGCTTAAAAACCTCTCCCGGCTTAACGTAAAAATTATTTTTACAACCGATCATGGATCAATAAAGGTTACCAACCCTCTTAAGGTCGTTGGAGACAGAGAAAGCTCACCGGGACTCAGATATAAGACAGGGAGAAGTCTTAACTACGATCCTTCTAAAGTATTTGAAATAACCAATCCGGAAAAAGCATTCCTCCCAAAAACTAATATCAGTTCAAAATATATCTTTGCAATGAATAGAGATTACCTTATTTACCATAATAAATTCAACCAGTATGCAGGATATTACAAAGGCACTTTTCAGCATGGGGGCATTTCAATGCAGGAAATGTTACTGCCACTAACTTTTCTTGAACCGACGCTATGAAAGAAGGTAAATTAAGAATAATCATTAGCAGTCTGAAACAACTCCCGCAGGTAGCAGAAGATATTCTAACCATTGCAGGAAACAGGAAACTTTTTTCATTCAAAGGACCACTTGGATCGGGCAAAACAACCATTATAAAGATGATATGTAAAAAACTCGGCGCTGAAAACCAGGTTACAAGTCCCAGCTTCACACTTGTTAATGAATATCTGACCAGAGATGGAAATATCCTTTATCATATTGATCTATACCGGATTAAAAGTATTAATGAAGCCTACGACATTGGCATTGAAGAATATATATACAGTAATTCCTATTGTTTTATTGAATGGCCGGAAATAATCCAGGAACTTCTTCCCCCCGATAGTATAAAAATAAAAATCACAACCGGTAATAAGGAAAAAAGAATTCTTGAGTTTGAATAGAAAGAAATTATTGTTATGCATAATCAATTTTTATACCTTTGAATATTCAACATTAGATGATATGGAAGAACAAGGCAACAGGGAAATGAAAAATTTAGGTAATACCTCTTTTATGCCACGAGAGGAACAGCTTGAAACCTCATTCATAAACCGGAAGATTTCAATAGGTATTCCCTGCGACAAGAACAACGATGAGAAAAGGATAGCTCTAACTCCTGAAGCAGTTGCCATACTGGTTGAAAACGGCAATGAAGTCATTATTCAGAAAGGAGCAGGTGTTGGGGCAAATTATAGTGATAAAGATTACAGTGAGTTCGGTGCTATAATAACCGATTCACCGGCAAGGGTTTTCAGTGCCGATGTTGTAATAAAGGTTGCCCCTTTTGAAGAATTTGAAATTGATTATCTGAAAGGTGGCCAGACATTATTATCATACCTTAATGTTTTGAAGCTTACTGAAGAGACATTGGGAAAACTGATCAGGAAAAAAGTTACTGCCATTGCATTTGAAAAAATAAAGGATTCAAGCGGTTTGCTTCCGGTAGTAGAAACAATGAGTGAAATATCGGGGACTACATCTATTCTTATTGCTTCCGATTACTTAAGCAATCATCATGGCGGTAAAGGGGTCATGCTTGGAGGAGTGACAGGTGTAACTCCAACTCAGGTTGTTATTGTTGGTGCCAGCACTGCAGGAGAATATGCGGCACGTGCTGCTATTGGTCTCGGGTCGGAAGTAATGATTTTTGACGATTCCCTTTACAGGCTAAGACGCTTCCAGAATTTCCTTGGCCAGAGACTTAAAACCTCCACTTTTCATCCACAGGTGCTTACAAAAGCTCTTAAATCGGCCGATGTGCTAATCGGTGCAATTGACCTTGAAGACCTCCGACCCTGGTACTATATAACATCTGAAATGATACAGCTAATGAAGAAACATTCGGTGGTCATTGACCTGAGCATTGACCGGGGAGGCTGCATCGAAACAACCGAATGCCGGCCCATGAAGGATCCGGTTTATGAAAAACACGGTGTCATACACTTCTCAGCATGGAACCTCCCTTCCAGGGTGGCCCGAACTGCCTCCATATCGCTTTCTAATATTTTTGCACCGCTCCTTCAAAATATTGCCGATTCAGGAAGCATAACACAACTACTGAAAACAGATGCCGGATTGCGTAATGGCGCTTACCTGTATAACGGAATCCTCACAAACGAAACTCTCGGACAGAAATTTGGAATATTATCAAAAAACCTCGACCTGCTCCTCTCAGCATTCTAATCTACCTGAAGCTTATTGTTACCCTGCCATTCTTTTGTTCAATAAACGCATAACCTCCCATTATCAGGGCTCTATTGTCGTAAATGTGCCCTGCAGGACAACCCGTGAAAACAGGATAATCGTACTCCCCAACAATATCAAGAATTGTTTCCTCAATGCTTTTTCCCCATTGAACCGTTCCTTCTTTCATATCACTGAATCCTCCCAGTACCAAACCAGAAAGACCCCTGAGTTTACCTCCAAGCTTAAGTGATGTCAGCATTCTGTCAATACTATAAAAATACTCTCCGGCATCTTCAATAAATAGTATCTTTCCTCTTGTATCCGGCTCGCCCGGGGTTCCTGCAAGACTGTACAACAACGAGAGATTCCCTCCTGTCAGAATCCCTTCTGCCATCGACCCTCTCAATGATTCACCCTCCCACGACCACGAAAGATCACCATCAAACAACGCTCTCCTTAAAGTTAAAAAGGTCTCCTCACTCCTTCCATCACCAGTGTAATGCAACGGCATCTCGGCATGCAGCGAAGCTATCCTGCAAAACTTGTTCAGCCACATATGCAGCACCGTTATATCACTGTACCCTGTAAACCACTTCGGATACCTCTTCAATGCAGAAAAGTCAATCCTATCAATTATCCTTAATAGGCCATAACCACCCCTCGAACAAAATACAGCCTTAATTCCGGGGTCATCAACAGCATCCTGCAAATCACCAAGACGCTCATCATCAGTACCAGCAAAAGGGCCGTAACAGGCCAGCGCATTCCTCCCTACCCTCACTCTTAAACCCCATCCCTCCAGAAACCTCACCGCTTCTTCAACTCTATTAGCCTCAATAGAATAAGACGGCGATATTATTGCAACCTCATCACCCGGTCTGATCAATGAGGGAATCATATTCCTTTTATCTTTCATATTATGTAAAATCTTATTTAATACCTGAATCATTCCTGATAAAATTCCGTTTTAATATATTACTAATCATTCAATTTCATAAATATACAACCTCCTTTCAATAATCCTGAGTAACTGTTTCGACGTTTATTTCCGGGTAATAATTTGCCACACGGATTAATGATGTAAAATAATGACTAAAATGTTACTGTATCAAAATTATTATATTTGCGGAACTTCTGAAACAAACATATTTTTTAGTGTAATGAAAAAATACAAAAGATACCTTGTCACCTCAGCTCTACCTTATGCAAACGGGCCAATACATATTGGACATCTTGCCGGTGTGTATATTCCTTCTGATATTTACACCCGTTATCTCCGGTTAAAAGGCGAAGACGTGATTTCAATCTGTGGTTCCGACGAACATGGTGTACCAATTACGCTTAAAGCACGTAAAGAGGGTATCTCCCCCAAGCAGGTTGTTGACAGGTACCACGAAATGAACAAAAAGTCTTTTGAGGATTTCGGAATTGCTTTCGACATCTTTTCACGTACTTCAAATAAAACCCATTATGAGACTGCTTCAGAGTTTTTCTTGAAACTTTATAACAAAGGTGAATTCATTGAAAAGACCTCACTTCAGTATTATGATCCAGAAGCTGGTTGCTTCCTTGCCGACAGGTATATTACCGGTGAGTGCCCTCATTGCCATTATCAAGCTGCCTATGGCGATCAGTGTGAGAAATGTGGCTCATCGTTAAGCCCTTCAGACCTTTTGAATCCCAAATCAACAATCAGCGGCAGCCAGCCAATCTTAAAAGAGACCTTTCACTGGTATCTTCCACTCGATAAATATGAGACATGGCTAAAAAAATGGATTCTTGAAGAACATACTGAATGGAAACCAAATGTTTACGGGCAGTGTAAATCATGGCTCGATCAGGGTCTTCAGCCAAGAGCCGTAAGCCGCGACCTCGATTGGGGAGTACCTGTACCGATTGAAGGAGCAAAAGGAAAAGTACTTTATGTGTGGTTCGACGCCCCTATCGGGTATATATCTGCCACAAAAGAGCTGACACCTGATTGGGAAAAATACTGGAAAGACCCCGAAACAAGACTCATCCATTTCATTGGAAAAGACAATATCGTATTCCATTGTATAATTTTTCCTGCAATGTTGAAAGCAGAGGGATCATTTATCCTTCCCGATAATGTTCCAGCAAATGAGTTTCTAAACCTCGAAAACGACAAAATATCCACATCACGCAACTGGGCTGTCTGGCTGCCTGAATATCTGGAGGATTTCCCGGGGAAACAGGATATACTGCGTTATACTCTATGCGCTAACGCACCGGAAACAAAAGACAACGATTTTACATGGAAGGATTTTCAGGCAAGAAATAATAACGAACTGGTTGCAATACTGGGTAACTTTATTAACCGCACATTAGTCCTCATAAATAATTATTATTCAGGCATTGTTCCTGCAAGAGGAAAAACAGAAGGCTACGACAATGAGGTACTCGCTGAGATAAAAGCACTTGCCGTTGCAACAGGTGAGGCTATTGAAAACTTCAAATTCAGGGAAGGGCTGAAAGAAGCTATGAACCTGGCCCGCCTCGGAAACAAATATCTGGCTGATACCGAACCATGGAAACTTATCAAAACCAACCCGGAAAGAGTTAAAACAATTATTAATATCTCTATTCAGATAACAGCCAATCTCAGCATTATACTTGAACCATTCCTGCCCTTCTCAATGAAAAAACTCAGGGAATGGATTAACCTCAGTAATTTCAGCTGGCTCGACGCCGGTAAAACAGAAATTCTCAAACCAGGGCACAAAATAAGTAAAGGTGGCCTGCTGTTTGAAAAAATTGACGACGAAACCATTAACATGCAAATCGAAAAACTGCTGAAGACCAGGAAGGAAACCGAAAAAGCTCCTTTAACAGTAGCTTCGTTAAAAGAAACCATTTCGTATGAGGAGTTTTCAAAAATGGATATACGCACGGCAACAGTGCTCGAAGCAGAAAAAGTTCCTAAAACATCAAAACTTCTCAAATTAAAGATAGATTGCGGCACCGATATCCGTACTATAGTATCGGGAATCGCAGAATTTTACGAACCTGAAAAACTTATCGGGAAACAGATCCTTATAATTGCCAATCTTGAACCGAGAACAATCAGGGGCATTGAATCAAAGGGAATGATTCTGATGGCAGAAGACAGCAAGGGTAATCTGGTGATGGTAACACCAGAATCAAAGACAGAAAACGGGAGCATCGTAAAGTGAGTTCTTATTCTTTATCTTCTTTTTTTACCCAGGTACCCGGATATTTTGATATAAGCTCATTTTTAAATTTCATTGCTTCTTCAAGTGTGCTGCAGATGACAGCATTGACTCTGAAAAAACCATTGGGCCCATTGCTGATCTGAGGAGAGTAACCTTCATCAGAAAGTTTTTTTGCAAGAAGATGGGCATTCGCTGACGATTTGAAGCTCCCGGTAATGACATACCAGACCTCATCAGACTTAAGAGCATCAACAACCACATTACTAACATCAGAAGACTTTGCATTTTCATCCGTTACCTTGACAGCAGCCCTTAAAGATTCTGCACTTTCCTCTGATAAAGGCTTCCTGATTCCAAAACCACTGTCGGTAACAATAGCCGTAACAGGGTTGAGGCTTGTTGTCTGAACTCTGGTTTTAAAAACACCCGTGAAAACCGGGACTGCAATTAACGTCCCTAAAATGGGTACAATAACTGCAGCCCGCCATATATATTTACGATAATTGAATGAAGATATTTCAGCGTTATCAGTCGAATGAATCTTTCTGATATGCGTTAATCCTTCCGGAGGAGGGAAAGTAAAGGAAGAAAGACCATACGAGTTAAGATTATAATTTATAGTACGGTCTGGTTCAAAAAGATAATTCCCTTCACTGTTAACCGTAAATGATCCTATGCCCTCAAAAATAACCTTTTCACCTCTATTCAGTCGCCTTTTGATATCTGAAATAAATTCCTCCACAAGGTTGGCGGCTTCATTAAACTTCAACCCGGCCCTTGCCGAAACAGTCGCCGTAAGAAGACCATCATTGTGATTTAGATTGCGATTGAATGAAATTAATTTTACCGGAGGATAAAAAGTGTTTGTTGATCTATCGGTACGTGCAGATGAGTAATTGCCAATAAAACCTCCGAAACCAGGAAGTACCACACAATCATGCCTGAATAGCAATTCTCTAATAACAGCAATAATGTCCATCTTAAAAATTATATTATTTAAACAAATTTAAGCAAAAAATATTCATGGTACACTGTTATAAGTTATTTTTTCAGGTTTGGATTCTCATCTAAAACTCAAAACGAGTTCCCTGTGATATTAATGTTTCTGTTCATCTAAAATAAGAAGTTATTTTGCTCTTTTCCTGAAAAAAGTGATATTTTCGTGTTTCTGTTAAATCGCTTTACCATGAAAGAAATTCATATGGCTGATCTGAGGGCGCAATATGAGCGGCTCAAGCCCGAAATTGATGAGGCAATTAATTCTGTATTGCAATCAACTGCATTTGTAAAAGGGCCTGAGATTAAAAAATTTGAAGAAGAACTTTCAGGTTACCTTGGTATAAGGAATGTCATTTCCTGTGGTAATGGCACAGATGCCCTTCAGATAGCTTATATGGCACTTGGCCTTAAGCCGGGTGATGAGATTATAACCACTCCTTTTACTTTTGTTGCCACTGTTGAAACAATGGGTCTCCTTGGTTTGAAACCGGTTTTTGCCGATGTTGATGAAAGGACTTTCAATATATCGCCTGCTGAAATCAGAAAAAAAATTTCTCCTGCTACTCGTGCTATTGTACCAGTACACCTTTTCGGACAATGCGCTGAGATGGAAGAAATACTTGAAATAGCAAATGAAAATAACCTCTATGTTATAGAAGATACAGCTCAGGCAACTGGAACAGATTATATTTTCAAAACGGGAGTAAAAAAGAAAGCCGGCACACTTGGTATTATAGGAACCACATCTTTCTTCCCCTCGAAGAATCTTGCCTGTTATGGTGACGGCGGTGCACTCTTTACCATGAATGACGAGCTTGCCACCAAAATAAGAAGTATTGCCAACCACGGGATGAAAGTCAGGTATTACTATGACTCCATCGGAGTGAATTCCCGTCTCGACACAATACAGGCTGCAATACTGAGGGTGAAACTCAGGTACCTCGATTCTTTCAATGAAGCTCGAAGAAAAGTTGCCAGCTTTTATGATACTGCGCTGAACGACTGCCCTGAAATTATAACACCTTCCAGAACTGAATATTCCTCACACATTTATCATCAGTACACCATACGTGTACTTAATGGCAAACGCGACAAGCTGAAAGAATTCCTCCTTTCAAGGAAAATTCCTTCCATTGTTTACTACCCCCTTCCGGTTCACCTTCAGAAAGCTTACAGATACCTCGGTTATTCAGAAAGAGATCTACCAGTTTCCGAAATGCTTTGCCGCGAAGTGCTCTCTCTTCCTATTTGCCCTGAAATTGACATGGAACAACTCGAATATATTACAAAAACTATCTATGACTTCTTCAGTTAAACGGGTTCCTTAACCCGATAATAATAGTTAGAATATTAAATACTAAGAAATTAAATACATCCATATGGAAAAAGAATATTTTGCACATGAAACAGCCGTTATTGATGAAGGATGCAAAATTGGGAAAGGTACCAGAATATGGCATTTCAGCCATATAATGACAGGATGCGAAATTGGAGAAAGGTGTAATCTGGGTCAGAATGTGGTGGTATCACCTGGAGTAAAACTTGGCAATAATGTCAAGGTACAGAATAATGTGTCAATTTACACTGGAGTTATATGTGAAGATGACGTTTTCCTGGGCCCTTCGATGGTGTTTACCAATATTGTTAATCCGCGCAGTGCTGTTGTAAGACGCGACAAATATATAATAACCATTGTGGAAAAAGGGGCCACTATCGGAGCAAATGCAACAATTGTCTGTGGTCACCGTATAGGACGCTATGCCTTTGTGGGTGCAGGTGCAGTTGTTACAAAAGACGTAAAGCCTTATGCACTAGTTGTGGGTAACCCGGCGAGACAAACAGGATGGATGAGCGAATACGGTCACAAACTTGTTTTCGACGAAAATGGTATGGCTGTTTGCCCCGAAAGCGGAGAGAAGTACCGACTTGAAAATGGAAACGTGACCAAAATTTATTAGTTTTACAGCCAATTTAAGAAATATGGTTGATAGACCAAAAAACTTTGGACTTATTGGCGTTGCCGGATATATTGCTGTACGTCACCTGAAAGCAATAAAGGATACAGGCAACAGGCTGCTTGCAAGCCTTGACAAATTCGACAGCGTGGGTATACTCGACAGCTATTTCCCGGAATGTGATTTTTTTGTCGAATTTGAACGTTTCGACCGTCACTTCGAGAAGCTTAAACGCTCCGGAACAATGATCGATTATGTGAGCATCTGCTCTCCAAATTATCTGCATGACTCCCATATTCGCTTTGCCCTAAGACATAAAGCAGATGCCATTTGCGAAAAACCTGTTGTACTTAACCCATGGAATATAGATGCCCTCCAGGAAATAGAAAAAGAAACAGGTAAAAAAGTCTTTACAATACTCCAGACACGCCTTCATCCAAAAATTCAGGAACTGAAAGAAAAAATCGGGAAGACTCCCGTTAAAAAAAAGTACGATATTGACCTTACCTATATCACCAGTCGCGGAAACTGGTATTTCTTCTCATGGAAAGGTGATATCCAGAAATCGGGAGGCGTGGCTACTAATATTGGAGTACACTTCTTCGATATGCTCGGCTGGATCTTCGGAAAGGTCCAGGAAAATACCGTTCACCTGCTGGAATACAATAAAGCAGCTGGCTATCTGGAGCTTGAAAATGCCAGGATAAGATGGTTCCTTAGCCTCGATATCAATGATATCCCGGAACAACAGCGCGCAGAAGGAAAACGAACCTATAGATCGGTTACCATTAATGGACAGGAAATAGAATTCAGTGAAGGTTTCACCGACCTGCATACCCTCTCATACAAAAATATCCTTGAGGGAAACGGATTTGGCCTTGAAGAATGCAGGCAGTCAATCGAAATAGTATATACTATCCGCAACGCCAGACTTGCAGCCTTAAAAGGCGATTTTCATCCAATGATAAAAAAAATTTTATAATATGATCTACAAAAAACTTCTTAATAAAGAGACAAAACTTTCTGTTATAGGGCTGGGATATGTAGGCTTGCCAATAGCGCTGACTTTCGCAAAAAAACTAAAAGTTATTGGCTTTGACATTAAGGAAAACCGCATCAACCTGATGAAGAAGGGCATTGACCCGAGTAATGAACTTTCACCTGAAGAATTTGAAGGTACAGATATCTTATTCACAACAAATCCCGATGACCTCCGTGAAGCTTCATTCCATATTATAGCCGTTCCAACTCCTATCGACAAACATAATCTGCCTGATTTGCAACCGGTTCTAAGTGCTTCTCAAACAATCGGTTCCATACTTAAAAAAGGAGACTATGTAATATACGAATCTACAGTTTATCCAGGATGTACAGAAGAAGACTGCGTACCGGTACTGGAAAAATTCAGCGGACTTAAATATATTGAAGATTTCAAGGTTGGATTTTCACCCGAGCGTATAAACCCTGGAGATAAGGAACATTCCCTTTCAAAAATTGTAAAGGTTACCAGCGGCTGCGATGAAGAATCAGCCGAAGAAATTGCAAAAGTTTATGAACTAATAATTGAAGCTGGTGTATTTCGGGCAGGTTCTATTAAAGTAGCTGAAGCTGCAAAGATCATAGAAAATACTCAGCGAGATATCAATATCGCTTTTATGAACGAACTCTCTATCATCTTCAATCGAATGAGCATCAACACCTATGAAGTACTTGAAGCAGCAGCAACAAAATGGAACTTCCTGAAATTTTATCCCGGACTGGTTGGGGGGCATTGCATTGGGGTCGATCCTTACTACCTTTCATACAAGGCAAAAGAACTCGGATATCATCCTCAAATAATTGATTCAGGACGATTCGTAAATGACAGCATGGGACGATATGTCGGGAAACAGACTATCAAAAAAATCATTGCCAACGGGAAAAACCCGAGAGACGCACGCATTCTTGTAATGGGCATAACCTTCAAAGAAGATGTAACTGATATACGCAATTCAAGAGTTGTAGATCTAATAAATGAAATGAAAGATTTTGGCGCAACAGTTGATGTGGTTGACCCGGGTGCATCTTCAGTAGAGTTAATGGAAGAATACGGCATCAAACTGGCAGATGAACCTGCAGAACATTATGATGCTGTAATAGTAGCCGTTAGTCATAAAGAATACCTTAACCTGGATGAAAACTATTTCGCATCCCTTTTGAATTCCGATGGAATTCTTGTAGATATCAAGGGTATCTATAGAAAGAAAATCAAAAACCTCAGATACTGGAGCCTCTGATATGAACCATCATCGAATTCTTGTAACCGGTGGAACAGGATATATTGGCTCACACACAGCCGTTGAGCTTATTGAAAAGGGATTTGAGGTCATCTCGATCGATAATTTGCATAACTCAGAAGCATGGATAAACGATAGAATAGGAATGATCACCGGAATTTCACCTATACTGGAGATATTTGACCTCTGCGATATTGAAAAACTCGACAGCTTTTTCCAGAAATATAAAGGAATAAAAGCAATCATCCATTTTGCAGCTTTCAAAGCCGTAGGTGAATCTGTAGAAAAACCCCTTGAATACTATCGTAATAACATTGTTTCGACCCTTAACTTGCTTGAAATGATGAAAAAATATGGTGTAAAAGCTATGGTTTTTTCATCTTCATGCACTGTTTACGGCCAGCCCGATACACTCCCTGTAACCGAAGTATCACCGCTTAAACCTGCAACATCTCCATACGGAAATACAAAAAAGATTTGTGAAGATATTATTCATGATGCAACCATTGCGCACAATGAAATAAAAGCAATCTCTCTCAGATACTTCAACCCAATAGGGGCCCATCCTTCGGCACTCATAGGAGAACTGCCAAGGGGTGTGCCTGAAAACCTTGTCCCTTTTATCACCCAAACAGCTATTGGATTGCGGGATGAACTTAAGGTTTTCGGCAACGATTATAACACCCCCGACGGTTCATGTATCAGAGATTATCTGCATGTTTCCGATCTCTCAAAAGCCCACGTTAAAGCAGTAGAAAGACTTATTGAATGTAAAAATAAAAGTGATTACGAAATTTTTAATCTTGGTACAGGAAAAGGGGTTTCTGTCTTTGAAGTCATTAACTCATTTGAGAGAGTCTCTGGAATGAAGCTAAAATATCGCATTACCGGACGCCGACCGGGAGATATCGAAAAAATATGGGCCGATACCACACTGGCTAACAAAGAACTGGGATGGAAGACAGTTTATTCCCTCGACGATGCTGTAAAATCGGCATGGGAATGGGGAAAAAACCTTAGAAAAATTAACTAATAAAATGTTAAAATCTATTCTTATTACCGGAGGAGCAGGCTTTATAGGCTCTCATGTGGTCAGGCGATTTGTCAAAAATCATCCTGACTACCTTATAGTCAATGCCGATAAACTGACATACGCTGGCAATCTGGAGAATCTTGCCGACATTGAAAACTACAACAATTACCGTTTCGAAAAAATTGATATCGTTGATAAAAAATCAGTTCTATCCCTGTTTGAAAAATATCGTTTCGAAGGTGTAATCCACCTGGCAGCCGAATCCCATGTCGACCGTTCAATAGAAAGCCCTGATGATTTCGTAATGACAAATGTTGTGGGAACGGTCAACCTTCTAAATGCAACGTTAGCCTCCTGGAATAGCGACATGAATAATAAACTCTTTTACCACGTGTCAACTGATGAAGTTTATGGTACTCTGGGAAAAGAAGGATATTTTACAGAAAAAACCCCGTACGATCCCAAAAGCCCATACTCAGCATCAAAAGCCAGTTCCGACCATTTCGTCAGAGCTTATTTCAATACCTACAAGCTTCCTGTAATTATCTCAAACTGCTCAAACAACTATGGTCCAAATCAGTTCCCAGAGAAACTTATTCCATTGATGATAAATAATATACGTAACAATAAGCCTCTTCCTGTTTACGGCAAAGGTGAAAATGTAAGGGACTGGCTCTATGTCGAAGACCATGCGGCTGCCATTGACCTGATATTTCACAAGGGGAAACCGGGAGAAACATATAACATAGGCGGTGATAACGAATGGAAAAATATTGACCTTGTCAAATTTCTTTGCAAAATAATGGATAAAAAACTTGGAAGGTCTGAAGGTACCTCAGAAAAACTTATAACATTTGTTACCGACCGGCCCGGCCATGACTTCCGTTACTCAATCAACTCCTCCAAACTTAAAAAGGAGCTCGGATGGAAACCATCAGTGACTTTCAGCGAAGGACTTGAAAAAACCGTTGACTGGTACCTTGAAAACAGTCGCTGGCTCGAAAATGTTGTATCAGGTGAATATGAAAAATACTACGAAAAAATGTATCTGAACAGAAACAGGATTGGCTAGACTGAAATAATGAGTTTCTCAATAATTTTTTCTGCCATCTTCTTTTTTTCAACCATTTCATTCCGTATAGCCTCAACTACCGGATTTGTTTCATAAGAACCCCTTACGTTAAAGTAATCACTTTCCCTAACATTCTCATTTCCATCAATCCCGAAGCCTGTCATGGAGCGCGGAGAGAATTCCTTCTCCGCATCTTCAAGAAGCTTATTCCCGAGAAAATCAAGACTTTCGATATATCTCTCAAGCACTTCCAAAATATCCCGACGAGAAATTAATTTTGCTGGCTTCCCTCTTTCCTTTTCAAGGTAATCAACAACCCATAGCCATTCCATTTCTTCATATTCAGCATGCATCTTACTGAATATCATGGATATCTGATCAAGAGTGTTCAGAATTCCCCCTTCAATCATGTCAAGCAGTTTTTCAACCTCAGCTGAAGGAACAATAAGTCCAGCAAGATCCAACCATTCACCTGAAGCACTGTTCTTTTCTTCATAAGAAAAAATACCCTCAATATCAACCTCTGAATCATGAAGAATCTTTGAAATTCTTTTCAAGATTATATCTCCTGCAAATTTATCGAGCCCTTTTTTATAAATTTCTACTCCTCTTTCAAGTGCTGACAAGCTGATCTTCAGATTGTTTTTAAAACAATAATAATCTGAACCTCCATCTTTTGCACAATTTGCCTTAATCCATTCCAGTGTCTGTATAGCTTTTATCATCCTGCCGGCTGTGTATGGTGTCAGGTAATGGGAATAAACATAGTCAAATATTTCTCTGTCCTTTCTTACATCACGTCCCGGCCATTTTATGGCATCTCTTATTGTTCCCGAACTTACAAGGTTTAAAGCAGGGATAAGAATGCTTTCCCTGTTATTTTCGACAACATACGAAAAGGGGAAAGCTGACGTGTCAATATTTTTAAGATGGCGTCCAGTGACAAGGCTGTATGGTCCAATACGTGCTGGCCATAGAATGTAAGAGTCACTTGCTGTTTTTGTACCCCTTTCCACCACACCCTGATGAACAGGCCCCAGCTTATACATATGATTGCTCTGATTCGACCCGCTGCCTGCATTCATAAAAGAGAAAATACCTGCAATGAGCAGTGTTGATTTATGATGAGTAACCGTATATGGACCTGCAAAAACCGAATAGACTTCACCATGGAAACCCTGGCAATTGGCAAAGAAAAGGGAATTGTGGGCTGAAAACTGTTTCCCGAGAAAACATCCCTGACCAATAAAACAACGCTCAACCATTGCCGATTCAGTTACAGTTGAACCAGAACTTATAATAAAATGATCCATTATCACACCCGGACCTATATAAACCGGATCTGCTTCAGAACTGTTGATTGAACCTTCATTCAGGAAAAGAGAATCTTCAAGCTTAGTACGCGGTCCAGTCCAAACGTTTCTCAAAGTAGCACAGTTTATAATTTTGCAACCACTACCTATATAACCCATATTTGATTTCCTGGCTTTTGCGTAATTATTAATGAGTTCTTCTATTCTACCGATCACTTCCGGACGATGCCGGTAAAGGACCATAATATATGCCAGATGAGCTGAAAGTTTATCCCATATCCTGATTCTCCTCCCCCCTGATTCATTCATAACATCTATCTCTATTCCATTCCCGAACGATGTAGCATCCTCAATATAAATCCTGCCACAATTTCTGATGACCGTACCTTCGTCAATGAAATAATTTGCTATGTAATCTTTGATATTATAAATAAAAACATTATCACTGACAATGCAATTATGAATAATTGCCTTTTCAATGCCAGCCTTTAATTTGATTCCTGAACCGTTAGAAATTTCTTTTTTAAAGATTCCTAATCTTACTTTCCCTGAGAAAAAAACTTCCCTGCATCTTTCTGGTAAAAAGCCTTCTTTTACTTCAACATTTTCCCAGTTTTCGGCCCTGCATCCGTTTGCCTCCAGCAATGAGATCTCCCTTTTGGTAAGTTTTCTGAAATCCATTATCTAAATGATAAACAATATTTAACAGAAGATTTTCAGATAAAAATTTTCTTAAAAAAGTATTATTCAACAGTAACTGATTTTGCAAGGTTTCTGGGTTGATCAACGTCACATCCCCTCATGACGGCAACATGGTACGACAGAAGCTGAAGCGGTATTACGGCCAGAATACCTGAAAAAACAGGTAATGTCTCAGGAACTTCAATAACATAATCGGCAATTTTGCCTATTATCTGGTCGCCTTCAGTTACAATTGCAATTATTGTTCCCTTTCTTGCTTTTATTTCCTGTATGTTGTTGATGATTTTTTCATATGTATGATCCTTCGTTGCCACCACCACCACAGGCATTTCTTCATCAATTAAGGCGATAGGACCGTGTTTCATTTCAGCTGCAGGATAACCTTCTGCGTGTATATATGAAATTTCTTTAAGTTTCAAAGCTCCTTCAAGGGCAACAGGGAAAAGGTATCCTCTTCCAAGATAAAGGGCATTACTCGCATCTTTCATTATCCTGGCTATTTCGGCAACCTTTTCATTGACTTCAAGGGTTTTCTCAACAAGAGATGGCAGTAAAACCAATTCTTTAATAAGTTGTCTGTAGATTTCTTCTGTCAGAACGCCCTTTTTATAACCAATTTCAAAGGCTGCCATTGCCAGTACGGTAACCTGAGTAGTGAATGCCTTTGTCGAGGCAACACCTATTTCAGGCCCTGCATGTGTATAAACTCCTGCATTAGTTTCACGAGGTATTCCCGATCCTACAACATTGCATATACCTATAACCATTGCTCCCCTTTCCTTGGCCAATCTTACCGCAGCAAGCGTGTCGGCAGTTTCACCGCTCTGACTTATTGCAATAAGTATATCATCGCTGGTAATAAGAGGATTTCTGTAACGGAATTCCGAAGCATATTCTACTTCAACAGGTATCCGGGCATATTCTTCAAAAATATATTCCCCCATCAGTCCGGCGTGCCATGAAGTTCCACAAGCTACTATTATAATCCTTCTGGCATTCGACAGGCGGTCAATCACATCATGCAGCCCGCCAAGTACGATAGCAGAACCGTCAGGAAGAATACGGCCTCTGAGAGTATCACGAATAGCACGTGGTTGCTCATAAATCTCCTTGAGCATAAAATGAGGAAATCCCTCTTTGTCAATCTCCCCAATCTTAAGATCAATCTCCTGAACTTCAGGTTGTATCACAGGGGTTCTGATAGTTTTGAGAATTAATTCATCCTTTTTTATGATTGCAATATCATCATCCTTGAGGTATATTACTCTCTGGGTATGTTCAATAATCGGTGTTGCATCAGAAGCAATGAAATTTTCTCCTTCGCCAACTCCTATTACCAGCGGGCTACCCCTTCTGGCTGCAAAGATCCTGTCCTGCTCATTTCTACAAACGATTACCAGACCGTAAGCTCCTTCAATATTGTTCAGAGCAGTGGTTATTGCCTGCTCAGCTGTAAGGCTCCCCTCAAGATATAGATGTTCAATGAGATGAGCCACAACCTCTGTATCGGTCTGGCTCCTGAAAGGGATTCCTCTGCTTTCCAAATGCCTCTTTATCCTTGAATAATTCTCAATTATACCGTTATGAACAACAACAAAGTTTCCTTTATATGACACCTGCGGATGGGCATTCATCTCATTCGGTTCACCATGCGTTGCCCAACGGGTATGACCTACTCCAATAGTCCCGTTAAAATCTTCCCGACATGCCATCTCTTCAAGATCCCGCACCCTACCCTTGCACTTTACAATCTTTACATCACCATTAAAAAGTGCAATACCTGCTGAATCATAACCGCGGTACTCAAGCCTCTTCAACCCATTTATAACTATTTCTTTAGCTGAACGGGAACCAATATATCCCACTATGCCACACATTATCTATTGTATTGCTTAAAAAATTAAGCAAATATATTTATTTTTTGAAAAAATACTAATAATGGCTGTAGACAAGTTCAAATTTAAGAGGATTACTACTCTGGTTTGCTTTAAAAATGATATTCCTATATTCGTTGTCCCCAAGTGACATTATAAGCTCCGGCTCGGGAAAATTACCTCTTATATAATTCTGTACAAATATGGCTATGTTAAAAGTAAAGGTCAATTGTGTGGTATTGAATTTCCCATTATAAAAGTCCGTGCTCATAAAATAATCGGGCACAATATAGCTGTTACCCTCCTCTGTTTTATAAATAAGGTAAACCGGCGAAGGTAAAGTATCAGCTTTATATATCTGGCCATCAAGATAGACCGGAACAGTAAGTTTCGCTTTATTGACTGAAATGGAGGTGGAATCTCTAAAGGAAGAAAGTCCTGTCAATCTGATTTTTGTATATACACCGTAAAATGACTGAAGATAACTCAGAGTATCTTTCCCTCCATCGTTGATATGTTTTATAGCCTTTTCGGGTTCAGCTGTTGTAAAATCATGATAATATCTATTATATCTTACACTATTGTCATTGATAACAAAATTGAATTCCAGGTTTGATGCCGCATATGTATGGTAAAAGATTGTTATATAAAAAGGCATCACGGTTGCAGTTGATGAGAAATTAAGAATTAACAAAAGTGGCCCGCCATTTATTTCTCCTTTGCCGGGATAAGCTTCTCCCTCGCTCACTGTAACGTATATTCCCTTGAAAAAATCCCTGAAATCTTCCCCCGAACTGCTCTGAAAGAGCTTTGAGGTATCCCTTAAAAGATATTCCCCAAAAGAAATAGGCAGGCTGACTTCCAGAACATTGGCAGTATCTTTTTTTATTTCAGGTAACGGGAAAGTTCCAATAAAATTTTTTATGCGTGGATTTTTTGTTGAATAGTATGTTGAATCCTGATAAAGTTTTTCATCAATTTCGTAAAGACTGATCATCTGATTGATACCAAATTTACCCTTCGCACCGCTTATTGCAAGATACATTTTAACAGAATCAATGACAATATTAAAGCCTCCAGAGGGCCAGCGTTGTGTAAGCCTGAGTTGGGCAACAAAATCAGATGAAACATTTCCGAAATAGGGATCGTATAGCCCGCCGAGATAAGAATAAGACTTGTTTGTTGTCGGTACACTGTCGCGATATTCAGTAAAAGATTCAACAGTTATGGTATCTACCGACATTAGATTTTCAAAATCTTCGGAAGGTAAAAACTTTATACCGATGTCAGTATATTTTTCTGTGCAAGAAGGAAGAAAAATGAGTGTCAGAAATATTGATAAAAGTGCAGAAAAAAGATAGAAGCGGAATTTTTTACCGCCGGTATTTTCATTTTTAATAAGATAACAGCTTGTCATAAAACTCATTGTACGCATCAATATAAGTTGACTCATCTTGATAACCCAGAACCGGTTTGCCTGTTGAATTGATATATTTCATCAGTTCAGGATTAATATTCTCACTGCCAATAATCACCCCATCCGAATTTCTTATTGCCAGCTTCGATATGTTAATATAATCGGGCTTCTGTGCCAGCTTCAGGTTATCCCCGTCAATACCATCATATCTGAGTTTATCTGCAAACGTATTTCTGAACGGAGTTTTAAAATCATTATTATATACTGAATAAATTATTTTTTTATTGCTGAATATCGGATCATCATTATAAATATCCCGTAAATAAACAGGTACAAGAGCTGACATCCATCCATGGCAGTGAACAATATCCGGAGCCCATCTTAGCTTTTTTACTGTCTCAAGTACTCCTTTTGCGAAAAACAAAGCCCTTTCATCATTATCTTCAAACTCCTTCCCTGAACTATCAGTCGCAACAAACTTACGATGAAAAAAATCTTCATTATCAATAAAATAAACTTGCATACGGGCTGATTGAATGGATGCTACTTTAATTATCAGCGGGTGATCGGTATCGTCAATTATAAGATTCATTCCCGAAAGCCTGATAACTTCATGCAGCTGGTTCCTCCTCTCATTTATACACCCGTATCGGGGCATAAAAATTCTTATTTCTTTCCCCCTTTCCTGTATACCCTGCGGCAGATAGCGGCCAATCTTTGACATCTGGGTTTCTGCCAGATATGGTGTTATCTCCTGAGAAACAAACAATACCTTCTTGCTTTCCATCGACCTGTTCCAAAAACCATTAAAAGTCAGTTTGCAAAGTTACTAAAAATTATTGACAATAAGTATCTTTAATAATTATTGATTTTATTTTAATATTTCCCCATTAATAAAAAAACTTATAGGTTTGTACCCTGTTTTTTTACTCTTAGAATGAATGAAAATATTTTTAACCACAAGAGATCTGCAGCATCATTTAAATAAGCTTAACATCTTTCCTGTAGGATTCGTTCCCACCATGGGAGCTCTTCACACCGGTCATATCTCACTTGTCCGTAAAGCTATCAGCGAATGCCCGGTAACTGTTGTGAGCATTTTCGTTAATCCCACACAGTTCAATGATAAAAAAGATCTTGAAAGATACCCCCGAACACCGGAAAAAGATATCGAATTGCTGAAAAATTTCCTTAGAGAGAACGATGCACTTTTTATGCCGACTGAAAATGAAATTTATCCTGAAAACCTTATCCCTGAAAAATGGGATTTCGGAAATCTTGATAAAGTGATGGAAGGAATCTACAGACCAGGTCATTTCAATGGTGTAGCTCAGGTTGTAAACCGTCTATTCAATATCGTTAAGCCTGATATTGCTTATTTTGGCCAGAAAGATTTTCAACAACTTACCATAATTAAAGAACTTGTGCGGCAGATGGGTAGTAATGTTAAAATTATCTCCTGCCCTACAGTCAGAGAACCCGATGGACTGGCAATGAGCAGCAGAAATCTTTTACTCGAACCAGAATTGAGAAAAAATGCCGGAATCATTTATACTACAATTACCCGGGCAGCTTCAATGTTCAATAATTTTAATATTCCTGAAATTAAAGATTTTTTGAGAAATTCAATTAATTCAACTCCCGGATTTCAAATCGAATATTTTGAAATTGTTGATGATACCGAACTTATGCCGGTTAATGATAAAATAGAATTAAGGCCGGGGAAAAAATATTTCGGCTGTATTGCGGTATGGGCGGGTAATGTAAGACTGATAGATAATACCGAATTCAGTTGCTCAGTTTCAAAAGGTTAATTAACTTTGTATCCGAAACTGAATATTAAATATAAAAGGGAAAATATGTTTATCGAATTGGTTAAATCAAAAATTCACAATGTTTCCGTAACAGAAACAAATCTAAATTATATAGGCAGTATTTCAATTGACGAAGATTTGATGGACGCTGCGGGAATAATCGAGAATGAAAAGGTGCAGGTTCTTAATATCAATAACGGGGAACGGTTCGATACTTATGTAATAAAAGGGGAAAGGGGTTCAGGGCAAATCTGCCTTAATGGAGCAGCGGCCCGTAAAGCAGTTGTTGGCGATATACTGATAATTATCTCCTATGCCTCAATGACACCTGAAGAAGCAAAAAATTTTAAACCAAAAATACTTTTCCCCGATACCCGCACTAATAAACTAATTTGAGTTGAGCCTGAAAAGAAGTATAATCCAGACACTTAAGTTTATTGCATTTCTGGCCGCAGGCGTCTTTCTCCTCTGGTTGGCCTTCCGTAATATTGACTTAAAAAAACTTTTTGAAAAACTGGCAGAAGCCAGATACCAGTGGTTAATTTTTTCAATTTTTTTTGCCACCCTGGCTTATCTTAGCAGAGCTAGAAGATGGGTACTCCTTATTAGACCTCTCGGTTACAAACCCGGTTTGAAAAATACATTCAACTCGATGATGACCGGTTACCTGGCAAACATGGCTCTCCCCAGATTAGGAGAAATAACAAGATGCATTGCCCTTGGAAAAAAAGAAAAAATACCAGCAGATCAACTGCTCGGAACTGTAATTATGGAACGAACCATTGACCTTTTATGTCTTCTGCTGATTACTGTTATTACATTAATAATTGAAGGTGACAAGATAGGACCTTTTCTCTATTCGAATACTTTACTTCCGATAAGAAAAAAAGTTACAGATATTTTTGGCTATGGATGGTTGTTATGGATAATTATTATCATAATTTTAGTATTATTTATCTGGTTTATATACCGTTACAGAAAAAATCTGCGAAAAATCAGATTCTTTGCTAAAATATTTGATACATTAAGAGGGGTTATTATAGGGCTGAAAACAATTACATTAGTGAAGAGAAAATGGGAACTCATTTTTCATACGATATTTATATGGATTAATTACGCACTCATGACATGGGTAGTGGTCTTTTCTATTGACAGCACATCAAATCTTAATCTGGGAGACGGGATTTTTTTGCTCGTAATAGGAGGACTTGCCATGTCGGCTCCGGTACAGAGCGGGCTCGGGGCATTCCATTTTATAATCTCCCGTGGATTATATGCAATATACGGCATTGCTCTTGAAGATGGACTTGCATATGCAGTACTTACTCATGAATCACAGCTTGTATATGGTGCTTTGCTAGGTTTAATAGCATTTTATCTGCTTGTAAAAAAAGATAGAATTAAACTAACACAGAATGGCCAGAACAAAGACGGTCTGGGTTTGTCGTAACTGCGGTGCAGAATCGGTTAAATGGATTGGCCGGTGTCCAGCATGCGGCGAATGGAATACTTATGCAGAAGAAGTTATTACAGCCAGACCGGCAAAAATAACCTCGCTTTCAGGATCAGGAATAAGCAGAGAACCTGAACTTTTATCTGAAATAAAAATTAATGAAAAGAAAAGGCTTTTTTCAGGGGTACCTGAACTCGATCGAATACTCGGTGGAGGATTTGTACCGGGTTCCATTATACTTCTCGGTGGTGAACCTGGCGTAGGTAAATCAACATTAGCCCTCCAACTAGCACTCGTCAAGCCGGAAAGAAAAATCCTTTACGTATCAGGAGAAGAAAGCAGTGAACAAATAAGCTTGAGAGCCTTCAGACTTGGCATGAAAAACTCTATGTGCCATATACTCTGTGAAACAAACCTTGAAAATATTATAACATGGTCAAATAATCTGAAACCTGAAATCATAATCATTGATTCAATCCAGACAATAAGCACTGAAACACTTGAAACTTCAGCAGGATCAATCACACAGGTAAGGGAATGCACCGCACACCTTCTCCATTATGCCAAATCAAGTGGGATACCGGTAATATTAATCGGCCATATTACCAAAGATGGCTCATTGGCCGGACCTAAAGCACTTGAACATATTGTTGATGTCGTACTCTATTTTGAAGGTGAAACCAATTATATTTACAGAGTTATCAGGTCGGTGAAAAACAGATTTGGTTCAACCTCCGAAATAGGTATTTTTGAAATGACCGAATCGGGCTTGCAATGCGTGGAAAATCCGTCGGTAATGTTTATCAACCAGCATGATGAACCTTTAAGTGGGATAGCTATTGCTGCAACAGTTGATGGTATAAGGCCATTCCTTATTGAAACCCAGGCATTGGTTAGCACTGCCGTTTACGGTACCCCCCAGAGAAGTTCTACCGGATTTGATATCAGGCGCCTTAACATGCTGCTGGCAGTGCTTGAAAAAAGGGCTGGCTTCAGACTTGGAACTAAAGATGTTTTTCTGAATATTGCTGGAGGCATTAAAGTATCAGACCCTGCAACAGACCTGGCAGTTATCAGCGCTATCCTCTCATCAAACCTCGACACCCCCGTTGACAGAAAGATTTGTTTTGCAGGTGAGACAGGCCTCTCGGGTGAAATAAGACCTGTTTCACGTGTTGACCAGAGAATGAGAGAAGCTGTAAAAATGGGCTTCAAAGCTCTGATTGTTTCAAAATATCAGAAAGATCTTCCTGCGGGTAAAACTTCAATTGAAATTATACGTATTGCAGGAGTCGGTGAACTTGTAAGATATCTATTCGGATGATATTTTATCAGTACCGTTCAACATAATTTGACCTTCTACCTGAAGTTCTCTTCACTTTCTCGCAGTCGAGTTCAATGTCAAACCCTGCAGGTTTTTCAAAAACATCTGCCTCCATTATCCCGAACTGTGGGTCAGCATATAGTTTCTTCAGGAAGAGTCCCAGAACCGGAAGTGCTATTCTTGCCCCCTGTCCCTCTCCAAGAGTTTCGAAATGGATACTCTGGTCCTCCCATCCGCTCCATACCCCGGCAACCAGGTTGGGCAGAACGCCAATGAACCACCCATTCCCATGATTTTGTGTTGTACCGGTTTTACCTCCCATCTGGTTCGTAAAACCAAAGGTACTCCTTAAAGCAATTCCCGATCCCTGGTTAATAACCCCCTGTAAAAGGTCAAGCATCAAATATGCCTGCTCTTCAGTAATAACCTCCTCAACCCTTGTATTAAACCTTGCTATCACATTACCATTCTTATCTTCGATACGGGTAACATACAACGGTCTGGTATAAACCCCTTTGTTAGCAAATGTACCATAAGCCCCTACCATCTCCTCAAGGGTAATATCAGATGTGCCAAGAAAAATCGAATAAACCGGATCGATGTAACTTCTTATTCCCATCCTGTGCATAAGATCAACTACTGCCTGAGGCGAAAACTGAGTCATTAACCATGCTGATATATAGTTTTCTGATTTCGCCAGACCCCATTTCAGCGTCACCATCTTACCATGATAATCTCTGGGACCCGAGCTTCTGGGTATCCATACTGAATCTCCCACCTGAAAAGTTCTGGGAATATTCTCAACTTCATAACACGGAGAATACCCGTTCTGCATTGCGAGAGTGTATAGAAAGGGTTTTATGGTGCTGCCAACCTGCCTTTTCTGTTCAGTAACTGCGTCATATTTAAAGTATTTAAAATCAGGCCCTCCCACATAAGCTTTTACATAACCTGTATGTGGATCCATTACCATAAACGACGACCTCATAAAATGCTTGAAATATCTTATTGAATCAAGAGGACTCATAACTGTATCGCGTTCTCCATTCCAGGAAAAAACTTTCATTGGAACAGGTGTATTAAAGGTCAGCATGATAGAATCCTCAGGTATCTTATTTCTTATCATATTTTTGTAGCGCTCCGTCCTCCTTATAGCAGCCATCATCAATTCTTCAACCTGTTTCTTCGTAAGATCATTTGAAAAAGGCGGATTCCTGAACGTCATGGCAAGCTTGTTAAAAGCCGGCTGAATATTTTTAAGATGCTCTATTAAAGCCTCTTCAGCATATTTCTGCATCTTTGAATTTATTGTTGTATAAATTTTCAGCCCGTCCTTATAAAGGTTATAGTTGGTACCATCAGGTTTTTTGTTCTTTCTGCACCATCCATATAAAGGATTATTTTCCCATTGCCAGAGGGCATCCCTGTATTGCTCATCATAGGCAAACATGCGCCTGTCGGGCTCAAATTTTATCATTGTTGTACGAATGTATTCCCTTAAGTATGTGGCAAGGCCAGTATTATGCCCTTCTTCTTTGTAATCAAGCTGCAGTGGAAGATTTTTGAGAGAATCAGCTATTGAAGGTTTGAGATATCCATATTTAGCCATCTGATCCAGAACAATATTACGTCTAGCCTGTGTAAGCTCCGGCCTGCGAAGAGGGTTGTACTTCGAAGAATTTTTCAGCATGCCTACAAGCATTGCCGCCTGCTCAATCTTAAGCGAATCAGGGGTCGTATTAAAATATATCCTTGCCGCCGATCTTATTCCCACTGCATTGTTGACAAAATCAAAGACATTCAGGTACATTGCAATAATTTCTTCTTTTGTGTAATTTCTTTCAAGCTTCACAGCCGTATACCATTCCTTGAACTTATAAATAACAAGGTTGACCTTCTGTCTTATCCTCGAATATTTTACAGTATCTCCACTCCTTGTATTGTAAAGATTTTTTGCCAGTTGCTGCGATATAGTACTGCCACCTCCAGCATCCTGCTGAAGAAGAATCGAGAGGACTACTACTCTCCCCAAACCCCTAATATCAATGCCCGAATGCCTGTAAAACCTTATGTCTTCAGTAGCCAGAAGAGCATCAATTACATTTTTCGATATATCTTTATAATCTGTCCATGTCCGGTTTTCAATATAATATTTTCCCAGAAGGACATTATCTTCAGAATAAACCTCAGCAGCCAGGTTGTTTTTTGGGTTTTCAAGCTCCTCAAAAGAGGGGACAGGGCCTAATTTTCCCGCGGCTATAAGAATAAAAATAAACAATACTATCACAAACGGCAAAGCAACCAACCCCCAGAACCAGAGAATGTACTTCCTGTATTTACCCTTTGCTTCCATCCCGTCTTATTTAAGTTTTCTTACGCGTCAAAAATAACAATAATAAAGTTATCCTGATGTTTTATTTAAACAACATAACCCCGGTAATATTTAAAAATTTTTATCTTTACAACGTATCTCTTTAACTATCCCCGGCTTGCTGAAATGAAATTGAAATAAATTTTTAAATCACTATAATACATATTACTTACTGAAATAAACTTATAAATTTTGAAGTTTGATAATGAAATGATTTACTTTGTCACTTTTTAGGAAAAAATAATTTTCAGTTTTCATGATAGAAAATCTTGTAATAGTTGAGTCACCAGCCAAGGCCAGAACAATTGAGAAGTTTCTGGGAAAAGATTTCAAGGTTGTGTCCAGTTTCGGGCATATAAGAGATCTTACCAAGAAAAACCTTGGCATTGACATTGAAGGAGGATTTATACCCAATTATGAAATTCCGAGAGATAAAGTAAAGATTGTAAATGAACTCCGTAAAGCTGCATCAGAAGCAAAAACAATCTGGATTGCATCTGATGAGGACAGAGAGGGTGAAGCCATCGCCTGGCATCTCATTGAAGTATTAAACCTTGATCCCAGTAAAACAAAACGAATTGTATTTCATGAGATCACCAAAAGTGCTATAGAAGAAGCTATTAAAAACCCAAGGACGGTTGACATGAATCTCGTCAATGCACAGCAAGCCAGAAGGGTTCTTGATCGTCTTGTTGGTTTTGAAATTTCACCTGTATTATGGAAAAAAGTTCAGCCGGCACTCTCCGCGGGAAGAGTACAATCAGTTGCAGTCAGACTGATTGTCGAAAGGGAGCGCGAGATAATTAATTTCAAGCCTGAATCGTCTTTTAAGATAACCGGCATATTCAAAGTTGTCGGAATGGAACAAGGACAATCTTTTCTTAAGGCTGAAGCCTCGGCTAAATTCCATACTGAGGCCGAGGCTGAAAAATTCCTTGAAATATGCAGGAATGCTGATTTTGAAGTTAAGAATATTTCCGTAAAACCAGGAACAAGATCACCTGCACCACCATTCACAACATCCACCCTCCAGCAGGAAGCATACCGCAAACTCGGATTCTCAGTCTCCCGGACAATGGCAATTGCCCAGAAACTTTATGAAGAAGGCAAAATTACCTATATGAGAACCGATTCTACAAACCTTTCAAAATTTGCTCTGATAAAAATAAAGGAAGTAATTACTGAAAAATTTGGTGAAAAATACACCAGGACACGACAGTATCGAACAACTTCAAAAGGTGCCCAGGAAGCTCACGAAGCAATAAGACCTTCATATCCAGAAAAATCATCTATCACAGGTACTCAGGCAGAAAAAAATCTTTATGAACTTATATGGAAAAGATCTGTTGCTTCCCAGATGGCAGACGCCCTGATAGAAAAAACCAACGTCACAATAGGAATGAATAATTCCACAGTAACTTTTACATCAACCGGAGAAGTCATTCTCTTCGATGGTTTTCTGAAACTATATTCCGAATCAGCTGACCTTGAACCACAGGACGATGAAAAAGCCATCCTCCCACCTGTAAAGGCAGGAATGAAATTACAATATGATAAAATTACCGCGCATGAAAAATATACAAATCCTCCACCACGATACACTGAGGCAAGTCTGGTAAAAAAACTTGAAGAACTCGGTATTGGTCGTCCTTCAACTTATGCCCCGATAATATCAACTATTCAGCAGAGAGGCTATGTAGCAAGGGAAGACCGGCCGGGGGAAAAGCGAAATCTAAGGATAATTGAACTCGCAGGTGGCAAACTATCCAGATTTATTAAAACAGAAACAGCAGGAAAAGAGAAGGCAAAACTTTTCCCCAAGGATATCGGAATAATTGTTAATGATTTCCTTCTTGATAATTTTTCAGAAATAGTCGATTATAATTTTACCGCAGGAGTTGAAGAACAGTTCGACCATATTGCTGCCGGTGAACTGGAATGTAATAAAATGCTAGCCAGCTTCTATTCCCCGTTTCATAAAACAGTTGAAAAAACACTCGAGAAAAAGGCCAGAACAACAGGTGCAAGGATTCTGGGTAAACATCCCGTAACAGGTGAAACTATAATGGTTAAAATGAGCCGGTACGGACCTGTTGTACAGGCTGGTGACCCGGGAAAAAATGAAAAACCGAGCTTTGCCAGTCTTCAGAAAGGACAGCTTATTGAGACAATTACTCTTGAAGATGCTGTCAAACTGTTCTCCTTACCCCGCTCTCTTGGCACTTTTGAGGGAGAAGAGATCATTGTTGGCGCAGGTCGGTTCGGCCCATACCTGAAATACCGAAATAAATTCTATTCTATCAACAAAAATAACGATGATCCTTACCTGATCAACCTCGAAAGAGCAATTGAAATAATTAAGGAAAAGAATGATACCGACAAAAAGAAAGTAATCAAGGAAATTGGAGAAATAAAAATCCTTAACGGAAGATACGGACCCTATATCAGTTACCAGGGAGAGAACTACAAAATTCCCAAAGGAACAAACCCCGAATCTCTTTCTGAAGATGATTGTTTAAAGATCATCGAAAATAAATCAAAAAAGAATCAGAAATGATAAATCTAAATGATTATTTTGATCCTGTAAGCATAGAAAAGCCAGATTACGATTTTATTTCCGGTCCTGCTCGCTTTTCACATAATATTTTTATTCACACCGAAAATAATCCAATACAGGATCCTGAAAAATTCAGGATTGCAATCCTTGGTGTTCCTGAAGAGAGAAATTCACCCAACATTGGATGCGAAAAGGGCCCTGAGGCTATCCGCCATCAACTATACATGCTTTCAAGAGTTCCCGGAAAACTTAAAATAATTGACCTTGGTAATATGAAAAAAGGAGAAACCTTTCAGGATACCCTGATAGGCCTCTCAGAAATATTGTCTTTTCTTATCAAATCAAATATTTTTCCTGTTATTATCGGAGGAAATAGTTCACTAATCGGCTCAATTGACAACTGCTTTACGAAACTTAAAATACACTATTCACTTGCATCAATAGATTCAAGAATAGATTTTCAACCCGGAAAGAACGAAATCGACTCATTCAGTTACCTTAACAGGATTATTTACAACCCCGGAAATTATCTAAACCATTTTTCCAATATTGGCTACCAAATATATCTTAATGACTTTCAGGCAATAAACCGACTGGAAAAACGGAAGGCTGACCTGATTCGCCTTGGTGATGCACGGGCATCAATTCACCTCACTGAACCCTTGCTGAGAGATACTGATGTAGCAATCATAGATATCTCATGCGTCAGACAATCAGATGCTCCCGGTACAATAAACACATCACCAAACGGATTTTATGGCGAAGAAATATGTCTTATTGCAAGATATGCAGGTATTTCAGATTCAATGAAAATATTTGGCCTTTTTGAAATTAACCCACTTCTTGACAGAAATTCCCAGACATCAAGCCTTGCCGCCCAGATTCTCTGGTATTTCCTCGAAGGGTTCGGACAGAAACTTGATGAAAAGAAACTTCTATCAGCAGGAGAAACAGGACATTTTACAAGATATCATGTAAAGGTCAGCGGATTGGATGAAGATCTTGTTTTTATTAAAAGCAATTCAACTGAAAGATGGTGGTTTGAAATGAAAAGCCAGAACAACAAAACCAAATATGTTTCATGCTCATATGATGACTATCTTACAGCAAACCGTAATGAGGTACCCGTTCGTTGGCTCAGGGCCTTTGAAAAAATTTCGTAAAAATTTTTACCATTTATCTATAACATTTTGACATTCGTCACGTATTAAGTAAGTATATATTCATCAAAAGTAATAGAAATTACAAAAATAAATTATACTTAATTTGGAACCTAAAAAGAATTTTATTTAATTTTACTACTTTTGTTAGCTTTCAGAGCTTGAAAATATGAAGAAACTATATATATTGTTTCTGATTGCAGCTATATCAGCAACGACCTTAAAGGGCCAGCAGGATCCCATTATGAGCCAGTATATGTTTAATATTCATGCTTTTAATCCGGGTTCTGCCGGTATATCAGGAATGATATGTATGACTGCTCTTGCACGTGAACAGTGGATTGGTTTCAAAGGAGCTCCATCAACAACTTTATTCAGCGTAAATGCTCCTTTCAGGCTTTTTCGATCAGAAAATGGGGTAGGACTGGTTATAGGCAATGATAAAACAGGTTTTGACTCAGATATTAAGCTGGCAGGATCTTATTCATATCATCTGAATATTGGAAATGGCAAACTTGGATTGGGTTTATCATTAGGAATACTCAATAAATCACTCGATCCAAGCTGGCAAATACCTTCAAGTGACTTGCATACTCCTGTTACAGGTGATCCGCTTATTCCAGAAAGCAAGGAAAGTCATATTGCATTTGACGCAGGAATAGGTGCATTTTACAGTACTGACAGGTATTATGCGGGTATTTCCTTTGCACATATCAATGAACCTAAGATTAAATTTACCAAAGGTGAACCATACCTTAGCAGGCACTATTATGCCGTTGCAGGGTATAACCTGCTCCTGGGTAATCCCGCTTTTGAACTTTTGCCATCTGTTTTTGCCTTGAGTGACGGTCATATAGTCCAATTTACAATAAATACTCTTGTGAGATACAATAAAAAAGTATGGGGAGGCGTTTCTTACAGAGCCGGTGATGCCCTGACAGGTATCGTGGGTTTTGAACTTTATAACGGAATTAGAATAGGTTACTCGTATGATTTTATTCTGTCAGATATCCGCAAAAGTTCAAGTGGATCACATGAATTTATGGTCAATTACTGCTTTGATATTAGTTTAGGGAAAAGCCCCATGAAGTATAAAAGTGTTAGATTTTTATGATTATTAATAAAAAATTACTTACTTGCATTCTAAAATCAATCAGAATATGAAAAAGGTAATTTTCTTTGCACTGGTCCTGATTATTCTTCTGAATAGCTGTGGTCCTTCTACAACCGGAGAGCTTACCGGGGTTCCAGGCAGAAAAAAGTTTTTTGAACCTGAACCATATCAGATGTCATTTATCCCTGCAGGAAGCTTCGTAATGGGCCCGAGTGACGAAGATGCTTTTCATGTACAGAATACAATGTCAAAAACAATAACCGTTGAAGCATTCTGGATGGATCAGACTGAAATAACGAACAACAAATACCGTCAATTTGTATATTATGTACGCGATTCTATATTCAGAACAAAACTTGCCGAAGCTGGTATTGAAGGCAGAAATTTTTATATGACCGACAAGGAAGGGAACGTATTGGAACCTAAAGTTCTTAACTGGGACGAAAAGATTGATGACAGGGATGAACAGGTACAGGAAATCCGTGAAGAAATGTACTATCCTCCACAGGAAAGATTTAATGGAAGAAAAGAAATTGATGTCAGAAGGCTTAACTATTCATATTTCTGGGTTGATTACAAACAGGCAGCTCGTGTTCCCTATATTCAGGATTACGAGGCAGGAACAGGAAAGTATGAGGGCGAAGCCTTTGACCTTAAAGGAGTAAGCAAACAGGTTACAGACCGTTCGGCATTTATTATTCACGACATAGTTAATGTGTACCCTGATACTCTCTGCTGGATCAGGGATTTCACCTATTCTCTCAACGATCCGCAGACTTCAATATATTTCTGGCATCCTTCCTTTGATGATTACCCTGTAGTAGGGGTCTCATGGGTTCAGGCCAGAGCTTTCAGTGTATGGAGAACCGATTATATGAACAATTTCCTGCGCAAAAGAGGCATTCCTGATGTACAGGCATACAGGCTTCCCACGGAAGCTGAATGGGAATATGCTTCAAGAGGCGGTCTCGACCTGCAAATGTATCCATGGGGAGGCCCTTACACAAGAAACTATAAAGGATGCTTCCTGGCTAACTTTAAACCTCTCAGAGGTAATTATATTGACGACGGTTCTGTCTATGCTGCAAAAGTAGGATCATTTGAACCCAATGAATATGGTCTTTATGATATGGCAGGAAATGTATCAGAATGGACTTCAACTGCCTATCATCCCGTTTCTTATATCTTTACTCACGATCTTAACCCTAATTATGAATATAACGCCAGACCACAGGACCCTCCAGTAATGAAGCGAAAAGTTGTCAGAGGAGGCTCATGGAAAGATGTAGCTTATTTCCTGCAGGTCAGCTCAAGAGATTATGAATATCAGGATTCAACAAAACCATATATTGGATTCCGTAATGTAAGATCTTATATTGGTGTTAAATAAAAACAGAATTAATCAACATTAAATTACAATTATATGAGCCTAGCAGAATTAGTTCAAAGCAGCGGTTGGAAGAACCTTCTAGCAAAACTATATGGTTTCGGTGCTTCTATAGTTATTATCGGTGCTCTTTTTAAAATACAGCACTGGCCATTCGCCGGTACAATGCTTACAATAGGGCTTTGTACCGAGGCAATTATTTTCTTCTTCTCAGCCTTCGAACCACTTCGGGAGGAAATTGACTGGTCACTGGTCTATCCCGAACTCGCAGGAATTCCTGAAGAGGGGGAGGAGATTCCAGTTGGAGGTAAAATGCATGACCCCTATTTCCAGAGAAAAGGCCTTGCAGGAGGAGGCGGTGGAGCAGGTTCAGCAGCTCTTGCAAAATTTGACGAAATGCTTGAAAAAGCTGAAATTACTCCCGAACTTTTCAAGAACCTGGGTGTCGGACTTAAAAAAATTAGCGAAGCAACAGCCAACATGAATGCTGCTGTAGATGTCGCAGCCGTTTCTGAAAAATATGTGGAAACAATAAAAGCTGCCGATGAATCACTGGGCAAACTGAATGAATCTTATCAGTCAACTGCTAAAATCATCAACGAAACAGGTCTTAACTACAAAAATATTTCAGAATCATTATCGGTAATTGAAATGGGCGGAAAATCTTATCAGCAACAACTTGAAACACTTAATAAAAATCTCTCTGCCCTTAACGCTGCTTATGAACTTCAGTTAAAAGGTACAAACGACCACGTTAAGCAATCTGAAACCCTGTTCAGTGAAATTCAACAAATTGCAAAAAACCTTGCTGATTCAGCAGAGGATACCAAAAAATATCGTGAACAAATAACAAAACTCAATGAAAATCTTTCGGCTCTCAATAATGTATATGGTAATATGCTGGCTGCAATGAATATTAAATAATTTATTTTTGAATTAATTAACCATTTAACTGAAGCAAAATGGCTCATGAGAAGCTTTCTCCGCGGCAAAAAATGATCGGTATGATGTACCTGGTCCTTACTGCTATGCTCGCTCTGAACGTATCAAAAGAAGCCGTAGAAGCATTTAAAAATGTTGATAAAGGTCTGACAAAAACAATTCAGAACTATGCTGCAAAAAATAGTACAATTTATGAAACTTTTGACAGAGCAGCCGCCCAGAACCCTGTAAAAGCTGGCCCGGCACGCGACAAAGCCTACATGGTTAAACAACGTTCTGACGAATTGTTCGATTACCTGCAGGACCTGAAAATAGAAATCATCAAAACCGCTGAAGGAGATGACACTCCAGCAGTAGTTGGTAGAGAAATAATCATTGATGAAGTTAAAAGAATCGATCAGAGAGATGTCCCTTCAGAAATCCTCATTGGGGCAAATCAGAACGGAAAAGGGTATGATCTGAAAGACATGATCTCTAACTTCAGAGATGATATGATAAGAGAAGTGCTGGAGGGCAAAAATAAATCGATTGAAGAATCACTCATAAACATTTTCAATACCGACGACGGCATAAATAAAGACGGTGAAAAAGAACCCTGGGTCAACCTTAACTTTCAGACACTGCCTCTGGTAGCTGTAATAACCATCCTTTCAAAAATGCAGGTTGACGTAAGAAACGCAGAAACTGACCTGCTTAATTTTCTTTATGAACAAATTGAAGCCAGATCGTATAAATTTAATAAACTGGTTGCAACTGTCAAACCTGTTTCCACTTACGTAATGCAAGGAAATGATTATGAGGCTGAGGTATTTCTGACTGCTGTTGACACGACACAAACACCTCAAATAACAGTTGGTGATTATACAACCACTGTTAATGCCGATGGTACGGTTAAATATGAGATGGTTGGAAACTATATCACCCTTCCAATCGATGATGCAGGCCGTGGTGTATATAAAGTAAGGGCTTCAAGCCTGGGGCAGAAAACATGGGGCGGCCTTATAACCATGAAAGCTCCAGATGGCACTCTGGTCTCTTACCCATTTAAAGAATCCTACTCTGTCGGTGCACCCAATGTGGTAATTTCACCAACCGCAATGAACGTTCTTTATGCAGGCATTGATAACCCGATAGACATTTCAGTTCCTGGAGTCGGTTCCGACAAAATAAGAGCCACAATGAAAAACGGTAATATCGATAGAGGACATGTCAAAAATACAAAGGGCGAAAACTTCCCTGGCGACTGGAAAGCGCGACCCCAGACTGTTGGACAAAATGCCCAGATTATAGTATCGGCTGAAATAAGTGGCAAAATTCAAACCTTTGCCCCAATGGAGTTCAGAGTCAAATCCATTCCCAAACCAGTTGCCAAATTTGCTAACGTTACAGGCAATGCAAACCTCAGTAAAGATATCATTATTGCCCAGCAAGCTGTCTTTGCCGACCTTGAGGGATTCGATTTCGACCTGAGATATAATATTACTGAATTCCGTATATCCACAGTGGAAAAAGGATTTGACGTATACCGCGATAGTAAAAATAATAGAATTACTGCGGAACAGAAACAAATTCTAAACGGACTTACAAGAGGTAAAAAACTTTATATAGAAAATATCAAAGCTGTGGGACCTGACAATAAACCTCAGGATCTTGCACCTATAATTATTACCGTAAATTAATGTAATTAAAGATTTAATAAATATATGTGTGCAATGAAGAGAATAATTCTTTCCGGATTAACAGCTGTGCTTCTCAGTACACTGATAAATGCACAGACCTTTAAAGACATTTATCAGAAATCCATTCCTGATAATCCGAAAATTAACTATCCTTTCCTCAGGGAAGCAGACGTGATCTGGTCAAAATATATTTACCGGGTTATCGATCTGAGAGAAAGAATAAACCACCCTCTCTATTATCCAACTACCCCAACTCCCGATGGTAGAAAAAGTTTTATCAATATTATACTCGATGAACTGAAAGCTGGTAGACTAAATGCCTACGACTGGACAATAGTGCCCGATACAACCCCGGTAAGCCTTACCTATTCAGATATAGAAGAAAAAATGGGCGCACGACTTGTTAATACTCAGATCCAGGATATTAAAACACAACTTCTGAAGGACACCGTTATCCAGCAAAGAGCAGAACCAGCCGACGTAAAACAACTTCTGGTTTATGAACAATGGTTCTTCGACAAAAAACATTCTAAACTCGATGTAAGAATTATCGGCATCTGCCCGATCCATATCAGACTCGATGAAGCAACCGGAAGAACAGTCAGAACTCCTGTTTGCTGGATCAGATATGATGACCTGAGAGACATCCTTGCCAAAAAAGAAGTCTATAACCCTTACAACGATTCACAACGTCTGTCATTTGACGACCTGTTCATGATGAGGAAATTTGGAAGCTATATCTATGCCGAATCAAATGTATTTAACGACAGAATTATCAGCGATTATACAGTAGGAAAAGATGCAATGTTCGAAGCTGAAAGAATCAAAATGCAAATATTTAATTTCGAACACGACCTCTGGGAATATTAAAAATACCCTATAAACTTTAAAAAATAGAAAAGGGACTTTATGTCCCTTTTTTTTTTATTCCCAGCATATAATTATAAATAATTGTCTCCCGTTTTTTTCTTTACATCATCAAGATAATATTTGATGTTTTGTTCATCTTCCTTCTTCACAATCATAAGTATATCGCCGGTATCTACTACTATAAAATCTTCAAGACCTTGAATAACGGCTATCTTGCCTGGTTTAATATTAAATATGTTACCTTTGCTGGAATATACAAACATTTTTCCATTTACCGTTACATTCCCTGCGTCATCTGTTGCCGAATGTTTATAAAGAGAACTCCATGCTCCAAGGTCAGACCATCCCATGTCGGTACATAGCACATATACGTTCTCAGCCTTCTCCATTATACCGTAATCAATGGAAATACTGGGGAAGGATATATAAGTCCTGGCAATGAACGTCTCTTCTTTATCCGTTCCTAACAAATCTTTACCTTCTTCAAATGCCAGAAATATATCAGGCAGATATCTCGAAAAGGCCCTGACAATTGAATCAATATTCCAGAAAAACATTCCAGAATTCCAGTAAAAATCTCCACTTTCAATAAATACTTTTGCAAGCTCAATGTTCGGCTTTTCAGTGAAGGTTTTAATTTTAAGGAGTTTATCAAAACCTTCAGCAGGCTTCTTCTGATTTGCCTGAATATACCCATAGCCTGTCTCCGGCCTATCAGGCTTTATCCCGAGTGTCAATAGGGCATCATTTTTTTCGGAAAAAGAATATGCAATGTTCACTACATTGCAAAACTCATCCTCTTTCTCAATGAGATGATCCGAAGGAGTAACGGCAATAACAGCATTTGGATTTTCCTTCCTGATTCTGAAAACACCGTAAGCAATGCAGGGTGCAGTGTTGCGCCTTAATGGTTCAGCAAGAACCCTGTCGGGACTGATACCAAGCTGTTCAACTGCAAGTTGCCTGTGCTCAATATTCGTTACAACAAATATATTTTCTTCAGGACAAACTTTTCTAAAACGCCTGTAAGTCTGTTGTAAAAGAGTTTCACCA
This sequence comes from Rikenella microfusus, assembly GCA_020722575.1. Lineage (GTDB taxonomy): Bacteria > Bacteroidota > Bacteroidia > Bacteroidales > VadinHA17 > LD21. The sequence goes on along the minus strand of DYKN01000001.1, from coordinate 60,384 downwards.
CGACCGAGGATATCGAGAAACTGCTTGGGCTTCTCTTTCCTGCTTAAAGGCCAGAAGCGACTCCCAATTCCCCCGGCCATTATAATTACATACCTGTTTTCAAACATTTTAGCATTAAATAATTTTTACAAATATATTAACAATTCTATTGATTTTTATTATTCTTTTTACTTAGGCAAATAGGGCTTTTATTTGTAAATTTGAAACTCTAAAAAAAGACTTATGCTTAGTTTAAAGCCCCTTACTAGCATAGGAAGATACTTTATCCTCATGGGAAAGGTCTTTTCAAAACCTGAAAAGGCCCGGGTCTATTACAAACGGACCATGCAGGAGCTTGTATTTCTAGGAATTAACTCCATTGGTATTACAGTCATAATTTCTTTTTTCATGGGGGCAGCCATTACTCTCCAGACTGCCTATAATACAGAAAATCCTATATATCCTGCTTATCTGATCGGGCTTGGATGCCGCGATTCGATCATTCTGGAGTTCTCCTCCACAATAGTTGCACTTATTCTTGCCGGGAAAGTTGGCTCAAACATTGCTTCAGAAATTGGCACAATGCGTGTAACAGAACAAATTGACGCTCTTGAAATTATGGGTGTTAACTCGGCAGCTTTCCTTATACTGCCTAAAATGGTTGCCACTCTCATCTTTAATCCATTCCTGACTTTAATAAGTATTTTAGTTGGTATCTTCGGCGGGTGGTTTGTTGGAACCCAGGCCGTGGGTGTTATTACTTCCGAACAATTTATTTACGGTATACAATATGCATTTATTCCTTATTATATAACCTATTCACTTATTAAAACAATTGTATTCGCATTTATTATCACAAGCATATCCGCCTATCAGGGATATTTTGTCAAAGGTGGATCTCTTGAAGTAGGACAGGCCTCTACAAAAGCAGTTGTATTCAGCAGCGTTTATATACTGATGTTTAACGTTATCCTAACCCAGATGCTTCTGACATGATTACAGTTAAAAATCTATATAAATCATTCAACAACAAGCAGGTCCTTACTGATATTTCTGTTACATTTGAACCAGGCAAAACGAATCTTATAATAGGCCAGAGTGGATCGGGCAAAACAGTCCTGCTAAAATCAATAGTTGGCCTGCATGAAATAGATAAAGGTGAAATATGGTTTGGTGATATATTATTTAATACCCTCGATTTCAGAAGTAAAAAGGAGATAAGAAAGCAGATGGGAATGCTTTTTCAGGGAAGCGCCCTTTTTGATTCACTTACAGTAGCTCAAAATGTAAGGTTCCCTCTTGATATGTTTACAAATATGACAATGAAAGAAAAAACTGAAAGGGTTAATTTCTGTCTCCAAAGGGTAAATATTATTAATGCAAACCACCTTTATCCGGCTGAATTATCAGGAGGTATGAGGAAACGTGTTGCCATTGCAAGAGCTATAGCACTTAATCCAAAATATTTGTTCTGTGATGAACCAAATTCCGGCCTTGACCCCATAACCGCAAGCCTTATAGATGCCCTGATCAAAGAAATTACTGAAGAATATAACATGACAACCATAATTAATACTCACGACTTGAATTCAGTACTGGAAATCGGGGAAAAAATCATATTTATAAGTGATGGCCTCAAATACTGGGAGGGAACCAAAAATGATATTATGAATACCAGTTGCCGGGCACTGAATGAATTTATCTTTGCCAATGCCATGGCAAAACATCTGATAAAAAAATAAACTTTACATTATTTTCCTCTTTTTTCTTTTTTATGCTCCAGGAGACTCCTCATTTTCGTGTTCTTTCTTCCATAAAGCTTAAAAGCCTCTCCTGGATCCCAGGTGCTTATTTTCGGATTCTTCGGTATCCGCATAAGAAGTAGCATCCTCAAAACCACTAATAATAGAATTAATAGAAGTATTATTCTTATCATAATCACAAATCTGCCATTAGATTCATTCGACTTTAAGCATAGGCCTGTCTGTTTTCTTCTTAATTCTGTTTCCTAGAACCATGTTCACTCCGAATCTAAGATTCAACAAATTCCAGCTGGCAGGCAAAGGAATTGTCGTACCACCGGAAATTATTTTGTTCCACATGACCGGTATTTTGTCGGCGAGAATATAAAATTGCAGAAATCCCGTTCTGAAAGCAAGTCCTGCACCAAAATTGTCGTAGCTGTAATTTGTGGCTGTATATGCAGCTGTTGCTGAGAATACATTTCCTGCATTAAGGTTGGCCGAGAAAGTAATAGCCTCTTTCACTTCACCGCTGCTGAAATAAGTTCTTGAAAGGAGTCCGAGACCCAGACTTTTTGTTATATTATAGCTTGCACCCAGTCCAAAACAGGGAGTGAGATATGTTTTAAAAGGCTGATTGTCGTGAACTCGCACGAATGAATTTTTAAGTGAATCGAGCAAATCTTTAGTTAGTTCATCAAAAGTCTTCGTTCCATTGACAACATCTTTCACATTCAATCCACTGAACTCAAATTGACCTTCAGCTTTCATAGTAGTAACATCATTCTTCCACCTTATATAACCAATATCAGTAATAAATGCAGAAAGTGTCAATGAATGAGATATATTATAAAGAGCTCCGGCATCTATTCCCATTCCAAAGTTAGAAGTACTCAGAAAAAAATCCGGGGACTTGAGCTTTTCCTCATTCACTTCAACACTATCGGGGTTATTTTCTGAATCAAAGAAGAATTGCACAGGAGCACTTATGTTTGCAACAAGATTTGCATTCAGAGTATGTGTGAAATCGTCATTTACTGTTAGCGACAGGTTATTATTCTGGAGGCTGGCTCCTGCCAGGCCAAAAAGGAACCTGGCCCTGAATCCCAACCTTAAATTGTCAGTCGCCATGGTAGAAAAGCCGACACCTGCCTCACGGAAATATTGCAACCCTAAATCTAAATTATCAAGCGATACTGTCTTGCCTACAAAATTCTCATTTCCCCCAAGACCTAACTTTATCAGGTCTCCCGGCAAAACAAAATTGCCATGAACTCTTTCGGTTAAGTCCATAAACACATATGTGTTTTTCCCTGCATTAAAACCCAACCCGAACAATTGTACATCAACTTCGGGCATAAGGAAATTACTTTCCCCAAGTTTTTTAAAAAACTCATCTACATTATAATCGGGATGAAGAAAAGTAATCAGGGAATCCGACCTGCCTGGAATCAAAACATCTGATAGAGATAAAAAGTTATTGTTCAACGTAAGCCCTATTCCTGTAATTCCCAATCCAAGGTAAAATCCGTTCGAAGGCCGTAAGGCAGGATTCATGAGATGATTTTGGGGCAGGTTCATGTAATACATCACCTGACTGTTCTGAGCTCTGATAAAAGCTGTACCCGTTAAAAAAATTGCAACCACTAAACAGGTTAAACGTCTGAACATATTTACTAATTTAAATCAGTTAAAAATCAAATTTGGTTTTGCCACCACAGAAGCATTAAATGATATTATATAATTTGAATATATCTTTACATCTTTAGTGCCTCCGCCTGAAGTAATAAGTGTAAATTTAAATATTATCTTATCAGCTGATTTTGAAGCTTCAAAGAAATCTTTATTAAGGTCAATTATTGTTTCAGTCTCCTCTGGTGAAGTTACCTTTCCTGAATCATCCACAGGTGCCGGTTTAATAATATCCTTGACATTAATTGTATCCAGGTTTTTGCTTGTAAGTGAATCGTAAAGCATAACATTAAGAGAAGCTCCCAGTGGAAAACCATTGATAGCATTAATTTTTAACCTGAAATATTCCATATTCTCAGGTTTGAACGGGCTATCATCGTCGTCTTCGCTGTCAGATTTAAGGAAATTGTCAACGGTATCTGCAAACTGCAGGTTATTTATCCAGAATTCCAGTGGCACTTCTACTTCAAGTGAAGCAACGAAACGGCTATCCCCGAAAATATAGTTATTTCGCTCCGTACCTGGCCCCGATGGATTCATTTGACCATTACCTGAAAACCTTATCTCCACAGGAGGAAGTGAAACAAGATCGGGGAGGTTGGAATTTGAACTATTAACCGAATAGAATGATTCAATATCACGATCCGGAAATTCAGGATAATCGATTGTGAAAGGGGCAAGATTCAAATCAACACTACTGTTATCTCTTATCCCTGTAGCAACTAAAGTGATACCAAAAGGCATTCCGAATGAATTTGTATAATTAATTTTAATTGAAGGATCTGAAAGATGGAAATCCCCTTCTATCTTTTTAAGTATATCTTCAAGGTCAGTCCGTATTGTATCCTGTTCAATATCTTCCTGTATTTGACCGAAATATCCTTTCATATAATCAATATCAGGATCAGGCATGGTAAGTATTAGCTGGATGCTGTCAAGACTACTGAAATTAATCATGTCCCCATTTGAACTGATTTTTATTTCATATTCCACCGGTAACCTGTTGAATGGCTGCATTAAATCAGTGCCCAGATCTATTTCTGTGTCGCTGAAATCAATACTGCCTGTTATAGTCTGAACAGGAGGTATAATAATGGTTTCAGATACTGGAGAACCTGCACGATTGGTAGATGGTAGAGCCACATATACAGATGAGTTGAGGCTACTTGTGGAAATAACTTCGTAATCAAGTGATCCGTTTTGAATTTTTATTCTTTCAAGTTCAATATTCTCACCAGGATCAAAATCTATTGTATCTGTATTGCCTAAGTACTCTAATGTTTGAACTGGAACTATAACTCTTCCGGCTGTAATTTTTAGATCATATGCATAAATGACAAATTCCACTGTTTGATCAAGATCTATTATAACGTTTGAAGCACCTGGGCTTCCCGTAAAAACTATACCGGCTACTATCGAATTTGTAAGATAAACTCCAGCAAGATCAACCTGTACAGTATTGACTGAACCGGCATTAACAAAAGGAATCGTTATTTCCCCGCCTATCTGGGTATGACCTTCGGAGTTATAAAGCTTTATTTTTATATCATTCAAAGGTGCAGTAAGATTATTCCGAACGCTGATTTCCATTTTACCCGATTTGATAAGGGCATTTTCAAATCCCGGTAATGTACCGAAAGAACGTTCTCCTATATCAGTCAGGGGGAAAGACGGAAAATCATGGGGCTGACCATCATCTAATGCCTGAAATTGTGCTCTCAAAGCCGGATCAAAATATTGCGAAATGTTATCAAGAGTAACGGGCATCGTTGCCTGGAAATCACTCATCTGAACTTCTCCGAAAATGTATCCTTTTTTGAATGATACCATATCGGAAAAGTCATAATAGTCTTTAACTTTTATGTCCAGTACAGAGTCCTTCCTTAATACTATTCTTACAAAATTATCATTGTCGAACCTGATGGTATCATCGGGCTTAACCATATCAGCAAATGTTATATCTCCTTTTGCAAGCGGCAGGGCAAAAGTCGGAGAAATTTTTATGCTGTCCGAAAGTTTATCCAGATCATAAACTTCTTTGATACAGCCTGTCAAAAGTAAAATAATCAGGATAGTTGCTGAAAGAAAAACTTTTTGTTTCATTTTTCTAGTCTTTTTCTTCTTTATTTAACTTGTAATTGTAAAGAAAATTGTTATTACCTCCTACAATAAGATTATAATTTCCCTTATCGGTAAATTTACCTAGTGAAAATTTTGAATATCCTTTAAGGGGAAAGTCTTTCATGTTATTTCCGTATCTGTCAACCAGATAAATCATGTTGTTCGCATAATCATAGATTCCAATTTTTCTGTCGGTTGCTGAAAAAATGAAATTCATCGGGCCCAGGACTTTTTCTGTTCCAAAATCGCGAATAAACAATTCTGATCTGTCATTATCATAAAGATACAATTTCCCCCTGTCTATAAAAATATATTCTCCATATCCATCACCGTCAATGTCAAATAGGTCGAAAAAATGTTCTGTGCTGAATTTACCGGTTGAAAATCTGGAAACTTTTCCATCGAATGAGACGGTTTGTATTGTACCGTCGGGGGCTGAGAAAACCAGAGAGTTACCAACGAGTTTATCAAATCTTATTTCTGAACCTGCAGCACATGTAACCGGCACTGATGTTTTGAGTCTTATGTTTCCTGTGCGATCGAGAAAATAAATGCTTTTATCGTCAGCTGCAACAATGTAATCTTTTCCCGATACTCTGAAAAATTTTATTTCTGACTTCACTGTTCCATTAGTTCTGAAAGGTTTCCAACCTTTAACCACATTTCCATACTTATCGTAAGCATAAATATATTTGTCCTCTCCCGGAATAAATATCCTGTAATTAAGATTGTTGTCATAATCGAAAAGTGAAGGAGGTCCTGAGGCAGGTGAACGCAATTTTACAGGAAACCGCTCAACAGGATTGCCGTTTCTGTCGTATAGAAAAAGAGTCGTCCGACTGGCAAAAAGGATCTGGAATTTGTTATTTCCATAAAAATCAATCATAAAAAAATTCCCGTTCACCCGTTCCCCGGGTTCAATCTTCCATAATACCCTGCCAGCAGCATTAATCAGGTAAAGATAATTTCGGTCGTCCTGAACAACAATCTCTTTTGCCCCGGTATTATGATTGGTAAAGAAAAACGGTTTTGAAATTACTGCTCCCTCTAGCTTTGTTTCCCATTCGGTACCCGTTTCAACTTCAATGCCCTCGCCGTACCTGACTGAAAGCATATGGTAAATCATATTTTCTCCGGGCAAATATTTGTAACCTGCACAGCTAATTTTTTTCAGAATTGTACGTCCGGCTACAAGCTTATTTGTAAGTGTATCACCAAGGTAATCCCTTAAAAAATCAATAACAGCCGAAGGTTTGCAATAGAAAAAGTAACTTGCCCTGCTTGGTAGAGTAGTTTCAAATTCCCTGAATTCGATTTCAGTGGAAAGAGTTTTATTAAGAATGTTATCGTAAAGAAACCTTTCTATCAGTTCAAGGTTTCCGGAAGCAATCATGTAATTTTCATAGAATGTGATAAGTGAATCAGGAACAAAATTTTCACTGCCTGAGAGAAGCGATGCCATTCCTTTGAAAGGGGTTACATATATCGGTATTTTTATCTGGTCGTCGGGTTGAAAAAATGACGTCAAAGCCTCTTCATCCATATTATTTTGCCTGCACCATTCTTCCATGTTTTTCAATATTACATGTTCGGCAATATCCCTGCTCTTCAATTTAAAAACAAAAATATGACCATTTTTACCAGCATCCTTTCTGAGTTCTGCAACTGCTTTTACAAATTCACCATCGAGTGCAGGGAGAAGTTCCCCGGTAACCTGCCCCGTAAATCCATATTTATTAGTCTTAAATTTTTCTGAAATTGTTGCAGATATCAAAAAAGTCTCAATCATGATACAACCCGATGGTAAGCGTCTAAAAGCAGACAATTCTGGAACTTCATCCTGATTATGCTTGAAGAAAGACCCGGATTGACCGGTATTATCTACAAAACCACTGAAAAGATATCCGTTTTCATTAATAAACATGTCGCCTTCGGCACTGACCGCCATATTAGAGAGTTTTTCAGCCAGTTCTTTAGAACTGTTCCCATTAAGTAAAGCCAACAGAGGTTTTAGATTCCTGAAAATAATATAAATTTTATCCTCACGGTTGCTTGACAAAGCGATCAATCTCGACACATCCGGAAAAGCCCGCATACTTTTTTCCTTTTCCCCTGTATTAATTGCACTTTCTACCAGTTCCTGCACATTGCTAAAAATTATAAGCCCCGGTAGATAACACCAGAATAAGGTATATTCATCTCTCCTGTTTTTCCAGAAGGTCCTGTTGATCCTGTATCGTCCAATTAAAACTTTATCAGTAACTGTGCCGGGTATATTTTTTATATATCCCTCAATTCGCCATTTACTAACCTTATCCGGAATGGTTAGAACAAGAAGCGGCCTTAATTTACTATCACCCGTAAGATGAAAAGATAATACAGCTCTACGATTTTCAAGAATTGATAATAAATCATTCTTGTTTAAGTAGTTGCGCATTCCATTAAAATTATCTGCAAATTTCCCGGCTCCCATTAGGAGTGCCATATCATTTAAAAGTCCATTATTTTCTGCAAGTGAATTCATTAAAGCCGGAAAATTATATGTCTCAATGAAAAACGGTGCATCATCGGGCACAACACTGAAAGGGTCAGTAAAAAGATCCCTGCTGCCTCTCAACAAAATATAAAAGAGAAACAATAATCCTGCACAAAGAAAAAAAATCAGTATTAAAATTCTTTTTGTCACAATTGTGCCCCTATTTGACAACTCAAATATAAATAAATATGGCTTTTAATTGGAGATAAATTTGTACATAGCTTAAAATATCTGAAAACTATAGATTATTTGAACAAATAATTATTTTTACATTCACTACAATGCTGTCATAGGCTGATGAAATTATTAATCAAGTATATTGGTTTTATTATTATACTCATTTCCTCGAATGTTTTATCTGCCCAGCAGATAAAAATTATTGATTCCGAAGACAATAAGCCGCTATCACAGGTGGTTATTTCCATTTACCCCGACAGGTTTCTGACTTATTCAGGGGCTTCAGGCACTTTTGATATATCTTCCTTTGATGACGATGAAAGATTGTGTTTTTATCTGGTTTCTTATGAAAGAAAATGCCTTACAGTTAAAGAAATAAGAAATTCAGGCAATACAGTGGTTCTGAGCAGAAAAGTTTTTGAGATTGAGGAGTTTGTCGTTTCAGCAAATCGTTGGGAGCAGTTACGGGAAGAAGTCCCGAACCGTGTTAATGCAATAACTGATAAGATGATCAGGCTGAATAATCCGCAGACAGCTGCTGATTTGATTGCATCGTCCGACGAAGTTTTTGTTCAGAAGAGTCAACTGGGTGGAGGCAGTCCGATGATTAGGGGCTTTGCAACCAACAGAGTATTGATTGTGGTTGATGGCGTCAGAATGAATAATGCCATTTACCGTGAAGGAAATATTCAGAATATTATTTCGCTTGACCCCAATATAATTGAGTCGGCTGAGATCATTTCCGGCCCTGGAGCAGTAGTTTACGGAAGTGACGCTATTGGCGGAGTAATGGATTTTCATACTACAAAAGTTATGCTTTCGCCTCTAAAAACACCAACAGCCGGTGCAGAATCTCTGATCCGATATTCCTCAGCCAATAACGAAAAAAGCTCACAGATCAAAATTAATGCAGGATTTAAAAAGGCAGGATTTCTTTTCAATATCTCTTATTCGAGTTTTGACGACTTGAAAATGGGCTCCCGAAAACATCCTGAATATATCAGGCCGGAATACGTAAAATTTGCCAACAACAAAGATACTGTCCTAATAAACGATAACCCAAATATTCAAGTTCCTTCAGGCTATAGCCAGATAAATACCACTGGAAAAATAAGATATAACCCCTTCCCGTATCTGGACATAGTATTTTCAAATCATTATTCTGCCCTTTCAAATGTACCGAGGTATGATAGACTTATACAGTACAAAGCGGGAAAGTTAAGGTATGGCGAATGGTATTATGGACCTCAGATCTGGATGATGAACAATCTTATGGTAACCTTTACAGGTGTTAATCCTGTTTTTGACGAAGCCCACCTGATTGCTGCACGACAGGATTATCACGAAAGTCGCCATGATAGGCCTTTCGGCGTTTACTCAATTTTTGAACAATTTGAAAAAGTCACAATTTATTCCCTGAACCTCGACTTTGACAAAAGCCTCTCCGGGAGCAAACACCTGTTGTATTACGGATTTGAACTCGTCACCAATGACATTAAATCGAAAGCTCGTAACAGAGACATCATAACTTTTGAAACTTCACCTGCAGGTTCGAGATATCCCAATGGAAAAAACAAATATAACAGCCTCTCCATTTATACGGGATATAAAATAAATCTTTCATCAATTGTTATTCTGAATGCCGGACTCCGATACAACCACGTCAATCTCCATTCATCAATTGCCGATAATTCCTATTACAATTTTCCATTTATCCGATTTGATATTTCAAATAGTGCTTTAACCGGTTCGGCAGGTATTGTTATTAACCCTGTTCAGTCAACTAGAATTGCTATTAATGCATCAACTGGATTCAGAGCGCCTAATTTAGATGATGCCGGAAAAATATTCGAATCAGCACCGGGCTTTGTTGTAGTTCCAAATCCACAACTGAAACCTGAATATGCATATAATATTGATGCCAGCCTTGAATATAAAGCAGGAAAGATTCTTCATTTAGGAATCACAGGTTTTTACACCATACTGACAGATGCAATGGTGCGTCATGATTTCCTCTTCAATGGAGAGGACTCAATTCTGTACGAGGGTCAGTTGAGTAAAGTTGAGGCACTTGTTAATGCAAGTTATGCAAAAGTGTACGGATTGACTGTAAATACTCAGATAAATATCCATTCCAGTATGCATGTCAAATCGTCATTGAACATTATCCGTGGAACCGAAAAAGGAGGAATACCTCTCAGGCACTCAGCTCCAATCTTTGGCACTACGCATTTTGTTTATAATTATTCAGGACTGACAGCTGATCTTTATGTTGTTTACAACGGCTCGAAAAAATTTTCTGACATGCCTCCATCGGAAAAGTCGAAACCTTATATGTATGCAACCGATAGCAATGGCAACCCATGGTCGCCCGGATGGTATACAATTAACTTCAAGTGCAATTATGAGATTTCAGGAACCGCCAGCCTGAGTGCAGGTTGCGAAAATATACTCGATCACCGCTACAGACCTTATGCCTGGGGAATAGTAGCCCCTGGAAGAAATTTTATTTTGTCCCTAAAGGTTATATTGTAATAACAGTTGAAAATTCCCGGCAGGAAGATAATTCTTCATCCATAAAATTATTATAATTACTGTGAAATGATTTTGTTTAAAACATGCCATTTGATGGCATATTTAAGACTCTGGCATATATTTTGTAATTACCATGTAGGCAGGCAATTTCCACCATATACTTGATCAGTCAGGGCAGCCAGGTCAACAACCTGGCTTTATTCTTTTAAACCCATTTTCTGTAACCAATAATCTGTTTTACATCCCTTAATGTTTTCGAGGCTGAAGCCCTCGCCTTTTCTGCACCCTCAGCAGCAATTTTTGCCAGATAACGGTTGTCGTTTTTAATTTCTATAATTCTTTCCCTTATAGGATTGATAAATTTAATAATATCTTCGGCAAGCTGTTTCTTCATATCCCCATACCTGATCTCACAGGTTGCATATTTTTCCCTGTAATATTTCACGGTTGCAGGTTCCGAAACAACGCTCATTATTGTAAAGAGATTTTTAACAGGCACAGACATTTTCTGATTTGGTTCAGTGGGGCCAGTATCAGTAACAGCTTTCATCACTTTCTTCCGAATTTCGTCAGGAGAATCGGCCAGAAAAATGCCGTTACCTTCACTTTTCCCCATCTTGCCTGTACCATCCAGCCCGGGTATCTTAATTAATTTATCACCAAAATTATATGCATCAGGTTCTGGAAAATAGTTAACTCCATACAATGTGTTAAACCTTCGGGCAAACCGGCGCGTCATCTCAAGATGTTGCTCCTGATCCTTTCCAACCGGCACCTTCGTAGCCCTGTGAATAATAATATCAGCAGCCATCAACACAGGATAAGTTAGCAAGCCTGCATTTACATTATCAGGCTGCTTACGCACCTTTTCCTTGAATGAAGCCGTCCTCTGAAGCTCTCCTACGTATGCATTCATGTTAAGCAACAGGTAAAGCTCTGGAACCTCAGGCACATCACTCTGTATAAAAACCGTCGACAATTCGGGGTCAATACCACATGCCAGAAACTCCGCCAGAATCTGCCGAATATTGCCCTGAAGATTATCAGGCTTCGGATGCGTGGTTAGGGAATGATAATCGGCAATAAAAAAGTAACACTTATTTTCTTTCTGCATCCTGACAAAATTTCTAATCGCACCAAAATAGTTCCCCAGATGCAGATTACCCGTCGATCGTATTCCGCTTACAACTATATCCATAATCACAAATTGTTGTTCAATTTTTAATCCTAATTTTTGTTTAATTTATCCGAGCAAAGTTACTCACATTTTGATTTCCGGATACATCTTTTCAATAACTATTTGTACCTTTGAGCGTCAAATCAGGGTATGAGATGGAATCAACAAGACAAAAAAAAGTCTCCCGGCTTATTCAAAAAGAAATAGCCGAAATCTTTCAGAGAAAAGGAAACGAAATTGCACCGGGAAAACTCATCTCCGTAACTGTGGTCAGAATGAGCCCTGACCTTTCTCTGGCAAAAATTTACCTGAGCATCTTCCCCTCTGAAGGAAAACAGGAAGTGCTGAATACCGTTAGAGATCATACATCAAAAATACGGTTTGAACTCGGACAAAAAATAAGAACACAGCTCCGGATTGTTCCCGAACTGGCCTACTTTATCGATGATAGCCTTGATTATATCGAAAACATTGAAAAGTTACTGAAATCGTAACGGGATGAAATATGAACATTTTAAAAACATCTTCGAAAAGACCCTGAACAAATCTTTGATTATCAGAAAACTATTCTATTCCCTACTGAATATCCTTTTCCTCAGAATCTGGTATTTGCACAGGTACCTTAAGATTATCAGGAAAAACCTTCCTGAAGATGCCAGGGTACTTGATGCAGGATCGGGGATGGGTCAGAACACCTGGTGGATCGCCCGGCATAATAATGGCTGGAAAATTAAAGGAGTTGACATCATTACAGACCAGATTGAAAACTGTACCAGATTCTTCATCCGAAACGGTTATAGCTCGAGAGTATCCTTTGAAACAGCTGATCTGGAAAATCTCAACGAAGAAAATAATTATGACCTGATTATCTCAGTTGATGTAATGGAACATATTGAAAATGACCTGAGGGTGTTTAAAAATTTTTTTAATGCTTTGCGTTCTGGTGGTATTTTGCTTGTTACTACCCCCTCCGATAAAGGTGGATCTGATACAGACCCGGATAACCATCAATCATTTATTGATGAACACGTAAGATCAGGTTACAGTCCTGAAGAAATTAGCGAAAAACTAAAACAGGCAGGTTTCGGTTCAATTGATATTCATTACACTTACGGAAAACCAGGCCATATTGCCTGGGTTATTTCGATAAAACTTCCGGTTATGATGATAAACCGCTCCCTCTTCTTCTTGCTATTATTGCCATTTTATTATCTTTTCACACTTCCGGCTGCCCTTGTTCTAAATGCTATCGATGTAAGAAAAACACATAAAAGCGGTACCGGTTTATTTGTAATTGCAGTAAAAAATTAAGATGAAATTTGCAATATACATAGCAACAAGATATCTTTTCGCAAAGAAATCGCGAAATGCAATAAACGTAATTTCAGCAGTCTCTGTTGCAGGTGTTGCAGTTGGAACCATGGCTCTTATCATCGTCCTTTCGGTATTCAACGGGCTCGAAGATATGATCAACCGGATATTTACTGTTTTCGACCCTGATCTGAAAATTACAGCCGTGGAAGGTAAAGTTTTTACCCCTGATTCATCAAAAATCATAAGACTTTCACAAACTGATGGTATTGAAGCTTTTTCTCTAACCCTCGAAGAAAACTCTCTTCTTAAATACGGAGATAGACAATACATAGCAACAATAAAAGGGGTTGACGAGAACTATTCAAGGGTTACTGGAGTTGAAAACACAATAACCGAAGGAGAGTTCAGGCTCCGAAGCAAAGGTGGCCGGCCTGAAACGGTTGTTGGAACCGGGGTCGCAGATTATCTGGGGCTGAACATCAACTTTATCACACATCTTCATATTTATGTCCCCAGAAGAAATGCCAGCGTAAACTTAGACCCTGAAAATGCCTTTAACGACAGATACATCCTTCCCTCGGGAATATTCCAGATCGAACATGAATTCGACTCAAAATATTATTTCGTCCCTCTTGACTTTGCCCGTGAACTGCTGGAATATAACTTCGAAATAAGCTCAATAGATATTCGTTTAAATAATAAAACCCCACTGGTTGAAGTGCAAAAAAAAGTCAAGGAAATATTCGGAAAAAATTTTCTCGTGCAGAACCGGTATGAACAAAAGGAAATATTCTACAAGGTAATGCGATCAGAAAGACTGGCTATTTTCATTATTCTTACATTAATTCTGTTAATTGCTTCCTTTAATATAATCGGTTCACTTACAATGCTTATTATTGAGAAAGAAAAAGATATCAGGATCCTGCAAAGTCTTGGAGCTGATAATACCCTTATCAGAAAAATTTTTCTTCTTGAAGGCTGGCTTATCTCAGTAATAGGTGCATTAGGCGGAATAATCTCAGGCTTCATTATCTGTATCCTTCAGCAGAAATATGGTTTTCTTAAACTTCAGAGCGAGACACTCATTATGAATTCATATCCTGTTGTTGTCAAACTTAAAGATTTTATTGCAGTTCCGGCAACTGTTCTGATTATTGGCTTTCTTGCTGCATGGTATCCGGTCAGATATCTTTCGAAAAAATATCTTTCAGATGACAGCTATACCTCCCGACACCGTAAATTATTAACGGCCACAACCCGATTTTCAGTCATAATTGTTCTTTCAGCCATTCTTTCAGCTTCCTGTTCCAAATCAGGCGACAGGGTGAAAAGAAATGAAATAATTCCACGCAACGATTTCGTAAACCTTCTTACAGACTTATATATCAGCGACGGGCTCCTTTCTTACCCACCTGTGAAAAATCATTTCCTTGAAAGAGACTCCATACTGAATTATATTGATGTGATAAAAGCTCACGGCTACACAAAAGAAGATGTTGACAGAACCATTAGTTATTATTTTACAAGAAACCCGAAAAAGCTGGAAAAGATTTTCGATCTTGTTATTGCCAGATTGAGCGAAATAGAAGCAAGGATGGAAGCAGAAGAAATGGCAGGCTACGATACTGGCCTCTGGAACTTACGTCCAGTATTTACAATCCCTTCCGACGGCGCACATAACAAAATCTGGTTTACAATTCCCGTAAAGGACACTGGTACATATACATTTACTTTTGACGCTATCGTTTACCCCGACGACCAGAGCATTGATCTTAAAACCAATATTTTTTTCTGGCGAGCCGACTCAACAAAAGAAGGTTACAGAGTTTACTGGGAACCATCATATTATATCTGCGACGGCGAAAACCACTCATATAAGGTATCAAACAAACTAACCGACCCGACCATAACACATATAAGCGGCTGGCTAATTGACCATGAACCCCAGATTGGTAACTGGAACAAACATGTAAAAATTTCCCTTATAAAGTTGATAAAAGAACCCGTAGAATGAGGTTTTTTTCTGCACAATATGTATTTACAAATACACGGCCGCCACTTAAAAGGCCAATTATCTGCACCGATAACAATGGTTATATACTAAATATTGAAGATACTGGCGGTAATTTACCTGAAAGAGCCAACATTGAATTCCATAACGGCATCATTATCCCCGGTTTCGTCAACTGCCATTGCCATCTGGAACTCTCTTATCTTAACAATGAGATTACACCCGGGGAAAAATTACATGGCTTTCTTCTTGAAATGAATCAAAAAAGATTCAATCTTCACAAAAATGAACGTGACCATGCTTATAAAGCAGATGTCTTAATGGCAAATTCAGGAGTTGTTGTTTGTGCCGATATCTGCAATTCACCGATTACATTTGATATAAAGAGGAAAAGCTCTATTCATTATATTAACCTTATAGAAATCTTTGGAATTGACCACAGAAAATCGAGACAAAGACTGGAAGAATCTCTTCTTCTGGCCTCAAAAGCAGACGAGGAATCTCTTGAATGGTACCTCACCCCGCATTCAGTCTATTCCGTATCTCTACCACTTTTCCGTCTCATAAAAGAGCACTCATTACGAAATAGGGTCTCATCAATACATTTTCTGGAATCGGATGTCGAAATACCTTTTATTGAGAGTCATTCCGGCCCGCTTATGGATATTTACCGCCAGTTTCTTTCTCCCGGTGACGAACCTTTTACAGTAAAAGACCATATCACGGCAGTGACCGATGAAATAACATCTTCAGGTAACCTGATTCTCGTTCACAACACTTTTATAAGAAAAAATCATATTGAATCACTGAAAAAAAGGAAAAATCTCTTTTACTGCCTCTGCCCCAATTCTAACCTGATCATTGAAGGAAAACTTCCTCCTGTATCCTTGCTGGCCGGTGAAGGCTGTAATATTGTCATGGGTACCGACAGCCTTTCATCAAACTATGAACTCAATATACTTTCCGAAATGAAAACCCTTTGTTTTGCTTTCCCGGAAATAAGCCTTGAGACACTGGTAAAATGGGCAACACTTAACGGGGCAAAAGCTCTGTCTGCCGATTCCTTTGCCGGTACCATCGAACCCGGAAAGAAGCCCGGACTTGTTCTGATTAAAAATGTTGACCTTCATAACATGCAACTCCTTCCCGAAAGTACATCCGTTCGACTGATATAATCCCGGATTTAACTATTCCCTCAAAATTATGCTTTCTGACATATCTTCTGACAACCTGATTTTTTATTCTTAATTTTATCCCGTATAAAAACTTTAAATGGGAACATTTCTATTTGACGGAATAGTATTTGGCCCTGTAAAAAGCCGCAGACTCGGTGTTTCGCTGGGTATTAATCTTCTTCCCGACCAGAAAAAAATATGCACTTTCAATTGCATCTATTGCGAATGTGGCTGGACTATCACTCCTGAAACCGAAAGTAGATTCTTCCCCAACCGCAAAGAAGTATATGAAGCACTCTCCTCCCGTCTGAGTAAAATGAAAATGAATGGAGAAATCCCCGATGCAATAACCTTTGCAGGAAACGGCGAACCCACACTGCATCCCGACTTCCCCGGTATCATTGATGATACCATATCATTGCGTAATAAATCGTGCCCTGAAGCAAAAATTGCAGTCCTTTCAAACGCTTCAACTCTCAATAAACCAGAAGTAAGAAACGCTCTTCTGAAGGTCGATATGAACATCCTTAAACTCGACTCAGCATTTGACAATACCATCAAAATCCTTAATCAACCCCGAATCAAAATCACATCCAGTGAAATAATTAAAAACCTCGCAGACTTCAACGGTCATGTAATTGTTCAGACAATGTTTGTCAGGGGAATATATAACGGCAGAATTATCGATAACACAATGCCTGAAGAGATAACAGAATGGCTTAAAGCAATCGCCATGATAAAGCCAGAGGAAGTGATGATATATACGATTGCCCGTGATACTGCTGCCGGTGGACTTCATAAAGTTCCGGCTGAAGACCTTCACAGAATAGCCCGGCAGGTGGAAGAAATCGGAATTAAAACCCGGGTTTCGGAATAATCCTATGACAATCTCGCGAAAAAAAAGAATACTCGTTTGCCCTCTATTCTGGGGAATGGGTCATACAATCAGAATGATCCCCGTAATAAAGGAACTCCAGAAAAGAGGTCATACGGTTATCCTGGGAGCTAACCAAAAACAGGCACAATACATACGGAAAGAAATACCCGACCTGCATTTTCTGTTCTTTCCGGGTTTTACAATAAAATATTCACGAATTCTACCTCAGTACATCGTCATACTTATCAATTTACCCAGGTATCTCTTCTATTCTGTAAAAGAACATATCCTTCTGAAAAAAATCATCAAAAATCATGATATTGATATCGTTATAAGCGACTCCAGAGCAGGCCTATGGAATAAAAATATTATAAGCGTATTTTTTACACATTTAATAAGAATTCCTTTCCCTCGGAAATTGAGGTTTCTCGAAAATCTATTTCTGCCTTTAAATCGTATGGCACTGAAAAATTTTACATTTTGCTTTATCCCCGACCTGCCGGGAGAAGTTAATCTGTCGGGGCGCCTTTCACATGAATTACCTCTGCCCGCTAACGCCAGATTTACAGGTGTTCTTTCCAGATTCAAAACTGAAGATGTGAGAAAAATTGTTAGTGACAAAAACTATTTCTGTACCGTAATTCTATCGGGGCCTTCCCCACAGAAGGAACTCTTTTCAGAACAGATGAAACATATACTCTGCAAAACCGACGGTATATCTGTTATTGCCGGAGAAACCTCCTTCCCCGGTCTGCTGGAAAAATATGAAGGAAAAATCAAATTGGCAGGCCATCTTACTTCTGAAGAATTGTACTCATATATTTCCCAAAGTAAGCATGTCGTTGCAAGGGCCGGATATACAACCATTATGGAACTCTTCAGCGCAGGAATCGAAGCTATAATTATCCCCACACCGGGTCAACCTGAACAAGAATACCTTGCAAAATATCTTTCAGAAAGAAAGTGGTTTGTTTCTGTTAATCAAAAAGATCTAATTCAAGAAACCTTTCCATTCGGTTCAAAAACAAGTCTACCTGAATTCCCCTGTGAAGAAAACCAGAGATTATTTAGCGAAGCTCTTGATGAACTACTGGATGAAAAGCATAACAACAACCACAACTGCCAGTCCGGTTAAATAGCCTGAATAAACCTGTGCAGGATTATGAGTATTCAGCATTAGGCGTGAGGTCATTACAAGTCCAGAAATAATAATTACGAGAATTAAAAACCATCCGAGATTCACACCCATGACTATCCAGAGCATTGTCACAAGCCCTGTCAATGCTCCTGCGCCTGCTGAGTGAATTGATATCTTATAGAAAAAATTGATTGCCAGTATTGACAGTGACAAAAGTGACACTGAAAAGAAATAAGCTTTAATAAGAACCGGTATACTGAATCTCATCATCATAAAGGATGTAAAAGAATAAAAAACCGATACTGCAATTAAGGGGATTATTCTGTCACCCCTGCTTCCCATTGTCCATGAATTAATAATTTTTCTATACCTGAAAAAGGGAATCAGGGCTACAGGCAAAAGAATATTGTTCACAATAAGAATCAAAATCAGTATCCTTTTCACTTCCGACGGAAGATAATAATAGAGTGTGGGAGTGATAAAAATAAGGATTAATCCGTAAACAGGCATGAAAAGAGGATGAAAGACAACTGTAACCACTTTTGCCAGTAAGCTTTTCAAATTTTCCTGTGTAAAATAGATTGTCATAATTCCTTTCTAAGTCTTGCAACCGGGATGTTAAGCTGTTCTCTGTATTTAGCCACGGTACGGCGTGCAATCTGATACCCTTTCTCCTGAAGGATTTCAGTCAATTTCTCATCAGTTAAAGGTTTTCTTTTATCCTCATTATCAATACATTCCCGGAGTATTTGTCTGATTTCACGTGATGAGACCTCTTCACCAGTATCGGTCTGAAGGCCTTCTGAAAAGAAATATTTCAAAGGATATATGCCAAAATGGGTTTGAATATATTTACTGCTTACCACTCTTGATACTGTTGAAATATCGAGGCCTGTCATATCTGCCACATCTTTCAATATCATAGGTTTCAATTTCGTTTCATCACCTTCCTTGAAAAATTCCTCCTGATATTTAAGAATAGCGTTCATTGTAAGCAGTAGTGTATTCTGCCTCTGTTTGATAGCATCAATAAACCATTTTGCAGAATCAATTTTCTGTCTGACGAACATTATTGCATCCTTAATTTCCTTCTTGCTGCCTTTTTCATGGCTGTACTTATGAAGCATTTCTGTATAGGTCTTACTAAGGCGCAATTCTGGAAGGTTTCTGGAATTAAGGTGAAGTTCAGGACCATTATCGGTCATTTCAAGTATAAAATCGGGTATTATCTGCTGAGCTCCTCCGGTAGTTGTTTCGCTAATTATTCCCCCCGGTTTGGGGTTAAGTTTCATTATCTCATCAATAGCTTCTTTAAGCTCCTCATCGCTTACGTTCAGGCGTGCCTTTATTCTGTCGTAATGTCTTTTAGAAAACTCTTCGAAATAATTTGACAGAATCTTTTCTGCAAGTACTATAGAAGGAAGCGATTGGTCTTTTCTTTTTATCTGAAGCAAAAGGCATTCCTGAAGGTTTCTTGCTCCCACACCAGGTGGGTCAAGTTCATGCACAACTTCAAGTATTTCCTTCAGTTCTTCTTCGGTAGCAGTCACATTCTGCAGAAAAGCCAGATCATCAACAATGCTTGAAAGGTCTCTTCTGAGATAACCATCCTCATCTAAATTACCAATAATGAATTCACCAAACAGCTTTTGTTTTTCCGTAAGTTCTCTAAGTCTAAGCTGTGCAAGAAGATTTTCCTGAAAAGTTGAACCCGCCGCAAATATTATCTCAGTCTTCCTCTCGTCGTCTCTGCTGTAATTTTTTGCCTGAAGACGGTATTCGGGTATATCTTCATCTTCCTCGATATAATCGTCAATTGAAAACTCTTCCTGTTCCCTCTCGTTATTTTCAAGATCCTCTTCCTGCTCCGTCTGATCATCAGGAATTATTTCTTCATAATCCTCTTCCGGCCCCTCTTCAAGAGCAGGATTTTCTTCAAGCTCCTTTTTTATTCGCTGCTCCATCTGAATAGAAGGTACTTCCAGCAGTTTTATCATCTGTATCTGTTGGGGCGACAGTTTCTGTAAAAGCTTCTGTTCTAATTTTTGCTTTAACATCTGCCGGAAGATTTACTGCCCTGCTCTATATTAAAACTCTGCATTCTTTGGCGTCCTCGGGAATGGAATCACGTCTCTTATGTTAGACATTCCTGTAATGAATATCAAAAGTCGTTCAAACCCGAGGCCGAATCCACTGTGAGGTGCTGTTCCGAACTTTCTGGTTTCAAGATACCACCAGAGATCCTTTTCATTAATTCCCAGTTCCTTTATGCGCGACAGCAGTTTGTTGTAATCCTCCTCACGCTGTGATCCCCCGATCACTTCCCCGATTCTCGGGAAAAGCACATCCATGGCCTTTACTGTTCTGCCATCATCGTTCTGCTTCATGTAAAAAGCTTTGATCTCTTTCGGGTAATCGGTAATAATAACCGGCCTTTCAAAATGTTCTTCCACAAGATAGCGTTCATGCTCAGCCTGCAGATCACGGCCCCAATCAACCGGAAATTCCCACTTTCGGCCTGCCTTCGACAATATTTCTATTGCCTCTGTATAGGTAATTCGCTGAAATGGATTTTTTAAAACAAATTCCAGCCTTTCGATCAGCCCGCTGTCAAACATTTTGTTAAGAAATTCAAGGTCTTCCCTGCAGTTATCAAGTGCATACCTGATCAGATACTTTAGAAAATCCTCGGCCAGATCCATATTGTCGTTGATATCGTAGAATGCCATCTCTGGTTCAATCATCCAGAACTCTGCCAGATGGCGTGGTGTATTCGAATTCTCAGCTCTGAAAGTTGGACCAAATGTATATATCTCACCAAGAGAAAGAGCTCCAAGTTCACCTTCAAGTTGACCTGACACCGTAAGATTTGTTTCCTTGCCGAAGAAATCACGATCGAAATCAACTGACCCATTCTCTTTTCTGGGAAGGTTTTCCATATCGAGTGTCGTAACCCTGAACATCTCCCCCGCTCCTTCACAGTCACTTCCCGTTATTATTGGAGTGTGGAGGTAATAAAATCCTCTGTCGTTAAAATATTTGTGTATCGCAAAAGCCATTGCATGCCTTATCCTGAAAATTGCACCGAAAGTGTTGGTGCGAAAACGCAAATGGGCAATCTCTCTTAGAAACTCAAGTGAATGACCTTTCTTCTGGAGCGGATATGTCTCCGGATCGGCTTTGCCATATAACTCAATATTTTCGGCCTGTATCTCCACCGACTGTCCCTTGCCGGGTGACTCAACCAACCGTCCTGTTACTGCAACCGCTGAACCTGTACTTATATCCTTAATTAACTCCTCTCCAAAACGCGGTATCTCAGCAACAATCTGTATATTTTTAATCGTTGACCCATCATTAAGAGCTATAAATACCAATCCCTTACTCTCTCTTTTTGTCCTTACCCAGCCCTTTACAAGAACATCCGACCCTGCTGGATACCCATTTAGCAATTCCTTTACCTTTACTCTTTTCATCTGTTCATTTAAACAATTAATTCAAACAGCCACAAAAATAGTAATTCAAAGAATACATTTAACCATATGAATGAAAAACTGGCACTGTTTTTGAATATTTAACCGCTTCTTTCTTACCTGAAAAAACTTCCCCCGGTATCTGTGAAATCCTGAAGAAAATCGGAAAAGTCATAAAAAGATTTACTCTATTTTATCCCCCCAAAAAAATGGAGAAATTTAAATTTGCTGCGTTAAAATCCACTTCCTATTTGAAGAGATCAGAATGGTTACTTGTATCATTCTGAAATAATATAACAAGAACCCATCATGTTTTTAAGCACAATTTATTATTTAACCCTTTCCAGATAATAATATCCCCTCTTTAAGGTTATATAAAATAAAATTACGGCAGAACAAAGCTGATTTTTGATTTATTCTTAAAATCTGAATAAATTTACAATAAATAAAACACGACAGTTATGGAAAAGAATGAGAAGTTAATAGTTGTGCCATGGGATTTCACACATGTTGCAGAGTATGCCCTGGCGCATGCGGTCAAGATTAGCCGCATGGTGTCTAATGAAATAAGTCTCCTTCATATTGTTGATCCCAAAATTAAGCCGGCAGAAGAAAAGCAAAAGAGCGACCATCTGAAGCAAATAGCAGAAGAAAACAGTAAAAAATATAACTTGCCGGTATCATCACATATTGAAAAAGGTACAATTTTTAAGGCTATAGGCGCTTTTGCAAATGATAAACAGGCCAGTCTTGTTGTAATGGGTACCCATGGCATCAGGGGAATGCAGAAGCTGACCGGTAGCTGGGCACTCAAAGTCATTGTTAAATCAAAAGTTCCTTTTATTGTCGTCCAGGACCCACCACGCGACTGGGAAAGATATCATAACATCGTCTTCCCTGTGGATTTCCGTACCGAAAACAAGGAAAAAATGAAAATGGCAATCTTCATGGGTAAATATTTCGATTCAAAAATTCATATCATAAAAACCACTCCCACTGATAAGATACTTATTAAGAAAACTAACATCAATCTGAACTTTGCAATCAAATTCCTTATGCAGAATAACATCGAATATGAGATTCATGACCTGCCAAAGGGAGATTTTGCCCAGCAAACCATTGATTTTGCTCAGAAGATAAATGCCGACCTGATACTTATTGTCACCACCAAGAATATTACATTTGCCGATTATATGCTGGGGGCATCGGAACAGTACATCATTGCAAACAGTTCGAAAATACCTGTCTGCTGTGTCAACCCGAGAGCTTCTTATGCCAAGAGCTCACAATTTATGGGCGGCTGGTCTGACTAGTCTGTTATCCCTTCCCCGCGGCAGAATATATGTAGCAGCAACTGCCGAACAAATTGTAATTATAAAAGTCAATAACCTGGCAGGAATGCTTTTTACAGCAAAAGCAGAACTTACAACCGACAGTTTCCCGTTGTGAGTATCCCAGCCGGTAATTTCACTGATCTTTTTCTCCAGACGAGAAGAAGTGATGAATTTTTCCCCTTCAAGTCTCATGATATTTTCTTTCTCACCAGTAGTAATCGCCCCCTGACTGACCAGAAAATCTGCCCGAGCCTCAGTTACCCTGTAATACTGCTCAAACCCCCCGCTCATCCAGAATATAGTAAATAATACTCCTGTTATGATTGTAACAATAGCTGCTCTGCCATGATACCTTTTCCAGAAAAGTGTAAAGAGTATCACTACCGAAAATGTGCATCCTATTCCTGCCCAAACATAACTGACCATGGTAAATATCAACCGGGAAGGTGTTATATAGGAAACCAGAAGTGCAACAATTGCAATAGAGCCTGTTGCAAGCCTGTGTCTTTTAAGAATTTTTAAGGGATGGCTCTCTCCTGTCTTTTCATTCTCTTCCTTGAGCAGACTACCCGACAGTTCGGTAGCCGAAAGAATAAGCAATGAGTCGGCCGTTGAGATTATTGCCGCAATAGCTCCGGTGATAAGCATTGCAGCAACGACGGGCGGAAATAGTTTAAGTAAGACATTCGGCATAACATATTCAGGATCGCTCAATCCTGCAGGCCCGAAGATGGCAATACCTATCCATCCCAGCATCAGAGCTCCGGTATATGCCACAATTGTCCAAATTATCCCAATGTTACTACCCTTTAGCGCTTGCTTTTTATTTTTTATCGCCATGAAACGTATTGTAAGCTGCGGCATTCCCCCCAGATAACCGAAAAACCAGCTGAAACCCCCTGTTATAATTAATCCCGCACCAAATCCTTTTGCAACACCTGTTAACGAAACATAAGAAGTGCCTGACTTTATCAGCGCTTCGCCTATCCCCGAAGCATAAATGCCGGAGTGGTGAGAAATATAAATAATACCGGCAATCGGTGCCACAACAAGCGTGATAATCATTATCAGAGCCTGAATAACGTCGGTATAAACAACACTTCTGAATCCACCATAAATAGTATAAGGAATAATTACAGCCGCTGTAATAAGCATCCCTGTTTCAGGATTAAGTCCGAACAATGTGTGTAATGTCTTTCCTCCTCCAAGAAACTGGGCTCCGACATAAAAAAAGAAGAAAAATACTATTGTGAAACTGCTTAACAGACGCAATGTCTTTCCTGTCTCACCATGTTTTGCCGAAATATAGTCGCTAAAAGTAGTAACATCGTATTTTTCTGCTTCATCTCTTAATCGCCATGCCAGAAGACACCATGCGGTTATTATTCCCGCCACACAACCGAAGGCAGTCCATATCTCGGTCAGCCCCGTTGCAAAAGCAGCTCCGGGCAAACCTAATAATGCCCACGACGACTCGCCAGTCGCTCTCTCCGACAAAGCCGCCACCCACCCCGGAAGACGACGCCCGGCTATCGAAAAATCACTGCCGCTCCTGACTCTCCTGCCCTGATAAAGGCCCCACGAAACAAGCAAAACAAAATAAACAACAATTACAATACCCATCTGCATCTGATGACTGATCATATTACCCAATTTTTATTTAACCAAAAATAATCAGTTCTGAAAATAAAAAAACAATTCTCTCCTTTAAATTTACCTGGCAAAATCCACCAGCCACCTCCTACCTCCCATCGACAAAGAATCTGAATCATCACCATTCAGAAGCTTGCACTCAATTATATTATTCACTTACCTGCAAAAATCATATCAATAACATGCTCCTTAAATTAAAAAGAATTTTGACAAACCACACACTGTTTATATCTTAGCGCCAGAGTACAACAAATTGATCAAACCGGCTTATGTCAATTGAGATTAAAGGAGTAACAAAATATTATGGAGAACAGAAGGCGCTCGATAACGTTTCCTTTGAAGTAAGAACAGGTGAGATTGCCGGTTTTCTTGGACCTAACGGAGCCGGGAAATCAACATTAATGAAAATAATAACCGGCTTCATACCTCCTTCTTCCGGCAAAATACTTATTGACGGAACAGAAACAGGCTACGACGACCCAGACATAAGACGAAAAATAGGATACCTTCCTGAAAATAATCCGCTTTACCCTGAAATGTATGTCAGGGAATACCTTGGATTTGTGGCGTCATTTTACATGAAAGGAAAGAGAAGGGAAAGAGCTATTGAGGATATTATTCAACTAACCGGACTTGGTCAGGAGCAGAACAAAAAAATCGGTGCACTGTCGAAAGGTTATAGACAAAGGGTGGGGCTCGCCCAGGCACTGATACATAATCCTGAGATACTCATCCTCGATGAGGCCACCTCAGGCCTTGATCCAAACCAGATTACTGAAATTCGTTCCCTTATCAAAGAAGCCGGAAAATCAAAGACTGTACTTCTTTCAACTCATATCATGCAGGAGGTGGAAGCAATATGCAGCAGGATAATCATTATTGACAGAGGAAGAATTGTGGCCGACGGCGATAAAGATCTTATTAGTTTAAAAGCTGCCCTCCCTAACCGACTGATAAAAATTGAATTCGATAGAGAAGCCCCGGTGAAAGCCCTTGAAGAAATCCCTGGTGTAGTAACAGTGAAAAACACCGGGGAAAATACATGGCTTATTGAAACAGGCCCTGAAACCGAACTTCGCCCCGAAATACTTTCATTTGCAATTAAAAATAACCTTAATATCCTCTCACTATCTCAGGTTGAAACATCGCTCGAGGAAATTTTCCGCATACTGACAACATAAAGTATTTGTTTTTTCAGATTATTTTTGTTTTTTTTGCCGTGCAAAAAGTGGAAAGATTTGTGCTGATTGCAACCACGGAAAAAAATGCTAAAATGCAAATATTCCAGGACCTTTCAGTCAACTAATTTTCCTCTTTATTGTTTAACGATTAATAAACTTACATCAATAAGGTTAAATGAGCTATTTATTTACTTCCGAGTCAGTTTCCGAAGGTCATCCCGACAAGATTGCTGACCAGATCTCTGATGCCCTTCTCGATGAATTTCTTAAATGGGATTGCGAATCGAAGGTTGCATGTGAAACTTTTGTGACCACAGGCCTTGTGGTTTGTGGAGGTGAAGTACGCACCGAAGGCTGGGTTGATGTTCAGGAGACCGTCCGCAGGGTTCTCCGCAACATAGGATACACCAAAGCTGAGTACCGGTTCGATTGCGACTCATGCGGCGTTATTTCAACCATTCACGAACAATCGCCCGATATCCGACAGGGAGTGGTAAGAGAAAAACCCGAGGATCAGGGTGCCGGCGACCAGGGAATGATGTTTGGTTATGCATGCAGGGAGATGGATAACTACATGCCCATTACAATCCAGCTGTCACACTTTTTGCTACAGGAACTGGCCGCAATCAGAAAAGAGGGAAAAGAGATGACCTACCTGCGCCCCGATAGCAAATCGCAGGTCACACTTGAATACGACGACAACGGTGAACCCCTCCGCATCGATACTATCGTCATCAGCACACAACACGACGAATTCATTATACCTGCAGATAAATCGAAAGAGTCTGTCAAAAAGGCCGAACAGGAAATGCAGGAAAAGATTAAAAAAGACATTGAAACCATTCTCTTTCCGAGAGTAAAGAAGCTCCTGCCTCCAAGAGTTCAAAATCTTTTCCATGATAAGATAAAACTTATTGTCAATCCAACAGGCAAGTTTGTCATTGGAGGGCCACATGGAGATACAGGCCTTACTGGCCGCAAAATAATAGTCGACACTTACGGAGGTCATGGCGCACATGGTGGGGGAGCCTTTTCAGGAAAAGACTCCTCAAAAGTTGACCGCTCAGCAGCCTATGCCGCTCGCCATATAGCTAAAAACATGGTCGCTGCAGGCGTGTGCGACAGAGTCCTTATACAGATAGCCTACGCCATTGGCGTTGCAAACCCGGTAGGCCTCTACGTCAACACTTACGGAACAGGCAAAGTAAAAGACAAAAAAGGGAAACCCCTTTCAGATAGCGAAATAGCACAAAAAATACAACAAATATTCGACCTGCGCCCGTATGCTATCATAGAACGGTTCGGACTGAAAAACCCGGTGTTTCTTCCCACCGCCTCCTATGGCCATTTCGGACGCGAACCTTATACCGCCGAAGTGGAAGTATATTACAGGGTACCCGGTTATAAACCTGCTATAATAAACAACAACGGCAAAAAAATATATCGCAAAAAAGTCCAGTTCTTCGCATGGGAAAAACTTGATTATGTGAACAAATTAAAAAGTGCTTTCGGATTGAAATAAAATTTTTCACCCTGTTAAGAAAATGAATATATTAGATGAACTGAAGGAACGTATCCTGATATGCGATGGCGCATGGGGCACCACTATGCAATCAATGGGTCTACAGCCCGGAGAATGTCCTGAACTGTGGAATTTAACCAGAAGAGATGATGTTCTGGCAATTGCTCGCAGCTATGTAATGGCAGGATCAGATATTATTGAAACAAACAGTTTCGGAGCAAACAGAATTAAACTGGCACAATACGGCCTTGCTGAAAAATGTACCGAGATCAATGAAACAGCGGCAGCTATCTCCCGTGAAGCAGCTGGAACGGCACTGCATGTAGCCGGTTCTGTAGGTCCAACAGGAAAAATACTGATGATGGGCGATGTAACCCCCGAAGAACTTTATGACGTATTTGCCGAACAGACTTCAGCTCTTGAAAAAGGAGGAGCTGATATTATACTCATCGAGACCATGTCCGACCCCCAGGAAGCTTCCATCGCAGTCAGAGCGGCAAAAGAAAACACCAACTGCGTTGTTGCATGCACTATGACCTTTGACAGGGGACCCGGAGGATTCTATACTATCATGGGGACAACACCAGCCGATATGGTGAAGATACTGAAAGATGCCGGCGCCGATATAGTGGGCTCAAACTGCGGAAACGGTACCGAAGTGCTTACAGGTGTAGCCCGCTCTATCAGAGAAGCTGACCCCAATATCCCGCTTCTTATACAACCCAATGCCGGAATACCCCACCTGGTCGACGGAAAAACAATCTTTCCCGAATCACCTGAAACCATGGTATCATACGTTCCAGAACTCATCGACCTGAGAGTTAACATTATAGGTGGCTGCTGCGGAACCACCCCACAACATATCAAAGCCATTGCATCCATCATTAAAAAATAACACCTCAAAACACAACCCCTGCTGATGCAAATGATTCAAAACCAACCTGCTTATTTTATGCCTACCAGCCAGGAACAGTACAGATATAATTAGCTAATCTTCGGCAACCATCCTTGAATCACTATCCTGAACAGAATATCGTCGGCTCTTCCGGACTGCTGCCGGTAGACTGAAATTAAACAATTCCTGTAAATCAATCTCAAGTGCTCTTGCTATCCTGAAAACGGTACTGAGCGTAGGATTAATTCTTGCCGTCTCAATCCTGGCTATCTGACTCAGCGCCAGCTCTGCCCTCAATGCAAGCTCCTCCTGTGATAAGTTCTTCATCTTCCTTACCTGCTTCAGTCTCAAGGCAAAAGCCCTGAGCCCGGCCTCATCAAAAATATATTTCCTTTCCACACAGGTAATATCAATAAAAAAAGAATAAATAATTATAGCATTTGTGCTATAATTTTATTTTTATTATTTTTATCGGTACAATTTGAATGAAAATCATTTAGTTTTATATTTATATTTTTTTAGGCTGATTAGGAATGAACTTATGATATGAAACCTCAAACCAGTATTATCAGAGACAAGTTATTAATTGTAGATGATGATTCACCCACGCGTTTGCTTGCCAGAGTCATACTCAGGGACTCGGGTATAACGACTATCGAGGCCTGCAACGGAATAGAAGCTCTCGAACTCATCAAACGACACTATGCTGAAATTTTCCTGATACTTCTTGATATAATCCTTCCAGCATGTGATGGCTGGACAGTTCTGAAGGAATGCAGGAAGATTTGTCCCGACATACCGGTTATTGCCGTTTCCGGCACATTTACCATGGAGCTGCAAGAAAAATCGGCACAGGCTGGCCTTACGAAATATATCTCCAAACCTTTTAATATCAATGAGATGAAAGAAATAATATGCTCTTATTACAAAAGTTGACTATTCACCTGTCATTTGTTTTTCCCAGAATTTTATTGCGTCATTTATCCAGCCTTCCGCAATGGTTCCTTCCCCAAGCCCAAATCCATGTGAAAGTCCTTGAAAAACTTTTATTTCTGCATCGGTTCCATTTGATTTGATTCTGTTGATTCTGTCTTCCATTGTTTTATAAGGTGCAATTACATCATTTGTTCCTGCACATGCAAATGTAGGAGGCTCCTTTCCTGTCACTTCCGATAAACCGGTATATTGAATAATGATGGCTGCAGGAGGCGGATATCTCTTTTCTCCAAAGCTTTCAGTACCTAAGCTTCCAACCCGGGATGCCATGCGGGCTCCTGCCGACCCTCCCCATAGAGAATAGTCATTCATATCTATCCCTAATTCGTCGGCATTCTCATAAAGGAAAGCAATTGCCCTTGCAAGATCTTCACAGGCCGTCTTTAAGCCTGGACGATAAATCAGAGCAAATGCGTTATAACCCCTCTTACTCAATTCAAGAGCATGTGGAAAACTATCATGCATTGCTCCAACATAAACAAACCCTCCTCCAGCATTTACAATTGCTGTTTTTGCACCCCTGTTACCTCGAAAAAAGAACAACCCTGTATTTGCTTTGTCAGTATCCAGAGCTTTTTCTTTCTCAGAGTAAATATCATAGAAAACAACTTTCCCTGATTCGACACAACTTTTCAAATAATTGACAATTTCCACTGTTCTGTCAGGTTTTATATTTGTATACCACATAAGTGATAGTTCTCCAAGTGTCTCTCCGCTATAATAACTTTTTTCAACGGGGAAGAGAAGTTTTCCGAAATTTCCGAAAGCCGGGTGCTGAATCACATCTTCGATCTTTGAAGATTCAGTGAAAGATTCTCCGGGTTGTTTCTTACCCGAGTCGGACAGAACCTTCTTTTGTTTTTCCTGTGTATTATTCATATCATTCCAGAATGCTTTCATTCCGTTAAAGGTGTATTCCATAGCAGCGATGCCGCTATGAGAATATCCTTCTTTAACACGAAAAACAAAATTGCCATTTGTCTTTTCATCAACATCAACAAAACAGGAAGATTTTCGCATCTCTACCACTCTGTATTTATCGTAGCTGAAGGCAAAATCATCGGTTCCTGTTATTACAAAAACGAAGTAATCATTTTTATCGCGGTCGGTGGCTTCAGCAAAGATTTCTTTTTCATCAAGAGTTGTTCCGCAGCTCATCGGCAGAAAATAACGGAAATAGTCAATTCCATACTGAAATATACGCCAGGTTGCAACCGACCCCTTCGAGAATCCGCCGAAACCCCGGTGATCACGCGAAGCAATCAAATCTTCTACCGATGTACTCATAGCATAGGTGCTATAGGTCCCTTCCACCGCAGGGATCAAATCATTTATTAACTCTTTATGGTAGTTTCGCGTAAGTTGCATAGCAAGAGTAAAACTCCTCGAATCCAGCCCACCCTCATTTGTGTTATTATAAGTCGGACATACTACAATCAACGGCTTAATATCACCAGCAGCAATAGCATTATCAATGACGTTCTTGAATGTGGACGGTCTGGCGGGTGTTCCAGGTGTCGTGTTTTCATCACCCCATCCGCCATGCATCAGATAAAACACATCATATCTCTGTCCCTCGTTGTAAGAATAAGGAATATATACGATCGCATGTTTCCTGAGTGGTTTTGATTTTTCATCATAAGAAAAGGATTCATAGGTATCATAATAAAAATCAGTCAATATTCCGGGCTGCTCTGATACTTTAAAAACCCGTCAGGAATCTTTTCTATCTCCTGCGGAATAATGACATCCTGCTTTACTCCGCGAGATTTCATGTCCTGCGTTTTTGTTGATATTATACTTTCCATTAAAGCCTGTCCCATAGAATTTCCTGTACCACCGCATGAAATATACAGAAACTCCATGGTAAGAAACAAACCCATTATAATTATTTTCTTCATTTATCCTCCTCCCTTTTTACAAATATACAGTTGAAATAACACTTTTTAAATAACCTTCATTTCATCTGTACTCCTGAAACTGTCTCCTGTATTCATAAATATACGGACAGAATTGAAGAATAGATTTTCTAACATAAAAGGAGGCAGTAAAATTGTTAATTATTGGATATATATAATTGAAAATGTGTTGATTAAAAGAAAATTTCTTGTTTAAATCGTGTTGATAATATGTTAATTTTTCTTTTGATTTTTTTGAATTTTAACGACTAACAGTATATATATTTGAGACAGCTGCATTTCAAAAATAGATGTTTATATGTCATTCTTAAAATACGTTGAGAGGCTTCAGCGGATGGATTTTCTGATAGCCCGCAAGTCCACCGGTTCTCCTGAAGAATTTGCTGAAAAACTCGGCATTAAGCGCAGCACTCTTTTCCAATACCTACAGGAAATGAAAATTCTGGGCGTCGATATTCAGTATTCAAACTTAAACAGATCTTATTACTATGCTGATGGGAAAAGATTAAAAATAATCGTAGAAGAACATAGTAATATTCAACCAATCATTCATAGTATAATTTAGAATAATAATTTCACTATTAAGAAAACATAATCTATTAATCGTGAACCTCCTAAAGACATACTTTAATATCAAAAATTTCAATCTCTATTTGCTGATCATATCTGCAAATCTGCTGATAATGTTTACATCACAATATACTCTTATAAATGAAACGGCATTCTTTAATACGTTTAGCGAACAACTAAGCTGGGAAAGAGCAAAAGAGCTCTTTGAAAATTTAAAAGATTTATCATGGATTGGATATATTTTTGCTCCACTGATACTTACACTAAAATTTATAATCATATCTGTGGTAATTTATTCAGGCATCTTTTTATGCGACCTTCAAAATAAAATCAGCTTCAAAAATATTTTTGGAATTGTAATTGCCAGTGAAATAATCTATTTGTTTGCAGGAATAATCAAACTTTTATGGTTTATTTTTTTTGTCCCTATTTATGACCTCAACGATTTACAATTTTTCTTCCCTCTCTCCTTATCCTGCTTGTTCTCCTGGTCAGAAGTCGATAAATTCTGGACTCCAGCACTGCAAAATCTCAATCTTTTCCAGATTGGATATATTTTATTGCTATCAACCGGTATATTCCTGAAATCAGATATTCCAAAAAACTATGCAGAAAAGGCTGTCATGATATCATATATTCCCGGACTTGTCTTCTGGATAGCACTGTTAATGTTTTTAAGTGTACAATTACCAACATAAAATGAGAAAAAAGAAGATTCTAATATTTGCTTATCTGATAATTTCCGGCGTCGTATTTATTCTTATTTACGGATTTATCAGGAAGATTGAATCGAAAAGATTAATTGAATCAAGAATAAAATTTTTGCCAGAATTTACTTTTACTAAATTGAGTGGAGAGAAATTCAAATCAGCTGAAATCACAAAAGGTCCTCTGGTTATTATGTATTTCCATCCCGAATGTGAACATTGCCGGTACGAAATTTCTGAACTTGTAAAAAATAAAGATTTAATTAATAACTATGATTTTCTGATTATTTCTAATGCAGAGAAAGAAGAGATTGAAAACTTTTATTATGAGACTGGACTTGATAACCACCCGGGAATAAAGTTGCTTCTCGATGAAGATTATAAATTCAGTGAAATTTTTGGTGCAGGATATGTTCCTTCCATTTATTTATATGATCTCGAATTAAGATTAATAAAATCTTTTAAAGGAGAAGTTAATCCTGATATACTGGTCAAATACCTTATTCATGATAAACCTGAATGAGATAAGAAAATATTCTGTCTTACAACATGATTCCTCCGACTGCGGCCCGGCTTGCCTTGTTTCAGTAATAAGATGTCTTGGTGGTAATGAGTCAATCGAAAATATAAGAAAATTAAGCGGTACCGACAAAAGTGGGACGACCTTACTTGGTCTATATCAGGCAGCCAATAAATGCGGTTTCGATGCAACAGGTTATGAAGCAGGTATTGATGATATTAAAGATTATAAAGGCATTATTATACATCATGTCAGTCTGAATGAAGTACTTGAGCATTATATAGTAAATTTTGGTTACACCGAAGGAAAATTCATAATCTGGGACCCGGCTGAAGGACTTAAATTAATGAAACCGGAAGAACTCAATAAAATCTGGATTAGTAAGAAATGTTTGGGTTTAATAAAGAACAACAAGTTTATAAGCAAAAAACACAACAGCTTAAGGTTAAGAAGATGGTTATTAAAAACGATACAGCCCGATACTAACCTGTTTCTGGCAAGCATAATAATCGGTATAATTTTCTCAGCCCTTGGGTTGGTACTGGCAATATTTACACAAAAGCTGATTGATCATATTCTACCTGAGAAAAACATGAAACTACTTGTTATAAGCCTTATTCTTGTATTTGTACTTCTAATTGCCAGAATACTCCTCGGTTCACTGCGACAGATGCTCTTGCTTTCACAAAGCAGGGATTTTAACATACGTATTGTAGATGATTTTTATGGAACATTGCTTTTTTTGCCAAAATCTTTTTTTGACACCCGTAAAACAGGAGACTTTGTCGCCAGACTGAATGACACCATAAGAATCCAGAGAGTAATTACAGAAATCGTAAGTGCCTACATAATAGATATTTTAATAGTTCTTATCTCCGTCCTTATATTATTCATCTATTCTTATCATGTTGCAATGTTTTCATTGATTTTTTATCCAATATTTTTCCTTATTGTTTACCACTGGAATAGCAGGATCCTGTCAGGACAAAAGGAAATGATGGCAGGTTATGCCCGGAGTGAGAGCTACTATATTGATTCATTACAGGGAATAACGGAAATAAAAAGTTGTGGATGGCATGAATACTTCAGAAAAACAAATAAGACAATTTATACTGAATTTCAGAACAGATACTTCTACCTCGGTAAGTTAAAAGTCAGCCTGGGACTCTTTACTGGTATAATGGGAAGTTTATATATTATAATGGTAATTTTTTTTACATCGGTCAATGTTATAAAACTCCAGAAAACTACCGGAGAATTTATGGCTATAATATCTATCACATCAGGAATGTTACCTTCAATGCTTAATCTTGCTCTTGTGGCTATTCCTATAAATGAAGCAAAAGCTGCAATATCACGAATGTTTGAGTTTACGCAAATAAAAAGTGAAAATAATCAAAAAGATAAGGCAGTTTTAATAAATAATATTGAAAGTATTTGCCTCAATGATATTTCATTTAGATTCCCCGGTCGAAAACTTCTTCTGGAAAACATTAATTTAAATCTGCATAAGGGAAAAGTGACTTCTTTGATTGGAGAATGTGGAGAAGGGAAAAGCACCCTTGCAAATATTATTTTGCAATTCTATGAGCCGGAAAAAGGAACTATTCTTGTAAATAATGAAATTCCTTCCAATAAAATCCCTCTTGAAATCTGGAGAGCAATGGTTGGATATGTTCCTCAGGAGATTCATATTTTCAATGGTACAATCTTACAAAATCTGATAATGGATGTATCAGAAAAAAAAGTAATCGACTTGTATAATATAATAAAGAAATATGGCTTTACGGAATTTTTTGATTTATTCCCTTCTGGATTAATGACAATTATAGGAGAGGAAGGTCTTAAATTATCTGGAGGACAAAAGCAGTTGATAGGATTCTTCAGGGCAATTACAAAATCACCCAGGTTTCTAATTATTGATGAAGGTACTTCAAATATGGATCTGGAAACGGAAAGAAAAGTGACAGGGCTTATTAAACAGTTAAGCAGCGAAATGGGAATTCTGATGATAACACATAAAGTGCATATAGCAAAAAAGGTAAGTAATGATATTTATGTACTGGAGAATGGACGTATAACAGGGAGAGGTAATCATGATAAATTAATTGCAGAAAATAACAGGTATAAAAAATTCTGGGAAGATTTTATGTAAAATTTTTCGTGGGGCCCATAAATAATGGACTGGAAATTTTTAAACAATTTGGTGGCTTAATAAATTGTCCCGTTTTTTGTTGCAGGTTCAAATCAAGTCAAAAATATTATCGTTAACATCAAAGCAAAACACACACCAAAATGATGGATTTTATTTCAAATTAAAATAATCGCACTAAAAGGAACAAATCAGGAAACATTTCAAAGAATTGCGAAACCTTAATTAATAAAATCAAAATAAATTTTTATCATAACGGGTTTTACATTAAAATAACCCCGGATGATACTTAAAATCACCCGGGGTCGATGCAGGGCCTTTCTATTAAAGGATAGGTTTCAGAATGTATCTCCTGAAAACACTAATAAAGGCAGACAAAATATACCAGCCACGATTAAAATCTGCAGTGTTAAAAAAGGCCCCTCTGCATGAGGAAATGCAGTAGACAAAACCAATACTTCTGAATTGTAAATACCTTTAGTACTCCCGTTTAACATATTCCTTCAACCTTTATAAATGTTTACTTATACAGACATTGACCTTATAAACAAAAACAATCGAAAATTATAAAATTATTTTAAAAAACCAAAAAAAAATCTTAAAAAATTTAGATAGAAAAATAAAATTTCCCAAAACTCTGAAAATCTGAATTTTAATTCTAGATTTAGTAGGATTAAGCAGAGTATTACTTTTACATATTAAAACTGCATACCTGAACGCTTATCTCCAGAAATATTGTCATATACTCATTAAAATGCATCTTGAACCAGAAACCTTCTATTCCTGAACCATACAAAAGGAGTCCTCCCTCCAGTGAATATGCTCTCAGACATGAAAAAAATCCATCTTATTTGTACCGTTAAAAATATTAAATGCATATCCTCAAAAGACATCCCATTCAATCAGAAAACCCCGGATGGTACTGGAAACCACCCGGGGCTGATGCAGGGCCTTCCTATTAAAGGATAGTTTTCAGACTCTATGGCCTGAAACTACCTGGAGAGTCGGCAAAGAATACCTGCCGAAGCTAAAACCTGCAGTGCTATATATACAAGGCCCCTTAATACAAGGAAGTACAGGAGACAAAACCAATTCCCCTGAATCGAAAATGCTTTTAGAACTCCTGCATAACATCATTTTTTCTGCCTTTTTACTGTATAACTACAGACATCGACATTAAAAATAAAAACGGATTATAAAAGTATAAAAATTACCTCATAAAAACAAAATATTTTCAATAAAAAAATTAGAAAATAAAAAATATAAAATTTTTCTCATAAATAAGTTATACATTTCTAATCTAAACCTATTATTGCTCCGATCTGATACTCTCCTGATAAGAAGTTTTCATGGAACAATTTTTACTGTCGAAAGAAAATTGTAACCATTGTTTTTTGATGAAATATTCAAATTATTAGACTATTAAATCCAAACATCAGATTACATAATTGATTAACTTATATTCCCTGAAAGTATCCTTCCTTTAACTTTTAATAAAAGCCCGGATGATATGGGGATTCATCCGGGCCCATGCAGGACTAATATTAAAGGGATGTTTTCAGGTTATACTACCTGAAAACCCGGGAAAACCGGCTATAAGCGCCGGACCTGCATTATTCTTGAATCATGTTTTTTAAAGACCTTGCAAATGAAAAAATCCGTAAACATACTTATCAAGGTAATCTCAGTTGCTCTTTTAAGAAATTCAATTTTATTTCTTTATGAGTCTTAACCTTAATAACCCACCTCTATTACAATCAGACATTGACTCATTGCGATAAAATTATAAAAAATCTGATAAAACAAAAAAGATTCAGAAAAAAATTAGTTAATATCTTTTCTGCCTGTATTTATTATAAATATGTCCATTGAAGAAAGCATTTCCCTTATCTCATAAAGTCTTTTCAGATTCACAATACCTATTACATATTTGCACGACCTGCCTGAGAATTGTTCCGATATTTCTTCAAATGAAAGAAGGTCCCTATCGCTGTCGTTTTTATAGCGAAAATAAATTTCAATTCTATGATCACGGGTATAATTTTTTACCATGGCCTGCTGGTATTTTTTATATTCATACCTGTACCCATACGACAATGCTGAAATATCTGACAGTACCGCACTTCCGGTTGCATGCCCGCCGGCTCCTTTCCCGCTGAAAAACTGCTTGTCGGCAAATGCTGCTTCAGTTATAACACCATTGTATTCATAATCTACATTATACAGATACTTATCGGTTGAAATGAACCTCGGCAAAACATAACTGGTTATGGTATTAGCATTTACTTTCCCCACATACGGTACAAGTTTGATCTTAAGCCCTTTCTCCTTTGCATACCGGATGTCAAAAGTTGAAATATTTCTTATTCCATAATGAAATACCTCTTCCGGATTCATAAACATTCCATATGCATGCCCGGTAATTATACAAAGTTTGTATTTTGCATCAAGCCCATCCACATCAAGCGACGGATCCTTCTCGGCAAAACCAAGTTTAATAGCTTCATCAAGGGCCTGAGAAAATGGCATGTTTTCATTAAACATCCTGGTCAGAATATAATTTGTTGAACCATTCAGGATGCCCCTCAGA
Source organism: Rikenella microfusus (assembly GCA_020722575.1). Taxonomy (GTDB): domain Bacteria; phylum Bacteroidota; class Bacteroidia; order Bacteroidales; family VadinHA17; genus LD21. The sequence continues at coordinate 22,398 of DYKN01000001.1, read as the reverse complement.
GAATGAAGGAGTTCATTATCATAATATTCTTCAAGATTCCTGATAATGGGAATACTGGCTCCGGCGGAGGCTTCATACAGAAACGAAACATTATGTTTCCACTGCAGATCAACAAGTTCTTTGAAATGATTGGCAATCATGGTCTTGTTTGCCGATACAACATTTTTACCCCGCCGCATTGCCTCTGTAACAATCTCATAAGCTGCATCAGGATCATTTATAAGCTCCACCACAAGATTTATAGAATCATCATCAAGAATGTCGAACCTGTTGAAGGTGAAGTGTTTCATCGGTAATCTCCTCGGCTTCGTCGGATCTTTGACACAAATCCTTACTATTTCGGCTTTAAAACCACAGCTACTGTTAAGGACATCGTGAAGCCCCTGCCCCACCACACCGTAACCAAATAACCCTAATCTTAATTTTTGCCTGTCAGTCATAATTTAATCTTATTTCATACTTAAATAATTTTTCTTCGGCATAATATCAGTTTACTTGCTCTTTTTCTTTTTATTTTTTTAAAGTAACCCCCTTCCCCTCCTTAACACCAACTGACGGAGGAAGAAGCGGTTAACCCATAAACTTTTTCAATATTTCTGTAACCTGTCCCGTTTCGATAAGAAAGCCGTCGTGGCCATAAAAGGAATCTATTTCCCCGTAATGTCCGTTCTTAACATTTTCAGCAACATATTTCTGCTCACTTACCGGGTAAAGCATGTCAGATTTTATTCCGATGCACAGCGTACGGGCTTTAATTATTTTCAATGCCTTCTCCACATCATCTCTTCCGCGACCAACATTATGACTGTCGGCCAGTTGCGTAAGGCGGTAGTACGACCACGCATTGAACCTCCTTACCAGTTTATCGCCCTGATAGTCCTGATATGATGATGCTTTGAAAGATGTAATTTTTTCGTCGTCATTTTCTGCCTGTGTTGTGTTGTATGCATAAGGTGTACGGTAACTGAGCAACCCTATTGAACGTGCCGCCCTCAATCCTTTCTTCCCGCCTTGGGGATTGTGGTCGTAAAATGTAGCATCAGCCTCAATGGCAAGCCTTTGCGATTCATTGAAGGCAATAGCCCACGGCGATTGTTTCGCACTCGAGGCAATAAAAACCAGATTCCTGATAAGATCAGGAAACATAATACTGTATTCAAGTGCCTGATAACCTCCAATGCTTGAACCAATAATTGTGTTGATATTTTTTATTCCAAGATGTTTCCTGATGATCTCAAGCACATTCACCACATCCCTTACTGTTATCAGGGGAAAGTCGTTAAACCATGGTACCCCTGTTTCAGGATTTATTGAGAGTGGACCTGTGGTTCCGTAACATGAGCCTAATATGTTAACACAAACAATAAAGTATCGTCTGGTATCAAAAGCAAGTCCTTCACCAACCATATTCGGCCACCAAGCCGTAACATTGCTATTGGCAGTGAGGGCGTGACAAACCCATATAACATTATCAGCGGACTCATTCAGTGTTCCCCATGTATCATAAGCAATTTCCAGCGAAGGAAAAGTATAACCTGTTTCGGTTGTAAATGTACTGTCGTATTTCAAAACCTTCATACAGTTTTTCTTATTGCCTGGTCAAAATCTTCAATGATATCATCAATGTTCTCGAGCCCTACCGATACCCTGAAAAGCCCTGGCTCAATACCTGCCTTACGCTGTTCATCCTCCGAAAGCTGGCGGTGGGTTGTGGCTGAAGGTTGAATAATGAGTGTCTTTGCATCTCCTACATTGGCAAGATGGCTCACAATTTTCAGATTTTCTACCAGTTTTCTCGATTTCTCCCCTGAAGCCTTCAGAACGAAATTAAGTACAGCCCCTGCACCTGCGGGCAGATATTTTTTTGCAAGCGGATAATACTCACTGCTTTCAAGTCCGGGATAATTGACCTTTTCAACGAAAGGATTTTTCTCCAGCCATCTGGCCAGTGAAAGGGTATTCGCAACATGACGTTCCATTCTGAGTGAGAGTGTTTCCAGACCAAGAAGGAACAGGAATGAGTTGAAGGGACTTACAGAGGCCCCAATATCACGTAACCCTTCAACCCTAACTTTGACAATAAAGGCAATGTTACCTTTTTCTGATCCGGGATAGAAAACATCGGTAAATACAAGTCCGTGATAGCCCGGTGATGGCTCGGTGAATGCTGGATATTTTCCGTTCCTCCAGTCAAAATTTCCTGCGTCAATAATAATACCTCCTATGCTGGTACCATGCCCGCCGATCCATTTAGTTGCCGAATGAAGTACTATGTTTGCTCCGTAATCTATTGGCCGGCACAGGTAACCGCAAGCTCCGAAAGTGTTATCAACTACTAAAACTATTCCATGTTTGCGCGCAATGGCAGAAAGTGCTTCAAAATCAGGAATGGTGAGCCCCGGGTTACCAATGGTTTCCACATAAATAGCCTTTGTCTTCTGATCGATTAATTCTTCAAATGATGCAGCCCGGTCATCGCGTGCGAAACGTACCTCTATCCCGAAGGAAGGTAAGGTTATCTTGAATTGATTGAAGGTTCCACCGTATAGATAGGGTGAACTTATAATATTCTCGCCCTGCCTCACAATTGTTGAAAGGGCAAGAAACTGCGCCGCATGACCTGACGAAACTGCCAGAGCGGCCGCTCCACCCTCAAGAGCAGCAACGCGCTTCTCAAATACATCAGTGGTGGGATTGTTTATCCTCGAATAAATATACCCGGCCTCTTTCAAATCAAAAAGATTGGCTGCATGATCGGCATCTCTGAACAAATATGATGTTGTCTGATAAACAGGTACAGCCCTCGATAAAGTATCGGTGTCGGGTATATGCCCCGCATGAATTTGCAAAGTCTCGAATCTTAAATTTTTTGTTTCCATATAAATTTTGTCTCTTTGAACTAATAAAATTTTAATAAGAAATTATACACACAGGTATAACACTGCTGTTTTATGAGATCCTGACTGTTTTACCGGAATTTTTTTCAGGTGGTAAAGGATCTCTACCCTTGCATGCACATAGGCATCAAAGGCATGATAAAGTTTTTGCTGGTGAGATGAATAGTATTCATTGTTTCACGTGTTTTATTTTATCATCTCCCGGATTTTACCGGGATTAGGTCTTGGCACCTTCATCCCGGCATCAGATGCCGGTCTGGGTTGCCAGGGTTTCACAGAGCCTAATCTCTCCACCCTTCTTAATAAAATCAAACACCCTCTTTTTGAAAAAAGAATATTTGATTAACGGCCACAAATGTAAAAAATCATTTTCAAAATCCAAAAAATGTTATAAGATATTAACAATATTTTCACTCCGTCATCATAGTTGTTAATCTGAAAAAAGTCCTGACAACAAAAATAATTTCTACTTTTGTCAGAATAATCGGGAAATGATGCAGGAAGGTCTTACTATTTACAATACTCTTACAAGGAAGAAAGAGATATTTACACCGCTCAATCCACCTTTTGTCGGGATGTATGTTTGCGGGCCTACTGTTTATAGTGATGCTCATCTCGGGCATGCACGTCCGGCAGTGGTGTTTGATCTTCTTTACAGATACCTTCTTCATCTGGGTTACAGGGTAAGGTATGTACGAAATATCACTGACGTGGGGCATTTGCAGGATGAAGAGGCTGATGCTGGAGAAGATAAAATAATCAGGCAGGCAAGGCTGGAGAAACTTGAACCTATGGAGGTTGTTCAGAAATACATGAATACCTATCACCGTAACATGAGCCAGCTGAATGTGCTTCCGCCCTCTATTGAGCCAAGAGCTACAGGACATATCATAGAACAGCAGGAATTTATCAAAAAACTCATTGCTTCAGGCTTTGCTTATGAGGTAAACGGGTCGGTCTATTTTGATGTTCTGAAATACAGCAAACAATACAATTACGGAAAGCTTTCGGGCCGTGTTCTCGATGAACTTCTCCACGAAAGCCGTAATCTTGAAGGACAGGAAGATAAGAAGAATCCATACGATTTTGCTCTATGGAAGAAGGCTGAAGCCGGTCATCTTATGAAATGGCCATCTCCCTGGAGTGAAGGTTTTCCCGGATGGCATCTCGAATGCTCTACTATGAGCATAAAATACCTCGGAGAGGAATTTGATATTCACGGTGGAGGGATGGACCTGATCTTCCCTCATCATGAATGCGAAATTGCCCAGTCAACAGCCGCAATGGGAAAAGACTCGGTCCGGTACTGGATCCACAATAACATGATTACCATCAACGGACAGAAAATGGCTCGGTCACTCGGGAATTTCATAACTCTCGACGAAATTTTTTCAGGCAGTCATAAGCTTCTCGACCGGGCTTATAGCCCGATGACCATAAGGTTTTTCGTCCTTCAGGCTCACTATCGCAGCACAATGGATTTTTCCAACGAAGCATTGCAGAGTGCTGAAAAAGGTCTTGAAAGGCTGATGAAAGCTGCCGGAACACTCGAAAAACTGGAACCTGCCCCAAAATCGTCAGTGAATATCTCCCTTATCAGGGATAAATGTTATGAGGCACTAAACGACGACCTTAACAGCCCTGTTCTGCTTTCCCACCTATTCGATGCAGTTAAAATCATCAACTCAGCAAAGGATGGAACTGAAAAACTTGCCACTGACGATATCTCAGAGCTGAAGGAACTTTTCAGGGTGTTCGTAAACAACATTCTGGGACTTTATGATGAATCGGCCGGAAAAGGGAATGAAAAACTGATTAACGACTTGATGAAGCTTATTCTTGACATCAGGCAGGAGGTAAGGGAGAAAAAAGAGTTCAGAATGTCCGACATGATAAGGTCACGGCTTGCCGAACTGGGTATTACCGTGAGGGATCTCCGCACTGGTGCCGAGTGGGAAATTGACTAGAGGTTGTCAGGAATGATTGCAACATCAAGACCATACAGGCCGGCAACAGTATTCATCGGCACGGTGCCTCTGGGTGGTGACTATCCCCTCCGAATTCAATCAATGACCAACACCGACACACTCGATACAAAGGCAACAGTTGAACAGTGCATTAAAATAATTGAAGCAGGAGCTGATTATGTAAGGCTCACTGCCCGGGATGTGAAAGAAGCCCGTAATCTGGAAGCGATTAAGAATGAACTTATAAAACGGGGCTATTCAACACCGCTTATTGCAGATATACATTTCAATCCTGCCGCTGCTGAAACAGCCGCTGCAATAATTGAAAAAGTTAGAATAAATCCAGGCAATTATGCCGATAAAAGAAAAATTCCTCCTTCAGGTATCAATGAAAAAGAATACCTGGAAGAGCTTGAACGAATACATTCAAGACTTCTTCCTCTTATTGAGATTTGCCGCAGAAACAAAACGGCCATCCGAATAGGGGTTAATCACGGTTCGCTCTCTGAAAGAATAATTTTCCGCTATGGCAACACTCCTGAAGGCATGGTGGTTTCGGCTCTTGAGTTCATAAGGATATTCCGGTCCGAAAATTTCCACAGTCTTGTTGTCTCAATGAAATCGTCCGACACGGCAGTAATGATAACAGCCAACAGGCTTCTGGTAAAGATGATGCAGGAGGAAGGGTTTGCATACCCTATTCATCTGGGCGTTACCGAAGCAGGTGAGGGTGAGGATGGGGTGGTGAGATCAGCAGCAGGGATAGGAACACTTCTTGCTGAAGGCATAGGCGATACAATAAGAGTATCCCTTACCGGTAACCCCGAAGAGGAAATCCCTGTTGCACGAAAATTGGCAGATTTTTTTCCTAAAGGAATGCCTGAAAAAAAAGAAAGCACCATACAACCTCACATAAATAAACTTTTACCTCCTGCTCCTCTCAGAAAAATCAATGGTCCAATAGTTCTCCTCAACATGAGCCATTATTCTACGGTGAATGAAGAAATCTTCACCGACGTCGGTTACAGAGTTAATAGTGTTTCGGGCAGGATAGAAAAAGTTGACGGAGCTGCCGATTTAATAATTGCTTCCGGTTGTCCAAAAATAATTCCCGAGGGCTCATCTGTCGCAGTACCCCATAGAATCTGGATGGAAAACAGTGAAAAAGAAAACCTGTATCCAATTTTCCCCACAAACACGTGGCCTGACAATACCAGAGAACGATCACCTTTTATGAACATCATCCTGACAGGCTCACATACCCGGATAAATCAGCTGAAAAAGATCGATCCGGCAACTTCTCTGATTGTCTTTATCTGGAAAGAAGATGAGAACAAATTTGCACCCGACAGGTTTCTGCGGAAACTTTCTGAAGCAGGTCGGAGATATAATGTAATACTGAATCCTATGTTCGGGGATGAAAACATTGAAGATCTTCGCATAAAGGCTGCTGCCCTGCTTGGAGGTTACCTTAACGACCGACTCATTGCAGGTATATCTGTTACAGGCAATGAAAATATCGGTGCACCCGTAATCAACCGGTTATGTTTTTCAATACTCCAGTGTACAGGGCTGAGGATCACAAGAACGATTTATATTTCGTGCCCGACATGTGGCAGAACAAAATTCAACCTTCCGGATGCACTCAAAAAGGTAAAGGAAAAAACCTCCCATCTTAAAGGGCTTAAGATTGCTGTAATGGGTTGTATTGTAAATGGGCCCGGGGAAATGGCTGGAGCCGATTGGGGTTATGTAGGTGCCGGACCCGGTAAAGTCCATATCTACAAAGGCACCAGGCCCGTTCTTAAAAATGTTGATGAAAAGAGAGCAGCTGACGAGCTTATCAGACTCATCGAGGAAGATCAGGCAAAACGGTAATCAAGCTGCTTCTTCTCAAGATCAGCCTTCACCACCTCAACCTTAACCCTGTCACCAAGCCGGTATTCCCTGCCCGAATACCTACCCCTTATACAGTAATTGCTTTCATCATATTCGTAGTAATCATCGTCGAGGTCCCGGATATGAATCATTCCCTCACACTGGTTTTCGATTATTTCAACATAGATACCCCACTCGGTAACACCTGATATTACTCCTTCAAATACCTTCCCGATCTTATCGGCCATAAACTCAACCTGCTTGTACTTTATCGATGCTCTTTCAGCTTCCATAGCAACACGCTCCATCTTTGAAGAATGCTCGCAGAGCTTTTCGTATTTCTCTTTTCCTCCCGGATTTTCCTTATTAAGATAAGCTGTCAGCAGACGATGAACCATCATATCAGGATAGCGCCTGATGGGTGAGGTGAAATGTGTATAATATCTGAAAGAGAGTCCGTAATGCCCTATATTATCAGTTGAATAGACTGCTTTTGCCATTGCCCTGATTGCCAGAGTCTCTATCAGATTCTGCTCATTAGTTCCCTCCACCTGTGTTAAAAGCCTGTTCATTGCTTTTGGAAGGGAACGTATGTTGCTGTTATCGAGGCTATATCCAAATCTTTTAATGAAATGCACAAACGAATCGAATTTTTCAGGATCGGGTTTATCATGTATTCGGTAAACAAAGGTTTTCCCTTTCAGGGTTTTTCCAACAAACTCAGCTACTCTTTTATTAGCCAGCAACATAAATTCTTCAATAAGCTGGTTCGCTGTGCCCATCTCTCTGAACCTTATTGCCAGAGGCTTTCCTTTCTCATCGAGATCAAACTGTATCTCCACCCTTTCAAAAAAGAATGATCCTGCCGCAAACCGCCTCTCCCTGAGAAGCTGAGCAAGTCTGTTCAGGACACTCAACTGCTCCGACATATCTCCTTCACCTGAATCTATAATCTTCTGTGCTTCACTATAAGAGAACCTCCTGTCAGAATTGATAACCGTACGGCCAAACCATTCCGAAACTATTTCAGCATTATCGTTCATCTCAAACACCGCCGAATAGGTAAGTTTATCCTCGCCCGGATTAAGCGAACAAATATGGTTCGATAATCTTTCCGGGAGCATTGGCACTACCCGGTCAACAAGATATACCGAAGTAGCTCTTTGTTTAGCCTCTTTCTCGAGCAGTGAATTAGGTTTAACATAATAAGTCACATCAGCAATGTGTACACCAATCTCCCAGTTTCCATTACTGAGCTTACGCAATGAGATTGCATCATCAAAATCCCGTGCATCGGCAGGGTCAATGGTGAAAGTGGGCACATCCCTGAAGTCACGCCGACCTTTTAGATCCTCACCAGTAATTATATCTGAAATCTTCTCTGCATCTTTTTCAACCTCTGGAGAAAAAGAATAAGGTAGTTCAAACTCAGATAGTATGGCATGTATTTCCGTCTCATGATCACCCGGGTAACCTAAAACTTCGACAATTTCACCAACAGGATTCTTGGCTCTGTTATCCCATTCAACAATCCGGGCAACTGCCTTTTGTCCCTGCTTCGCACCATTGAGCTTAGAACCCGGAATAAACAGATCAAAAGGCATATTTTTGCTATCGGGAATAAGAAAAGCCAGATTTGAAACTATTTCAATAGTACCTACAAATGTTGATCTTGCCCTTTCAATAATCGAAACTACTTCACCTTCAGGCCTTGCTCCTTTTCTGCGGGCATATAGCCAAACCTTTACCCTGTCGCCATGAAGGGCAGTGTGAAGATTTCTTCCCGTTACAAAAATATCATCATCGAGCTCTTCCGTAACAACAAATCCATACCCCATCCTTGTCAGCTCAACAGTCCCGGTAACATAACCTTTCCCTTCCCTGACCATATATCTTCCACGCCGGGTCTCCTTAACAATACCCTGAGAAGCAAGTTTATCTAATATTTTTAAGAGTTCTCTTCGCTTCTCTTCATCATTGATATTAAGCAGTTTCGCAATCTGTTTGTAATTGAACGACTTTCCTGCATTATTATTGAGAATACCCTTTACATTTTCCTCAATTTCAATAATCTGCTGGACTCTTTTCTGCCCGCGTGATTTTCCTTTTGCCATTTTTATGGTTTTTGCAAAGTTAACAATTACCTGAAGCTAAATTTTATAAATTTGGCATATATTGAATTAAAATGGATCTGTATAATAAAATACCTTCACATTCTCCATCTGTTGTTACCAGAAAAACAGGTCACGAATACATCCTTGTGCCTGTTACGGAAAATATTGCAGATATGAACAATATTTTTACGCTAAACGAGACAGGGGCATTTATCTGGGAGAAGATTGACGGACGTAAAACAGTCGGCCAAATTATTGAACTTGTTGAAAACGAATTCGATGTTGACCATGCTACTGCCGAAAAGGATGTAATAGAATTTATTGAAGCAATAAAGAATTATCTCATAATTAATATGGAATGATCATTTTGGCCTGGCGGGTGCCCGGAAAAAATTTCTTGCAGATGAAAAGTTACATGCTTAAAATTGCTGGTTACATGATAAAGGTTGAGTCTGCTGATGACGATCCCGGGCTGAGGCCTTCAACACGTTTCATTAAGAATATAGTGGAAGGCGGTGATCATGATCTGCTTCTAAAGGTTCACTCAGGAAGCACCGTACTTCCCCGGGGAGCTCAAAGAGTTTTCCATGCCCCACTTTTTGAGGAAAGAGATGAAATACCCCTCAAAGTGAACGATGATTTCTGGAGCGTTTACAAAGCAGGTACCGACAGATTTTTTATCACCGCAAGTTATGTCAGATCACCTGTCCCCTCCACAGCTATTCTCTCCTTTTCCCTTGCATCGCGCGAATGGGATCTCTGGATGGAAGGTACCATATTCCCTGCCGATCCGCTTGATTATCCTGTCGATAGTCTGCTGCTATATTATCTGACAGTTGCCAATGGTGATATTATGATTCATGCCTCGGGTGTAAATTACAATAATAGAGGTTATCTTTTCAGCGGCGTTTCAGGCAAAGGGAAGTCAACAATGGCATATCTGTGGAGAAACGCTGGAGCAACGGTTATACACGACGACCGTCTGATAATCAGAAAAAGCAAGACAGGATATGTTTTTCACAATACCCCGATTTATGATTTTGACAGCCCGGCATCTTCATGCCTTAATACGGTTTTTCTTCTTGAACATGGCCGCAATAACCGACTCGTACAACTAAAAGGTGCCCGGGCAATAGCAAACATTCTGGCTAACTGTATCCAGCATAACTGGGATAAAAAAATTATCGAACAACTCGTCGACGAAGTGTCACTGATGTGCGAAAAAATACCTGTTTATCTGCTATTCTTCGAACCCGATAGTAGTGTTATCGATTTTATTCTTGAAAATGAACAATACAGCCAGACATATTAAGGAAATCAAGGACATGAGTCTAAGCCTTCTCGGCGAAGGAAAGACTATCCGGATAAAGGCTCACGGATATAGTATGTATCCTGTTATTAAGCCGGGCAGCGTGATTATCATCGAACCACTCAGGATAAAAGGGACTCCTGTTGTTGGTGAAATTGTAGCTATCGAAAGGGAGAAAGGTATTGTCGTACATCGTGTAGTAAAAATCAAAGATGAGGGAGGAAAAAGATTTTATATTACCCGTGGCGACAGTAATTCCCGCACAGACCAGCCTGTACCTGTTGAGAAGATTATAGGACGTGTTACCGGAATGGAAGGCTTTGCTCATCTCCCACGAAACTTTTTCGCCAGACCAAACTATTTTTTTAACCGTATCAGAGTAGTTACAATACAACTTCTGAACAGGTTAAGAAATCTGAAAAACAAAATCCTTAATCTCTGAATCAACCTATGAAGAAGATCCGACTTCTGTATGAATCGGTACGACTGGTCTGGTCAGGTACACCGGGCTGGACAACGGCAAATGTGATTGTTTCCGTTCTCCGTGGCTTCCTCCCTCTAATCCTGCTTTTTCTTCTCAAAAAACTTATTGACATTATAACGGAAGGCGTAACATCGGGTGAAGATTTAGCAATGCCCTCCTTAATACTATATATTCTCGCAGTGGTAATCGTTTTCCTGATTGATGAATTTTCGGCTGAAGCCGGAAACTACATAAGAAAGAAACAATCGTACTACCTCGAGAAATATATGTACAGTCTGCTTCATTCAAAAGCCACCTCTCTCGACCTTATCAATTTCGAAAACCCTTCATATTTCGATAAACTATCCAGGGCTGTGAGAGAAGCCACATGGAGACCAAACAATATCGTGAATAACCTTGTTGCCCTTTTCAGAAGTATTATTTCACTACTTCTTATGGCCGGACTGCTCTTTACATTAAACTGGTGGCTTGCTGCAATTCTTATTGCTGTAAATATTCCCGGAATATGGCTCAGACTTCATTATGCATCGGTTCTCTATAATTTCAGAAAGGAACAGACACCTGAGGAACGCAAAGCTGCATATTTTAACTGGCTTCTGACAGGCGACAGACCTTCACGTGAGATGAGGCTTTTCGGACTGGGGAACTTTTTCAGATCGCTCTTCATGAAGTCATTCAGCAAACAAAAGGAAGAGGAAATAAAAATTATCCGTACCCGGACAGGCATTGATGCTCTTTCAACTCTTGTAAAAGCCGGCGCTCTCTTTCTTATGCTATCGATTGTTGCCGACCAGACACTCAAAGGAAATATTACCCTCGGTTCGATGGCAATACTCGTACTTGCCTTCCGGCAGGGACTCGTTTACCTTAAAGATGTTTTGGGCTCTGTAGCCGGCCTTTATGAAGACTCCCTCTTCACTGGCGATATCTTCGACTTTCTCAACCTGAGAGAAATGATCACGACTGAAGAGCCGGCAGAATCTATTTCTCCCCTCAGACATGAGATTAAAGTGGAAGACGTGTCGTTCACCTATCCGGGAAGTATAATACCAGCCCTTGATAATGTGAAACTTACAATAAGCAAAGGAGAGATTGTTGCCCTTGTCGGACCTAACGGCTCTGGTAAGAGCACACTGGTTAAGATCATATGCAGACTCTACGATCCCGACAACGGCAAAATATTGTTTGACGGCAAGAATATCCGGAATTTCAATCCGGAAAAATACCGCAGGCAATTTTCTGTTCTCTTCCAGGATTTTATGCTGTACAATCTAACTGCCGGTGAAAATATTTTGCTGGGCGATGCTGACTCACCACCTGCAATTGAAAAAATAAAAGAAGCGGCTATCACTACTGGCATTCATACTTTGATCGAATCCCTTCCTCATGGTTACGACACATCAATAGGCCCTCTTTTCGACGATAGCCGCGAGCTCAGCTGGGGCGAATGGCAAAAAATAGCCCTTGCCCGAACTCTCTACCGTGACGCTTCCGTTTATGTCCTTGACGAACCCTCAAGCGCCCTTGATTCTGCTTCGGAATTTGAAATATTCAGCAGTTTAAGGGAAATAGTCAGAGGTCGAACAGTTCTGCTGATAAGCCACAGACTCACAAATGTCAGACTGGCCGACCGTATCATCGTCCTCGACCATGGGAGAGTAGTCGAAAACGGCTCTCATGAAGAACTGATGGCTGCGGGAGGTATATACCAACAGATGTTTACCCGCCAGAAAAGTATGCTCGGAGATGAATAATAACAGATCTCATATCAGGGATGAAGAGATCCTTTTGATGGGACTATGCCGACTTTCTTTCGGAGCTGATCTGAAAACCAGAATATCCAGACTCTTAACCTCAATAAGCGACTATGATTATTTTATCCGCCTTACAGGCGAGCATGGTGTATCAGCCCTTGTTTTCCACAACCTCGATGCTCTCGGCCTGATCGAGAAACTACCTGAAAAATATGCCGAAATTCTGCGTTCTTCATATCATCTTAACATAAGTCGTAATGCATTCCATCTGACCGCGCTGGAAGATATCCTGGCATTGCTCGGTAAAGCCGGTATAAAAGTCGTACTGCTTAAAGGTCTGGCACTTGAACTTACAGCTTACGGAAATACAGGGCTCCGACAGATGACCGATGTTGACATCCTTATTGAAAGGCACGATTATATCAGGGCAAGAAATATACTCATGCAAAATGGTTATGATACACTGCCTGTTAAATCAGGTTTCCATAAATCAATAATCGAATGGACAGGTAAACATCTCCCCTCATTATTAAAAGGAGGCGTGTCGATCGATATTCACCTCGAGCTTTTCCCCGGCAAGAAAAATCAGCTGACAAAAAAAACTATCGAGACAGCAACAGAAATAAAAGTTGAAAGAGAAAAAGCATTTATTCCCGCTCCCCGACTTTTATTCCTTTATCTTGTGCGGCATATTTACGGGCATGAACTGAACAGCGAATCGCAACTCCGACTTTATGCTGATCTTGTTGTACTTAGTGAAAAGTACAGGGAAGAAATTTTCAAATATGAACTTTTAGATGAAGCGCGTGCCGCTGGAATAAGTAAAATACTCGCATCAAAACTTGAAATTCTGCGTGATCTGTGGGATCTGGAACTGCCCGATTGGTTGAATGAATTTGTCAGCCGGTGGTTCGATCCTGCCTCCCTCAATAGATTTGTATTCTTCATTAAAAGTCCTAAAGGTAACAAACCGATGAATCAAGGGAAAGCATACAGAAAAATGATTGGAGAAATTCCCGGTTTACACCGGAAGATACTTTTTCTGCTTGGCGATATTTTCCCTTCTGTTACTTTCATGAAAAACCGTTACCGAACCAGCAGTACGTTCAAAGCAATTCTTTATTACCCCTTGCGTCTGGGAAAACTACTGAGGCTCTTAAGCAAATAACGCCGGAAATATTGCCTCTATCAATGAAATAAGATTATCTATGATAAATACTGTTTGCTTCAGAAAATATTTCACCATTTAGCTAACCATTTTTGATTGTTCCTTGATACGTCCGGATAATTCAACAAGAGATCCACCCTCCTTGAGCGCTTCATTAGCTACACTGGACTTAAGAGCTCAATGTCTTAACCCCCTATAAGTTGGACAGATTTATTAAAAGAGTTTAGTACTTCTTGTTTAATGTTTTTGTTATTTTCATTCATCACCCGATTTGCAAAGTTAACCATATTTCCGGATTTGTCAAGAGCAAGACCAGTGTCCGTACCAGTCGACACTCTTTACAACTCCTTTGATACTATCGCTGATTGGTGCATATCGGATGAGAATGTCTGGTAGTATTCATTCCACACCTGGTTCGGAATTTCCCTCTTAAGACTTCCATGTCGCCTTTTGTTGTTATAGTGTATCATGTAAGCAGACAAGGTTAATTTTGCCTCATAAAAGCTTTCAAAATCAAATCTTTGGATTACTTCTCTTTCCAGGATACTGTGGAAAGCTTCAATATACGAGTTCTCTTCAGGAGTAAAATTTCGTTGAGGTTTTGTCATAGTTCCCAAATTTAATTAGACCTAATTTGTTTTTCAAATTGTGTCCAGTTATTTGGGGAGTTAAGACGCAATATCGAGCCTTGCGTCTTCAAATTTAAAAAATGACAGTTTATTATTTTCGGACTGAAAAATAAATTAATAAAAATATTTCAATTTAACGGTAATAATAAGATGATAGAGCAAGGTAGTGTTCCTGGCAAAATCCCTGCTGTGGCTTTAATCTTTGTTTCCATTGCAAAAATTTTTCCGAACTAAAGCCCGAAGATCTTTATAATTTTTTCAGCTCCCAGGCTGAAATCTGAAGTTAGCGTGGGTTCTGACATATTCCTTATCTCCTTACCTTCTCATATTCAGCTTATGCTATCACTATCAATATAATAGACTCCAGGAAGACCAAAATTGGTGGTCATTCTATCCATGAAAGATTATTTTTTTTATTATCAGACATAAGAGCTTCAAGATATGCTTTAACCTGATTTTTCTCATTGCCAAATTCTATTGACACTTTCAGCAATTCTTCAAAGTTAAAATTAAACAATATCTTACCGTCTTTCAACAGGGCAAACATATCGCTCATTTCTGCTATTACATCGTATTGGTGCGAAGTGATTAAAATAGTGGTTCCATTTTTTGCCATTTGCTGAAACAGTTTACTGATTTTCTGAATATAAACAAAATCAACTCCATCAAATGGTTCATCAAGAATTAAATATTTAGGATTATGAACCAGCGCAGCGGCCAAACTTACTTTACTTTTCATTCCTTTAGAATACCTTTCAATATATTTCTTATTATCTCCAGGTAAATCAAAGAAGCATAAAAGTTCATTTATCCTGAATAAATATTCACGTTGAGGTAATCCATACATTTTAGAGACAAATATCAAGTATTCCCTGGCCGAGAGTTTTTCTAAATACAGAGGCCTTTCCAAAACATATCCAACTTTACTTCGATATTTGTAACTTTCCAAGGAAATTTTCTCTCCATCAATAAACAACTCACCTCCATTATTTTTAATTAATCCTGAGATAATATTGATCAAAGTTGTTTTACCAGCACCATTTGCTCCTAAAAGGGCCTGAATCTTACCTGCTTTACAGATAAGATCAACTCCTTTTAGAACTTCGTGAGTGCCGTATGACTTTTTTATTTCCCTAATTTCAATCACAGTAATGCCATATATGTATTATTCTGACCTGTTTACTTATGCAAATACGCCATATAGAAATTGTTATTAAAAAAAATAACAGATTTAAATACAACATCTTAGTCAAAGAAACTAAATAAAGTAATAAATAAACAAAGCCAATAATGGAACTATAAACGAATGAACTGCCAAGAGATCTAAGAAATAAACTTGATATGGTAATTAAGTAAGAGTTGCTTATGGTATTTCCCACAATAAAACTTACAAACATGATAATATTAAAATTAATGAGATCTGTCATTGTAGCCAGAATAGTAGAATTACCAAAGATTACACTAACAATTTTGGCAATTACAAACCACAAGTTAAACCAGATCACCCAACTTAAATTATATGACTGGAGATAACTGCCAAGAGTCCTCCCTGTAACATGTAAAAGTTTATAAGTAAAATCGCTATTTCTATAAAGGTTAGTAAACCTGTTCTGAAGTATTAAAAATACAATGATGTAGTAATTATTAAAAAATCCAAAAAAAACTGAAAGTGCGGGAACTAAAAACAGCCGTGCTCTATATTGGTTTTTTAGCATTAGTTTAACCATAAAATTTAATGGTTCTTTATGACACTATAATTTGTAAATGGGCGCAAGAGAAGAATTCTTTTAATCAAATATAAAACACAGAAATATATCAACATGCAGAATAACATCATGGCAATAGAGTATTCGACTATATGGTTTGATATTGTGTTTTCAATATCCCTCATTATTTTCACTATAGTATAAGAGTTTTCTGTGCCAATAAAAATGTTAATAAACGGGATTATTACCAGTAATGATATCATTGTCCTCAACCATATATGGATATTGGAGGCCGTATTATAACGAATAACAATAAAATTATATAGTGACAATAAAAAGGAAAAGGAAATAAATAAAAAGGTTATAAAAACTATCAACTTCAATTCAGTAAAACAAATCAAGATTAAAAAAATTACAATTGCTACACTCTTATATTCTAAAAGGTCTGAAAATAAATATGATTTAATAATTTTGCTTCTCTTAAACGGAAAAACAAGTAAATAATAAATATCCAGGGTACTGGATTTTCTTCTATATAATTCCTGTGTAAAATATAAAAAAACAAATACTATTAACGATGTGAAGATATAAAACCGCTGGTAAATGAATACGGCAATAAAAAATCCTATTAACATTATCCCTACCACCAAATAATCTATATTTCTTAACTCCCGAAATATTCTTACTGAAAACCTATTCTGAATTTTAAAAATATCAAACATGATAATTATAAAAATAAATTATTTTAAGGAGAGGCTCTCTTAAATTAATAAGACAGCCTCCTCCTATAAACTGTACCTTGTTCTATTACTTAGAACTAAAATACCAGAAATCATGCTGCCAGCATGTTATTCATTAAAGAATTTTAATTATCCCAACCATAAGTATCTCCAACCTGGCAAACTGTAACAAAAACGGCTCCTGCAAATAATCCAAAAGGCCAAAAAAATGTTCCAATGGCTGTTCCTATTCCCAGACCAGCGACACTACAAATAGTTGTTTCCCAGTTCCATTTTTTCCCTCCTTTCAGATTTTCAATCTGTTCAATTGTTAATGTTTTCATAGCGAGACAAATTTTAATATTACCTACTCTTTTCAGGCTTTTCGGTATCCGCCTGCAAGATAACTATATTGCGCCTTGCATCTTCAAATTTAAAAAGTGAGAGTCTATTATTTTTGGACTGAATAAAAATTTTTTCAAAAATATTCCAACTCAAATTTGAAAAAAGTTGAATAAGCGTACCGGCAACATACTGATCGGGTTAGAATTTGGTGGCTACTGATAGAAAATAGAACTCAAAATGTTGTTCTTCAGTAGATTCAATGATTAATCAGATCGAATCACTTGCTTATGTGTTGATAAATCCCGGTGCGACTGAGTCTGTCAGCAATTTTCAGCATATCTGGAATTCTGAATTTCCCTTCCATGTCTTTTATAAATCCTGCCGCCACCACAGAGTCAATCCCTGCAGATGTAATATAAAGTGGCCGACAACTTTTTCCTCTGAAAACTCTTTCTGCATCCGTCCCGGCGTAAAAAGTCTTCGCCACTCCAATAACTGCAATTTTACCATCATAAGCATTCCACAGGTAACGCCCCAGTCCGGGTTTATTCCCCGGATCAACATATCCGTCAATTATGACAGTATCTATTACCTCATTTATTTCCCCTATCAGTGCCATTATACATGGCAACTCCCTTAAGTAAAACTGCCCTGAAATATATTTCTCCACAGGCTTGATCCCGCTGATATAATAGGTCGAAAATGGCTTGCTGTCAGAAAAAGAAGAGAATATCACCGCACCTCCTGCAGCACCTGTTATTTCATCATAATAAACATCAACAGCCGCTATCATGATATAGAAAAAATCGCCAGCAAATTATTGTTTCGCAAAATTCTAAACTACTGAAACATAATAATCAGCAATAAAAGTTAATTAATGCCTTCTTTTATATCGCTTAAAAATAATTTTTTTAATGTAACCCTCTGTCAAAATATATGGAAATAACTCAACAAACTATTAAACTTCTTAATACATTTCCTTCTGATTTGATTTCTTATTTTATTTTTTCTTCAGTCATACAGGAAAAACAGAAAAAATGAAAATGGAACAACCCTTTACCAGCTAATGTTATAACCTTTGAAAATGTCAGGCATCAGATTGAATTTCGATAAAAGGTGAACCTGGTATATACACCCATCAATCAAAATCCTATAAATAATTTAACAATAACAACCACCAATAAAACAAATTCTGACGCTACGACAAGTTTCTGCCATAATGAGGGCATCTTTTTAAGACTGAAAATATTCACCAGCAACAAAATGACAGCCCATAATGGAGTTAAACTTACCAATGTTTTTGAAAGTGGCCAGTTTAAACCATAAAAGAAACTCGTAAAAAAAATGCTGGAATAAAGATATCCAGTAAGCAAACGTAGTAAAACGCTGCTATTTTCATAATAGCAAGAAAAAAAATACCATCCCGTAATCAGGTACAATAATGAGATTCCGAGGAGCAAATATTTTATAAATATCTGATCCTTTTCAGGAGTGATAACAAGACTTATAATGAATGCGGATGCAAAATATAATCCGCTAACCACGCATTTTATTTTATCCCTTTTCATGTTTAATCTTATTAAAATTTTAAAAAGTATGAAATTTTACAAATTAATATTAATAACTCACTAATTTTTGTTAATTAAACAATCTAATGCTTTGACTCCAAGACATGTAGGCCACGAAAAAGCACAAACTATTTTTTCAAAAAAACAATTACCACAATTTTGCAGTTCTCTTAACTTTCCTTTAAAACATCCTTCCCATGTCGTTTCTGCTGATTTGCTTCCAGAAAAATACTCTCTAATTGTCCCAATATTGTGTCTGAATACTGACGAAAAAGTTAATAATCTTAATTTTTGTAATTCACTAAAACATTCTGAATCAATTATTATGTTCTCAATATCTTTCGATTTAATGTTAAAATTGTAAAAATCTTGATCTGTATAAATCTGAATTATTGTATTAATAATCTGTTTTTCTATTCTGTTAAATTCATAAAAACTGCTTTTTATGATATGATCTGTCAAAGTATCATCGATAAACCTTAAATACATTTCTTCAATGTCAACAGGAAATGATTTTGATTCTTCGTAATATTTAAGAACTTGTTTAGTTACTTGTGCCGTAATTATACCAGCTCTTTCATTTGGATTATTACAGTTGATAAGTGAAAAATCAGGTTCAACTTTGCCAGTTAAACTCAATTCAATAATTGAATTCAACTTTTTAATTAATTCCTCCTCTTTTTCTTCAATTAAGGATTCTGAATTTTTTTGACAACTTGCAATTAACATTACTATCATTAGCACGAGAAAATAAACTTTTTTCATAGCGAGACAAATTTTAATATTACCTACTCTTTTCAGGCTTTTCGGTATCCGCCTGCAAAACAATTATATTATGCCTTGCGCCTTCAAATTTAAAAAGTGAGAGTCTATTATTATCGGACTGAATAAAAAATTTTAAAAAATATTCATTTCTCAACCAAAACAATTTAAAATCAATCTGTTTCACGATCTCGGCAAAATAAAATTTTAAACCTGTTCGTGGATTAATCATTATCTATTCCATTGTTGAGGGTCTACATTATAATTGCTGAATTCTGAACCTGCAATAAAAATCTGAACAATTTATTAAGCCACTAATTGATTTATAAATTTCTCTTTTTTATTTCTTATTGATGTTTTTAATGTTGTATGTATCCGGTTTACATTATACCACAATTCAATGTATTCAAATACTGATAATTCAGCTTCTTTAAAAGTCTTGTAACTGTGATGATAAATATGTTTTACTTTAAGTGTTTTAAAGAAGCTTTCAGCAACTGCATTATCCCAGCAATCTCCTTTCCGGCTCATGCTCCTTTCTACAAGTTTGTAGGATGACAGCAGATTTGCAAACTCATAACAAGAATATTGGACGCCTCTGTCAGAATGGAAAATCAATTTCCGGGTAATCATACGGTTCTTGACAGCCATCTTCCATGCCGGTAGAGTCGTATAAGCTGCCTTTAATGATCTGCTAAATGACCAACCTATAACTTTTCTGTAGAAGAGATCAATAATTACATTCAAATAGAGCCATCCCTGAAGGGTTTTAATATAAGTGAAATCTGATACCCATACCTGGCACGGCCTGATCACATTAAAGTCCCTGTTGAGCTTATTCTCTACAATTGGATATTTATGTCTGGAATCAGTGGTAATAACCCATTTTTTACGAATAATGCTCTTTAAACCGAGTTTTTTCATCAACCTTGCTACTTTTGGCCTTGATACATGAAAACCCTCTTTAAAAAGTTTAATTGTAATCCTCGGACTTCCATAGGTCCTTTTGCTCAACTCGTATATCTTTTTAATACAATCAGATAGATCATCGTTCTCTATCGCCCGATTACATGGCCTATGTTTTAACCAATTATAAAATTATAATATGAACTCCTGCTCACTTTTAATACTTTACACATCTTCTCAATGGAAAATAAGGAGTCATTTGCCCTTATGAATTCGAATATTTGCCATCACTCCTCGAGAAAATGCTTACAGCTTTTTTTAAGATGTCACGCTCTAATTGGGCATCTCGTAACTCTTTCTTTAACCGGGCTATCTCCTTTTGCTCCTCGGTCATTATCTTATTACCCTGGCCCGGGAAGCTGGCACGATCAAATGCCACAGCTTCCCGTCTCCAACGATAGATCAGGTCTTGTCGAAGATCCATCTCTGCAGCTAGTGCAGAAATATCTTCTCTTGTGTTTGAAAGCTCAACAATCATTTGTTTGAACTCTCGATCATACTTTCTTCTTTTTTTCATATCCGTTAAATTAAGCATTTTAGCTTAACTTACTGTCCGGATAAATATAGCTGTTCCAATATGCATTTTCGCTTAAATAAATAGAAGAGCAAAAATATAATTTCAAATCGTCAAATTTTTTAACCACTGTATCATGTTGTATACAAATGCATTAAATACCTTTAGGCAAATCTTAACCGGACACTAGTGATCCTTAATTAATAAGAAGTAGAAAAGAATAATATTTATAATAACTGCAACTGACAAAACAATTAAAACACTCTCTGAAGTTTTTCCTCTTCCATATAAAAAGCCCACAATTACTGATAAAATCAGACTTGTGAATAAAGCTCTCCATTTAATAAAGTTAAAAAATTTTTTCATATCCAGTGATTTTATAAAACTGCACAAGCAACAGCCATACCAACTAAAGTCTCACCTCCAGCTACTACGAGTAATCCAACACACCACCAATGTCTTCCACAATCTTCAACACTACAATCCATGCAATCAGCCCAACCATAATCAGTACATTCCACATCTTGAACTGCAGCCGATTTTAAGATACTGGTTGAGTTCTCTGAAAACCCTAATTTTTCTAAGGGGAAGTTGTTCACTTTTCCAAAATGAAGAATTTTTGAGTTGTTCATGTCTAATGCCATCACATAATATAACTCATCATTAATTATATTGGAAATTGTTAAAGTTTTAATATTATTTGAATCAGTCGTTTCAATAACTCTGATTGGTAGAATGTTGTCTTTATGTTTGTAAATATAAACATCACCTACTTTATAGGATATAATGTCTCCATCATAAGTATACTTAAAAACTTCACTTGAAGATGTTTTTAAGTTTGGAACCTTGTTTATGACCTGTTTAAAGTCATAGTTATTATTAGTGATTTTCTCAATGGACTGAATTGTTCTATAGTGAGGATAATTTTCAGTTACTGAAACATTATCTCTATTATAAATTAATTCAGATTTGTTATCAAGAATTTCTTCGCTGTTGTTTTTTTTACAAGAATAAACAACAGAAATAATAACGATTATACTTAATATGTATTTAAATGTTCTCATAAATTTATTTATTAAAATTAATAAATAATTCCATACTCTTTCGATTTTCTGGACATTTTTCTCGGATACTCTTTTATTTAGTGTCGATTTTCTCTTACACATACTCGACTTTTGGAGGTCAGCCATTTTTTAACCTTTATTTATAATTGCCCATAAAACAAAATTGTATTTTATACACTGTCTTATTACAGTTTGCCACAAAAGGTAGGAATACATACTTTTCCATTTTATAAGTGTCGACTAATTATCTAATAATATTCCTTCCTGACTTGTTCTTTTTAGTGCGGTGATTTTAATTTTGTAATAAAATCCTTCATTGTAGTGGTAGGTTGTGCTTTAATGTTAACGATTCTATTTGTGATTTGATTCAAGATTTCGCCATCTACGATGTTCTTTGCTTCATCAATAAATTTTTTGATCGACACCCCGGTTTTTAACTCAATATGCTTTGATGCGACAAGTACCAGGAAGCAAATCAACACATGAAGTTTTATTGGCTGTTCCTTGAAGTGAAATATTGGCCTCGTTTGCAAATCATTTATGGAAATCCTGAA
>DYKN01000006.1 GCA_020722575.1 Rikenella microfusus | reverse complement strand
TATCTTTGTTCTACGGTTAAATGTTTCATATTGCAACTTTTCTTAACGAGGAGAGGGCAAAATTAAACTTTATCCATCAGGGCAAAGAGAGAAAGAATTTTTTCTTTACTTCAATAAATTCAGTAACCATCTCCTTTGTCTTGAAAAAGTTAATGTTTATCCCCTATAAAAAAGTTGCATTTATTAGTTGAATTTAATATATCTTAAATTCATCAAATGAAATGATGATTTAAAAAAAGTAAAGAGAAATGAGAATGATAGTTGTTTCGAACAGGCTACCTGTCACTGTAATAGAAAAAGAAGGTGATTTAAAAGTTCTGGAAAGCTCTGGCGGGCTTGTCTCAGGATTAAGTGCATACCTTGATTCATTAAAAGGTTCTCCTTTCACAAAATCCGACTATATATGGGTTGGGTGGCCTGGTGCGTCAGTCAGTAATGATATGAAGGAGGCTGTATCAAAAGCTTTGGTTAAATATAACGCTCTTCCTGTTTTTATTACAGAAAAAGAGATGGAAAAATTTTACCATGGTTTTTGCAATAAAACAATCTGGCCACTTTTCCACTATTTTCCTTCATACGTTATTTATGATGAGGATTACTGGTTTCATTACAGGAGAGTTAATGAAATTTTCTGCGATGCAATATTAAAGCTCATAAAATTAGGAGATATTGTGTGGATTCATGATTATCATCTAATGCTTCTTCCTCAACTCATAAGAAAGAAGATGGCACAGGTAAAAATAGCCTTCTTTTTACATATTCCTTTCCCAAGCTTTGAAACATTCAGGCTCCTTCCAACAAAATGCCGCAGCGAAATATTAAATGGCCTTCTGGGAGCAGACCTTATAGGGTTTCACACCTATGATTACACACAATATTTCCTCAGATGTGTTTACCGTATCCTGGGATACGAAAGCAACATGGGAACCATAAAAATGAAAAACCGTATAGTAAAAGTTGATACATTCCCGATGGGGATAGATTTCCAGAAATTTCATAATGCTGTTAATGAAACCCACATTAAGAAAGAAAGAAGCAGGCTTAAAAAACAACTGGGGGATCATAAAATTCTTCTTTCAGTTGATCGGCTGGATTATACCAAAGGCATAATTAACAGGCTGAAGGGTTATGAACTCTTTCTCAATAATCACCCTGAATGGCACGATAAGATAGTTCTTTTGCTGATAGTTGTACCTTCTCGTATTGGAGTAGACCACTATCAAAAGATTAAAATGCAGATAGATGAGTTAGTTGGAAAAATAAACGGGAAATATGGAAATATCAGCTGGACACCTATTTTGTATCAATATAAATTCTTGCCATTTCAAAAATTGGTTGCAATTTATAGTATTAGTGATATAGCTTTGATTACACCTCTCAGGGATGGCATGAACCTGATTGCAAAGGAGTACATTTCTACGAGGAAGGATAATACAGGAATTTTGATTCTTAGCGAGATGGCCGGTGCTTCACACGAACTTGGTGAAGCAATTACTATAAATCCTAATAGTATCGAAGAAATTGCATCTGCTTTGAAAGAGGCATTAGAAATGCCTGTTGGAGAGCAGGCAAGACGTATAAATATTATGCAGACACGATTACGACGATATGATGTAATGAGTTGGGCTAATGAAATCATCCAGAATCTGAATTCCATTAATGAAAAACAAAAACGGTTCGAAGCCAGATTACTGGGGAGTCATAGAGAGAATCTTTTTAAGGATTTTAAAAAGGCAAACCGGAGACTTATCTTTCTGGATTATGATGGAACGCTTGTTCCGTTCGAAGAAAGCCCACAAATGGCAAAACCTACTGAGAATGTCTTAAAAATTCTCAGGAACTTTTCATCTGATAAAAAGAATGAGGTGGTTCTGATAAGTGGAAGAGACAGAAACACTCTTCTGGACTGGTTTGATATACCTGATTTAGGATTGGTTGCAGAACATGGTACATGGATAAAAGAAAAAGATAAAGATTGGATCCTTAGTAAACCTTTAAGAAATGACTGGAAACAACAAATCCTTCCGATACTCGAAATGTATTCAGACAGGCTTCCCGGTTCATTTGTTGAAGAAAAGGAATTTTCTCTGGTCTGGCATTACCGGAAAGCAAATCAAGAACTCGCTTCTTTACATGCAAAAGAACTTGTTGATTATCTGGTAAATTTTACCGCAAATATAGATGTCCAGGTGCTTCAGGGGAATAAAGTGATTGAGATCAGGAATGCAGGAGTAAACAAAGGTGTTGCAGCACTGAACTGGATTTCAAAAAATTATTTTGATTTTATACTTGCAATCGGGGATGACTGGACTGATGAAGATCTTTTCAGGATTCTCCCTGAAAATGCATACTCAATAAGAGTTGGAATGACATCCTCTTATGCAAGGTTTAATTTGTATTCTTACATTGAAATATTGGAATTACTTGATCAGATTATAAAATTATAAAAAATTAGAAATAATAACCTCGAGCTGCACCTATTGCAAGCATTAAAAACTAGGGGTATTACCTTAAACGAAGTTTATCTCAGTCTATAACACTGATATCCACTATAACACGCCACTTATCAATAACATATTATTCCGGTTAATCTTTGCCAATCTTTCTATGTTTTTCCAATACCAAAAAATGATTACATAAAAGAATATCACCTGACAAAAAAAGGTAATAAAACATAATAAGAATAAAAAAGTTTCGTGAGTTTTTTATTAATTTGTGTGATTAAAAAATTAAAAAGCATTCCGGTCATTTATATATTAATTAACATATTTCGACCATGACACGGATGAGCAATTTTGATTATGGTGTTATTGGAAATTGCAGGAGTGCAGCGTTAATATCAAAATATGGTAGTATAGATTGGTGTTGTCTTCCTGATTTCGATTCACCTTCTGTTTTTGCAAAAATACTGGATAAAGACCGGGGAGGAGAGTTTTCTGTTTTAGTAGATGATTCGTACACTATTACACAGAAATATATTGAAAAAACGAACATTTTATGCACTCAGTTTTTTTCAGACGAAGGAGCATTTGAAATATTAGACTTTATGCCCCGGTATCAGACCAGTGATAATACTTATTTTACACCTCCGGAAATATATCGTTATATTCGTCACTTATCAGGGAAACCATCATTTACAATCAATTACAATCCGCGACTAAATTATGCAAAGTCCAGTGTGGATCATATTATCCAGCCTAATTATATCCGTTCTGAATCGGTTGACAATCCAGATGACTGTTTATATTTATATTCGAGTTTGAATTATAAAGATATTATTGAATCAAAAAAAATTACAATCACAACCCATTACTTTATTCTACTATCATATTATCAGAAACTAATACCTATTGATGTAAATAGGGCATACATTGAATATCAGCGTACAAAGGTATACTGGCTTAACTGGGATAATCGTTCCAAGAAGTTTAATTTATATAATGAAGTAATTTCAAGAAGTTTGCTGGTTCTTAAAATGTTGTCTTTCCAGAGATCTGGAGCAGTACTGGCAGCTATTACAACAAGTCTGCCTGAAGTAATCGGAGGGAAACGTAACTGGGATTATCGGTATTGCTGGTTACGTGATGCCTCAATGTCAATAGAGACATTGCTGAATATGGGGCATTCAAATGCTTCAAAAAGATACCTGTCATTTATCAAGAACATCTTAAAATCTAAATCCGAAAGCTTTCAGATCATGTATGGTATCAGGGGTGAGCGGGAATTACACGAACAAACCTTAGATCATCTGGCAGGCTATCAGAATTCACAACCTGTAAGAATAGGTAATGAAGCATACCTCCAGCGTCAGAATGATATTTACGGTTATTTAATGAATGTGATCCTGCAATACTACAAATATTTTCCAGGAACACTCGATGAAATAGAAGAAATGTGGGAAGTTGTACAAAATATTATTCATGCTGTAGAAAAATACTGGCAGGTACCCGATAATGGTATATGGGAAATCCGGAAAAATGTCCGGCATTTTATACTTTCAAAAGTCATGTGCTGGGTCGCAGTTGATCGTGCAATTCAGATAGCTAAATTACTTGACAGAAAATATTTTGCCGAGCGATGGCTGATGTTGGCTGATATGATTCAAGAAGATATTTATAAACATGGCTGGAAAGAAGAGATTGGCGCTTTCGCTCAATCTTATGAGAGTTTAGACCTCGATGTCTCTGTACTCCAGATGGAAGAATATGGTTTTATTTCTCCTCATGACGAAAAATTTGTAAAAACAGTTGAAACTATTAAAAAAGAACTCTTTTATAAGGATTTAGTTTTTCGCTATAAGCATGTTGATGATTTTGGAATACCATCCACTGCTTTTATTATTTGTTCTTTCTGGCTGGTTCGTGCTCTGTATCAGACAGGTCAGAAAAATGAAGCAAAAAAAATATTTGAACAACTACTATCTTTTAGAAATCATCTTGGTATATACAGTGAAGGTATGGATTTTGACTCCAAACATTTACTGGGTAATTTTCCACAGGCATATTCACACCTGGCATTAATCAATACTGCCGTTTTGTTTTCAGAAGAAATTAAATTCTCAAAATTTGTCAGGCCATAAATATTTTCAAGATCATATTCGAAACTTATTTTTCCCCTTCCTATGTTGAAGTTATTCCATCTGTTTTTCGGCCAATGTGCCTCTTTATCCAGCCCGGCTGGGTTTCCTGATTCAACTACATCCATTTACAAATAAAAATCACACATTCTTTCAAAATGTATCCATAACATAGGTTATGCCAGCAAAGTCAAAAAAGATGTATTACGCGGATAGAATCTACACCATGAAAATCAAAAAATTTCGCTAACAGAAAAAACAGAATACAAAAACTGATGAATAGCCCGGGTACTTTTTTATGCGTTATCTCATTAAGATCAGGAACACCTGACCGACCGGTAAGACCCCTAACGACCAGATGTTCTACAATAACCGGCACAACTTATCCTGGTAAAGAAAACCACAAACAAAAACTATTTTACAAACTTTAAGTTATAAAAAGCCACCACCATTATATAGCCAAGACAAAGAATCAGCACCGACATCCCTAGAACTATGTTGCTTATATCACTGATCCATCCTATAAGAAACGGTATTGGAGCACCCCCTGCAACAGCCATTATCATCAGTCCAGATATCTCACTGCTCCGGGCAGGGAATCTCCCAACCGTGATTGAGAATACAAGCGGCCAGATGTTTGCAACAGCCAGTCCGGTCATGAATACTAATACCCATGCAACAAGTGTTGAAGGGATAATCAGAAGGGCCGCAACAACGGCAATGGAAAGTACGGTTGTCCATATAAGGAACTTTGGAGCCTGAATTCTTGTTAGCATGATTGCTCCAAGGAATGTGCCGAGCATACGTCCGAAGAAATAGACGCTGCGGCCCGATTCGGCGGCTGTCTGGCCTATGCCAAAATGCTTCATCAGAAACTGCCCGGAGTTTGAATTAAATCCGACATCCACCCCCACAACAAGGAAAATTGCAACAACCATCATCAGAATATAACTATTTCCGAGCAGGCTGAACGAAGTTTTTAGTGTTGCTCTGTACCCTTCCTCTCTCCTCTCTTCGATCTTAACCGCTCCAAGCCATATAACCGACAGCAGAGAAATAATGCCGAAAAGCAGAAATTCCAGCTTCCAGTCGCCAAACTGGGAGGCAAACACTGCTGCAAGAGGAGCCCCTATCATGGAACCTATTGCCTTGATAAACTGCGAAAAACTCAGAAAGCTCGATGCTCTGTTCTCGGGTACAACATCTATCAGAAGTGGATTGGCCGACACCTGTACTATCGTGTTACCAATGCCAATAAGGGCAAAACCTGCGAGAACCATTCCAAATGAGTAAAATAACCATGGAACAAGAAGACCAACAGCAGTCAGAATCATGCCGATGTTGAGCACGAACCTTTTGCCGTACCTTGCCTGCATTATTCCAACCGGAACAGAAAGCAGGAAAAACCACAGAAACGTTGCCATGGGAATCAACTGGGCAAGAGTGGCACTCAGGTTCATGTCGAAACTCACGCGGTCAACACTTATACCTACGAGGTCAACAAAACTCATAACGAAAAAAGCCATAAGCACCGGAAGAATCTTCTGGAGTCTGATATGTGAAGTCATTCTATTGAATTTTTAATATAAAAATTTATACCAGTAAAATCAGGATTAATCCGCTTATCCCTACCTCCCACTCAACTATTATCCAGCAAACACCGCAAACTTTTAACGCATAACGCTGAACCCCAAACGCTGAACGCTGAACCCGGAACGCAGAACCCGGAACGCATAACGCTGAACGCAGAACCCGGAACGCTAAACGCTTAACCCCGAAAGTATATAAAAAATCGAAAACAAAATAAATTCTGAACAAAAAATTCTTTTACCTGGAAAAGTTAAGCCTCAGGAAAGTATTCATCAGCCTTTAATTACTGCCAACGGCGAAAGGCCGGTAATTATATCAACGAGGTCGCTTTGTTGAGCCATTACGAGGTCAATATTTTTATATGCCGACGGAGCCTCCTCAAGATCATTTTTACTGCGAATAGAATGAAGAATATCAAGTTTGTCAAGTCTTCGTATTTCTTCCTCCAGATTCAATGTTCTTATGGCCTGGTTGCGGCCCATAACCCTCCCCGCCCCGTGTGAACAACTTTCAAAACTTTCGGGATTTCCCTTTCCTTCAACAATATAACTTCTTGTACCCTGCGAACCCGGAATAATACCTTTCAGCCCCTTTGTTGCCTTTGTGGCACCCTTCCGGTGAATCACAAGTTCCTCACCGAAATGCTTTTCAATTGCCGCATAATTATGTGCAATGTTTATTATCTCACCGTATGAAAATTGTGAACCGAAAAAGTCGTCGAAAACTCCAACAATCCGTTCCATCATCAGATACCTGTTACACATGGCAAATTCAATGCAATATTTCATTTCCTTCAGATACTTCTGCCCTGTGTCGGAGTCAAGCTCGAGCCATGCAAGTTCAGTCTTTGGCCCGTAATCATGTCCTGCACTGCGGTTAATACTGACAGCTTTTTTGTTATAGTAATCAGCCACCTGTTTCCCGATGTTACGGCTTCCCGAATGAACCATTATCCATATTGCCCCGTCGTCGCCTTTCTGTATCTCAATAAAATGATTTCCACCACCAAGTGTCCCCACCTGGTGAAGTGCACTGTCGTATTCCCTCGAAACAACAGGAAGTTCAAACGGATCAAAACCAAGTTTGTCAGGCTCAGGCATTCTGTCGTCACCCTGCGATTTCTTATGGTGCTTGAATCCCAGAGGTATGAGCTCCCTGATATTACTCATTATCTTTTTCAGATCATTTTTATTTATACCGCTCAGACCTGTCTTCACAGCAGACATACCGCATCCAATGTCAACTCCAACTGCATTTGGAATTATCACTCCACTTGTGGCAAGCACCCCGCCGATAGGCATCCCGAATCCCTCATGACAATCGGGCATTATTGCAATATGTTTCCTCGCATAAGGATGCCGCGCCAGATTCAATATCTGCCTGTAAGCACCCGGTTCAATATCATCAGTCCAGAGTAAAATATCCAGTCCGTCAGTCTCAATCTTCTTTATCATACTCCGGTTTTTTTACAAAATTAGTCATTTTCATCCATTTCCAGGGAGGAAAATTATATCGGATTTTGTCGAGCGAAGGGAGACAATCCCGAGACTCGGAAGCAGGATTTTTATCTTACCGCGTAGCGGTTCCGTTCTTGTAGATAAATATGGTTCAGTAAATTAGCAATTCCCCGTAGGGGATTTGGATATTCGTATTTCGGTTGGGGTATTTTACATCCACAGAACAATATTACGAAATCAGTATGGGGTTGATATTTTTTAATATTTAAAAATTCTGATGATTTTGTATTAATACGATTTTTGTTTAGTTTTCCAATAATAAAAATAACATCAAACCATAATCTTTAAATGACAATGATCAGAAGCATTTTAACCAGTTTATTTACATTAATAATTTCGGGTCTTTATCCTCTGTTTCCGCAGGGAATACCTTCTCCGAAAGAACATTTCGGATTCAATATAGGTGATGATTATATGCTTGCCACCTATACTCAAACGGAGGCCTATTTCAAAAGGCTTGCAGAATCCGAAAGGGTTAAACTGATTGACATTGGAATGACAGAAGAAGGAAGGCATCAGTATATGCTCATCATTTCATCGCCTGAAAATATCAGAAGTCTTGAACATAACAGGGAAATATCTGTCAGGCTTGGTCGTGCTCAGGGATTGACAGATGATGAGGCCCGAAGGCTTGCGGAGGAGGGTAAGGCAGTTGTATGGATAGATGGTGGGCTACATGCTACGGAGGTTGTCGGGACACATCAGCTTATAGAGACTGCATGGCAGCTTGTCAGCCGGAACGATAAGGAGACCCTTGATATTTTAGATAACGTTATTGTTCTTCTTGTCCATGCCAATCCCGACGGTCAGGAACTGGTTTCATCATGGTACATGCGCGAAAGTGACACTTTAAAAAGGAGAATGAATATACCGAGGCTTTATCAGAAATATATTGGTCACGATAACAACAGGGATTTCTTCATGATGTCAATGAAAGAGACCCGTAACATGGCGAGGCAACTTTATATTGAATGGATACCCCAGATTCTTTACAATCATCATCAGAGTGGTCCGGCCGGTACCATTCTTGCAGGGCCTCCTTACCGCGACCCGTTCAATTACCGTTATGATCCTCTCGTGGTGACAACCATCGATGCCCTCGGGGCAGCGATGAACAACCGTCTTAACGCAGAAGGCAAACCCGGTGCAACACAACGGACAGGGGCAACTTTCTCCACCTGGTATAACGGTGGGTTACGCACAACAGCTTATTTTCACAATATTGCAGGTCTTCTGACGGAAATTACAGGAAGTCCGACACCCTCCGAAATACCTCTGGTAATTGACCGCCTCCTGCCTTCAGGAGCCACACCAAACCCTGTCGCCCCACAGAAATGGCATTTCCGGCAATCAATAGATTATTCTGTAAGCCTTAACTATGCCGTCCTCGATTATGCAAGCCGGCATCGGAACGAAGTTCTTTTCAATATTTACCGGATGGGCATAAACTCCATCGAAAAGGGAAGTCGTGATCATGTGACAATGAGACCAGGAATAATCGAAGCCATAAAAAACGCATGGGAAAAGGACAATCCATCTGTCGGGAAGAGTGAAAGCCGACAGCAGATGCAGCCCAGGATACCTATGAAATATTATCAACAGGTAATCAATGACTCTGCAAATTTCGACCCACGGGTTTACATCATTCCTTCCGACCAGAAAGACTTTCCTTCAGCAATAAGGTTTGTAAATGCTCTTATTCTTGCAGGAATAGAGGTACATAAGGCCGATGCTCCATTCACTGCAAAAGGTAAAACATATCCAGCAGGCTCCTATGTTATAAAGACGGCTCAGGCATTCAGACCACATATAATTGATATGTTTGAGCCGCAGGATCATCCAAATGATTTTGCATACCCCGGCGGCCCACCAATTCCGCCTTACGATGCCGCAGGATGGACTCTTGCAATGCAGATGGGAATAGAATTTGACAGGTTACTAACCGATATTGACGGACCTTTTATCAAATTACCTACAGGCATTACCGAACCGTTTCCTGCACAGACTCTCCCTGCAGGAGCCACTGCAGGATACCTGCTAAGTCCTCAGATCAACAACTCATTCAAAGTTGTAAATGAACTGTTTGCCGGTGGCGTTGAAGTATTCAGAGTAACAAAGGAAAGTGTAAAGGGAAGTGAGATGGTTTTAGGAGATTTTTTCATTCCTTCCTCATCAAAAACAAGAACTATACTGTCACGTTCAGTATCGGAAAACGGAGTAAAAGTAAGGGCTGCTAATCGTAAACAAGCCGGACTTGAGAAGATAACACCGGCCAGAATAGCTATATGGGACAGGTATGGAGGTTCGATACAGTCGGGTTGGCTCAGATGGATACTCGAACAGTATAATTTCCCGTTCAAAACTGTTTATTCTCAGGAAATTGATTCAGGGAACCTCAGAAATAAATTTGATGTAATAATTTTTCCATCAGGTGCCATTCCTGAATACCGTGAGGAAGTCAGGAGACAGGCAGGGGAATATCCCAGACCGGCTCCGTCAGAGGATATTCCCGAAGAATACAGGAGCTGGACAGGGTCTTTAACTTCAGAATGGTCAATTCCACAACTGAAAAAGTTTCTTGAAGAGGGAGGCACGGTAATCGTCACCGGAACAAGCACCAATCTTGCTTATCATCTTGGGTTACCTGTATCCAATGCACTTGTCAGGAACGATGAGAAAGGCAATCAGATTGCTTTGAGCAATACGGAATTTTTTATACCCGGCAGCCTGCTGAAGGTTAGTGTTGATCCTTCACAGCAGGATGCCTGGGGAATGAAGGAAGAAGGAATAGTTTATTTCAGCAGAAGCCAGGTTCTCAAGCTCAGAGAAGATGCCGAAAAGAAGGGAGTAAAGAGACTGCTATGGTTCACTGATGATAACCCTCTTGCAAGTGGCTGGGCTCTTGGCCAGCATTACCTGAAAGATGGAGTAACCGGCTTTACAGCACAAATAGGAAAAGGAATACTTTGTGCATACGGGCCCGACGTTACATTCAGAAGTCAGTCGCAGGCTAATTTCCGTCTGATATTCAACAGACTCTATAACTTTCAAAATAAAAGATAACAATTTTTTGCATTCTTCTGAAAAAAATTCGTTTTTGCATATTTTCTTTCAAAATTTAATTTTAAATTGTTATTTGTTTTTAACTATTTTACAAACATCATTAAACAAATTATTTTGCCATGCCAAAAGTAACAAAGGAAGATTCTCTGCTTTATCACAGCAGGGGAAGAAAAGGGAAGCTTGAGGTTATTCCTACAAAACCATATTCTACTCAGTTTGATTTAAGTCTTGCTTACACACCCGGGGTTGCATTCCCATGTCTTGAGATTGAGAAAAATCCTGAAGATGTTTACCAGTACACTGCAAAAGGGAACCTTGTAGCAGTTATATCGAACGGAACAGCAGTGCTTGGTCTTGGCGACATTGGAGCTATGGCCGGGAAACCGGTTATGGAAGGCAAAGGGCTTCTTTTCAAGGTTTTCGCTGATGTTGATGTATTTGATATTGAGATTGATGAAAAGGATCCCGAGAAATTGATCGATATATGTGTAAAGCTTGCTCCCACTTTCGGAGGAATTAATCTTGAGGACATCAAGGCGCCGGAATGCTTTGTGATTGAACAGCGTTTAAAAGAATTGCTTGACATACCAGTTTTTCATGACGATCAGCATGGCACCGCTATTATTTCGGGTGCAGGCCTTATAAATGCACTTGAGATTTCAGGGAAGAAGATTGAGGATCTGAAAGTTGTGGTAAGTGGTGCAGGCGCAGCGGCCATATCATGTGCAAAATTCTATGTCTCTCTGGGCATAAAAAAGGAGAATATAATTATGGTCGACAGTAAGAGCGTTCTTAATAAAAAACGAACAGATCTCAATAAATATAAACAGGAGTTTGTGACGCATCGTGATGTGGATACTCTGGAAGAGGCTATGAAGGGAGCGGATATGTTTCTGGGACTTTCTGTTGCAGGCGTGGTAACAAAAAAGATGCTTGCTTCGATGGCTCCTTTCCCTATCGTTTTTGCAATGGCAAATCCGAATCCTGAAATTTCATACGAAGATGCAATGGAAACACGAGACGATCTAATATTTGCTACAGGGAGGTCGGATTATCCGAATCAAATCAACAATGTGCTTGGCTTTCCATTTATCTTCAGAGGAACACTTGATGTCAGATCATCGGTCATCAACGAGGAAATGAAAATAGCTGCCTCTTACGCCCTGGCGAAGCTTGCAAAAGAACCAGTTATACCTGAGGTTCTCAAAGCATATAACCTTACTGAACTTCATTTTGGAAGAGACTATATCATTCCCAAACCTCTTGATCCGAGGCTTATTTCAACTGTTTCACCTGCAGTAGCAAAAGCAGCAATGGAAACAGGAGTGGCTAAGCAACCAATAACCGATTGGGAAGCATACAAAAAAAGCCTCGAGAGGAGGCTTGACGAACATATGAAAAAGATTGCTGATATAACCGGTTTCTGAACTTATACAACAGCCATCCGTTTTTCAACTTTCGTTTCATACATTGCAGTAATGAAATCTGCAATTTCTTGAATGGAGAAAGAGCTACGGTTTATTATGGCATCAAAAAGGTAGTCGATTGACATTGGCTTCTTATCAAGAAAGCTCTGAATAAGGTTAAATCTTTTCTCATCTGTGTCAACAACATACTCCTCTGCCGTTTCAATATCCATTTCTTTTTTCTTCATTACGTTTTCAACCCTCCAGTAGAATGGAGCAACCAGCCTTATATGGAGTGCATTCCTTATATCACGGGCAATAGCAACACTGCCCCTACCCACAAAGACAATATACCCTTCCTTGCACATTGAAAGCACAACCTCTTTAATTGCCTTTTTTACTCTGAGATCACTGATAAAATTACCTGAAAAAGCCATTATCATTTCTGAAATATCAGATAACTCTATGCCCTTGTAAAAGTTTTCAATCCGGTTTGGATCTGCGTTCAAATCCTCAGCAACCTTGTAGATAATATCCTTGTCAATCCATTTCCATTTGTGAATAACCGATTTTTTATTCAGGTTATCCACAACCATTTCGGCAACCTGCCTTGCATCACATCCTGTTTGCCTTGAAATGGTTATTACAGGCCCATCCTGTGGCGACGGTTTACTCATTATTGATTCCCTGTACCTGTGGTCGAAGTAATCAAAGATTTTTTTCATGGCTTCAGATTTAAATTGATTTTAATTGTCAACCACATATCCCATTTTATTACGGATTCAATTCAGGATTTTTTATATTATCCCAATAAAATATCTTGCTTAATTTACGAAAAAAAATTGAATTCAAAAAATAATTTTACAGAATCGAGTGACGTTTTAAAAAAAATTTTATTGAGAATAATATCAAATGGTCTGATTTTTGTAAATTTGTAAAGATCGGAAATGAAAAGAATCTACAGATATTCAGCTATTTTAATATTACTCCTTCTTTTTGCATCTTGCAAAAAAATGCATGTTGTAAGTGAAGGGCAGAAAGTTCTTTTTCAGGTCGATTATATTAATTATTCTTCTGGCTATGTCCACAATGGTTTCATAATTGACAATGAAGGTAATGTTCTCACCTATGAAAAACCTGAAAAATGGCACTTCCCCGATAAAAACAACTTTCTTTTTCAGCATGAGATTGTAGAAAACATGTTGTCATGCAAACCATCAGGTAAAAGGATTCCGGAATCAGAACTGAAAAAATACGTAAATTATATTAACAACATAGCAGCCAGTAAGGTTTCCGCACGAAAAACAAGAACCAGAGGTAACAGAACAGGCACTACTTCATATTATTGCTTTCAGTATTCCGAAAGTGAATCTGAATATAAAGTTGTTACAATCAAAACCGAAGGAGAAATCGAATGCGAGAATCTTAATTTCTTCTCAAGAAGAGTGGTTGAATGGCTCAAAGAAATAAACAATTCTATAAATAAATAATTCTTGTAAAAAAATTTCCCATTTTGTGCATCATATCTTTTAAAATAGATATCTTTATCTCAAATAATCATTTATTCATTATAATAATCTGTCAGCAATATGATTGATTTTATTGTTTCCAGGCCTGAACTTTTCTGGTTCTTTCTTGGTCTTTTGCTTCTTCTGCTCGAACTGATCATACCCGGTTTTGTTATTTTCTTTTTCGGTATAGGTGCATGGATGACATCTCTTTTATGTCTGTTATTCAACCCGGGTTTCGAGCTACAGATACTTATTTTTCTTATTACATCGGTGATATCTCTCATAGCATTTCGCCGTCTTATACAGAAAAAAATACTTTATGGCAAATCCGACAACTCCGATCTTGTTGAGGATGAATTTACCGGAAGAGAGGCAAGGGCACTTACCGACATTAAACCCGGGAAGAAAGGGAAGGTGGAATTTAAAGGAACTGTCTGGTCGGCAGAATCCGATAGTGAAATCTTCGAAGGCGATATTGTAATGATCGAAAGAAAAGAAAATTTTAATCTGATAGTAACTCCTAAAAACAAATAATTCATGATAGCATCAATAACCACAACATTCATTCTCCTGGGATTAATCCTTCTGGGATTTATCCTGATAACAAGTGCAGTAAAAATTGTTCCACAGCGGACGGCGATAATTGTTGAGCGCCTGGGTAAATATAAGGCTACATACACAGCCGGTTTTCAGATCATCATCCCATTTATTGACAAGGTAAGATACAGACATACTCTTAAAGAGCAGGCTATGGACGTGGCTCCGCAAATTTGTATTACAAAAGACAATATTGCCGTTGAAGTTGACGGAATTCTGTATCTTCAGGTTCTTGATCCGCAAAAAGCTTCATATGGCATTGACAATTACAAGTTTGCTTCAATACAGATTGCTCAGACAACCATGCGTAGTGTGATAGGAAAACTTGAGCTTGATAAAACGTTTGAGGAAAGGGAAGCCATAAACACGGCTATTGTTGAGGCGGTTGACAAGGCAAGTGAGCCCTGGGGTGTAAAGGTTACCCGTTATGAGGTGAAAAATATTTCTCCCCCTCAAAGTATAAAGGATGCCATGGAGAAGCAGATGAGAGCTGAAAGAGAGAAAAGGGCAATTATTGCAGAATCGGAAGGTACAAAACAGGCTAAAATAAACGTAGCTGAAGGTGAAAAACAGGAACTAATTAAGAAGTCAGAAGGCGAGATGCAGAAGCGTATCAACGAGGCTGCCGGACGTGCTTCAGAAATCGAACAAATCGCCAATGCCACTGCAAACGGACTTAGAGCTATTGCACGTGCAATATCGGAAGAAAACGGACTTAATGCAGTCAACCTGAGAATTGCTGAACAATATCTAAACGAATTCGGTAAACTGGCAAAACAGAACAATACTATTATTCTTCCTTCAAATCTGACGGATGTAGCAAGTATTATTGCAACAGCAACATCAGTTTTTAACGAAACAAAAGATAAACAGAAAAAATAAACCTGCTTATAACGTCCTGGAAAAGTTGAAAGTTTTTTGTATTTTTTGTCAACCTATTTCAGGATGATATATGTATTTGTCCTTACTCAGAAGTTATTTCAGGTAACATGATTTATATTTCTTCATGTTCGGTACGTCGGATTATTTCATTCTGCAAATCTTCCCCGAGATCGTTGAAGTAATCGCTGTACCCTGCAACCCTGACAATTAGGTCTCTGTACTTCTCTGGATGTTTCTGGGCATCCTTTAAGATGTCGGAACTTACAACATTAAATTGTATATGATGACCATCGAGACTAAAATAGCTTCTTATCAATGCTGTAAGGTTGTGATAACTGTTCTCATCATTGAAAAAGGAAGGTGCGAACCTTTGATTCAGTAGGGTCCCTCCTGTTTTCAAATGATCAATTTTCGAAACCGATCTAATCACTGCTGTAGGACCTTCATGGTCAGCTCCCTGTACGGGTGAAATACCTTCCGACAACGGTTGTTTAGCATTGCGACCGTCAGGTGTAGCACCTGTCTTACTACCAAAATAGACATGGGATGTTGTGGGTAAAAGATTTATCCTGTGAACACCACCTCGTAAATCAGGTCGTCCATTTACAGCATCATAAAAAATTTCAAACACAGTTACAGCATGTTGATCGGCATAATCATCATCATTACCGTACCTTGGCGTTTCATAGATAAAATCAGATTGTATCTGCTCATAACCTTTGAAATCAGACTTCAAAGCTTCCTTTACTTCATTCCATGAGTATTTTCCTGTGTCGTATATATTGTATCTCAGCGAAGTAAGTATATCTGTAACACTTCCCAATCCGACACCCTGGATATATGTGGTGTTGTATCTCGCACCTCCACTGTTGTAATCTTTCCCGTTTGCAATACAGTCTTCAATCAGGAGAGAAAGAAACGGAACCGGCAAATATTCAGAGAATAACCGGCCTATTATGTTATTGCCCTTAATTTTAATATCAATAAAATAGTTTACCTGTTTCCTGAATGCATTCAGAAGGTCGTTAAAAGACTTGAAATCTTCAACCTCACCTGTTTTGAGACCTATTTGTTTGCCTGTCACCGGATCTATTCCATTGTTAAGGGTTATTTCGAGTACTTTTGGCAGGTTAAAATATCCTGTAAGCCAGTAACACTCTGTGCCAAAAGCTCCAGTCTCAACACATCCTGAACAGCC
Source organism: Rikenella microfusus (assembly GCA_020722575.1). Lineage (GTDB taxonomy): Bacteria > Bacteroidota > Bacteroidia > Bacteroidales > VadinHA17 > LD21. The sequence goes on along the minus strand of DYKN01000006.1, from coordinate 94,754 downwards.
TCCGTTCCTGGCATCAATGATATCCTTTCCCTGTCGGAGAAGTTCCTGAATTATGGCATCGGTATTAAATACTGATGGTTGTCCGAAGCCGGTTTTAATAATATCGAGAGCCTTATGGATGAATCTATCGGGTGATTTTTTACTTACCTGAATCATTGAGCCCGGTTGTACCAGTCGCATCTCTTTTATAACATCGAGCAGCATATATGTCATTTCGTTTACGGCATCGCTGCCATCTGGTTTTACACCTCCGAGGTTCACAAGGCAGAAGTCGGTATAGGTGTTGCTCTCCTGAGCAGTGACCCCCACTTTAGGCGGTGCAGGATGATTGTTGAATTTCACCCATAAGCAGCAGAGCAGTTCATAGATTTCTTCATATGTAGCATTACCTGTTTCAATATCTTTTCTAAAAATTGGATAAAGATGCTGGTCAAGGCGCCCTGGATTAAAGGAATCCCATGGATTCAGTTCGGTAATAACTCCAAGATGAATGAACCAGTAGTGCTGAAGCATTTCATGTACTGTTTCAGGTGCGTGGGCAGGCACCCTTCGGCAAATAGCAGACATTTTCAAAAGCTCTCCCTTTCTGATAGGATCGGTTTCCTTTTCAGCCAGCTTCTGAAGTTCCGTAGCATGACGATGGGCATACATAATTATCGCATCACAGGCTATTTCCATTGCCTTGAGTTCCTCGAGCTTCCCAAGAGCTTCAGGATCATGATAAAAATCAATCTTTTCAATACTGTTTCTTATTTCATCCTTTAACTCCAGAAAGCCTTTTCTGAACATTTTATAACCCAGGACCGTATGGCCTGGAGCTCGTTGCTCCTGAAACTCGGTAAAAATACCTGCATTATAGGCATTATGCCATTCATCTGACATAAGGCTCATTATTCTGTCGCGGTTACTCTTACCCTTCCAGTAGGGAATAATTTCTTTTTCATAAACATCAAAAACTTCCCTGCTAACCTTAAATGATACTTTTGGCCTGCTGTCAAGAATTTTCAGGTCGTCGATGCTGTGAACACATATTTCAGGATATGTGGGAGTGGCTTTGGGAGCTGGCCCTCTCTCTCCTACAATCAGTTCTCTTTCGTTGATACATATCTGTTTGTGTCGGAGCAGATATTCAAAAGCCTTAGCTCGCATTACAGGTACCGAAAGGCCTCTGGCTTCATCACTTCTGTAAAACTTTGTTATAAGCACAGCCCTTTCGGCCGAAATGGTTTCGCGGGCATTCAGACTCTGTTCCCGCAATCTTTTTACGCGTTCAGTTATCATAGTTATAGTGTTTTTTGCATTTAAAGGATCAACCTCCTATTTTGACTTTAATACCAGTTGAAGAGAAAAATTTTTTTAACTCTTTCATTCTTTCTGATGAAGGCGGATTAAATGACTTCATTCGGTCGTCACGCCCAAGTTTTCTATATTTCGATGACCCTATCCTGTGATAAGGAAGAAGATTAATCATCTTTATACTTCCACTGTTTAACCCTGAAATATAATCTCTAAGGGCATTGAGATGTACAACATCATCATTAATCCCAGGCAAAATAGGAATTCTAAGCATTATGTCATTTCCTGACTTTATAATCTTTGACAGGTTCTGAAGTATCATAATGTTCGAAACACCTGTATATTCGAGGTGTTTAACCGGGTCGAGATGTTTTATATCGAACAGAAAAAGATTTGTATGGGGCAGTACCTGTTTAAGAATTTCAGACTGGAAGTAACCTGACGTATCAATAGCGGTGTGATATCCTGATTTTCTGCACTCTCTGAGTGCTTCTGCAAGAAACTCCGGTTGCATGAATGGTTCACCACCCGAAAAAGTAATGCCACCGCCCGAACGCTCAATGAATACTCTTTCTTTTTCTAGCACTTTAAGAATATCTTCAGTTGTATAATATTGACCTGCCATTCTTTTCTTAACAAATTCCTTATCCCCTATTTTGTAAACTTCAGTCAATTCTTCCTGCTCAGGTGATATTCCTTCAGGATTATGGCACCACCAGCACGATAAAGGACAACCTTTCATAAAAACGGTTACTCTAATACCTGGGCCGTCGTAAATTGAATAACGCTTAATACTGAATATCAAACCTTTCATATAGTATTTACCGATGATTAAATGATAACGGAGAAAAAGGAAATCAGGTCTAACTGCCGTAGAACATAAGGCAGCAATAAAGCCTCCTGCCGAGCCGGCACATCATAAAGCTGTGTCGAAGTTTTGCGAGCATATTGTTGAATCAATAACAATGTGCAAGTTAATAATTATTTCATTACTTTCTAATTATCATGAAAAGGATTTAGAAAACTTTTAATTTTTAAGATAAAGTTTTTAATAATATTTAACGTTTAAAATGCAACAGTGGTCTGCTTTTTGCGTCATTAATATTAAGAATAATTTGAATTCTCAGCCAACCGGCAGATTTCACAATCAGGTTTTAGTTTGACAGGAGGGTTAGAAAAGGCGCCGCCCGGCGCCTTCCTCTTTTATTATGATATTATTTTAAGATTATATAGGTTATTTTCTTCTCCATTTTTTTACAACTTTATTTTTATCTGCTTTTAATTTAATTACTTCAATTATATTTGAAGTATCATAATAAAATAAACATATACCAATGAAAAACATATTATTTTTGACCGCTATCGTTTTAATTCTCCTGAGCAGTTGCAAACAGAAAGTCATGAATGAAAATCCTTTTTTAAACGAAAAGTACAATACGCCTTTTGAAGTTCCGCCTTTCGATAAAATCAAAGCGGCCCATTATATGCCTGCCTTCCTGAAGGGTATGGAGGAACAGAAGAATGCTATTAAAAAGATAATCAGCAACCCGGAACCACCCACATTTGAAAACACTATAAAAGCTCTTGAATACAGTGATGAACTTCTTTCAAAAGTCTCAGGAGTTTTCTATGCTCTTAATTCCGCTCACACAAACGATACCATGCAGGCTATAAACAAGGAGATTGCCCCGTTAATGGCAAGACACAGAGATGATATCAGCATGGATGATTCTTTGTTTCAGAGGATTAAACTGGTATATGAAAACAGGGACAAATTCAACCTGACCGAAGAAGAAAAAAAGCTGCTGGATGACACATATAAATCATTTGTGCGTAATGGTGCAGCTTTATCTCCTGAGAATAAGGAGAAACTAAGGAAAATAAACGAGGAACTGTCGCTTCTCTCTGTAAAGTTTGGAGAAAACCTGCTGGCTGAAACCAATGCCTTTAAACTTATTCTTGAGAAAGAAGAGGAACTTGCAGGATTGCCATCAGGTGTCAGGGATCAGGCGGCTGCTCTGGCAAAAAGCATGGGACTTGATGGTAAATATGTGTTTACCATTCAGGTACCATCGATGACTCCTTTTCTCCAATATTCCGACAGAAGGGATTTGAGAGAAAAACTTTTTACTGCTTATTTCATGAAAGGCGACAATGATAATGAAAGAGATAATAAAGCAATAATTGCACAAATTGCAAAGCTCAGAGCAGAAAGGGCAAAATTGCTGGGATATAAAAACTATGCCTCATATATACTTGAAAGAAACATGGCTAAAACACCCGAGAAGGTTTATGAATTCCTGCTGAAAATCTGGGATGCTGCCCTGCCGGTAGCAAAGAAAGAGGCTGCCGCACAGCAGGAAATAATTGACAGGGAAGGAGGAAAATTTAAACTTCAGCCATGGGATTGGTGGTATTATACCGAGAAAATTAAGAAAGATAAATTCAACCTTGACGATGAGATCACAAGACCGTACTTCATGATTGACAATGTTATAAACGGTATGTTTTATCTGGCCAGCAGGCTTTATAACCTTAAGTTCAATGAAAGGACAGATATTCCAAAATACCATCCTGATGTAAAGACATACGAAGTAACACGTGATAATAAGCATGTTGGTATTCTTATGATTGATAATTATCCGCGTGAATCAAAGCGCGGTGGAGCATGGTGTGGTTCTATCAGGAGTCAATACCGCGATTCAAAGGGTAAAATGGTCACTCCTGTTGTTTATATTGTTACAAATTCCACTCCTCCTTCAGCAGATAAGCCGTCACTTTTAACTGCCGAAGAAGCCAGTACGCTTTTTCATGAGTTCGGGCATGCACTCCACGATTTATTATCGAACACAACATATCCCGGTACTTCAGGGACATCAGTACCACGCGATTTTGTAGAACTGCCATCGCAGATAATGGAACACTGGGTTCTTGAACCTGAATTGCTTGAGGTATACGCAAAACATTACCAGACAGGGGAGGTTATCCCTCCAGAGATTGTTGACAAACTCGATAAGGCACAGAAGTTCAACATGGGGTTTATTACCGTTGAATATCTTGCAGCAGCACTTCTCGATATGGATTATCACATCCTGAACGAACCTGTTGAAATTGACATAAGGGAATTCGAGAAAAAATCAATGGAAAAATACGGGCTTATTCCTGAAATAAAACCCAGATATCGTTCGACATATTTCAATCATATCTGGGGTGGTGGTTATGCAGCCGGTTACTATAGCTATATCTGGTGTGAAATACTCGATTCGGATGCTTTCCAGGCATTCAAAGAGACCGGAGATATTTTCAACAGGGAAATTGCATCAAAATTTGAGAAAGAAATTCTATCAAAGGGAGGATCACGCGATCCTTACGACATGTATATTGCCTTCAGAGGAAGGGAACCAGGAATCGATGCCCTCCTTGAGAACAGAGGCCTTAAACAGGAATAAACCACGATATGCTGTGGGGAAAATTACAACTGCTTGTTATTGGTTTGCTGATAAACTTTTTCTCTTCGTCTTGTAGCCAGTCAACTGTAGCTGGAAAGGATGTGGCAAACCTCAGGAATGCAGGGTTGTAACTCTCTGCCTGTTAATGACTTTTATTTCCCTTTCCCCCGACTCAAACGGGCCATCACGTTCCAAACCACGAATAGTTCATGCGAGAATGGATATAGCTGCTGATAGTGATGCGATAACGAGGGTCTGATAATTCATTAAATTACCCTGAACCTGAGTCCACTTAATATTTCCCTTGCTTTACTTTGTCCGGATGCTAATCTGACTGTATATGCAGGAAATTCTCTTCTGACTGGATAATCACCTCTTAATTTTTCAAAATCAGACGGTGAGAATCTGAGTCTGATATCATCGTCTGTTACATTATAGGTATGAAACACTGCTCTCCTGACAATTTCTTCATAGTCGTCATTGATATTTCTCAGGTCGATTACCGTATTTTCAGGCACTGGCAATGAATCGGGGTACCAGTTTCTGAGAGGCAATCCGAAGAATTCGCTAATACTGTTAACAATCATCGATGTTCCATTTGCTTTACCGTCGGTTGAATAGCCGGCTATATGAGGAGTTGCAATGAATGCTTTCTTCATAAGTGTCACATCAATATCCGGTTCGTTCTCCCAGACATCAAAAACCGCTCCTGAGAGAATACCATTGTCGAGTGCACTGTGAAGAACGGATGTATCTGCAATCTCACCTCTCGAGGTATTAATCAGCCATGAACCTTTTCTTATTTTTCTTAAGGTTACTTCATCAATAAGATGCCATGTGGAATCATCCCCAACAATATTAAGAGGCACATGCAGGGTTATGATATCCGACTCTTTAAGAATAGTTTCAAGATCACAAAAACCTTTTGAACCCTCTTTTCTTGCTCTTGGAGGGTCGTTAAGGAGCACTCTCATACCCATCAATCTTGCAAACTTTTCCACTTTTGATCCCACATTCCCGACACCGATTATCCCGATAGTTTTTTCACTGAGTCGGAATCTGAACTCCCGTGAAATTTTAAGCAGCACCGAACACATATATTGTTGCACCGAAAAAGAATTGCATCCCGGTGCATTGATCCATCTTATTCCTTTTTTTTCGCAATAGTGTGTATCAATATGATCAAATCCGATAGTAGCCGTTCCTATGAATTTTACTGACGACTTCTCCAGTAATTCCGGGGTACACTTCGTGCGAGTGCGGATAATCAGAGCATCGACACCCGAAATTGTGTCACGTGTAATTTTATTCCCGGGTAAATAAATAACACTGGCATAAGGTTCAAGAACACCTTTGAGAAACGGAATTTTATCATCAGCAATTATCCTGAGCATAAATAGAATTTGTCTCGAAAGGTAACTAAATTTGAAATATAGATAGTACGCTGTAACCAAAATATAATATTTTCGTCATTATGTCTCATTATTATTGTCTCCTTTTATATTTATCCCTCTGAAACTAATTTGGTCATATTTTTTAATATAAAACTATATTGTCCTATCATCTGCTAAAATACGAATTTTTACCAGTAAAATCACCTGCTTCTGTATTACTCTTCTGATATTAAAATAGTTTACTGAACTATAATAAAAAAATATTAACTTTACTATTGTATAAGGTCATCTGTAATTCAATGAAAAATGAATAAATCTATCATAGTCGGCCTTCTTCAGAACACAGCCATTCTACTGGCACTAAGCCTTATTTATGAATTCTGGTGGTCATTCGAAACATACAGGAAACTTATCAACAAATATATAACAGGAATTTACATCGGAATAGCTGGAATCATTCTTATGCTCACTCCGTGGACTCTTGTTCCGGGCATCATTTTCGACACACGGTCAGTTTTACTTTCGGTTTCAGGTTTGTTTTTAGGATTTATACCTACCGCTATAGCAGTATTAATTACAGGTATATTCAGAGTTATTCAGGGTGGCAGCGGAATGTGGATGGGCATTGCTGTTATAATTTCCTCAGGCCTGTCAGGAATTTTATGGAACAGATTCCGGCCCGGATGGAAAGACAAAAATTATATAACAGAACTTTTAGCTCTTGGCTATACCGTTCATATATTTATGATGCTCTGTACTTTCCTGCTACCAAAAGATATGTTTTTTACCACCCTTAAAGCTATTGTCCTTCCTCTGCTTACAATTTACCCTGCAGGTACATTTCTTTTGGGGGTTCTTCTACTGAATCAGTATAAAAACTGGCAGAACCGTCTTGCTGCCAGAAAATTTGCAGAATCGGAGCGAAGATTCAGCGATATGCTCAAAAATACGACGCTTTATTCCATAATAACCGATTCAGGCGGTACTGTTAATTTCTGCAATGATGCCTTTCTGAATGAAACAGGTTATTCCGGCGAGGAAATAATAGGGAAAAACGCTTTTGATATCTTTCTTCCAGAAGAATACAGAAAAGAATTGTATGCAAAAACTTTAAAAATTCCTGAAGATAATCACAACATGCAATTGAACTTTGAAACTGAAATTCTGAAAAAAGACGGCTCCAGAATATCTGTGTTGTGGAACTCTACTATTCTTAAAGACGATAGAACCGGTAAGATTATAGGTTTTGCATCTATTGGTGAAAATATCACTGAAAGGAAAAAGGCAGAAGCTGAAATATTGAACGCCAAAACCAAAGCTGAAGAAAGTGACAGGCTAAAATCAGAATTTCTGGCTAACATGAGCCATGAAATACGTACCCCAATGAATGCTATAGTCGGATTTGCGAATCTTTTAACCCTTTCAGAAGTTACTGATGAAGAAAAAAAACAATATCTGAGTATCATCAAAAATTCAAGTGACAGGCTTCTTCATTTGATTAATGATATAGTTGATATCTCAAAACTCGAAGCAGGTCAGTTGAAAATAAGTAATGCTCCATGTAATTTGTTTGAGCTGTTAAATGAGTGTGTTGAAGCAGCAAAGATTTACCCGGAGTACATCAGAAAAGAAAACCTTGAAATCAGGCTGAATATTCCGGAAGAATACCGAAGTGAAATAATCCTGACTGATAAGAAACGTGTACAACAGATTCTTGACAATTTACTGTCAAATGCTATAAAATATACTCCGCAAGGTTATATTGAGACAGGTCTTAGAATCAAAGGAATAGATGGGAATGAGTTTCTTGAGTTTTACGTAAAAGATACAGGAGTAGGTATTCCAGCCGACAAAAAAGATTTAATCTTCGAAAGATTTAGAAAACTTGAAACAAGTCGTTTTCAGGAAGGTGCAGGGTTAGGTCTGAGTATTTCGAAAAGATTACTGGAACTTCTAGACGGCAAGATTTATGTAGATTCGGAGCCGGGCAAAGGATCAACCTTTTATTTTACCATTCCTTACATTCCGGCGAATAAGCCTGAACCCGTTATTCCAGAATCAACAAGAGATTTAATTGACCTGAGAGGGATAAAAATTCTAATAGCAGAAGATGATTTATATTCATTTCTTTATATTAAACAGATCATCAGTGAATCAGGTGCCATAATATTTCATGCTGAAGATGGGAAAGCAACGCTGGAGATTGCAAAAAGAATAAAACCTGATATACTACTTCTGGATATCTGTATGCCAGTTATTGATGGTTTTGAAGTACTTAATAAGCTCAAAGCAAAAGAAAGCAATACTGTAATAATAGCACAAACAGCTTATGCAATGGCAGGAGAAAAGGAGAAATGTCTGAATCTCGGATGTCACGGATACATAGCCAAACCCTTCAGCAAAGCCGAATTGCTTGATGTTATAAAGAAAGCCGTCAGGAATAAAAGTAGAGATTAGTGAGCCCCCTTGTTATTATTATCACTCAATAATAGTCATTTCATTCAGGAGATATCCTGCGCCAGCAAATTTATCTATAATGAAAAGCGCATATCTGATATCGAGGCTGATGTTTCTGCTCTGCTCCGGGTTAAACGCCATATCGCTTGCCACTCCTTCCCATGCCCTGTCGAAATTTACTCCGATCAGGTGTCCCTCAGCATTGATAACAGGGCTACCGGAGTTGCCTCCTGTAGTGTGATTATCCGCTATAAAGCATACAGGGACTTCACCATCCTGAGTATAACGACCGAAATCCCTGTTCCGGTATAGCTCCCTGAGTTTCTCAGGAACATTGTAATCATATATCTCAGGATTATCCTTCTCCATTATGCCCTTAAGTGTAGTATAATGAGCAAAATAAACCGCATCTCTTGAATAATACCCCTTGACCTGCCCGTAAGTGACCCTCAGGGTGGAATTGGCATCGGGATAAAAAACTTTTCCCTTCTCAAACTCCATCTGTGCTGCCATATAAATACGGTTCAAATATTGAATTTCATTGCCAAGACGCGCAAGTTCCCCCCTCACATTCTGATTTACAAATGAATTCATGCCAGTTGCAAGAACATAGAAAATGTCTTTCTTAACCGTTTTGATTGATCTTATGTTGAATTTCTTAATAAATTCCACAAATCTTTTTTCATCGGTAAAAGGACTTGAGGAATATATTCTGTCAGCGAGCATGCTGAAATTGCCCTTACATAACCCTCTGACCTTCACATATTCAGGTGCCAGCCATTTATTGTCAAGATTTTTTCCGTACATATCCATTACTGCAACGAAAAGCTTCCTGTCTGTGGGCATGTTATAATCCCTGAACAGTGATCTGGCTGAAGAAATTATTCTTTCTCGTGTTTCATTAATCTGCTCTTGAGAGGCATTAGACTCATAAAGCCTAATAAGTGGATCAATATTCCTTGATATACCGAAAGCTTCAGCGCCATTAATCACCTCGTTGGTATAGCTGTTTACAAGATAGTATTCACGGTATTGTTCATAAATTTCTCTGTATCGAGGCAGAATATTTCCGTACTTTAATTTCCTTTCATTATCCTGATTTACCCAATCAGTAAACCTTTTCTCATATTCCAGTTTCTTTATGATCACGTCCATCCTCTCCAGTCCCTGATTTTCTCCGATCCATTTTTTCCATGAGTTGGCAATACCAGATTTTTTGCCCGAGTATTGTATTCTTATTAATGGATCAGATGCCATAGCCGCTTCCATGATATCAATTTTCCTTGTTCTTATATCAATCATTTTAGGATTGATATAATTTTTCACCATATCTATATGATAAGACGGGACATACTCTGATGTTGAGCCGGGGTAACCGAAAACCATAGTAAAGTCGCCTTCCTTTACTCCTTTAAGAGATATCGGAAAATGGTACAGGGGTTTATATGGCACATTTTCTTTTGAATAGTCAGCCGGTTTGTTATTTTTATCTGCATAAATTCTAAAAAGAGAAAAATCACCTGTATGTCTGGGCCATATCCAGTTGTCAGTTTCACCTCCGAATTTTCCTATTGCAGAAGGCGGAGCACCTACGAGACGTACATCTCTAAAGGTCTCATTTACAAACAGGAAATATTGATTCCCCATAAAAAACGGTTTCACAATGGCAGTATATTCGGTACCTTCAACAGCCCTCATTGTTATATCATTTATGTTCCGGCTGATTATTTTCTCTCTCTCTTCCTGTGTCATGGCATCAGTAACCCCTTTCAGAACCTGTTCAGTTACATCCTCCATGCGTTTTAGAAATGTTACTGTAAGGCCTGGATTTGGAAGTTCCTCATCCCTGTTCATTGCCCAGAAACCGTTGGTAAGGTAATCATGCTCGAGGGTGGAGTGCCTTTGTATTGCTCCATAACCGCAGTGATGATTGGTAATTAGCAGCCCTTCAGGAGAGATAAGTTCAGCTGTACAGCCTCCTCCAAAAATCATTACTGCATCCTTCATACAGGCTTTGTTAACGCTGTAAATATCTTCAGCCGAAAGTTTAAAACCTTTCTCCTGCATTATTTTGATGTTATATTTTTCAATCAGGAGAGGTATCCACATTCCCTCATCAGCCCGGAGTAAAACTCCGAAAGACATTAAAAACAGAAAAGCAAGTTTCAGAACTCTCATTTTCATAATTATCTTTTTATAAGTTTAAAGCCTTTTAATCGTTTCCATGATTAATTTTGTTTATTTGCCCTCCCTATTTGTCAACCTGCTGACTAATTTTCGCTTCCACAATGGTAAAATAAAATGCAAAGGATTGTGGCCTTGTGAAAAAACAATAGTGCAATAATAATCAATAAAAATTTTCATTAATTGATTTTCACTCTGTTACTATTTTTTAGTATAAATGTTTGATAATCTTATTTCTTGAAGTTTAACTCAATAAATTTTCTCAATTCTCTGATAAATCGATTTACAGGCATGCCTACAACATTGAAATAGCATCCTTCAATACTTTTACAACCCACAAGACCTATCCACTCCTGAATACCATAAGCTCCGGCTTTATCATATGGTTTGAAGTTCCCGATGTAGAAATCAATCATGTCATCAGAAAGAATATCGAAAGTTACTTTTGTCGTTTCTGAAAAAACGTGATAATTATCGCAGCAGGAAAGGCATATTCCGGTAATTACTTTATGTGTTCTGCCTGATATTTCCTTCAGTATTTCTGAGGCACTGTCATAATCGGTAGGTTTTCCGAGGATATGGTCGTTACACCAGACAATAGTATCTGCAGTAACTAAAATTTTATTTTTAACATAAAATTCTCCGGAAATTTGTCTGGCTTTTGAAAATGCCAGATACTCTGCAACTTCTTTCTCTTTCAGCTCTTCAGGGAAGAATTCGTCAAAATCTCTTTCTTCAGTTTTAAAATCCATTCCTGCCTCACGCAAAAGGCTTCTGCGTCTGGGTGAGCGTGACACAAGCACCAGTTTCAAATTATCGGGCAGGAATGGCAACATAATCAGTAAAGATTATTTGATACAATTATTTTTACAACAACTGAATAAAGCAGTCCTGTAATCATAACCAGCTTCATCAGATTGCTTGCCCGGTGAAGTTCTTTACCGGTACGTGAAACTAACACAAGATAGATGATATAGCATAAAGGTAATGATACTGCAATTGTAATATAGAAAAAGGTAATGATATCGTTAATAAATAAATACCATATCAAATATATAAGAATTAATGTAATTGATATAAGTGCAGTAACCACAGCTTTCGAAGTATTGGTTCCAAGTACTACCGGAAGGGTATTTCTTCCGAAAGCACGATCGCCTTTAAAATCTTCGATATCTTTTATTATTTCTCTTGAAAGAGTAGTTAGAAAGGCAAATAATGAGAAGCCTCCTATCCACCAGATAATTAATCTGAAATCAGGCATTCTAACGGCGTTAATGGCGTAATAATTCCTGAGAGGTATCCATTCATAGTATAGAACCAGAACAGGTACCAGTCCGGTTAGAATTGCCACAATAAGATTTCCAAGAAGAAATTGTCTTTTATATGTTGCTGAATAGAAATAAAAAATGCCCGTAACCATCAGAAACATTAGTCCGGCCCAGAATAATCCTATCCGGTACGAGACATAAAAACCACATGCCACACCGACAATATTAAGAAGATTATGCCAAAAAAGTGCTTTTTTCCGGGGAACAGATGTACCTACTATTACTTTTCCCCGGTTTATAAGGTCTGTTCTGATGTCAAAATAATCGTTTATTACATATCCGGCTGCTGTTATCAGCACCGTTGCAGCCACCAGGAAAGCGAAATCATACCAGGGAAGCTGGAGTGTCATTGTCTTTCCTGTTCCAACAATAGGATAAAGAGTGACATTAATTTTGCTGAGTAATGTACCAATAACTGCATATCTCATCAGTATCATTGTAATGACAATAATAAGAAGGTTCGGCCACCGGATCAGTTTCAAAAAATCTTTCATAATCACCATGTAAATGCCTCGTGATCCATCCATTTGTTATGAAGGCGAAGTACCTGTTCAATAATATCTCTAACGCAACCTTCACCTCCTTTTCTGTCGGAAATATACACTGAAAGGGCCTTTATTTCACTGTCCGCATCGGATGGACAAACCGGAATTCCAGTCTCTCTCATCACTTCACAATCAGGAATATCATCTCCCATATAAATAACTTCCGATGCATTTAGACCATATTTCCTGAGAAAAGCTCTGAAATCCATTATTTTTGACTTGCTGTTAAGATATATATCTCTTACCCCAAGCTGTTTAAGTCTCTTAAGATATTCCTTTGAATTTGCCCCTGAAATCACTGCAACCTTATAACCCTTTTTAACTGCCAGCTGAATGGCATATCCATCCCGCAAATTTATTGTTCTGTTCGGAACACCAAAAGCATTCAGGCTGATTGTTTGAAGAGATAATACACCATCGATATCGAAAACAAAAGCTTTGACTGCACCAAGTTTTTCTCTGTAATTATTCATCTATTCTTATAATATTCTATTATTGAGTTACTTATGATTTTGTATATACTTTTCATTTCGCTTGAGAAAGATAATAATTTCAGATGCTTTTTCAGAGTATCAATGTCATTTCTTATTGCCGGGCCGGTCTGTGCATTCTCAGGCCCTATTTCGATAGCTTTGCATGCTGTTTCCATAATCAACGGCTCCATTACATTAAACGCATAGGGAGTTTTGTTGCAGACCATGTTAGCAAGGATGTACATATGGTTTGTAAAATTACAGGCAAAGACTGCTGCAAGATGGAGCATCCTTCTTGAGTTTTCATCCGACTCATATACTGAATTTGAAAGTATCGAGGCAATGTTTTTAAGCTCATCCATTGTATTTCGGTCAGACGCTTCAAGGAAGAACGGAACATTACTAATATTTACTTTCCTTTCCTTTGAGAATGTTTGTAAAGGATAAAAGACTCCCTTTCGTTTGATATGATCCGGAAAAACATCAAGTCCGTAACTGCCAGCTGTGTGTGCGATGACAGGATTTCCGGTATATCTGATCTCCTTAATGACTTTTTTCAGGCAATAATCTGGTACAGAAACAATTATAATATCACACTCCCTGTCAAAATTAAGGTTTTCAACCGGTGTTGCTTTACAGTATGATGATAATTCAATGGCGCTATTACCCGATCGGGAAGCTATCTGAACAATAGTATGTTTTTTTGTGAAAAATTCCCTGCACAGTGCCCCTCCAACACTTCCTGAACCAACAAACGATATTCTGTATGATTTCATCTGTTTTTTCGTGAAAGATACGAAAAACATACATCAGAAATATACAGATAATAAGGATGATTTATAAAATCGGTATACAATTTATCTTCAGTGTGATAACGGTATTTATTTACCGTAATTATCTTCTCTGATAGAAGTAACTATGATCTGGTAAACAGGTGGAAGCTGATAGTAGTAATTACTGCTCTGGTACAAATAGTTACACTCGTAGAAGGCATCTCCGCTAACGAGAATATATTCATTTGTATTGAGTTTTTTAATTGAATCCATCCATTGCATTGGATTACAGAAATAGTAAGTTGCAAGTGGATTGGAAATAGTATTGAATATTATTGTTTTTGTACTTTCATTATATTGAATTTTCACAGGTGTATCGTTCAGAGTAAAAATGACATCCTTTCCGCAACCACATCTTGGTTGTTTCTTGCATCCGATAGCAAATAAAAGCAAAACAATAATTACCGTTGCTATAAATCCAAAAATTATTTTTTTCTTCATTTAAAATATTTCAACAATCCATTACAGTAATTAAACTGTAAAATTAGGATTTTATTTTCAGTATGCAAAAAAGCCTTCTCTGAATTTACAGGAAGGCTAATAATTAATCTGTAAAAATGTTTTCAGGCCTGTGCTGTAGGACCACCAAAACCAATAGGCATTACCGGGCCGGCCTGACCTATATCCTTAATAACTCCATGCACTGCTTCATATTTAGCTATATTATCCTGCAATGCCGCCACCAATCTTTTTGTATGTTCAGGTGTAAGGATAATCCTCGATTTCACCTGAGCTTTCGGGATACCCGGCATAAGCCTTATGAAATCAATGATAAACTCTGATGAGGAGTGGGTTATTACTGCAAGGTTTGAATAAATACCCTGTGCCACTTCCTCATTGAGTTCTATACTTATCTGGTTTGGATTTTTCTGGTCAGACATGATCAATTCTTTTTATTGTTTTTATTTACAACTTCAGGTTCAAGTTCCTCAGCTTTTTTCTCATCAGTCAGTTTTTCAAATTCTTCCATCGAACCTACGATAATACTCTGGTAAGATCTGATGCCTGTTCCTGCCGGGATAAGGTGACCGACAATAACGTTTTCTTTCAGTCCTTCAAGTTTGTCAACTTTTCCGAGTATTGCTGCTTCGTTGAGCACTTTTGTAGTTTCCTGGAAGGATGCTGCAGAGAAGAAACTGTTTGTTTGCAATGCAGCTTTGGTTATACCCTGCAATACCTGGCTCGATGTTGCAGGAATTGCATCTCTTGCCTGAACAATTTTCATATCCCTTCGTTTGAGCAATGAGTTTTCATCACGAAGTCTACGAGCAGTAATAATCATTCCAGGCCTAAGTGTCTGTGAATCGCCCGGATCGGTAACTACCTTTTTACCATAAATCCAATCGTTTTCCTCCATAAACTCAAGCTTATCAACAACCTGTCTTTCAAGGAATTTAGTATCACCCGGGTCAATTATTTCGACCTTGCGCATCATTTGCCTGACAATTATCTCAAAATGTTTATCGTTAATTTTTACACCCTGCATTCTGTAAACTTCCTGTATCTCATTAACGATATACTCCTGTACTTTTGTTGGACCTTTGATGGCGAGAATGTCTGAAGGAGTGATAGCGCCATCTGAAAGGGGTGTACCTGCACGCACGTAGTCGTTTTCCTGAACAAGGATCTGTTTTGAGAGTGGCACAAGATATTTTTTTATTTCACCCGATTTTGATTTAATGGTGATTTCTCTGTTGCCTCTTTTAACTTTGCCGAATGATACCTCACCATCAATTTCTGAAACAATTGCAGGGTTTGACGGGTTTCGTGCCTCAAAGAGTTCTGTTACTCTTGGCAGGCCACCGGTGATATCACCCGATTTACCCAGAGCACGAGGTATTTTGGCAATTACATCTCCAGCCTCAACCATTTTGTTAATGTCTGTCACAAGGTGAGCACCAACAGGAAGGTTATAATCCTTCAATGTATTACCTTTCTGGTCGAGAATATAAATTGTCGGGTTCTTTGTCTTGTCCCTGCTTTCAATGATTACTTTT
Organism: Rikenella microfusus; assembly: GCA_020722575.1. GTDB lineage: Bacteria > Bacteroidota > Bacteroidia > Bacteroidales > VadinHA17 > LD21. The sequence continues at coordinate 78,798 of DYKN01000006.1, read as the reverse complement.
TCTTTAAATCCAGTCTGTTCATCAGATTCTTCACGGAATGTAACACCTTCGATAAGGTATTCGAAAGCAACTTTACCGGAAACTTCAGATATGATTACAGCATTAAACGGGTCCCACTCACAGATGAGTGTTCCTTTTTCAACCTCCTGCCCGGGTTTAATATAAAGTCTGGAACCGTAAGGTACCGAGTGTGTTGTAAGTGGTATTCCGGTCTTTTTGTCGATTATTCTAAGTTCAGCGAGACGTCCAATAACGATATCAACTTCTCCCTTTTCCAGGTCTTTCTTTGTAACTGTCCTGAGTTCGTCAATTTCAACAATACCGTTATATTTAGCAACAAGGCTTGATTCGGTGGTAATATTTGAGGCTGTACCTCCTACGTGGAATGTACGAAGTGTAAGCTGTGTACCTGGTTCTCCGATACTTTGAGCGGCAATAACTCCCACGGCTTCTCCAAGTTGTACCATATGACCTGTAGAAAGGTTACGTCCATAGCATTTTGCGCAGACTCCTTTTTTTGACTCACAGGTAAGAACCGAACGTATTTCCACCTGTTCAATTGGTGAGTCGTCGATAATTTTTGCAATTTCTTCAGTAATTTCCTCACCGGCTGCTACAATAAGTTCACCGGTGAGCGGATGGAAGACATCATGTACAGTTGTTCGTCCCAGAATTCTTTCATATAGTGTTTCAACCACCTCTTCATTCTTTTTGATGGCTGTGGCTACAAGTCCTCTAAGGGTACCGCAATCTTCCTCATTAATTATTACATCCTGAGCAACATCTACAAGGCGGCGTGTCAGATAACCGGCGTCGGCAGTCTTGAGAGCCGTATCGGCCAGACCTTTACGTGCACCGTGTGTGGATATAAAGTATTCCAGAACCGAAAGCCCCTCCTTGAAATTCGAAAGAATCGGGTTTTCGATGATCTCTGAGCTTGTTGAACCGGATTTCTGAGGTTTTGCCATAAGACCCCTCATGCCTGAAAGCTGACGAATCTGTTCCTTCGATCCCCTTGCTCCTGAATCGAGCATCATAAAGATCGAGTTAAACCCATGTTTATCGTTTGAAAGTTGTTTCAGGAGCGATTGGGTGAGACGGGCGTTGACATGGGTCCAGATATCAATAATCTGGTTATAACGTTCATTATTTGTGATAAATCCCATGTTATAGTTGTTAAGAACTTCTTCAACCTGATCGTATCCTTCCTCAACAAATTTCAGTTTTTCTTCAGGAATAATAACGTCATCAAGGTTGAATGACAGTCCCCCCTTGAAGGCCATCATAAATCCCATTTCCTTTATTGCATCAAGGAAGTCGGCTGTTTTTGCAATTCCGGCAACCTTAAGGACATTGCCGATAATCTCTCTCAGAGACTTTTTAGTAAGAAGTTCATTGATGAAGCCTACCTGTTTGGGAACGCACTGGTTGAAAAGTACTCTTCCAACAGTAGTTTCTATGAAGTGGTTAACCGGTTTACCGTCGACTATATCGTCAACTTTAACCTTTATAAATGCATGCAGGTTAACTTTACCTTCATTATAGGCAATAATAACTTCCTCTGGTGAGTAGAAAATTTGTCCTTCACCTTGAACTTTATCATTTTCAGTGCTCTTACGGCCTTTTGTCATATAATAGAGGCCTAAAACCATATCCTGTGATGGAACGGTTATAGGAGCGCCATTTGCAGGGTTAAGGACATTATGAGAAGCAAGCATAAGAACCTGGGCTTCGAGTATTGCGGTATTTCCGAGTGGTACATGCACGGCCATCTGATCTCCATCGAAGTCGGCATTGAATGCGGTACACACCAGAGGGTGAAGCTGAATTGCTTTACCTTCAATAAGTTTTGGCTGGAAAGCCTGAATACCGAGGCGGTGAAGTGTGGGTGCACGGTTCAACAATACCGGGTGTCCTTTAAGAACATTCTCAAGAATATCCCATACAACAGGGTCTTTTCTGTCAACAATTTTCTTTGCCGACTTGACGGTTTTAACAATTCCCCTCTCGATAAGTTTCCTTATAATGAAAGGTTTATAAAGTTCGGCTGCCATATCTTTCGGCAGACCGCACTCATGGAGCTTAAGCTCAGGGCCAACCACTATAACTGAACGTGCTGAATAGTCAACACGTTTACCAAGCAAATTCTGACGGAAACGCCCCTGTTTGCCTTTCAAACTGTCGCTCAATGATTTAAGTGGTCTGTTTGCTTCAGTTTTAACGGCGTTTGCCTTTCTTGAGTTGTCAAAAAGTGAATCAACGGCTTCCTGGAGCATTCTCTTTTCATTTCGGAGAATAACTTCAGGTGCTTTAATTTCGATCAGTCTCTTCAGTCGGTTATTTCTTATAATCACCCTTCTATAAAGATCATTCAGATCGCTCGTTGCGAACCGGCCGCCATCGAGTGGAACAAGAGGTCGAAGTTCAGGTGGAATAACAGGTATAACCTTAAGTATCATCCATTCTGGCCGGTTTACATGTTTTGATTCTCTGAATGCCTCGACAACCTGAAGGCGTTTTAATGCTTCATTCTTTCTTTGTTGTGAGGTTTCGGTACTTGCACGATGCCGCAGTGAATAAGAGAGTTCGTCAAGATCGAGGCGACTGAGAAGTTTATATAGTGCCTCTCCTCCCATATCTGCTATAAACTTGTCGGGATGTGAATCGTCAAGCAACTGATTATCCTTCGGAAGTGATTCCATAATTTCCAGGTACTCTTCTTCCGACAGAAAATCAAGATATTTGATTCCATCGGCAGCTTTGATACCGGGGTTTACCACAACATATTTTTCGTAATAGATAATTGAGTCGAGCTTTTTAGAGGGGAGCCCGAGCAGATAACCTATTTTGTTGGGAATTGACCTGAAGTACCAGATATGAGCAACCGGAACAACAAGCGAAATATGTCCCATTCTTTCTCGTCGTACTTTTTTTTCGGTAACTTCAACGCCGCATCTATCACACACAATACCTTTATAGCGTATTCTTTTATATTTTCCGCAATGGCACTCATAATCTTTCACCGGGCCGAATATTCTTTCACAGAATAATCCATCGCGTTCAGGTTTATAGGTCCGGTAATTGATTGTCTCAGGTTTCAGAACCTCTCCGCTTGAACGGTCGAGTATTTCTTCAGGAGATGCAAGCGCAATGGATATCCTTGAGTAGTTTGTTTTTACCTTGGTATCTCTTCTGAATGACATATATAATTTGTTTAAAATTCAAAATAAAAATAAGTACGGCAATCAGTCGAGCATAACGCTCAGGCCGAGGCCTCTGAGTTCATGAAGCAGTACATTAAGCGATTCAGGTATACCCGGAACTGGCATTGGTTCGCCCTTAACAATAGCCTCATAGGCTTTTGCCCTACCGACAACATCATCTGATTTGATAGTAAGTATTTCCTGGAGAATATTTGCAGCGCCAAAGGCTTCAAGTGCCCATACTTCCATTTCTCCGAACCTCTGGCCTCCGAACTGAGCTTTACCTCCGAGAGGCTGTTGTGTTATCAGTGAATACGGGCCTATTGAACGAGCATGCATTTTGTCGTCAACCATATGGCCGAGTTTCATCATATAGATTACGCCCACAGTAGCAGGCTGGTCGAATCTCTCTCCTGTACCACCATCGTATAGATAGGTTGTACCGTTCTTAGGCAGGCCTGCCTTATCAGTATATTCAGTTATCTGTTCAAGAGTTGCTCCGTCAAAAATCGGGCTTGAGAAGTTAACTCCAAGTTTCTGCCCGGCCCACGAAAGAACTGTTTCATATATCTGTCCCAGGTTCATTCTTGATGGAACGCCAAGAGGATTCAGAACAATATCAACCGGAGTTCCATCTTCAAGGAAAGGCATATCTTCAACACGCACAATCTTGGCAACAATACCCTTGTTCCCATGTCTTCCTGCAAGCTTGTCGCCAACCTTGATCTTCCGCTTCTTGGCTACATAAACTTTTGCAAGCTGAACAATTCCTGCAGGAAGCTCATCACCTATTGAGATCGTATATTTCTTTCTCTTATAAACGCCATCAATCTCCTTATACTTAATAACATAATTATGTATAAGGTTCTTTATGCTGTCATTTTTTTTCTTGTCGGTAGTCCATTTATTAGGATTAATATTCAGATAATCAATTTCCTGGAGTTGTTTAAGTGTAAACTTCGTTCCTTTTGGAATGACATCCACATTGAGGTAATCTTTTACTCCCTGTGAGGTTTTTCCGTTGACAAGAATAAAGAGTTTATCAACCAGGCGGTTCTTCAGTTCTTCAACGCTCTTATTGAAATCTGCCTCAATTTTTTCGAGCATTGGTTTTTCAACCGTCTTTGACTTACGGTCTTTAATAGCTCTAGTAAAGAGTTTTTTATCAATTACTACTCCTTCAAGTGATGGACCTGCTTTAAGTGAAGCATCTTTAACATCTCCTGCTTTGTCACCGAAGATTGCCCTGAGCAGTTTTTCTTCGGGTGAAGGATCAGATTCTCCTTTAGGAGTAATTTTTCCTATCAGAATATCGCCGGGTTTAATACGAGCACCTATTCTGATTATTCCGTTTTCGTCGAGGTTTTTGGTCGCTTCCTCGCTTACATTAGGAATATCAGAAGTAAGTTCTTCAAGTCCTCTTTTAGTATCTCTCACCTCAAGCAGATATTCGTCAATATGAACTGAAGTGAAAAGATCTTCGTGCAAAACACGTTCGGAGATAACTATAGCATCCTCAAAATTATAGCCTTTCCATGGCATGAATGCAACTTTCAGGTTGCGTCCAAGTGCCAGATCACCGTTTTTGGTTCCGTAACCTTCAGTGAGTACCTGTCCTTTCCTGACCTTTTCTCCCTTTTTAACTATCGGGATAAGGTTGATGCATGTATTCTGGTTTGTTTTCTTATATTTGGGCAGGTAGTAATGTTTAACATCCTCATCGAAGCTTACGAATTTCTCCTCATCTGTTCTGGTGTACCTTATAACAATTTCATTAGCATCAACGTATTCCACCATACCATCGCCTTCAGCTGTTATAAGGATTCTGCTGTCGTTTATCACCTGTTTTTCCAGTCCTGTTCCTACGATAGGTGTTTCGGGGTTAATAAGTGGCACAGCCTGACGCATCATGTTTGAACCCATAAGGGCACGGTTTGCATCATCGTGTTCCAGAAATGGTATCAGTGATGCAGCAATTGATGCAATCTGGTTAGGAGCAACATCAATATAATCAACATTAGAAGGTTCCTCATTGGTATAATCTGCACCGTACCTGCATTTGACCCTTTGTTCGAGGAATACTCCGTTTTCGTCGAGGGGTGCATTTGCCTGTGCGATTCTTTTCCCTTCCTCTTCCTCTGCGGTCAACCATACAATTCCTTCGTCGCTGAAATCAACCTTTCCGTTTATCACCTTTCTGTAAGGTGTCTCAATGAAACCCAGTTCGTTTATTCTTGAATATACGCAAAGAGAAGAGATGAGACCAATATTAGGTCCCTCGGGTGTTTCAATCGGGCAAAGACGGCCGTAGTGTGTATAATGGACATCTCGTACCTCAAAGCCTGCTCTTTCCCTCGAAAGTCCGCCAGGGCCCAGGGCTGATATACGTCTCTTGTGCGTCATCTCGGCCAGAGGGTTGGTCTGATCCATAAACTGAGACAGCTGATTGGTACCAAAGAATGAATTGATTACCGATGAAAGTGTTTTGGAATTAATAAGGTCAACCGGCGTGAAGACTTCATTATCCCTTACATTCATTCTCTCCCTTATTGTACGTGCCATTCTTGCAAGGCCTACACCGAACTGAGCAGAGAGCTGTTCTCCAACCGTACGTACCCTTCTGTTACTCAAATGGTCAATATCGTCAACCTCTGTCTTGGAATTAATGAGTTCGATTAGATAACCAATTATCTTTATAATATCTTCCCTTGTAAGTACCTTAATATCAGGGTTAATATCAAGTCCAAGTTTCTTATTAATCCTGTACCTGCCAACCTCTCCGAGGTCATATCTCTTATCGGAGAAGAAGAGTTTCTCAATTGTATCTCTTGCTGTTGCTTCATCAGGAGGTTCAGCATTACGGATCTGGCGGTAAATGTAAACCACTGCCTCCTTTTCGGAATTGCAGGGGTCTTTTTGAAGGGTATTATATATAATTGCATAATCCGACAGGTTAATATCTTCCCTGTGGATAAGAATTGTCTTTGATCCGGAATCAATGATAAGATCAATATGTTCTGGTTCAATAACTGTTTCCCTGTCCAGGATTATTTCGTTACGTTCGATTGACACAACCTCGCCGGTATCTTCATCAACAAAGTCTTCTATCCATGATCTGAGAACTCTTGCAGCCAGTTTACGGCCGATGTATTTTTTAAGCCCTGCTTTTGATACTTTAACTTCTTCGGCAAGGTGGAATATTTCCAGAATATCTTTATCACTTTCGAAGCCTATTGCCCTGAGGAGGGTTGTAACAGGTAATTTCTTTTTCCTGTCGATATAGGCATACATAACATTATTGATATCGGTAGCGAACTCAATCCATGAGCCTTTAAACGGTATTATTCTTGCCGAATAGAGTTTTGTTCCGTTTGGATGGATGCTTTGACCGAAAAATACACCCGGTGAACGGTGTAACTGAGAAACTACAACTCTTTCTGCACCGTTGATCACAAATGTTCCTCTTTCGGTCATATATGGAATAGTCCCCAGATATACATCCTGAATAACTGTATCGAAATCTTCATGTTCAGGATCAGTACAATAGAGTTTAAGTTTTGCTTTAAGAGGGACACTATATGTGAGCCCTCTTTCGAGGCATTCTTCTATCGTATATCTTGGAGGATCAATTGAATAGTCGATAAATTCAAGTACAAAATTATTTCTTGTATCGGTTATAGGAAAATTTTCGTTAAAGACTTTAAAAAGGCCTTCTTTTTTTCTGTTTTCAGGGGTTGTTCCAAGCTGGAAGAATTCCCTGAATGATTTTATCTGAACTTCGAGGAAATCCGGATAGTCCAGTTGGTCTTTCCTGGAAGCAAAGTTTATTCTTTCGTTTGTTATTGAGGACATTTACTGATAGGATTAATTGAACTTATGTTATTAAGAAAAAGGCTTAGTCCCGGGGTTTTCCCGGAACTAAACCTGTAAAACCCGGCAATCAGGTATAATTTATTTAAGTTCAACCTCTGCTCCTGCTTCAATAAGTTTGCTTTTAATTGTTTCGGCTTCTTCTTTGGTAGCACCTTCCTTAATTGGGGCGGGAGCCTTATCAACGAGTTCTTTGGCCTCTTTAAGTCCGAGTCCGGTAAGGTCCTTCACCAGTTTAACTACTTGAAGTTTCTGTGCTCCTGCCGATTTAAGGATTATGTCAAAGGTTGACTTTTCTTCAGCAGCCTGTCCTGCTGCTTCGCCGGCAGCAGGTGCAGCGACGGTCACTGCTGCAGCTGCAGCAGGTTCAATACCGTAGTCTTCTTTCAGTATTTTTGCTAGTTCATTTACGTCTTTAACTGTTAAGTTTACCAGTTCTTCTGCCAGTTTTTTAAGATCTGCCATTGTTATTGATTTTTAAGTTATTATATTATTATTCTTCTTTTTTTGAAAGTGTTTCAAGAACACCATGTATTTTGGTACTGCCTGATTGAAGGGCTGATATTACATTTCGTGCGGGGGATTGTAACAACAATATAATATCACCGATAAGCTCTTCTTTTGATTTTATCGATATGAGCATATCGATTATATTGTCGCCGATATAAACCGATTCCTGCACAAAAGCGCCTTTAAGAACAGGCTTGTCATGATCCTTGCGGAATTCCTTAATCAGCCTGGCCGGTTGGTTTGCTGATTTTGAGAACATGACAGACGTTGCACCTTTGAGAACCGGAAAGAGTTCTTCAAATTTGCCTTCCGACATTTTGAGTGCCCTTTTCAAAAGAGTGTTTTTGACTACAATGAGTTTTATCTCCTGTTCAAAGCATTTTCTTCTGAGTGCACTCGTATCGGCTGCGTTCAAATTGGATACATCGGTCAGGTAAAAATGGTCGTATTCCCTGATATGTCTCGCCAGAGTTTCAATTATTTCATTTTTCTCTTCTCGTTTCATAACATCTCCATTTTAAAGAATTACTCAATCAAGACTTTTGGGATCAACCTTAATGCCAATGCTCATAGTGCTGGAAAGAAATATACTCTTGATGTATGTACCTTTAGCAGCAGCGGGTTTGAGTTTTATTACAGCGGATATAAATTCTTTCACGTTATCAATCAGTTTTGACGGCTCAAATGAGACTTTTCCGATTGATGCGTGAATTATTCCGTTTTTATCCACTCTGAAATCGATCTTACCCTGCTTAACCTCTTTCACAGCTTTTCCTATTTCCATTGTCACTGTACCATTTTTCGGGTTTGGCATCAGTCCGCGTGGACCGAGGATTTTACCCAGCTGACCAATTTTACCCATAACAGACGGCATGGTTATTATAACATCCACATCAGTCCAGCCACCTTTTATTTTTTCAATGTATTCATCAAGTCCTACATAGTCGGCACCGGCTTCGCGGGCTTCATTTTCTTTATCGGGAGTACAGAGTACAAGTACTCTGGTTTGTTTTCCTGTCCCGTGAGGAAGTGAAACGACGCCGCGAACCATCTGGTTTGACTTTCGTGGATCAATTCCCAGCCGCACATCAAGATCGACTGAAGCATCAAATTTTGTTCTAGTAATCTCCTTTACCAGAATTACAGCTTCATTAAGCGAATATTGTTTTGATCTGTCGACTTTTTCCAGTGCAAACTTCTGATTCTTGGTAAGTTTAGTCATCTTTCTTTCAGTTTATTTGATTTCAGGGAATTCACCTTTGATGGTAATTCCCATGCTCCTGGCGGTTCCTGCCACCATCCTCATTGCCGATTCCAGTGTAAAACAGTTTAGGTCTTTCATTTTATCCTGGGCTATTTCCCTGACCTGTTCCCATGTAACTGAGGCTACCTTATTTCTGTTAGGTTCTGGACTTCCTTTCTGCTGTTTAGCATATTCAAGAAGCTGAACCGAAACAGGAGGTGTCTTGGTTACAAAATCAAATGATTTATCGGAATAAACCGTAATCACTACCGGAATAATCTTGCCAGCCTTATCCTGAGTTCTAGCGTTAAATTGTTTACAAAATTCCATAATGTTAACGCCTTTTGATCCCAGTGCAGGGCCGACAGGTGGTGATGGATTAGCTGCTCCGCCACGGATCTGCAGTTTAATTATTCCAGCAACTTCTTTTGCCATAGTTTAATATTTGCTTGTTTATTGCGCGAGTATGGCAACTGCTCAGGAAGCATTACAGATTATTGCAGTTGCCTTTTTTATTTTATAATTATTTTCAACTTTCTTTTTCAACCTGCATAAAGCTTAGTTCAAGCGGAGTTTTACGTCCGAATATCTTGACCATTACTTTAAGCTTCTTTTTCTCCTCATTAACCTCTTCAATTACCCCGGTAAAGCTATTGAAGGGGCCATCAATAACCTTAACAGTTTCCCCAACAAAAAACGGAATATTGAGTTCTTCGTCGCTTGCGCTCAGTTCATCAACTTTTCCAAGAATTCTGTTAACTTCAGATTTTCTGAGTGGAACAGGTTCTCCGTCTTTTGAGCCGAGAAAACCCAGTACATTAGGCGTATGGCGAAGGATATGAGGAATTTCTCCTACCAGAGCGGCTTCAACCAGTACGTATCCTGGGAAAAAGGTTCTTTCTTTGCTGATCTTTTTTCCCGACCTTATCTGGTAGACTTTTTCGGTAGGAATAAGAACCTGAGAAACAAGATCCTGAAGGTTACGTCTTGCTACCTCATTTTCGATATATTCCTTAACCTTCTTTTCCTTCCCGCCTATGGCACGAAGCACATACCACTTCTTCACAATGTCAGTCATCAGACCCTGATTCTATCTGTAATTAATAAAGCAAACTGTAAATAAAACTCATCAACTTGCTGAAGGATAAATCCATAACAGCAACAATAAGTGCTATGATAAGAGTAGCTACCATTACCAGGGTTGCGCTGTTCTGGAGTTCACTCCATGTTGGCCATGTAACTTTATGTACAAGTTCTGTAAATGCTTCTTTCAAATATCCTTTTATATTCATTCCCGGTAATTTTAGGCACGGGAGGAGAGACTCGAACTCCCGACACCTGGTTTTGGAGACCAGTGCTCTACCAACTGAGCTACACCCGTGTTTCAGATGATTCCGGTGATATGCCCCTGATATCGGGGCTGGTATCATCAGAATAATCCTTTATTCAATAATTTCAGTAATAGTACCTGCTCCAACTGTTCTTCCGCCTTCACGGATAGCAAAACGAAGTCCCACGTTAATAGCTACCGGATATATAAGCTCCACGGTAAGATTTACATTATCACCGGGCATAACCATTTCCCTACCTTCTGGCAGGACAATTTCTCCGGTTACATCAAGAGTTCTAATATAGAACTGGGGACGATATTTGTTATGGAATGGGGTATGTCGACCGCCTTCTTCTTTCTTCAGCACGTAAACTTCTGCTTTGAATTTTGTATGGGGTGTTATTGTACCCGGTTTGGCGAGGACCATACCTCTTTTAATTTCCTTTTTATCAATGCCTCTTAGGAGCAGACCCACGTTATCACCGGCTTCACCTCTATCGAGGATCTTTCTGAACATTTCAACGCCAGTGCAGACGGTTTTCTTCTTCAATGCTCCAAGCCCAACTATTTCAAGTTCGTCACCGGTTTGTACAACTCCTGTTTCGATACGACCTGTAGCTACTGTACCACGTCCTGTTATTGAGAAGATATCTTCCACCGGGAGCAGGAATGGCTTATCAATATCGCGCTGCGGTATTGGAATGTACTCATCAACGGCATCCATCAGCTGAAGTACTTTTTCTTCCCATTTAGGCTCGCCATGCATTGCGCCCAGAGCTGAACCTCTGATTATTGGTGCATTATCTCCATCGTACTTGTAGAAATTAAGAAGTTCACGAACCTCCATTTCAACAAGATCAAGAAGTTCTTCATCGTCAACAAGGTCAACTTTGTTCAGGAAAACAACTATTTTCGGAACGTTAACCTGATGAGCCAGCAGGATATGTTCGCGTGTCTGAGGCATTGGTCCATCATCAGCAGCAACAACCAATATAGCACCGTCCATCTGGGCTGCACCTGTAATCATATTCTTGATATAATCGGCATGACCGGGGCAGTCAACGTGTGCATAGTGCCTTTTCTCAGTCTGGTACTCAACGTGGGCTGTATTGATTGTAATACCTCTTTCCTTTTCCTCCGGGGCATTGTCAATCTGGTCAAAGGTTTTTATGTCAGAAAGACCTTTTTTGTTGAGAACCATGGTAATGGCCGCAGTCAGGGTTGTTTTTCCGTGATCGATGTGACCAATAGTACCAATATTAACATGTGGTTTTGTCCTTTCAAATTTTTCCTTAGCCATAATTAAAGCTTATTAAGTTTATAAAAATATGATATCTATTTATTAACTTTTAATTTCTCTTGAGCCGGAGAGGGGAATTGAACCCCTGACCCCTTCCTTACCAAGGAAGTGCTCTACCCCTGAGCTACTCTGGCTTCAAAATTGAGCGGGAGACGGAGCTCGAATCCGCGACCCTCAGCTTGGAAGGCTGATGCTCTACCAACTGAGCTACTCCCGCCTGATATAATATAAAAAGAAGAACCTCTGCCATCGTCATGCATCTTTCTCTGCCTCCCCTCTATTTAACTTGTTCAACTCACTTCCATAAGTGGTTCAATGTATCCCATAGTCCTGCATCTCTCTCCACCCTCCTCTATTTAACCTCCGTATCGTGTGGGGAGAGCAGGATTCGAACCTACGAAGGCATCAGCCAGCAGATTTACAGTCTGCCCCAGTTGACCGCTTTGGTATCTCCCCTTCTGATAACAGAGTTATCTCCTCATTATTCAAATTAAAGCCATCCCTCAAGAGCCGATGAAGGGATTCGAACCCCCGACCTGCAGATTACAAATCAGCTGCTCTGACCAACTGAGCTACATCGGCATTTTAAAGAACTCTTTCAGGTAAAAATACCCCCTGAAAATCGGTTTGCAAATGTATGAAAATTAATTCTTATTAAGAAAAAATAATGAGAATATTTTTTCAGAATTTTCCGTTAAATTCCTCTCATTTTTTCTTTTTGTTTGATAATCTGCTTTTTAAGTGCATCAATTGCAAGGTCTGTAGCCTCCTCAAAAGTTTTGCTCTGCTTTCTGGCAAAAAGCGGCCCTCCTGGATATTCAATCTTTATTTCAGTTATCTTGTTTTCCCTTTCCTCATCATTATCAAGCCTCAGATATACTTCGGCACTCACTATGCCATTACTTAATTGCGTAAGTTTATTAAGCTTACTTTTAATAAAGCTGACAAGTTTTATATCAGCATCAAATCTGACTGAATGAATCTGAATATTCATAGTTTTTCCTCCTTATTTTTATGCCCGGGGATGAGCCCGTTTATATATTTCCTTTAGTTTTTCAAAAGTATTATGTGTATATATCTGAGTAGCAGAAAGATTTGCATGCCCCAAAAACTCCTTAATGGAATTGAGATCTGCACCCCGGTTTAACATATGAGTTGCAAAGGTGTGGCGCAGGACATGTGGGCTCTTCTTTTCTACCGTTGTAACAAGCTTCAGATAGGATTTAACTATATTATAAACAAGCCTGTCGTACATTCTTTTTCCTGAATCAGTCAGAAACAACCAATCACTGCCAGCTCCTGCAATCTCTTTCTCTCTCTTTGATATATATTCATGCAGTCGCTTTATAAATGATGGTAAAAGAGGAATTATCCGCTGTTTATTCCTTTTACCTGTCACTTTTACAATGCCATTGATAATATCAACATCGCTGCATTTTAAACCTGTAAGCTCCGCTCTCCTCATACCCGTGGTGTAAAGCATCTCAATAATTGTCCGGTTCCTCAATCCCTTGAAATCATCACCAAAATCATAATTATCGAGCAAACTGATTATTGAATTTTCATCAATAAACACCGGCAAAACTTTCTTTCTTCGTGGTAATATTAGTTTATCGAGCGGATTGTTTTCCACCAGTCCCTGTTTCCTCATATATCGAAAAAAACCTCTGAGGCTTGAAATTTTTCTGTGTACCGATGATGTGGAATATCCTCCATCAAGCATCTGAACAATCCATGCTCTTATATCATGTGAAGTAACCTGATGAAGATTGCCAGTATAACCCAGTGCAACCAAAAAATTCTGAAAACTTTCAAGATCATTTCTGTATGATAAAAGAGTATGCGGAGAATAACGCTTCTCTGTTTCAAGATACTTAAGAAATGATTCCTTGTAATTCATGAAGGAACCAGTGTAATTTGTTTTAAAGAAAAATGCAGCCTCTAATTATTCTTCCTTCTGTTGCAGCTTCTGGATATAAATGGCTCTCTTAATTTCTTCTCTCCTGCGTTCAGACGGCTTAATGTATGCCTGGCGGGCACGCAATTCGCGAATGACACCGGTCTTTTCAAACTTACGCTTAAACTTCTTTAAAGCCCTGTCGATGTTATCTCCATCTCTTATTGGTACTATAATCATACTGCTTTTAATGTTTAAATAATCGAGGCGCAAAATTAATTATTATTTAATTCTTTTCAAAATTTTTAATAATTCTTTTTTATGTAAGACCAGCCTTCATTCTTCAATGATTAAAATCCTCAGATAATTTATAAATATAATAAATTCTAATATAATATTAAAATATCTTTTATGCTTTTTATTGTATTACAATAAACTGAAATTTTCAATTTCCATTATCTTCTATGCAACTGAAATCAAGATAATATTTAAGTAACCACGCTTTATCGGGTGATATAATTTTTTGATCCACCAGGTCATTAACCGATTTAAAAACAATCCCATTCTTTTTCATCCTAAATATTTCAGTTGCCTCCCTGTAAGATATATAAGGGTGTCTTGCAAGTGATGCAATCTCAGAGCTATTTACATGAATTTTTCTGATCAAGGCTGTATCGGTTGTTATTCTTGATTCGATTTCCATAAATAAGGAATCACTGATTCCATAAACTTCAGTTAACTGGTCTGAAACCGCATAACCGCCAAGCAGATTCCTGTATTTAATTATACGTGAAGCCAATACCGGACCAATTCCGGGCAATCTCACCAGATCAGATGAATCAGCCCTGTTAATGTCAATGGTGAATCCTACACCGGTAGCAGATTTTCCTCTATCACCAGTAAATTCCTGTCCATGTATATTTATATAAGGTATAATTTTTCTTGCAGTTGATGAATCAACCGTATAAAGGCGGTAAATATCTTCCGGTTGGCTGAATTTTCCGCCAGCTTTTCTGTATCTGATAAGATTATTTGCCTGACTCCTGCTCAGTCCGACTGAAACAAGCACTTCTAATTCTGCTGTATTGGGATCAAAAGAGGATATTCCTTTCACCGGTCTTTCTGATGCCAATTCGGATACTGCCGAACTATCAGAAAGAGAATAATATTCAATCCTGATTCCATCACCCTGAAAAAATATTCTTACAGATAATACAATAATTATCAGGATAACAACAATCAACGAAGTCCTTCGCTCCCTGCGGTTATATCCAAAAAAGTTCCCGAAAAATTCCATAAATAGATAGAAAATGCAGCGTTAAATCTTTTGCAATATAATAAAAATTTATTCTGGAATTTTCAAAGGAGTTTTAATCTGTATTTCTGTCACTCATTTTTTTGGTTGACATAGTAAGTGGAAAAAATAAATTGGAGATGGTTATTAATTCAAAAAAGTAAGCGAAAGAATTTACTGAAGTGTTCGGGAGCAAAAATATCAGAAAGGATAGCCGATTGCTATTACGAGTGCTGCATTTTTTCCGACCGATTCTGATCGATTGAAGAGCCATTTCTCGCTTCCTGAATATTTCGGGTCGCGTAGTTTAAATCCCAGGTCTGCTCTGAAAAGGACAAATTTAAGATCAAATCTCATTCCGATGCCTGTTCCTATTGCAATATCGTCGTAAAATTTATTGAAGCTGAATTTTGCACCAGGTCTCTGAGGATCTGCCCTGATAGCCCAAATATTACCTGCATCAGCGAAGAGTGCTCCCTCAAGTATCCAGAAGAGCTTGAATCGGTATTCCATGTTAGCCTCAAGTTTTATGTCTCCTGTCTGGTTTACGTATTTAGCTTCAGGAGGCGAATATGATCCAGGTCCGAGTGATCTAACCTGCCATCCGCGAATTCCGTTGGCACCACCTTCAAAGTATTGTTTTTCAAAGGGCATTGCAAGGGAATTACCGTAAGGAACACCTGCTCCGGCAAATCCCCTGAAAACAATTGAGCTTACGTCATTAATGATTCTATTGTATCTGATATCCAGATCTCCTTTTACAAATTGTGCAAAAGGTTGTTTAAAAATATGGAATTGGGATATCAGTGAATCGGTTACCGGTTTAACTCCCGTAAGGCTCATTATTGTTCTCAGAATATTTCCAGAGGCTTCGGCATTAAATCTGACAAACCAGTTATTTCTTGACCTTCTAATTTTCTGCCTGTTGTAAACAAATGAATAGCCACCTCCCGCAATCAGCACATCTTCATAGCTGTTTTTAAGGTAAGAAGATTTTTCTATAACATTATTATAATAATCCTGTTCAATATAAGGTATTTTTACAAAGTTAATCTGAAGCGGGTAGATAAAATGAGTTCTGAAGTTATCCTGATTCCACTGATAGCTGAAAGAAGCATTTGCAAGGGTGCGTATGTAAACAGGCAGGTTCTGATAATTATAAGAAACCTGAATTGAAGTTGAGGGAGTATATTTTCGTATAAAATTTTCACTCTGTATAAATGGAAGCATAAATTTCGGGAAACGCAGGCCGGTTTCTATTCCGAATTCCTGAGTGCTTTTAATTCCTGTCGTTGATTGTGAGAAAGTCTCATATGCTCCTTTTACTCTGAGGTTAAATTGTTCGGCTCCATGTAACAGGTTGCGATTCTGATACATGAAGCTCAATGCCCCTCCAAGGTTTCCTCCGGAGTTAGTCCCTTCGAGCTCAACTGAAAATGATTGCCGGCTGAAGGGAGTCAATTGAACTATACAGTCAAGATAGTTAAAGCCTCTTTCATCCGGAATAGAACCGGACACTTCATTATAAAGAATATTAACCAGCCGGTATGTTTTAAGCGACATAAGTCTGGCATGCGAGCGTTCTGATACCGACTGACTGAAAGTAAACCCGGGTCTGAGGTAGATTGATTGCCGGAGCAAATCATAACTTATAGATGGCTTTTTCAGATTGCTCACAAAAAAATACCCTTTATAATAAATTGTATCAAGTCTCCTCTGATATTCTTCACCTCCGGTAAGAAAATCCCGGGGATTGTAATCAGGATAAATGAAGATGTCACGTACTTTGTACTGAATATGTTGCCCAGTAACGGGTTTATTCCCCTGTGCCATCCTCAGGTAATTCTTTATCCCGCAATAAATATCAACCTGGCGGCCCGGTATAGTACTGTCGATTCTGAAATAAATATGTTCAGCCGAAAAATTATAAAATCCGTGATCGCGAATAAACTTTTCGAGCCTTTCCCTCTCTGCCTGCAAAATTTCAGCATCATAAGGCTTCCCCTTTTCTATCATGCACCCCATAGTATCAAAATAAACTAACGAAGCAATTGCAGTATCCTCAATTTCATAATAAATATTTCTGACTGTATAGGGAGTATTCAGGATGACATCGTAATATACCTTTGCCTTTCTTTTAGTAATCTCAATTGTTTCTCCTACTTTACTGTCAAAATAACCTTTTGAAACCAGATAGGCCCTGATCTGGCTGACTGATTTATCCACTGCACTTTTATCAAAAATTACCGGTTCCTCGCCTATCTTCCTCAGCCAGTTGTGAGGAAATTTTTCTTTTTCAAGATTGGAAAAGTTAAACATGGCCAGATGAAACCTTGTCCAGAAGATTTTTTTATTTGGCTTCTGTTTTATATATGGGTAAAGATCACCCTTACTGACCCTATCATTATTTAGCTTTATGATATTCTTGTCGAGCAAATATTCACCATCAGGAACATATCTGGTAGGATTACATGATACAATCAGGAAAGCTAGAAACACAACCGGATGGAAGTGTTTTATAATTTTCATACTTTTATCAGAAAAAAATAATTTCAATCTCTGCCTTAAAAACTATTCACAAATATATCATATTTAAAAAGCAGATTAAAAAACCTTATCACAAATGCTGAGTAAAAACAAGCAAAAATTTATTTTATCTCTCCAGAATAAGAAGTATAGGGAGAAGAACAGGATGTTTGTAATAGAGGGGGATAAAATGGTGAAGGAATTCATTTCATCAGGTTATGAAATAGTTACACTTGTTGCAAAACCTGAATATATTTCGAGACTTGATAAAAATAGTCGTGATGCTGCAGGGGAAGTCATACCGGTTAGCTTTAATGAACTCAGAAGAGTCAGTACGATGAAAACGCCACATAATGCACTTGCAGTTATAAAAATACCCGACAAAATTTTTGATGCCGATTTGATTCTCGGGGAGATATGTGTGGCACTTGATTTTATTCAGGATCCCGGGAATCTTGGAACCATTATCAGATCAGCGGCCTGGTTTGGGTTCAAAAACATTTTATGTTCAACAAATTGTGTTGATGTTTATAATCCAAAGGTTATACAGGCAACAATGGGAGCAATAATAAATATAAATGTTTATTATACTGATCTTGGTGAGTTTCTTGGCCGGGCATCCGGTTTGCAGTTGCCGGTTTACGGAACGTTACTAAAAGGAGAATCAATTTATACTGCAAATCTGGAAAACAGGGGTGTTATATTGCTCGGGAACGAATCGCAGGGAATATCTGAAAAATGCCTGACTTTTGTAACTCACAGGTTGATGATCCCGAAGATGACAGATGCGACTTCAGGAATAGATTCACTTAATGCAGCAATGGCAGCTTCTATTGTCTTTTCGGAATTTGCAAGGAGAAGCTTACAATGATATAAGATTTTTTACAATCTATGATTATAAAGTTCAATAGTGATCTTTTACGTTTCCCTTGATAAACTGATTTACAGCTTCTGCCACCCTTATTCCATCTATTGCTGAAGAAACGATGCCGCCGGCGTATCCGGCTCCCTCTCCACATGGGTAAAAACCTTTAATGCGAATATGACTGAGAGATTTTTCATCTCTCAAGATTCTAATCGGGGAAGAGGTTCTCGATTCTACTCCAAGAATCACTGCTTCATTTGTCAGGTATCCCTTCATTCTGGAACCGAATATTTTGAAACCTTCTCTCAGCCTTTTGCAAATGAAGTCTGGAAGCCATTCATGAAGAGCTGAAGGTTTTACTCCAGGAAAATATGATACGGTCGGAAGTGAAGAAGATGATTTACCTGCTACGAAATCTGCAAGTCTCTGGGCCGGAGCTGTCTGGCACCTCCCGCCCTGTTCCCATGCTCGATGTTCTATTTCTTTCTGAAAATCAATGCCTGCAAATACTTCATATCCGGTATAATCCACAAAGTCCCGAGCCCTTATTTCCACCACCATGCCCGAATTTGCAAAAGGTGAATTTCTGGCCGATGGTGACATTCCATTCAAAACAATCTCACTGGTGGATGTTGCTGAAGGTATAATAAAACCTCCAGGACACATACAGAAAGAGAATACTCCCCGGCCGGCAACCTGGGCAGCAAGAGAATATGAAGCAGCAGGGAGATATTTACCCCTCGATATGCCGTGATATTGAATAGCATCAATCAACTCCTGCGGATGCTCAACCCTTACTCCAGCAGCAAAAGGTTTGAAAGACATCTCAACCGAATGCTTCCTCAGAATATCATAAATATCTCTGGCAGAATGACCTGTTGCAAGAATAACACTTTCACCATAAAACTTACGGTTATCAGCCGTTATTACACCCTTTATAGTGTCGCCATTGATTATAAAATCTTCAACTTTTGTGTCGAAAAGAATTATGCCTCCTGCTTCTGTGATCGACTTTCTGATATTTTTAATTATACCCGGCAGTTTATCGGAACCTATATGCGGGTGTGAATCAGATAATATTCGGAAGTCAGCGCCATGATAACAAAAAAGTTCAAATACTCTCAGGTTATTACCTCTTTTATGTGAGCGGGTATAAAGTTTACCATCAGAAAACGTTCCGGCGCCTCCCTCTCCAAAGCAATAATTGCTTTCAGGATCTACCAGATGTTCCCTGCTTATTCTGGCAACATCCCTTTTCCTTCGTGACACATCCTTCCCGCGCTCAAATAAAACTGGTTTGAGACCCAGTTCAATCAGTCTCAATGCAGCAAAAAGACCTGCAGGGCCGGTTCCAACAATTAAAACCTCCCTGCTGCGTTCTACATTCACCGGCCTGAATGGCGTTATTCCTGGCAGATATTCAGATCCACCGGCTGAAATCAGAACTTCAAGATTGATTTTTATATTACGGCGTCGGGCATCAATAGATCTGCGGTTTACTTTGAAATCAGTAATGCTATCAGGATTAAAACCGGCTGATTTTGCAGCAATCTTTTTTATTTTCGATTCATCGGCTGCCGTTTCCGGGTCAACAACAATATTAACCTTCCTGATCACGATTATTCGAAATGGAATGAAACGATCCAGATCTGCGATTTCATTTTTTCAATCGCCCTTGCATACTGAGGATATCCCGGAGCTGGTTCATGCACCAGTATATCTCTCAAACCCGAAGAAAATTTCAACTCAATGGAAAGCTTAAAATATGGCAGGTAAAAATCAAAACCCGGTCCAAACTCTAAATAAATATCTGAACGCTTCAGACGGAGATATAACGGCTTCTCCTCATCATACTCTTTCTTACCTGCAAGATCATAACGGTAATTTAATCCCCCTATAATGTAAGGCCTGACATTATTAAGCCTATCTCCCTTATATTTTAGAAGAAGAGGAAACTCTATGAACGACGATTCAAGTCTCTGCCGTTCGTTCTCAAGTACCTGGTTCCTGTAAAACCTCACATTCCTCTGACCGAAAGATACTCCTGGTAAAAAACGAATATCAAAATGCTCCGCTGGTTTAATATCAGTTACTACCTGAATATTTATACCCGGATTCAAAATTGAAACTTCCGGATAAAGAGAATCAGTCTCGAGATATATTTGTGAGGGTGTAATATTGAAATCCATGGTATTAAAACCGATGCAGAATCCAAAGTGAAGGAATTTGTCATCGTACCATGAAACATTTTTAGGCTTCTCCTTCTGGGCAAACAGTTCCGCACAGCTCAGCAGAAATAATCCTGCAAAAAAAATTTTGTTCAATGAAATCTTCACAGATGCAAATGTAATTTTTTATCAGAAATCTTCCATATAAACTTTAAAAACCAGTGGGTTATTGCCCGTTACTTTTTTTAATCAACCTGGCTTTTTAATTCCCATGTAGAAGGTAACGATACCTTCCGTAAAGGCAATGTTTACTATTTCTTTTAAGCCTGAATTGTTCATTATGCTGATAAACTTCTCTTTTTCGGGGAAAGAGGCAACTGATTCAGGAAGGTACCTGTATGCACCGGGATGACCCGAGAAAAGATGTCCTATAAAAGGTAATATATTAAAAAAATAAAAGTTAAAAAGCTTAATGAACAGTTTTTTTGAAGGTTTTGAAAATTCCAGAATCATTACTCTGCCACCTGGAGCAGTAACTCTTACCATTTCACTCAAACCAGATTCAAGGTTGGCGAAATTTCTGACGCCAAAAGCTGACATAACAATATCAAAACAGTTATCGGGAAATGGAAGTTTTTCAGATTCACCCTTTACCAGCTCAATTTTCTCTGACAATCCCTTCCTTTTTATTTTTTCAGCTGCAATTTTCAACATTCTTTCTGAAATATCCAGACCAGTAATTTTCAAAGGGTTATATTTTGCAGCCTCGATGGCAAGGTCGCCCGTTCCCGTTGCCACATCAAGTATAGATACTGGATTATTGCCGGCAAGCACTTTTTTGAGAGCATTTTTTCGCCAGCGCCTGTCAATGCCAAAAGAAAGAAGATGATTAAGAAAATCATATGTCGGGGCTATCGAATCAAACATCGATTTAACCTCTTTCCTTCTGTTAGTTATATCTTTATCGGCCGGTATCATCATCGGGCAAATATAAGTACATAATTTAATTGTTTTGATTTTCTTTTCTGAGGAATGTTACCTGATAAACCATTTTCAACCATTTCTCCCTATAATTCCATGCATTGAACAGGTAAAAAGTTGATTATGAAGAACAAGAGAGATTTTTAATAACAGGCTTACGTTAACATTAAGAAATATTTTTACCTTTACTGAAAATAATAAAAAATATTATTAAAATGAACAGGATAATAATGGTTACGGGTTCAACAGCTGGCATTGGCAGGGCTATAGCAGGCAAATTTGCCGCAAATGGTTATGATGTGATTATAACGGGGAGGCGGACAGAGAGGCTTGAGGAAGTTGTGGAGGAGCTTAAAAAGTATAATAACATCAAGGTACTGAGCCTGAACTTTGATGTCAGGAAAAGATATGAAGTTGAAGACATAATTAATGAAATGCCAGAAGAATGGAAGAACATTGACATACTTGTTAATAATGCTGGTCTGGCTGTAGGACTTGATCCCATTGACAGGGGAAATATTGACGACTGGGACAGGATGGTTGACACCAACATTAAGGGGTTATTATATGTAACAAGAGCAGTTGCTCCACTGATGGTTGCCAGAAAAAAAGGGCACATTTTCAACATCTCATCAATTGCGGGCAAGCTGGAATATGAAAGTGGAAACGTTTACTGTGCAACAAAGCATGCTGTTGATTCACTTTCAAGGTCGATGAGAATTGATTTGCTGAAGCATAACATAAAAGTTACAAATGTTGCTCCGGGTATGGTGGAAACAGAGTTTTCACTTGTAAGGTTTAAGGGTGATAAAGCAAGGGCGAAAGATGTATACAGGGGAATTGACACTCTTAAGGCTGAAGATATAGCTGAGGCTGTTTACTGGTGCGCCCATCAGCCACCACATGTCTGTATCAGCGACATTACAATTACCCCCACCCAGCAAGCAAATATTTATAATATCAACAGAAGGGAATAAAAGAGATACTTACTTGCTGGTAAATCTGAGAAGCAGGTACTTCTTCTGGTCAGTACAATAAAGATGTTACGAAGAATCGTTTAAATTTCTATTGATTCATGAAACCCTGATCCTTAAGTACTTTCAGGAGTAATTTCGAGAAATGAATGTTATCCTCCCTCCTATACCTGACATCAGTAAATACCTGGGGAAGGGTCTCTTTATTGTTTTCCCGGATAAACTTAAGTGAATCGGGTCTCTGTTCTTTTTCATGGTAAATTTTATCAATATCATCAGAAGAGTAATCACGATATGTTTCATGATGTATAACAGCCTCAAGTGGAAGCCTGTCGACCTGTTCAGGTATCCCGGCAGGCCATCCGAGTGTTAATGTTGTAACCGGTACCACACCCTTTGGCAGATTAAGCACTTCAATAATTTTATGTGCCATATATGTTGTTGTTCCAAGATAGCATATACCAAGGCCTGATGCTTCAGCGGCAATGCAAACGGTTTGTGCTACAATTAAAGCATCGATGGCAGCAGTAAAAAATGAAAGGAAATTATCGTAACCGGGTTCTGCTTTCCTCTGCCTGCACCATTTTGTGAATCTGTTAAAATCGGCACAGAAAGTAAGCAGAACAGGTGCTTCAATAACCATTTTCTGGTTAAAATGCAGTGGCAGCAGCTCTTTCTTCTTTTCGCTGTCTCTGGTTATTATAATGCTGTATACCTGCATATTCCCGGTTGTTGAGGTACGAATGGCCGCGGAAAGTATTCTGTGAAGAATTTCATCACTTACATCCTTTTCAAGATAATTCCTGATTGTTCGTCTGTTCAGCAGAATATCAAATATTTCTTTCATAAGCACTTATTTAAATAAATATCAGTTTATCAATTTATTATATCTTTATTTCTTTTCTTGCCTCCTTAAATTTATCCAAAGTGTGTCTTAATTATAAGCTTTAAATTCTCCCCACCATTTGGGCTTTGTCTGACCGAAGCATCAGTGGATGACCAGGAAGAGCAAACATGAAACCAGAATAGGAAAAGATTTAAATCATTTTAAAACTTGCCTGCATAAATTAAACCAGTCTGGTTTCATTATTAAATATATGGCTCTACCAGAACAACATCACTCAATCAATTAAAAGAGCATATAAATATAAGAAGTGATGTTGAGATTAAAAAACATGTGCAGATTTCAGAACCGTTTTGTGTAGCCGTGGCAATAAGGCATTTTACCAGTTTTGAAATAGTAGTCCTGGTGATAATCTTCAGCCTCATAAAATTCAGAAGCATGAGTTATGCGTGTAGCTATAATGAGGCCTTTGGCCCGCAGGATATTAAGATATTTTTCTGCCAGAGTTTTCTGTTCATTGTTCAGGTAAAATATTTCCGATCTGTATTGTTCTCCAATATCAGGTCCCTGCCTATTAACCTGTGTGGGATCATGAATTTCGAGAAAAAGTTTAAGCAGTTTTTCGTAAGTTGTTTTACGGGTATCGTATATTACTTTTACAGCTTCGGCATGTCCGGTGGTTCCTGTGCATACCTGTTTGTATGAAGGATTTTTCACATGTCCGCCGGTAAAGCCTGATGTGACAGAAATCACCCCGGGTTCCTTCTGAAGGAAGTATTCGACTCCCCAGAAACATCCTCCGGCAAAAATTGCGGTTCCGTAGCGTCCGGGCTCCAGTTTCACCGGCACAAAGTCGAGCGACAATGAATTTACACAGTGTCTGGTATTACGTGGTGTGAATCCTTCCCCTTCAAAGACATGCCCCAGATGTCCACCACAATAACTGCAGATTATTTCAGTCCGGAGCCCGTCGGCATCAGGCCTCCGCAAAACGGCCCCTGAAATTTCCTCATCAAAACTTGGCCAACCGCAACGTGCATCAAA
Source organism: Rikenella microfusus (assembly GCA_020722575.1). Lineage (GTDB taxonomy): Bacteria > Bacteroidota > Bacteroidia > Bacteroidales > VadinHA17 > LD21. Next base: position 54,749 of record DYKN01000006.1, on the reverse strand, counting down.
TTTTGAATCAGAATAAAATAATGCCGAACCACATTGCCTGCATATATAAGTTCCATGGGCCGTGTGTTTTTCAAATTTACCTGTGAAAGGCAATTCTGTTCCTTTCTTAAGTATTACTTTCGCTTCTTCAGGAGATAGATCATTCAATGCAGGTTTTACCTGAGATTTACCTGATATGCTCATAATTATAAATAATATTGAAATTAACTTTTTCATTTTTCATTTATGCGCCGGTTCAATTTGCAATTAAAATAGAGGTTATTTAATAAGCCTCATTCAGTAGCCATTACAAAAAACAAATATCAAAAATTATTTTATCATTTATTTAACAAACAATATGTCAGAATGTTTTTACGATTACACAATTTTTTTGATCAATAGACAGTTATTAAGAATAATTGAGGCAAAACAAAAAAGGCATACAATTTGTTTTAAAATAAAATTAATCAAAAGAAAATTATTAATATTAATGTTTTATTTTTGTTGTGTGTAAAATTTATTAAAGTCAGAAGATATGAAAAAAGTTACCATTACTCTATTAGTGGCATTTGCTGTTATATTACTGGTTTCTTCATGTCAGAAGAAGACATGTCCTGCTTACGCCAAAGCTACAGTTGAGAATATCAACAAGAAGAATGCTTAGTTAATGGGGGATGCTTATAATTTCCTGAATAATTATGAATATCCGGAAGCTGTATATTATTTTAACCATCCTTATTTTATTAAGTACAGCTTTAATATATGGTCAGGGCGAGCCTGACCAGCAGGTTCAGATAGTTTTCCGTAATGAGGTAACATTAGGCCTTATTTTGAGCACAGATGGATTTGGTGTCAGTTACAGGGAGGGTAAAAGACTTGATTATTTTACGAGGAAGATTATTGATTTTGACATTACCGGAGTAAGACATCCGAAAGAAATAAAATTAACCAATCCATATTTTCAGACACCCGGGTCATTCGTTTTCGGAAAAAAGAATTCTGTAATTCTTTTCAGGGGTGGCCCTGGATACCAGAAAGAAATATTTCAAAAAGGTGACCTTGGAGGAGTAGCAATAAGATATTTCTTTTCTGGTGGCCCTGTAATTGCATTCTATAAACCTATCTACTACAAAATTCTTAAATTTATAAGCTCCTATGAGGCTGAGATTGTTGAAGAGAAGTTTGATATCAAAAAGCATGATCCTTCGATGATCTACAGCAAATCATCATTTTTTAAAGGGCTCGATGAAGGGAAGTTTTTGCCAGGTCTTTTTGCCAAAGGAGGATTCAATTTTGAGTACAGCAGACAGGAAAAAATTATTCATGCCATTGAACTGGGAGCACAGATTAATGTTTTCCCAAAAGCAATTCCCATTATGGAGGCTGCCAGAAATAAGGCTATATTTTTTTCATTATTTGCCAGTTATCGTTTTGGGATGATTATTGACCCTCTTAACCCCGAAGCCAATAAACTTTCGAATATCCTGAGAACTCACAGGTAATTGTTATTTTGTTAACATTAATTTTTTCTTATTACAATTTTTTTCTATTTTTGGCCTTTCTTAAGATTTTTTATAACCTATAAAATTTAATGATATGGCAAAAATAAAAGTTGCAATTAATGGGTTTGGCCGCATTGGGCGAAATGTTTTCAAGATTGCCCTTGAAAGAAACAACATTGAAATTATCGGTATCAACGATATAACCGATACAAAGACACTGGCACATCTTCTGAAATATGATTCCACGCAGGGCAAATTTGAGGGTGTCTCCTATGATAATGAAAACCTGATTGTACATGGCAAGAAGTACAGGGTTACTGCCGAAAAGGCGCCTGCAAGCATTCCATGGGTTGAAAAACCTGATGTGGTTATTGAGTCAACAGGTGTGTTCACAACCAAAGAGAGTCCCAAGGGTGGATATGGTGATCACCTGAAAAATGGCGCAAAGAAGGTCATTCTCTGTGTCCCTGCCAAAGACGAAATCGACAAGATGGTAATCATTGGTGTTAACGACAATGAACTTAAACCTGAACACCAGTGTATCTCAAATGCATCCTGTACTACAAACTGTCTGGCTCCGATAGTGAAAGTTCTCAATGATAATTGGGGCATTGAGGTTGGATACATGACCACCATCCACAGCTACACTAACGATCAGAGGATCCTTGACCTGCCTCATAAGGACCTGAGAAGGGCACGTGCAGCTGCCCTTTCACAGATACCAACAACAACCGGAGCAGCCAAATCAATTGGTAAGATCATACCCGAACTTAAAGGTAAACTCGATGGAATTGCTGTGCGGGTTCCTACACCAACTGGTTCTCTCGTTGACCTTGTTGCTGTTCTGAAGAAAGAAGCTACAAAGGAAGAAATAAATGCTGCTATGAAGGCGGCTGCTAATGGACCAATGAAAGGAATTCTCGAATATACAGAAGATCCCATTGTTTCATGCGATGTTATCCATTCAACCGCTTCATCAATCTTCGATGCTCTTAGTACAATGGTGAACGGTAAAATGGTTAAAGTACTCTCATGGTATGATAACGAATGGGGCTATTCCTGCAGAGTGGTTGACCTCATTCCGCTGGTAATGAAATAGCAACTGCAGTAATAAACATACTGAAAAAAATAACCCCTCCTGCGAGATACCTGCTGAATACAAGAGGGGTTTTTAATTTCTGATATAATTACATGCTCCAGTCCAAATTATTTAGCTGCTGAGATTAAATTATCATTTCAATTTTCATGGGTATTCCGGCAGCATCGCGATAATGTTCTCCAAGTTCTAACATGGCTTCATCATCCTCCTCATAAAGCCACCTGATTGAAATATTTCTTCCCCTTGCCGCATATTCGGCAAGTTTTTTGAGTATTTCATAAAGATATTTCGAAGAACCGCTGTTAATATATTCCAGCATAATGTCAACCAGCAGCGAATCATTTTTCTCAAAATGCCCTGTGATCCATTCATCAAGCTTCCTGAAGATGATTTCAGGATTCTCAGGAATTGAACGGCCTTTAACTTCCAGCCTGTTGTTTTCAGGGAAATAATACATTCCCGGACAATTTTTCAATTCTTCCTGGATGATTATTTTTTCCATTTCTTTAGGGTTTATGTCTATTCATATCTTAAGGCTTCAATGGGGTTAATATTCGCCGCTTTAACTGCAGGAGCGTAACCCGATACGACACCTACCAGAAAACATACTGCTACACCGGTACCTATCCAGACCCATGGAACCACAAAACTTGATTTTAGCAATGAAGATACAATATTTCCAATAATTACCCCCATAATTATGCCAAAAAATCCACCCATCTGGCCAATAATAATTGATTCAAAAAGAAACTGGTTCTTTATTGTCGAAGGTTTGGCGCCTACAGCTTTTCTTGTGCCTATTTCACGGGTTCTTTCTGTGACTGAAACCAACATTATGTTCATCAATCCGACTGAAGCCCCAAATAAAGTTATAATACCTATAAGAGTTGCAGCAAGCGTTACATACTTAATATTCTCAAGCAGAAGTTTTACAATGTTATCGCTTTTAGTAATGTTGAAATCTGATTCATCTCTCGGGTTAAGGTTACGAACAATTCTGAATACACTTTCTGCCGCACCTGCAACAAGATCGAGATTTCCTGATTTAAAAGGCATTACTGCAATCTGAAATGTCATGTTTGGCCTTGAAAAAAATTGCCTGGCAGTGGTAACGGGTATAAAACATACATTATCCCCGCTTATTGCACTGGCCCCTTTCGATTTAAGAACTCCCGCAACCTTAAGTTTCAGACCTGCCACTACTATTTCCTTTCCCAGAGGATCTATACCGGCAGGAAAAAGACTTCTCTCAACATCTTTCCCAATTAATGCAAGATAACGCCCAAGCCTGACTTCTTCAGCTGAAAAATTCCTGCCTGTTTCTATCTCATAACCCGAAACATTTAAATAATTCTCATCTACTCCTGTCAGTGTAACATTCGGGTTCGTCTTTTCCTGCCCGAATTTAATGGTGGCCATTGCCGAAGCATTATAAGAAACAGATACCCATGCCGGCTCATTGAATACCCTTTTGAACTCTTCAGCCTCACGATATGTTATCCTTGAAAAATTCCTCGCCCTATACCTCCTGTTACCAATCTGAACATTCATCCCCCTCGATGTTATGGTAAAAGAATTAGCTCCCATCATCGTAAACTGATCGGTAAGTGAAGTCTTTATTGCATCAATGGCTGTTAAAATCCCGATAAGCGCCATAATTCCAAATGCAATAATGCAAATGGTAAGCACAGTTCTTATCCGGTTTGACCTGATAGCCCTTAACGAAATCCGTAAATTCTCTTTAAAAATTGTGAAGCTAAACATATAACCTGCTAAAAATATCGGACCCCTTTGATAAAATATTTTCGAAAAATACAAAAAAATATTCGCGAAGCAAAAAAAAGCAACAGGATTAAAAAAAATTAAAAAATTAGTTGCAAAACTAAATATTTCGTTTTATATTTGTACCAGTATTAACTTAAAAAAATTAAAACTATGAGATTAACAAGAGCAGAAGAAGAGGTTATGAAAGTTCTCTGGAAAATTGAAAAAGGCTTTATCAAAGACATTCTTGAACATTTCCCGGATCCGAAACCTGCCTACACAACGGTGAGCACAATTGTAAGAATTCTTCAGGATAAAGGATTTGTGAGCCATAAAGAATATGGCCGTTCACACGAATATTACCCTTTAATAACCAAAGAGGAATATTCTAAAAACCATCTGAAGAGTTTCGTCCGTGACTATTTCTCCAATTCTTTTAAAAACATGGTAAACTTTTTTACTGAATCCAGAGCCATCTCACTGAAAGAAATGGAAGAAATTATGAAAATTATGCAGAAAGAAGTTAAAAAACGTAAACAAAAGCAAAAGAAATGAATGCTTTCCTTATATACCTTTTAAAATCTGCTTTGTTTCTGGCTGGTTTTTACACCATATATTTCCTGTTTCTTAGCCGCGACACTCAATACAGCCGTAACAGAGCTTTTATTTTGCTGTCTGTTATATTTTCCTTTCTACTTCCCGTTATCTCTCTTAATATAAAGGAAAACAGTACAGTAGCTTACATAGGCAAAAAGTTGTCGGAAATAATTGTTTCCACCGAATCTCCTCGATTAACTGAAGCAGGAAGAATTGAATCAACGGCAGATATAAACACGCTTCAGGTCAAAATATATCTATCAGGAGTGATATTTTTCGGATTAAAATTCATTACCGATGCAGCAACATTATTGGTTTTGATTGCAAGGAAAAGCGACAGAAAAAAACGGGTGATCAGATTCAGAAGATTTAACACTCCTGGTTTCTCAGCATTTGGTTATATTTTCATAAAAAGCACACTGTCGGACAGAGATGCTGATGAAATAATCAAACACGAACAGGCACATCTGAACCGTTTCCATTTTTTTGATATCCTCTTGATTGAAATAACAAAAGCTATTCAATGGTTTAATCCTTTTGTTTATCTTTTTAACAAATCATTGAGGGCGGTTCACGAATACCAGGCAGATAGTGATTGCATTAACTCCGGAATGGGTGTGACTGGTTATAGAAATCTGATGATGAACACCCTTCTCAATACACGCATTTTCGTAACTTCAAACTCATTTTCAAACCCATCGCTTATAAGGAAAAGGATGCTGATGATGACAAAGAAAAGGTCGGCAGAAACAAGTAATCTGAAAATTGTTCTGGCTGTTCCTTTAGCCATTGCGCTCATCATTCTGATTTCAGCCTGTGAAAAACAACTGAAAGTAAAGAGCCAGGTACCTGAAAACGTCGTATCCAACAAATTTCAAGAAAACCCGGTAGAGATTAATACATCCCCCCTGCCAAGAACTACAACCCAGCCAGAAAATACACCTGAACAAAGGACCATGGATTATCCTGCAGAGGAGAATGTTACAAATCCGGAACCTGACAAAGCAGTAAATTTTCAGACCACCAAAATAGCTCCCGCTGAAGAAGCACCCGGGAAAGTTTTTGTAGTTGTTGAGGAGATGCCAGGATTTCCTGGCGGAGACAAAGCCCTTATGGATTTCATTTATGAAAAGATACAATATCCTGAGGAAGCAAAGAAAAACAACATTCAGGGAAGAGTAGTAGTAAGGTTTTGTATTAATTATAAAGGTACTGTGGACAGGATTACTGTCATAAAAGGAATACATCCACTTCTTGACAATGAAGCTGTAAGGGTAATAAGTTTGCTTCCAAAATGGGAACCCGGGAAACAGGCAGGAAAACCCGTTAATGTCTGGTACAGTGTACCAATTAATTTTCAATTAAAGTAAATAACTGATAATAAACCTTTTTCAGATTACTTTAAACGAAAAATCATAAAAATAACAATTCAGTTCAGTTAGATCGGCGTCACATCGTTAATTGGGTGAAGGGCTTCCTGAAAATAATTTCTTTCGAGGAAGCTCTTTCTTTTAATTTTATAAACCTTAAAAACACTAATTTTGCCAGATCACATACGAGAAATATGAAATTAGACGAAAGAATTGATTGTTTTGCCGAACTTGGAAGGCTTTTGAGAGAATCGCTTGAAGGCAGAGCAGGAAAATATTCGGAATACGTTGAGCAACTCATTTTTCGTCAGCAGAATCACAATCCCTGGTTCACAACCGAAAATGTCAGGATGGCAATTGAAGCAATCGCAATTAATCTTACACATGAAAAATTAAAAAAATGGACAGGCATGTATCAGCAACTGGAGGACATCTCAGAACCAAGGAAGGTAGCCATAGTTATGGCCGGGAATATTCCCCTCGTAGGCTTTCATGATCTTCTTTGCGTACTGATAACAGGAAACCGGGCACTGGTAAAAACAAGTTCAAAAGATCCTGAACTACCGGTTTCCATTGCTGAACTTCTGTACGGAATCAACAATGAATTCAGACATTACATTGAATTCAGTGACGGGCCTGTCAAAAATTTTGATGCTGTTATTGCCACTGGAAGCAACAATACATCAAGATATTTCGAATATTATTTTAGCAAATACCACCACCTTATCAGGAAGAACCGTAACAGCATCGCAATATTGAGAGGCGATGAGAATTCACAGGAATTCAAAAAACTCGGTGAAGATATATTTACATATTTCGGACTTGGCTGCAGAAATGTTTCTAAAATTTTTATTCCTGAATATCTCGACCCTGAGACTCTTTTTAGTCACTGGCAAGAATATGCCCATCTTACAGAACACTCTAAATACGGCAACAATTACGACTATTACAAAGCAGTTTACCTGGTGAATAAAATTCCATTCCTTGATTCGGGATTTTGCCTAATGAAAGAGGATACCGGCATGGCATCACCTGTTTCGGTAATTTTCTATGAATATTACAGACGTGATGAGGATTTCTCATTTCTAACAGGTCCCGAGAGGGAAAAAATTCAATGTATTGTCGGAAAAGGGATGGTCGAGTTTGGACAGACACAATGGCCAGAATTATGGGATTATCCTGACAATATAGATACAATAGAATTTATTTTAAAAAAATTTTAGAAGATGAATGTAAAACAAAAAATATTATATTGCACCGCCTGAAATAATTTAAAGTTATGGTTTATAAATTTGTTGTTTTATCGGACGAAGATGATTCATTTGTGAGGGAGTTTGAGTTGCTTGACAGCCATACTTTACTGGATTTTCACAATCTCCTTCAGGATGAATTGGAATTTGACAAATCGCAAATGGCATCCTTTTATCTGGCCACCAACAACTGGGAAAAAGAGGAGGAATTTACCTTATTAGATATGGGTGCGGGCTCTTCAACAATGGAAGATGCTGTTCTTGAAGAAATAATATATAAAGAAAACCAGAAGCTTCTTTATGTTTTTGATTTTTTCAATGAAAGGGCTCTTTTTATTGAGTTTGTAGGTGAGCACAAAGAAGTAGAAGGTAAAGAATATCCTGTGTGTACAAACTCCAAAGGTTTACCGCCCAAACAAATTGTTTTCAGCACCGGTTCTAATAAAAAGTTTACTCCTCTGCTTATTGATGATGAAGAGGATGAAGAGGATATGGATGTTGACGATATTTTAATGAATGATGATGATGGTGAAATTGGTAATTTTGAGAATTTTGACCAGATTGATGAGGAAGAAGATATTTAGTACCAGCATACTGGCCTGGCTAAATGCATAATACACTGATAATAATCACCGGGCCAACAGGTATTGGCAAAACAGATCTATCAATTGATTTAGCAGGCTACTACTGCTCGGAAATAATTTCTGCCGACTCACGACAGTTTTACCGTGAAATGCGTATCGGCACTTCTGTACCTACTGATGAGCAACTCAGCAAAGTAAAGCATCATTTCATCAGGTTCATATCAATCACACAGTATTACAGTGCAAGCATCTATGAGAGGGACGTACTGGACCTTCTTCCTTCTCTATTCAAAAAAAATCCCATTGTTTTTATGGTTGGCGGTTCAGGATTATATATTGATGCTGTATGCAGAGGTTTTGATAATATTCCGGATGTTGATCCTGCAATCAGGGAAAAGTACATGAAAATATTTAATGATGAAGGTATTGAAAAACTGCGACTTGCACTTAAGATTCTTGACCCTGAATATTACAGGATAGTAGATCTAAGAAATCACAGAAGGATTATCAGGGCGCTTGAGATATGTGAGAGTACTGGTCGCTCATATTCTTCATTTCTTAAGAAGGAAAAACGGCCAAGAGAATTCAGAATAATAAAGACAGGACTTGAACTTCCGCGTGAGGAACTTTATAGCCGTATTAATAAGAGAGTTGACCGTATGATTGAAGAGGGGCTCATCGAAGAAGCCAGAAACCTTATCGGCTATCGTAACCTGCCTGCACTTAACACTCTGGGATATAAAGAGTTGTTTGCTTTTTTTGACGGAAAAATAACATTTGATACTGCGGTTAACCTGATTAAAAGAAACAGCCGCAGGTATGCCAGAAAACAGATTAGCTGGTGGTTAAGAGATAATGAAATAAAGTGGTTTAATCCTGCAGAGAAGGATGAACTTTTGAAATATATTGATAATGAAATAAAAAAATCGGATAATATTTAATCAAGTCGTTTCAGGGCAGCAATAGTTCCTTGAGGATCGGAAGAACTGAAAACTGTGTTTCCAACTACAAGTACATTTACCCCCGCTTCAACAAGTTTACGGGCATTTGATAAATCAACCCCTCCATCAACCTGAATAAGAACATTATAACCTTTCTCATCAATCATTTCTTTCATTTCCTTGATCTTATTCCAGCTTTCTTCAATAAATATTTGACCTCCATAACCCGGATTAACAGTCATAATAAGTACCATGTCAATATAAGGAAGTATATTTTTCAGTAACCATACTGGATTGTGAGGGTTCAGTGCAACTCCAGCTTTCATGCCAAGCGACCTTATTTCTGTTACGGTTCTATTCAGATGAATACATGATTCATAATGTACCGTGAGAATATCTGCTCCTGCTTCTCTGAAACGTTTAATATAACGGTCGGCATCAGCAATCATCAAATGAACATCAAGCGGTTTACTGGAAATCATTTTAACCTTTTCAATAACCGGAAAACCAAAAGAAATATTCGGAACATAAACTCCATCCATTATATCAAGGTGAATCCAATCAGCCAAACTGCCGTTTAGCATTTTTATTTCCTTTTCAAGGTTTCCGAAATCTGCAGTCAATATTGATGGTGATACAAGATGGTTCATTTAATATGAATTTAAGGGGGTAAATTTGGTAAAAAATTTGGAATCTGTTTAACCCAGATAACTTTTAAGTATTTTGCAGCGTGTTGTTACCTGGATTTTTTTAATAGCTTTTTCCTTAATCTGTCTTACTCGTTCACGGGTAAGTTTCATTTCCTCCCCAATTTCTTCAAGAGTATATGGATGTTTAAGGTTAATTCCGAAATAAAATTTAAGGACTTTAGCTTCACGGGCTGTTAATGTTCTGAGTGCTCTTTCAATTTCAAACGAGAGAGATTCCCTGATAAGGTTTTTATCAGGGCTTAGTGCATCGGGGTTCTGCATTACATCATACATTGTATTTTCCTCTTCGGAGCTTATAGGAGCATCCATACTTATTGTACGACCATTTGTTTTAAGAGCGTCTTTTATCTCATCAGGGGCCATTTCAAGAGCCTCAGCTAATTCCTGTGCTGAAGGTTCCCTTTCGTATTTCTGTTCAAGATTTGAGAATGCCTTGTTAATCCTATTCAATGAACCTATTTTGTTTACAGGTAGCCTTACTATTCTTGATTGTTCAGCCAGTGCCTGAAGTATTGATTGTCTGATCCACCAAACAGCATATGAGATAAACTTAAAACCTCTGGTTTCATCAAACCTCTGTGCAGCTTTCATTAAACCAAGATTCCCTTCATTGATTAAATCAGGCAATGTCATACCCTGATTCTGATATTGCTTTGCTACCGAAACAACAAAACGTAAATTTGCTTTAACCAGTTTTTCAAGTGCTGCTTTGTCACCCGATTTTATTCGCCTGGCCAGTATAACTTCGTCTTCAGGAGTCAAAAGATCAACCTTCCCAATCTCCTGAAGATATTTATCAAGAGATGGTGTGTCACGATTTGTGACCTGCTTGGTTATCTTAAGCTGTCGCATTTGACAAATTAATTAATTTATCTATTACATCCCTGGTTTAACTTATCGTACAATTTTAATAAAAAAATTACGATTCCCCAACACAAAAAATTTTATTCTTTTTTGAACTATGAATTTTTCTTAGTATATTTGTACACTTTTTTCTCACTGATCATCAGTTTATTTTGTGCATTCTGATTTTTTTTATAAAAGTTTTTTACATTTTTACATTTTTTTTTTAATATTGCACCAGTTTTTGACACCAGAAAAGTTGTTCTCAAAGGGGAAGTTCTTCTTTTCCAGAGTTGGAAATTCATATAAAAAGTAATCGTTTTTTATACCTCGCACTAAAATATTATGTACGATATTCTTGAATTAAGTAAAAAGATGGTTCCCGAATTACGGGAAATAGCAAAAGCATTGAATATAAAGAAGTTTGAGTCCTTGAAAAAACAGGATCTCATTTACAAGATTCTTGACCAGCAGGCCATAAATTCTATTGAACAAAAACCTCAGCCAAAATCTGAACCAGCGAATGGCTCAAAAGAACCATCATCAAAACGGGGAAGAAGGCCGAGGTTTATTAAGAACTCCGAAAATGCCAGAGAATCTGTTATATCTGTTAAACCCGACAGTTTATCGAGCTATGAGTCAGCTGTCAGGGATATGGAAGGTATAAAAGAATCCTCCGAAACTTCTAAAGAAAGACCAGTTTCAACAGAACCTGAGTTTCATGCAACAGGAGATAACAAACTTACTGAAAAAAAAGTTCCTGATAATTTGCCTGCTTCAGGAAAAAATAAAAGGCATGGCAAAAAAAATGCTTCGGTCCTTCTCGATGACTCACTAGTATTTGAAGCCAGTGGTGAGTTACTTAATAATTCATTCAACTCTGCTCTTGAAGAAACTGCGCAGGATATAATTTCTGAAATTGTAGTACCTGAAGTAAAGGAAAAAGAACATTCTGTTTCTCTGGACAGGGAAATTGAAATGGAGAAGGAAAAAGAGAAGGAGAAGGAAAAAGAGAATGAAAATGAGAAGGAGAAGGAGAAGGAAAAAGAAAAAGAAAAAGAAAAGGAGAAAGAAAAGGAGAAGGAGATCGAAAAAGAAGAAAAAAAAGAAAAGTTTTATGACTTTGAAGGTATTGTTTACAGTACAGGAGTCCTTGAAATTATGCCTGATGGATACGGTTTTCTGAGGTCGGCTGATTATAACTATCTTAATTCACCTGATGATGTTTATGTATCACAATCACAGATAAAGCTCTTCGGCCTGAAAACAGGAGATACAATTACCGGAACAATCAGACCTCCAAGAGAAGGTGAAAAATATTTTCCACTTATTAAAATTGAGGAAATCAATGGCAGAAGTCCTGATTTTATAAGGGACAGGGTACCTTTTGATTACCTTACACCGCTGTTTCCTAATGAGAAATTCACTCTATGCACCCCAGGTGAAGGTTCACTATCGGTAAGGGTAATTGATATGTTCAGTCCTATAGGCAAAGGACAGAGAGGGCTTATAGTAGCCCAGCCGAAGACTGGTAAAACAATATTGCTTCAGGAGATTGCAAATGCAATTTCAAGATATCACCCTGAAGTTTACCTCATTATTTTGCTTGTTGATGAAAGGCCGGAAGAGGTTACTGATATGGCCAGGAATGTAAAAGCAGAGGTTATTGCTTCAACCTTTGATGAGCCGGCTGAAAGGCACTGCAGGGTTGCCAATATTGTTCTGGAAAAAGCCAAAAGGCTTGTTGAGTGCGGACATGATGTGGTAATTCTGCTCGACTCCATAACAAGGCTCGCAAGGGCTTTCAATACCATTGCCCCTGCGTCAGGAAAGGTTCTTTCAGGTGGTGTTGACTCCAATGCACTTCATAAGCCTAAAAGATTTTTTGGAGCTGCCCGTAATATTGAAAACGGAGGCTCTCTAACCATTATTGCTACTGCACTTACCGATACCGGTTCAAAAATGGATGATGTTATATTCGAAGAATTCAAGGGTACCGGTAATATGGAGCTTCAACTCGACCGTAAACTCGCAAACAGGAGAATATTCCCGGCAATTGATATCCCGGCATCAAGTACAAGAAGAGAAGATCTTCTTCTAAACAAAACCATGTTACAAAAAATATGGGTATTAAGAAATTACCTCAGTGATATGAACGCCATTGAAGCAATGGAATTTTTGCGTGACAGACTTATGCAAACAAGATCGAACGAGGAATTCCTGCTTTCAATGAATGGTAGTTAAATTATTTTAAATTTAAGTATTTGTAGGTAAAAATCACTAATTTTACGACCTTAAAAAATATTACAACAATAAAATTTCAATCAAAGTAATGAAAACAAAAAAATTTATAGTATGTGACGGTAATCAAGCTGCATCACATATAGCTTATATGTTCAGTGAGGTGGCTTGCATATATCCTATTACACCATCATCCACGATGGCTGAGTTTGTTGATGAGTGGGCCGCTGCCGGCCTGAAGAACATGTTCGGCGAGACTGTTAAGGTAGTTGAGATGCAATCAGAAGCAGGAGCTGCAGGAGCCGTACACGGCACTTTGCAGGCGGGCGCTCTCTGTTCTACTTTCACAGCATCACAGGGACTGCTGCTGATGATCCCCAATATGTACAAAATTGCAGCAGAACTTCTGCCCGGTGTATTTCATGTTAGCGCCAGAACTGTTGCTGCACATGCCCTGTCAATATTCGGTGATCACAGCGATGTTTATGCTACCCGCCAGACAGGCTTTGCACTTCTTGCTACAAGCAGTGTACAGGAAATAATGGACCTGGCTGCTGTTGCTCACCTCTCGGCAATCAAATCCAGAATTCCTTTCCTTCATTTTTTCGACGGTTTCCGTACCTCAGCAGAAGTACAGAAGATCGAACTACTAGAAATGGAAGACCTTATAAAGCTTGTTGACAGGGAAGCCCTGGAAAGATTCCGTAATAATGCCCTTAATCCTGAACATCCGGTTACAAGAGGTACTGCACAAAATCCCGATATTTTCTTCCAGGCCAAAGAAGCAATTAATCCGTTTTATGAGGCAGTTCCAGATATAGTTGCTCATTACATGAATGAAATATCAAAACTTACGGGAAGAACTTATAAACCTTTTACTTATTACGGTCATCCCGAAGCTGAACGTGTAATTATTGCAATGGGCTCTGTCAACGACACCACTAAAGAAGTTATTGATTACCTGATGAGTAAAGGAGAAAAAGTTGGACTTATAACCGTACACCTTTATAGACCTTTCTCTTCAAAATATTTCTTTAATGTCCTTCCGAAGTCAGTAAAAGTCATTTCAGTTCTTGACAGAACCAAGGAACCGGGCGCACCGGGAGAACCTCTTTACCTTGACGTTAAAGCACTATTCTATGACAGTGATCTCAAACCTGTTATCCTGGGAGGTCGCTACGGTCTGAGCTCAAAAGATACAACACCGGCAATGGTTCTCTCAGTATTCGAGAATATGAAGCTAAAAGAACCTAAAAACTTTTTCACCGTCGGTATAATCGACGACGTAACAAACACTTCTCTTCCTATACTACCTGACATTAACGTTGATTATCCCGGCACATATTCGGCTAAATTTTTTGGTATTGGTTCAGATGGTACAGTAGGCGCAAATAAAAATTCAATCAAAATTATAGGTGAAACTACCAATAAATACTGCCAGGCATACTTTGCATACGACTCAAAGAAATCGGGTGGTCTTACAGTATCACATCTAAGATTTGGAGATAAACCAATCCGCTCACCATATTATGTAAACAACCCCGATTTTGTAGCATGCCATGTTCCGGCATATCTTGAAAAATATGATATGCTCAAGGGTCTTAAGAAAGGTGGCACCTTCCTTTTGAATTCCATCTGGGATATTGAGGAAACAAAGAAGCGCCTTCCCGTCGGCATGAAAAAGTATATAGCAGAAAATAACATTAAATTTTATATAATTAATGCAACTGCTATTGCTGAGGAGATCGGGCTGGGTACACGCACAAACACAATTATGCAGTCGGCATTCTTTAAGGTCTCAAATGTAATCCCGTATGAAAAGGCTATTGATGAAATGAAGAAAGCCGTTTACAAGACTTATGGCAGAAAAGGTGAAAAGGTTGTGAATCTGAACTATATGGCAATTGATAGAGGGGGTGAAATCACAAAGGTGGAAATACCGGCTGAATGGGCTGATTTAACTATTGAGAAAAAGCCTGATAAAAGGGATTTACCTGAATTTATACAAAAGGTTTTTGAACCTATCAACAGGATGAAGGGTGATGAGGTGCCTGTGAGTGCGTTCAAGGGCAGGGAAGATGGTACTTTCCCTGCAGGCACAGCTGCCTATGAGAAGCGCGGTGTAGCTGTTTATGTACCGGAATGGATACCTGAATACTGCATTCAATGCAACCAGTGTTCGTATGTATGTCCTCATGCAGCTATCCGGCCTTTTCTTCTTACTGAGGAGGAAGCTTCAGCTGCACCGGCAGGAACAAAAACAATACAGGGTATTCCAGGTGCTCTAAAGGCATACAGATATAGGATTCAGGTAAGTATTTACGACTGCGTTGGATGCAATAACTGTGTCGATGTATGTCCGACCAAGACCAAAGCACTTGTAATGAAACCTTTTGAAACACAGCTTGCCGAAGCAGAAAGATGGAATTACATGCATGAAAAAGTTGGATACAAAGATTATGTAGTAGACAAGTATCTTAATGTAAAAAACAGTCAATTTTCACAGCCTCTGTTTGAATTTTCGGGTGCCTGTGCAGGATGCGGCGAGACTCCCTATGTAAAGCTTATCACTCAGCTTTTTGGTGAGAGGATGACTATTGCCAACGCCACCGGATGTTCATCAATATATGGAGGCTCTGCTCCCTCAACACCATATACCTGTAACAAAAACGGCCATGGCCCTGCATGGGCTAACTCCCTGTTTGAAGATAATGCCGAGTATGGCCTGGGCATGGCATTGGGCTCAAACAAACTGAGAGACCGGATTGCAAGAATTATGAAGGAAGCAATCAGCACCGACAACATCAAACCCGAAACAAAGAGTGTTTTTGAAGAATGGCTGGCATCACGCAATAATGCAGAAGCCTCAAAGGTAGCCTCAGCAAAAGTTATTGAAGCATGCGAAAAAGAGAACTCTACCGTCGCAAATGAAATTTTAAACCTCAAACAATATCTTGTAAAAAAATCTCACTGGATTATAGGTGGCGATGGCTGGGCTTACGATATCGGATTTGGTGGCCTTGACCATGTTCTTGCCTCAGGAGAAGATGTAAATGTACTTGTTCTTGATACAGAAGTTTACTCCAATACAGGAGGGCAGGCTTCTAAAGCAAGCCCTACCGCAGCTGTGGCCAAATTTGCAGCCGCTGGAAAAAAGATCCGGAAAAAAGATCTTGGTCTGATGGCAATGAGCTATGGCTACGTGTATGTTGCACAGGTTGCAATGGGTGCCAGCAATGCCCAGCTCCTGAAAGCCGTTAAAGAGGCGGAAGCTTACCCGGGTCCTTCACTTATTATTGCATATGCACCATGTATAAACCACGGACTTAAAAATGGAATGGAAAAGTCCCAGGAACAGGAAGAAAGGGCAGTCAAAGCAGGATACTGGCATCTCTACAGATATAATCCTCTCCTTGAAGCAGAAGGTAAAAATCCTTTCATTCTCGACTCAAAAGAGCCAGACTGGTCACTATTCCGGGAATTTCTCAACTCCGAAGTACGCTTCACATCTCTTTATAAGACAAATCCCGATTCGGCTGAAGATCTCTTTAAAGCAGCTGAAGAAAATGCAAAATACAGATACATGAAATACAAACGTATGGCTGAAATGCAATATGTTCCACAATCATAACCTGTAGTTAGACTTATCTGGTTGCCGTAAAGTAATGCACTGACAGGAAGAAGAAAGTAAACTTCTTCCTGTTTTTTTGTAATTTTGCATGTCTAAAATTAACATGAGCAGAATTATTGCTATTGATTATGGAAGAAAAAAAGCTGGAATTGCAGTAACTGATCCACTACGAATCATTGCAACTCCCCTCGAAACTATTCCTGTGGCAGAACTTGAAAAATTTCTCACCAATTACTTCAGCAAGGAGGAAGTTAATATAATTGTGATGGGATACCCAAAACAAATGAACAATAAACCCAGTGAAGCTGTTAAATATATAGATCCGTTCATAAAAAGATTGAAAAAACTTTATCCTGATAAGAAAATCTACCTGGCCGATGAAAGGTTTACATCTGTAATCGGGCAGAAAACGCTTCTTGAAGGAGGTGTTAAAAAGAAAAAAAGAATGGATAAATCACTTGTTGATAAAATAAGTGCTTCGCTCATCCTTCAGTCATTTATGGAAAGAATGAACCTAATAATTAACGAAAATACCGACATACAATGATATATCCAGTAGTTGTTTACGGACATCCTGTGTTAAAAAAGTTGGCAGAAGAGATACCCGACAATTTTCCCGATCTCAATCAATTAATCGATGACATGTTTGAAACAATGTACAATGCTGAAGGGATAGGTCTGGCCGCACCACAAATAGGGAAATCCCTTAGAATCTTTGTAATTGACGGCGCCCCTCTGGCTGATGATGAACCGGATTTTGCAGATTTCAAAAAAGTGTTTATCAATCCGAAAATAATTGAAAAAAATGGTGAGGTTGTCTCAATGAATGAGGGATGCCTTAGCATACCCAACATCAGGGAAGAAGTTAAAAGAGAATCATTCATCAGAATACAGTATTACGACGAAAATCGAAAATTTAATGATGAATCTTACGAGGGGTATAAAGCAAGGGTAATCCTGCATGAATATGATCACCTTGACGGAATTCTTTTTGTCGAAAAAATAAGCCCTCTCCGAAAAAAGCTAATCAAGGGTAAACTTAACGATATAGCTCGGGGTAAATTTGAAGCCGATTACAAGACCATTGTTTACAATCCAAAAAGAAAATAGATTTTTATTATCTTTATGCAGTCTTTATAGCTGCATAACGTGCTTTACAGGCAAATACCATTCCTGAGGCTCTATTTCCCTTTGTGTGCAGGCATAATTGCCAGTCATATTACCAGCCCTTCTATTTTTCTTACTGAAAAACTGATTTTTTTACTGTTCATTCTTCTTCTTGGCAGTTACTTCAAAGCTGATTTATTTGAAAACAAACTTTATGGCTTGTTTCTGACCGGATTTCTGTTCAGTGCAGGCTTTCTGTCAGGTCAACTGGAAAAATCATCACTCAGTAATCTGAAGAATGAAAAAACAATTTTCAGATCTGTTCTACTTGATTTCCCTGAAGAAAAGGAAAAAACCATCCTAATGAAAGTCAGACTTAACGAGATTATCTATGATACGGTACGATATAAAGTCAAAGGTTCCGTCTTACTTTATCATGAAAAAAGCGACACCCTAATTAAACGCTTAAAACCTGGCGATATCATGATCTTCAGTTGCGTACCATCGGAGATAAAAAATAGGGGTAATCCTTTTGAATTTGATTACAAATTTTATATGGAAAGAAAGGGATTCAGATATTTTGCTTTCACATCGCATAATGACATTATTTTAATACACAAGCCATTTAACCGAAATTTAAGAGAGAGAGCCCTGATCTTCCGGGAAAAGATAGTCAGCCTTTACAGGAATCGTGGACTTGCAGGGAATGAACTGGCACTGGCAGCAGCCATCACTCTGGGAGAAAAGGAGCTGCTTGAGGAAAGCAGCAAGGAGAGCTTTTCCCGTGCAGGAGTAATGCATGTAATGGCTGTGTCAGGCCTTCATGCAGGTATACTGAGCTTTTTCATCTTTAATATTTTCTTTTTCTTGCGAAAAAAACTGCACATTATCAGACTCCTGATTACATTAATCGTGCTATGGGAATTTGCATTCACTACCGGATTGACTCCTTCGGTTCTGAGAGCTTCGCTCATGTTTTCATTCCTGCACACCGGCCATTTACTCGGTAGAAAAGTCAATCCTGTCAATTCACTATTCGCATCAGCTTTTATTCTTACAATATCACATCCATTCGTAATCTTCGATTCATCCTTCCTCCTCTCCTATATGGCAGTTTTATTCATCCTGCTTTTTTATAAGGGATTTTATAATCTGCTAAGCTTTAAAAATATAATACCCGACAGAATATGGCAAATAATTTCGGTCTCTGTTGTTGCTCAGGCAGGCACACTACCATTGACTTTAATGATGTTTAATCGGTTTCCACTTCTATTTATTATTTCCAATCTTTTAATCATCCCCCTGGCAGCAGTAATTATTATTTCAGGATTTTTAACCATTTTAACAGGCTCTTCATGCCTATTGTCCGGTTTTTTTGCCATAATATTGAAAACTACATCAAGAATGGCAGGATTTGTGGCTGAAAGAACTTCGCAAATTTCATTTGCTTCAGTTGAAAATATCGGAATATCTCCTGCTGAATCTCTAATGCTGACAGCTTTGCTCGGAATTTTACTCGGTCTGATAACCTGGAACAGGAAATTTAACAAACTTATTTTACCTGTATCTCTTCTTATTCTATTGGCTACTTCAACAATTAAAAAGATTTCAAGTAGTCTCAGAAATGAATTAATTGTGTATAACATCCCCGGACAATTTGCAGCAGGGATTAAAAGTGCCCATACACTTTATTTGTTCTATTCCGGAGGGGAAATACCGCAAGATATAAAAAGGCATGTTTCAATAGCGCATTTGAAAATAAAGCCGGTTGACTGCAGGGGTATTCTGCCATTTATAATAAAAGCAGGGGAGAAAACCATAGTCATTTCAGAAGATATAGAATCTATAAATCCATATAATAGACCTGACATAATAATTATTACTGGAACAAAACCTGTTAAAGACATTTCCGGAATCAGTGCAGATGAAATAATTTTCACCTCAGGATATCAGGATAGAACTGATAAATTGAAAGACAGGCACTTATCTGATGGCCGCATTTGGTATACCAGGAATTCAGGATGCCGAAGAATCGTGTTTGAATAAATAAAGAGGTTTCATCTGAATATTGTGTTAAAAAACTTGAGAATTACTGGATTTATGACTTATTTTGTATTGTTTTTCAAGGTTTAATTTATATGAGGATAATCATAGCTGGAGCCGGAGAAGTAGGTACTCATCTGGCTAAAATGCTGTCGAACGAGAACCATGAGATACTGATCATCGATCCGGATGAAGACACACTGAAGCCTATTGATTCTTCAATGGATGTTTTGACATTTCAGGGGTCAGCTACTTCAGTTTTTCTTCTAAAGAGTGCCTTAAAGAAAAAAACTGATTTGTTCATTGCTGTTACCCATTCGGAAAATACAAATATTACTTCCGCAATTCTTGCCAAAAGGCTTGGGGCAATTAAGACTATTGCAAGGATTGACAATCTTGAATATCTGGAGCCTGAAAATGAGGATTTTTTCAGGACCTTAGGAATTGATTCTCTTATCTTTCCTGAGCATATAGCAGCAAGGGAGGTTCTGATGCTTCTTCATGAGTCAGGTTCAACTGATTTCATGGAGTTTTCAGGGAGTAAGCTTGTAATGTACGTGCATAAACTTGACAGGAGCACTCCTTTAATAAACAAAAGCCTCAAGGATATAGCAAAAGAATTCAAGCCTGACAAATACAGGACGCTGGCAATCAAGAGAAATGAAAAAACTATTATACCGGGCCCTAATGAGGTATTCAGGCTCGGCGACAAGGTTTATGTCATCTCTACCAGAGAGGGTATTGATGAGGTTATGAGGAGGCTCGGAAAGGAAAGTTTTGAAGCAACAAGTATAATGATTGTCGGTGGGAGCAGAATAGGCAAACACATTGCTCTTCATGCACAGAAGACACATTCAGTAAAACTAATTGATTCTGATAAAGATAAGTGTGAAGCTCTTAATAACTTACTGGAATACACGCTGGTAATAAACGGCGATTGTCGTGATGTTGATTTGCTGAGCAGGGAAGGTATAAGCAATACCGATGCTTTTGTTGCAGTAACAGGTAATTCTGAAACAAACATCCTTTCATGTTTACTGGCTAAAAAGATGGGGGTTAAGAAAACCATTGCCGAAGTTGAAAACACTGAATATATCCACCTTGCCGAAAATATCGGGATTGACACCATCATTAACAAAAAACTTTCGGCCGCAAGCAGAATATTCAGGCATACTACAAACCCGAACGTTACACAGGTCAAATATATTGCCGGTGCCGAAGCTGAAGTCATTGAGTTTAATGTACCGCCAAACGCCAGAATAACAAAAGGCACACTAAGGAGTATTGATTTCCCTCACGATGCAATTATTGGAGGAGGTGTCAGGGACGGAGAACCTTTCATTGCATACGGCGACACAATTATCAAAGCGAATGACAGGGTGGTAGTATTCACATTGCCTTCAGCCTTCGAAAAAGTATCAAAGTTTTTTATCTGACCGGCATGATTAATTTCAGGGTCATAACGCGTGCTTATGGCATTCTGCTTTTATTTGAAGGGATAATGATGCTGGTTATATCTCTCACATCATACCTTTTGAGAGACTCTTCCGCTTTATCATTGTTTTTTTCAGGAATAATTACATTCACCGCCGGGATTTTCATCTATACCCCTGTCAAAGATAAAGAGCAAATTAACAGTTGCCGTGAAGGTTATCTAATTATTACCGGTATCTGGATTATTTTCAGCATTTTCGGGACCCTGCCTTTTCTATTGAGTGGCACAATAAAGAACTTTACAGATGCATTCTTTGAATCTGTTTCAGGGTTTACTACTACCGGAGCTACCGTCCTTACTGGTATTGAATCACTTCCGAAAGGAATAATTATCTGGAGAAGTCTCAGCCAATGGCTTGGCGGACTTGGAATTATTTTTCTGTCACTTTACATTCTACCGATTTTCAAAGATAACCCTGTCCAGCTTACAACAACAGAGTTTTCCGGACAATCGACAGAAAAATTATATCCAAGATGGATTGATGCAGCCAAGCGTTTGATAGGTATCTATATTTTTCTCACTATCCTTGAAGTCGTTATTCTTGCTCTAACGGGAATGAATCTGACCGATGCAATTTGTATCTCATTGAGTACCTTATCAACAGGGGGATTTACAACACATGATAACAGTCTGACAGCCATTGCAACACCTCTAATAAAGCTGGAAATAACCATTTTTATGTTTGCCGGAGCAACAAATCTTTCAGTTTTTTATTTTCTCTACAAAAAAGATTTTTTACAGTTAAAATCCAATAGCGAGTTAATCTTTTATCTATTTATTTCAGTTATTTCTTGTTTAATAATATCGTCAATTTTCATCATTAAAGGTAATTACAATTTAATTGATTCTATAATAAACGGATCTTTTCACGTGATATCTGTAATAACCACAACAGGTTTTTATACAAACAATTACAATGCCTGGGGTGATCTAATATTGCTGATATTTTTTATTCTGATGTTTACAGGTGGTATGATAGGTTCGACAAGCGGAGGTATTAAAGTTGCGAGATTAATGATAATAACTAAGAATTTAGGACTTGAAATAAAAAGGCTCGTTCACCCCGATGCTTTTCTTTCGGTGAAAATAAATCACAAGTCTGTTCATCAGGGAATTGCATATAACATACTGGTTTTTTTGATGATTTACTTTATTACTGTATGTGTGGGTGCTTTTGCACTGTCGCTTATGGATTATGACCTCATTACTTCATTTGGTACTTCGGCATCCATTCTCGCAAATATTGGTACGGGAATGGGAAGCCTCGGGCCTTTCAGCAATTATGCAGAGGTCCCTGTTGCCGGGAAATGGTTTCTGTCAGTATTAATGCTTCTTGGGCGACTTGAACTGCTTGCAGTAATGGTTTTATTTGCAAAAAGTTTTTACAAAAAATAGAGCATCAAAATTCAAGCTGGCCCAGTCCCTGCCTGACAATAACAAATTCATCCCCTGTACAATCAACAACAGTGGAAGGTTCATTCCTTCCAAATCCGCCATTAATAACAATATCTGCAAAATCTCTGTAACGTTCGTAAATCAGTTCAGGGTCTGTGGTATATTCAATTAGATCATCCTGATCGTGAATTGATGTGGTAATAATTGGCCTTCCCAGTTCTCTTACTATTTCAAGGGTTATATTATTTGCCGGAATCCTTATACCTACAGTCTTTTTCTTCTTACGGAACATTCCAGGTATCTGGTTATTTGCCTCAACAATAAATGTAAATGGCCCTGGCAGGTTTCGCTTAAGAAGTTTGAAAACATTATTGTCCTTTATAATAGTATATTCACTTAACTGACTCATGTCACAAAAAATAAATGACATATCAGGATTTAGAGGATTCAGACCTTTATATCTTGCAATTTTCTCAATTGCCTTTATAGCCCTGATATCACAACCCATAGCATAAACTGTATCGGTGGGGTAAATTACAATTCCCCCCTGTTCGAGGGTTTCCACAACTTTAAGTATTTGCCTCGAAGCTGGATTTTCCGGATGAATCTTTAAGATCATAAGCAGATGCTTTTCTTCAAATTTAACAAAAACAACCAGAATTTTAAGTATAAAAAACAATTTTATAAAAAAAGGGTAAGTTACTTATATCGCACCGCTACAACCACCTACCCTTGCTACCTTCCGATCCTGGGGGAGTTCAGCAGGAGCTGGTCGTATAAGACTTACCCGGTGCAAAAGTAATAAAATTCATTGTTGCTGCAAAAGAGAAATTAATTGAATTTTTTAGCATATATTTGCCTGTAAGTCAAACCAAAAATATTAATATGGAAGAAAAAGTTTCTGTCTGGAAAGCCAATATTACCAATGGTTTAATATTTGGACTTATTTATATTGTATATAGCCTGATAATGTATTTCCTTGATTTATCGCTGAATAAAACACAGGGTTATATTTTCCTGCTTCTGCAGATACCTATCATTTTTTTAATGCTTAAGTATTACCGCGACGGATTTTTTCATGGATATATAAAGTATGGGCAGAGTGTAGGTGCCGGAGTAATAATATTTTTATATTATTCAGTTATTGTGGCAGTATATACATACGTGTTTTACAAATTTATAGACCCGGACATGGTTGAGAAACAACTTGCCATGGTAGAAGAAATGCTTATTAATAGGGGTACACCTGAGGCTGCGATTGAAGCAGCAATGAAAATTCAGAAAAAAATTCTCATTCCTGAAATAATTGCTCCCATGAGCATTATCAACAACATGTTCACGGGTACTGTCCTTACTTTGCTGGTAAGTATCTTTATTAGAAGAGAAGGGAATCCTCTGATTGATGCTCCGGAGAGTTAAAAAAACAGAAATATGGATCTGTCGGTCGTTGTTCCCGTATACAATGAGGAAGAGTCTCTGCCCGAGCTTGCTGAATGGATTATAAGAGTATGCCGCAATGCAGGGTTTTCATTTGAGATTATTTTTATAGACGACGGTAGTTGTGATTCATCATGGAGAGTAATCAGAGAATTATGTCAGGTTAATTCCACAATCAAAGCTGTTAGTTTCAGACGAAATTACGGAAAGGCTGCTGCACTTCATACAGGTTTCAGCTTTGCCTCAGGCGAAGTGGTGATAACAATGGATTCGGATCTTCAGGACAATCCGGATGAAATACCTGAACTGTACAGAATGGTCAAGGAAAAAGGCTATGATCTTGTTTCAGGCTGGAAGAAAAAAAGATATGATCCGTTCATTAAACGAGTTACCAGTAGATTATACAATTTTACTGCCAGATTATGGTCGGGCATAAAACTCCACGATTTCAACTGTGGCCTGAAGGCTTACAGAAATGAAGTTGTAAAGGGTATCGAGGTTTATGGTGAGATGCACCGTTATATACCAATACTGGCATATGAGGCTGGTTTCAAAAAAATAGGAGAAAAAGTTGTTAAGCATCAGCCAAGAAAATACGGAAGTACGAAATACGGTCTCGACCGTTTCATCAAAGGTTATCTTGATCTTCTGACCATTGGTTTTATAACAAAATTTGGCAAAAGTCCGATGCATCTTTTCGGAACACTCGGCACATTGATGTTTGTTGCAGGATTTGCAATGGCAGGTTATCTCGGCGGCAGAAAACTCTGGTATGTGTCACATAACCTCAGAGCCCCATTAGTTACCGAGAGCCCATGGTTTTATATTGCACTCACTGTAATGGTGCTTGGAACACTTCTGTTTCTAACCGGATTTCTCGGGGAACTTATAAACCGAAACTCACCTGAGAGAAATAAATATTTACTAAAGGATGATATAAACATTGAAATTCATTCAACAGAAGGTAATTCCTCAATTGCTCTCAAATAATCTTCAGGGATACCGATGTCTATAAAATAACTATCTGAAACAAAGCCCGTAATAAGGCTATCGGCTATTTTTTTCTCGAGTATATTTTTTTCAAGTGAGAAATTTCCCTGAGGGGCTACAGATCTGTACCACTCTTTATTTATTAAATAGATGCCACCGTTTATCAAACCACGATCCTCCTGAAACTTCTCGGAAAATGAAAGGATTCTATCATTATCCAGAATAACAGTTCCATACCGACCGGTATTCTTAACCGTTCGCAAAACAACTGACATGACTGATCCGGTTGCTTTAAAAAATTTTTCAAAATCGTATAGATTAATTTCAAAATATGTATCACCATTGAGAAGCAAGAAATCTTTTCCTTTAACTTTTTCTGATGCGAGAAAAGCAGCTCCACCTGTACCAAGAGGCTTATTTTCAATGGAATATATTAAACTGAGGTTTTTAAATTCAGTGCCAAAATAGGATGAAATTGTTTCGTGCATATACCCGGTGGCAAGTATAACCTTTTTAATTCCATATTTTTCGAGGTATGACAGCAGCCATACCAGAAAGGGTTTACCTTTTATTGGTGCCATTGGTTTGGGGACATTCTTCACTGTATCTTTTAATCGTGTACCAAAGCCCCCGGCAAGAATAACAGCTTCATCAACCATATATCATATTGTCCATGTCTCCAGTCCACGTTTGGTGAACTCATATTTCTGTTCGTATCCGCCAAACTGTTCAAGTGTTCTTATGACTTTATAACGTGTGTTTCCCGGGCAGTAGAAAAACATATATCCTCCCCCTCCTGCCCCACTTATTTTTCCGCCTGTAGCTCCGGCTTTTATTGCAGCCTCATAAATTCTGTCGATACCAGGGTTTGTAATGCCACCAGCCATCATCTTTTTGTACTTCCATGAAAGATCCAGCAATTCGCCGATTGAATCAAGTTTGCCAGTCAGAACAGCTTCCTTCATGCTAACCGCAAGTTCTTTAAGCTTGTGCATTGCTTCAACCGATTCGGTTACTCTTTCCTTTACGTTTTTCTGCTGTATCTTTATGATTTCAGAAGATAGTCTGCTGGTCTCCGTATAGTACAGCACAATGTTGTTTGAAAGCTCGTTAAGGATCTGGTCTTTTATGCGTAACGGGTTTACTATTACCTTGTTGTGATTAAAGAATTCCATAAAGTTAATACCGCCAAATGTGGCTGCATATTGATCCTGTTTACCTCCAGCCATTCCGAGGTCGTTGCGTTCAATATCGCAAGCCAGCCAGGCAATATCATATTCTCCGAGCGGCAGATGAAACCATTCGGTAAAGGCACCCAGCACAGCAACAACAAATGTTGATGAGGAGCCCAGACCTGAGCCAGGAGGTGCATCTAAACAGACAGATAGGTTAAATGGACGGGGCACAAGTCGGAATTCTTTCATTATCCTGTTATAAACGCCGGTAATAAGTTCCATACCTTCACCGGGCTCGAGATAATCTTTTACAGGGTACCTGAATTCTATATTTCTGTTTTCAATCTTGAAGATTATTTCATTATCAACATTATCATCAATTGAGGCATGAGCATAAAGGTTTATTGTTGCATTAAGAATCGCTCCACCAAAGATGTCGGAATATGGCGATACATCGGTTCCTCCACCTGCCAGTCCAATTCTCAGGGGAGCTTTACTTCTTATTAAGGTCATCTTCTGAAATTTTTCTGTAAATATCTAAAATTCCTGCTGTCATTTTATCCCAGGAATATTTTTTCTTCTCTTCCCGGATAAAAGACACAAAGTCAACTGAATCTCGTTCGGAGAAGAACCTTATTATTGACTCTGCGATAGAATCAGGATCGGGTCTCACCACATATCCGCACTTTCCGTCAGGGACCATTTCCCTTAAGCCTCCTGTGTCTGTTACAATCATAGGTTTTTCAAAGTGATATGCAATTTGTGTCACTCCGCTTTGTGTTGCATTTTTATATGGCTGTACAACCAGGTCACACGACGAAAAGAAACAAGCTACCTCATCATCATTAATAAATCGGTTAAACAGGAAGACATAGTTTTTAAGTCCCTCTTTTTCAATCATTTTCAGGTATGGTTTTTCATCTTCATAAAACTCGCCTGCTACTATCAGTCTTGACTCTGTATATTCTTCTCTAACCCATTTGAATGCTTTAATAAGAAGATCAAGGCCTTTGTACGGTCGTACAAAACCAAAAAAAAGAATATAGTTGAATGCAGGGTCGAGACCAAGTCGTTTGAGTGCTTCGTTTCTTTCAATTTGATTACCATAATTATCAAAAAGTGGATGAGGATTCAAAAGTACCGGAATATCATTTCTAAACTTTATCAGATTGTTTTTAACAGATTCTGACATTACCAAAGCTCCATCAATTGAATTAATGAACAATTTCGTAAGAAAATAATCACCCGGGTGTTTCTCATGTGGAATTACATTATCGAAAATTGAAATAATCCTGGTATGTTTATTGGCGCGTGTTAATCTTGCAATAGTGCTGAAACATGGAGACATAAAGGGTAGCCAGTATTTAAAAATCAAAATATCAGGCATTTTCTTTTTCAATTCTCTTCCTGCCTTGATCCATGTTAAAGGATTAACTGAACTGATTTTTCTTTCAATCAGGAGATCTTCTGGTGCCTGGCCAATTCGGTATTGTGTTTTCCCAGGGAATAAAAAAGATGGATATTGTGTCGTAAAGGTAATAATTGTTATGTCATGGCGTTCTGAGAGGAACTGACGAGCCAGTCTTTCATTGAATGCTGCCAGTCCGCCCCTGAATGGATAAGCAGTCCCAATAATTGTAATTTTCATAGCATAAAGTTACAAATCTTTGCATCAAACGTACAGATTTTTAAATTATTATAACACCCTGAAAAATTAAATCTTATTATCTGAAGCTCTTAATTAAGGAAGGACAATTTTCTCTCATGTCACAAATGTTTTATTATAAAGAGTTTTTTAAAATCCTATTGTTTTGAATTCATGTTATTGTATTTTTCGCGGAATCGGCGTGTAAGTTGTTTATGTTTATTGTCGAGGCTAATATTACGGCCGGTGATGAATGCAAGTTCCACATTGTTTGTTTTCATGTCGAGTAAATCGCCGGTTGAAACTACCATGTTGGCATCCTTGCCGGTTTCGAGGGAGCCAGTCAGATCGTCGATACCCAGTATTTTTGCATTATTAAGAGTAACTAACTGAAGGGCTTCTTCTTTAGTCAGTCCGTACGCGACTGTCTGACCAGCAGCAAAGGGGAGGTTACCATAAGCCATCGATGAATAAGTGAGTCCTGTCAGGATATTCTCTTTCACGAAAAGTGCCGCCAGTTTAAACGGCATTCTGATGTCGCTATGTTCATAAAGCGGAAGGCTTAAGGGATTTGCAACAATTACCGGGATGTTGTTTTCCTTCAGGAAATCTTTTACTTCCCATGCAGTTTCATTGGCGTTTGTCAGGACAATCTTTTTAACTCCGAACCTTTTTGCGAAGGTAATGGCAGCAATAATTCCCTTTGCATCCTGAGCGTTTATAAAGAGGGTTTTTGTCCCGTTGAACAATCCTTTCATTGCTTCAAGTCGCAGGTTTATGTCAGATGGGGTTTCAAGGGCATTATATGCCACTGCATCGGTAAATATTTTTTCAAGTTGTTCAACGTTTTTCTGGTATGAATCGGCACCCTGTTGAGTTAGTTGTTCCCGGGTTGTTGTTGACCTGCCGCCTGAGGTTGTCCGTCGTGGCCAACCGAGTATAATTCCGTTATCTGGTTTATATGCCGCATCTTCCCAGTTCCATGCGTCAAGCTGAACCACACTTGCCGTTCCCGGAAGCATTGTCCCCTGAGGCACTATCTGGGCAATAAGTGTTCCGTTTGACCGTATAACTGGTATTACATGTGAATCGGTATTATATGCCACTATGGCCCGGACGTTCGGATTAAGATCTCCTATTTCTCTACTATCTACAGTGACGTCGACACCACTTATTTCAACAAGGCCCAGAGTTGTGTTGGGAAGAATAAGTCCAGGATAGATATGTTTTCCGGATACATCGATTACTTCATAATCCAGTTTATTAAGGTTGCTTTCAGAAACTTTTCCAACAAAGGTTATTTTACCTGACGAGAAAGCAACGATTCCATTTTCAATTACCTCTCCCGTACCAGTATGAATGGTACCTCCATATAGCATAACAGGTTTTTTCTGGGGTGGAGCAACTACCGGTACCTGAGCCGTCAGAAGAAAAGAGAATGCAAAGAATATTATAGCAGGAAATAAAATTTTTGTATTCATCGTCTGGAAAAATTAGAAGTTGTTGATGATTTTGCCTGTTGTGATTCTCTGAGTATATTCGAGATTATTCGGTTTCTGTCTTTTTCGATCTGTTCGCGTATGCGGGCATCGGTTTCCTCGTCGAAATATATTATTCCGTCAATCATAGTTTTGCTGGCTCGTGAATAAACCGAGAGCGGGTTTCCGGTCCATAGCGCCAGGTCGGCATCTTTTCCAACCTTTATACTTCCCATTCTATTATCGAGGTGAAGAATTTTTGCAGGATTAAGAGTAATCAGTTTCAAGGCTTCTTCTTCAGTTATGTTTCCATACTTAACCACTTTTGCGGCTTCCTGGTTAAGCCTTCTTCCCATTTCAGCATCGTCAGAGTTTAGGCAGGTAAGAACTCCCTGTTCGAGGAGCATGGGAGCATTGTATGTTGTACCTTCGTAAACCTCATATTTATAGTCCCACCAGTCAGAGAAGACTGATGCGGCAGCACCATGTTCCTTTATCTGGTCGGCTATTTTGTATCCTTCGTTGAAATGGATAAGGGTGTTAACCTTTACTCCAAAGTCTTGTGCGAGGTTCATTATCATTGTACCTTCAGATTGTACGTAAGTATGGCACACTATAAAGCTTCTGCCTTCGAGTACATCAACCAGTGCATCCAGTTCAAGATCCCGGCGAGGAGGTATCTTGCCTTCCCTTTCTGAAGGTTTAAGAGCATTCCATTCACGCCATTTCCTGTTATAGTCAACGGCCCTATTATAGGCATCACGAATAATCTGTTCCACACCCATTCTTGTATTGGGATAGCGGCTGGTGTTTCTTTTGACATTTTCGCCCAGAGCATGTTTCAGGAAGCCTGGTTGACCTTCAACTTTCAGTTCATCAGCCGGACGTCCCCAGCGGTGCTTGATAATAACTGACTGGCCCCCAATAGGGTTGGCCGACCCGTGAAGTATATGAGCAGCCGTCACCCCACCTGCAAGCTGCCTGTATATAGAAATATCCTCAGGATTGATTACATCACTGCATCTTACCTCGGAAGTAATTGCCTGTCCTATTTCATTTGTAGAGTTTAGAGCTATATGTGAGTGTTCATCAATTATTCCCGGAGTAAGGTGCATTCCGGTTGCGTCAATGATTTTTGCTCCTTTCGGGTCAAGATTCCTGCCTATAGCTGCTATTTTTCCTTTTTGTACAAGAACATCGGTATTTTCCAGTATGCCTTCTTTTTCATTCGTCCATACCGTGGCATTTCTGAAAAGAATGTCTTCCTGTTCCGGTTTTCGGTCAGTCCATCCATACGGAGAGAAAGGATATGGGATTAATCCCGGTTTTGTAACAGATGCCTGAGATTTTTTTTGCCCTGTACCTGGTCCAGAGTCCCTGCTTACAAAAGTTGCCTTCCAGGATATCCATCTACCATCGTCGATCTGACCTCTTCCAAGCATATTGTTTTCCGACACATATCCAGAAAGCCTGAAACGTATTTTCTGCCTTTCAAAAGTTAAACTAACAAGGTCTTTATCAAGTGAAAAAGATGCTCCTTTAACCTCTGTGGTATCAGAATAAAGTCTGATGGATGGCTTGTCAAAGGTTCCTGAAAGAATCATTTTATAGCTGGCGGTATCCACGGTAAGGGTGTAGGTACCTCTGAGGTCTTTTATTCTGAGGTCAACAAATCTGTATGGAACACCCTGAACCCAGTGCTCATAGATTACGCAATCGTCTCTGAAGATATTACCTGAAGTTATAAGGAAGTTTGCCAGCATATTTTTTTTCAATGCGCCTACCAGGTTTTCAGCACCTATCATTGAGGCAGGAGTATAAGTGAGTGCTTTAAGGGCTTCGGATTCCGACAAACCATATTTTACTGCTTTTCTCAGGTTTTTCAGGAAAGATGATCGCTGTTGAAGGTCGGATGAAGTTATTGCAAAAGGGATACCAGCAGAGGCAACCATTGAGAGGTTTGCAGGTGCAAGTTCATAATGTTTCAAAGTTGTATAAGGTACTCTTGCAGCATCATAAGGATCATTAACGTCTGGAGCTTCAGGGAAGTTCAGCGGGATAATAAGCTTCGCACCTGTTCTCTTTATATCATTTAAAGCCTGGTACTCATCGCCAGCGCCTTTAATGATATAGTTGATTCCAAATTCCCGCCCTAAATTAACGGCTCTAATTAAATCGAGTTTGTTCCTTACCTCGAACACCTGGGGCAAGGAAAGGTTATTAATATATGCTTCAATATCCTCATCATGAAAATACCCCGGGGGTAGTTGCCTGTACCACTGTGCATCGTAGTTGAGCTGGCGTAAAAGAGCAATAATACCAAAGAGTGACGCAGGATAAATGTCGGAAGACCTGCCCCTTGTGAATGAAAAGTTTGAAGTAGCCTTGCTCTTAATCATCATTCTATTTGATTTCCCGTCGCCTGTTGTGACCAAAGCTGATGTACCTCTTGCCAGACCATCGGCTTTAAAAGTTACAACAGCACCAAAGCCAGCCTGCCGGTATTCGGCGGAGGTACGTGTATCCGGAATAAATTCATCAGCTACATTAAAGGAGGCTTTAATACCTTCATTCCAGTAATCAGCCACACGTGAAGCAGGTTCAAAGGGCTGTGTCATGCTCTGCCTGCCTGTCTGTTGAAAAATAGCGGCAAACTGATTATTTTCATCTGATGAATTTTGCACTTTTACACCATAGTTACCGGCATATAGGTCAATGAAAGAAGGATAAACACTCTTACCTGTAAGGTCATACACAATTGTTCCTGCCGGAAATATCAGGTTCTTTCCCACTGACACAATCCGTCCATCCATAACAAGAAAATCAGTCTCTTCCAGAGTGGTCTGGTAATCCACAATTATTCTGGCGTTTTTAAAACCGTACACTTCCAGTCTTTTATCGCTAACCCCAACAACAGGTGCATTGTCAACCTGAGCAAAGGCATAGAACGATAAAAATGAAAACAAAAAAAGAAGTCTAAACCGCATAATAATTAAGCTTTAACGATTCAAAAAGAAAATTCATTAATAAAAATAAATTTTGAAAGTTCTAAGATAATTACATATTATAATAGTTTTTCTAAGAATCGTTAAAAAATCAAAGATTATCGGGTCTGTATGCCACGCTGGCACGGCCGTACGAGCAGATCATTGCATTTCCGGCAAATGATTTATATTCCTTTGCCTGGCAGGTTCCGTCGAGAATGCTTTTGACGCAAGCTATCTGGTCGTTGATAAAATCAGAAGAGACTGGTTCACCATGCCCTGGCATCAACGTTGTAAACTCGCTTATTCTTTTTTGTTGTTTCTGAAGTGTTTCGAGATATTTATGGAGAGGGGTGCAGTTTTCGAGAAAAAGCCATACAAGGCCATTGTTATTGTCGCCGCTGAAAAGTATCTTATTTTCCACATCAAGAAAACATATACTTCCTGGTGTATGTCCGGGCGTTTCCATAACCTGTATTCTTCTGTCACTTAGGTTGAAAACATGGCCTTCCGTAACAGGTATATATCTGGTATCAAAGGGCTTGCCATGAAATTTTTCCTCTTCGCGTGGTGTGTTTCCCTGCAGCATATTGCCTGATGAACGAGCTCGGGCTTCTGGTATGTTAAACTGTTTAGCTGCTTCAATATCGGCTGGATGCATATAAACTATTTCAAACTGATAATTTGAACCCGAATGGTCAGGATGTCCATGAGTATTAACCACAATCAGAGGTTTGCCGGTAATTTTTCTTACGGTTGCACGAAGGTCGGCCACACCAAGCCCCGTATCGATCAGAATCGCACTGTCTTTCCCCTCAACTAAATAAATGTTATCAGCGCCATGATCGCTGATAAGCCATACACCTTTACCTATCTCTTTTACCGAAAACCATGGTTCATCCTGTAGTCTTGATATATCAGGCTTCTGACTATTGCCGGAAGTATAATATACTTCCGGCAATGTCAGACCAAAAAAAATTAAAAGCAGAATTCTTCCTTTCATGGCTTTATTTCATTAATTTTAATTTTGGGTGCGAGAGCCAAGGATTCTTTCTTAACGGTAATATTCTTCGGCAGAGTGAATTGATCAGTAAGCCTGATATCTTTTGATGAAGCTCCTATTTTTACAGTATATTTTCCTGCGTCGGCAATCCATGATGAAGAAGTTTCATCAAAAGAAGCAAGTGACATGGGATCAAGTGTAAATGTAAGTGTCTGTGATTCTCCCGGCTGGAGAAGACGTGATTTAGCAAATCCTTTCAATTCGCTTTCGGGTTTGTGCAGCCGCACTGCCGGTGCTGAGAGATAGAGTTGAACCGCTTCTTTGCCTGCGACCTTTCCTGTGTTCTTGACATCGACACTAACCACAATATTTTTTCCGAAAGTTTTTGAGCTAAGTTTAAGGTTTGAATACTCAAAAGTTGTGTAGGAGAGGCCATAGCCAAATTCGTAAGAGACAGGTACATTAAAAGTATTATAATATCTGTAGCCCACATATATTCCTTCTTCGTAGGTTACCTCCGATGCCCTCGGACTCATAAAGGCCGAAATCATATCCTGTTCGCCCTGCTGTTGCTGTTTTCCCTGTTCAATGACTTTGCCGGGGAAATTCTTTGCAGAGGGAACATCATCATATTTTACAGGGAAAGTAGAAGCAAGTTTTCCTGATGGATTAGCTTTTCCCGAGAGAATATCTGCAATTGAGTTTCCGGTTTCCTGACCTCCCTGCCAGGCAAGCAGGATGGCATCGGGGTGTATTTTCCAGCTTGCGGTTTCAATAACCCCACCGATATTAAGTATTACAACAACTTTTTTATTTTTCGAATGGTAGATTTCTGATACTGTTTTTATGAGTTCCTGTTCGGTATCGGTCAAATAGAAATCTCCATTTTCTGCTTTTCGGTCACTGCCTTCACCCGAGTTTCGTCCTATAGTAATCAGTGCTGCATCACTTACATTAACCATACTGTTCACCAGATTGGTATTTACAGTCAATTCAGGTATAGGAATGGTTCTCATCATAATACCACGTGCCTGTGGTCTTCCTTCCTTTACAGCCTTAAGATAGCTATTGTAAAGGTTCATCAGGTTCTGGTTAAGGGAGTATCCTGCATTTTGAAGGCCTTTAACAAGCGACACACTATAAGCTTCATTTACATCTCCGCTCCCTGTTCCACCGGTTATTATCTCATAGGAAGTGTTTCCAAAGACTGCAAGCTTTTTGACTTCAGGCTTAAAAGGAAGGGTTTCTTCATTATTTTTCAGGAGAACCATACCCTCAGTTGCAGCCTGTCGGGTAACAACTGCATTTGCCTTCAAATCAGGCTTATTGGAAAATTTGTATCCTTTAAATCTTGGAGTCTGAAGAATAATGTTAAGAATTCTTTCAACATTTCTGTTGATGACAGTTTCACTGAGTTTTCCTGATTTTACAGCTTCAAGAATTGCCTTTGATTGATTGGGATTTCCCGGCATAAGCAGGTCGTTACCTGCAGCAGCAATAGCTACTGCATCTTTCCCTCCGAACCAGTCGGTCATAACAAATCCTTTAAAGCCCCAGTCGTTACGCAACACTTTTGTGATAAGGTCATAGTTTTCGGGAGCATAAGTCCCATTTATAAGGTTATATGATGACATTACAGTCCATGGCTGTGATTCCTGCACTGCTATATTAAATCCTCTTAAGTAAATTTCACGAAGAGCTCTCTGGCTAACTATGGTATTAAGTGAATTGCGGTTTGTTTCAGCATTATTGGCTGCAAAGTGTTTTGCCGAAGTTCCTACACCTTGCGATTCTATTCCGTTTATTATTGCAGCCGCTATTCTGCCAGTTATGAGGGGGTCTTCGGAATAATACTCGAAGTTTCTGCCACATAGAGGGTTACGATGAATATTCATTCCTGGACCGAGAATTATATCAACACCATATTCAAGTACTTCCTTTCCCATAGCCTGACCCACTTTGTTTACAAGGTCAACATCCCAAGTTGAAGCCAGGAGTGTGGCAACAGGGAATGCTGTGCAATAATAGGTGTTCGGGTCATTCTCTCTTGTCGGACTGATTCTGAGGCCTGCCGGTCCATCAGCAACAACGATAGAGGGTATTCCCAGTCGTGGAACAGCATGTGTTGAACCCGCTGCACCAGGAACGATATTTTGCGTTTCTCCAATAACAGGTTCCAGTTGCTGCTGTTGTTGACGACGTTGCTGACCCTGGCCCTGCGTGCCGGGAGAAGGTATGCCCGGCATTCTCATACCGGCTCCTACAACAATCGAAACCTTTTCCTCAAGAGTCATGGCAGAAACCACTTTCTTTACAGGATCTTTGCCAAGTTGAGGTAGTTGCTGCGCTTCAGTACAGGTGAAAAAAACCAGAAGCAGAATTGGTAGAATTGATTTTCTTTTCATATAATAAATATTTTTATGATATTCCTGATTAATTGTAAAAGATTCCTCACTTCGTTCGGAATGACATTTAAAAATATTTTGAGTCTACTCTAAGAAGTATTTTTACCCCTAAATGTCCCAAGGGGACTTTTGTAAACTGCTGATATTTAATATCCCCTCTTAGGGGAAGGGGGTAAAAAATCAGATATATGGACTTTTCGGAGTAGGCTCAATGTTTATTCCGCATTATTTAAAGAGCAGTGGCGCAAACTCCGAGAGGTATATTCTCCAGTTTGCCCATGTATGGCCTCCCGGGGTTTCGCGATAGACGTATTCAAAATTATTCTTATCATAGAAATTTCTAAGGTTAACAACGCTTTGATAAAGGAAATCGTCTTTCCCGCAGCCAATCCAGTAGAGTTTGTAGCCACTCTTTTTCAGGGCTTCAAGTTTTGCGAGCCTTTCTTTCTCGAGTTGTGCAACATCCTGTTCCCTCTGCCGGAGGTTCATAAGACCCATGCTGAATACGCCAATATATCCAAACATATCGGGATTGTCAAAGGTTATGGTTTGAGTGTGTGCACCTCCCATTGACAACCCGGCAATGGCACGGTTATTTTTTCCTGTAAGTACCCTGTAATTCTTTTCGATATACGGAACAACATCCTTTACCAGGTGTTCTTCAAATTTACCTGCAAATCTCTGATAAGCTTCAATGCTCTGCATATCCTGTGATGGTACTGGTGGTACCTCATTCTGGGCCCCTGCCTGGTTGGCGTTGCCGTTTGTCATTACAACAATAATGGGTTTCGCTTTACCCTGAGCAATAAGGTTATCCATAATCTGGGCAGCACGCCCCATGTTTGTCCATGCATCCTCATCGCCTCCTGCACCATGTAGCAGATAAAAGACCGGATATTTCTCCTTTCCGCTTTCATAACCAGCTGGAGTGTAAACATACATTCTGCGATCTATTCCGAGCACTGATGAATGGTACCAGACTTTTGACACCATTCCGTGGGGAACATTGTGTTTATGAAAATAAAGGTCTGATTCAGGCCCAGGGATAATGAAGAAACTCTGGTACCGGTTTCCATCACGTCGAACCTGAACATTATTAGGGTCGATGGTTGATACTCCGTCAACGATAAATGAATAACCATAAAGTTCAGGTTTAAGAGGTCCTACAGTAAGTGTAAAGAGGCCTGTATCGTTTTTAACCATAGCCTCCGTAGCTCCAAAACCCGATTGCCACTCGCCTGAAACGGCAACAGTCGTAGCGTTTCTTGCATAGAGTCTGAAAGTAACTTTATTGTCAGGTAGAATCTCTGGAGAAACAATGCGCGCAGGCATTCTCATTTGAGGTCTGGCTGCCGGAGCAACAGGCCTTTCCTGACCTGACAAACCTGATATTGTTAGTAAAAATGTAACAAATGTTACAATTAATAATTCTGGTAACCTTTTCATAATTAATGATTTTTGGTTAAGGTGTAAATTAAACATATATTTCATTTAGTAAATAAGAATCAGATATATTTTTTGTCATTTTTACCCCCTAGGTGCCCCCAAAATTGGAGGACTTATTTAAGCTCTTGAATTCCTTAAAATATTTGATTTTACTTTTATTATTATGAAATTAGAACATTTGATTATTGTTTTTAATGTGGTTAGTTCTTTAATCAATTAAACTGATGGTAGGGTTTTTCTTGCTTCCCTGTCTGGATCATTTTTTACCTCGCTTACATCGTCAAGCACCATTACTTCGCCATTTTCGGAAGTATATTCTGGCCAGTGAGGAAGGCCACCGCCGTCGGGATTACCTGTTCGCATGAATTGCAGAAGGGCCCCTGACATTTTTTCTGAAAGCTTTCTTGGTCTTGGACCTCCGCCTGTATGTGTAAGCATCAGGTCGGTATTATAAAACCAGAAGCATATATCGGAGCAATGGAAGGCTCTCATACGACCGTCGAATAATGGTGGTTGCCAGCAAAACCATGCGACATAGACCGGGGCTGGTTGTTTCGATTTGGCATTGGCAAGAGCAACAACTCCCTGACGTGTACTCATTACCATCGACCATATTTCAACTGGCTTCTTGTCGGGGAAGGCTTTTGCATAAGCATCGACTACTTCACCGGCTTTATCTCCATAACCTGAGCTGAATCCTGCGCGTTGTTTTACCCTTTCCTTTACTTCATCGAGGGTGATGTTTTCCAGTGAAGCATCGTTACGGCTCGGGGAACTTTCATTCATTGTCGAGCATATTATCATCGGGATATTTTCTGCCAATGGTGTTGTCTCAGGAAAATATGGATGTTGTGGCAGATAAAATCCGTCCACAACAGGATTGAACCCCCTGCGTAATCCTGCAGGTGCAGGGCCTGATTCCTGAGCCAGTTTAGAAGCCGCCCGGTTTGCAATATTCAGATATTCAGGCCATGGAATATCATGAAGCTTCTCTATTTCTGTTGCTTTCAGTCCGGCTTCTTTTAGCACGTATTCACCAAGCTTTTCCGAGTATTCTTTTTCACCCGAGCGTAATCCTGCTCCGCTCAAAACCACAGCCTTATGGAAGAGTCCTTTTGCCGACGGCATTGCCGTTAGTGTGGTAACTTTTGCGCCGCCGCCCGACTGGCCGATAATGGTCACATTTCCGGGATCACCTCCAAAGTTTTCAATATTGTCGCGTACCCATTCAAGTGCGGCAACAAGGTCAAGCATGCCGACATTTCCTGATGCAGCATATTTTTCGCCGCCAACACCGACAAGGTTGGTAAAACCAAGCGGGCCAAGCCTGTGATTTACCGATACAAACACGATATCCCCTTTTCTGGCAAGGTTTTCTCCGTTATATCCGTCCTGTTCAATACCGTTACCATTAGTAAAACCTCCTCCATGAAGCCATACCAGAACAGGTCGCTTCTTCCCGTCATTAATTGCCGGAGTAAAAACATTAAGTCTCAGGCAATCTTCGCTTACATCGTCGTAGTTCCAGTGGTCGGCAAACGATTGGTATAGATTGGCATATCTTCTCTCCATAATCTGGGGGGCAGAATTCCCCCACCAAACGGCAGGGAATATATCGTCCCACGGTTTTGGTTTCTGAGGAGGCATAAACCTGTTAGCACCTGAAGTATCTGCACCGTAAGGTATTCCAAGGAAATAATAAATATCTCTGAGGATATATCCTCTTACTTTGCCATATTTTGTTTCGGCAACAGCTATATCATCACCAATAAACAGAACCTGTTTATCGTAACTGACGGGGTTTGTAGATGTCGATTTGCATCCTGATGCCATTATGGGCGCACCTATTGCAAGACTGGCACTGCCGGCACCTGCTGTTCTGATGAAATTTCGTCGGGTAAATCTCATTTTAAATAGCTTTGTTTAACTATAATTTTATTCAAATTTAGTCATGAATCTGTTTATTTGGCATTTTTAAAAATATTTAACAAATTGACCTGTCACATTCTCATATATAAATCTAATAATTTCAACTAAAACCCTGGCCAGTTCAATGACTGATCAGGGTTTTTCCAGAAACTAACCTAACCAACTAACCCAACCATAATCTCTACTTTACTTAATAATCATTACAATAAAACATTTTACTTTTTTCAAATGACGGATATATATTCCGGTTACTTAAAAATTTTATTTATTATTAGTAGAAACTTTTAAAATTTTGACAGGTCCCAATAAACCTGAAGGAAGAAGTCTTGAGTCAGCTCTATAGAACGCCTGCGTTGTATATGTAACAGGTTTTGTAACGCCTGGTTGCTGATCCCCTATCAGTCTGTTTACCCAGAGGTTTGTTACTTTAATTGCTAATTTATTTTCACCTGTTTTTAAAGCGTCATTCAGTTTTACCCTGAATGGCTTTTTCCAGACAATATCCAGAGGCTTGTCGTTCAATATCACCTCTGCCAGATTTTTTACTTCTCCAAGATCGAGCCATATCTCTGAATTGTCATTAATCCAGTTTTCTTCAATGTTAATTACTTTCGAATATTCAGCTGTTCCGGAGAAATATTTTATTCCGGTATCATCATTTTCATTCCATGGAGTTAAATCCTT
Source organism: Rikenella microfusus (assembly GCA_020722575.1). Taxonomy (GTDB): domain Bacteria; phylum Bacteroidota; class Bacteroidia; order Bacteroidales; family VadinHA17; genus LD21. Next base: position 15,022 of record DYKN01000006.1, on the reverse strand, counting down.
GAAAACTGCTTCTTCCGGAGCTCCTCGTCCGGATTGAAATTTCACTCTCCACTCCCCTGATATAGTTGATAACACAACTTCATTTTTCTCAGGTAATTCGTATGATTTCTGTACGGTTTTCTCTCTGAAAACAACAAACAATGCATCCTCAGGTGCCATATCGAGAACGACATTGGTACGACCGTTTGCTATTGTAAATGAAGTGAAAGAAATTTTTCCGTTCACTGGATTCCAGATTTCAGGCCTCAATCCATAAACTCTGAATGACACTTTTACTCTGGAACTATTTTTATTGTCAGTACTTAGCCAGTAAATATGATCTTTCCCCAATTGTCTGTGAACAAAACGCATTTTAGGCTGTGAATCATCTGAAGAATAAGTAAAATCAGGCTCAATCATCATGTCATCCAGTGTTTCTTTTATTGAATAGCCCGAATAGATCTTACCTTTTCCGATTATTTTTATTTCTTTATTCTCAGGCCAGAATTGACTCAAAATATTTTTAAACTCTTCTTCATCATCATTTAATGAAGGTGTATTCTCAGGTCTTGTACCTGTTACCACCGCTCCCGCATTAACCATGTCCAGTATTTTTTTCAATACTGGTAGAGTCATAAATTTTGTGCTTTCATCAAGTACAAGTAATTTATATTTCATACCGGTTGATGTTGTTATTTCACCATTCTTGACTGAAAGAACATCTGGTAAAGCACCGGCGTTTAGAAAATCGTAGTTAAATCCATCGGGCACTGGTGGCAATCTGTTTCCGAAAATAGCTGTAAGGTTAGTGCCCTGGCCGTAGATATAAATTATATCGGCAACAAATTTCCCCTGCTGAAGCATATATGAATTGCGTGATAGATAGTCCAACCATGGTTTTGCCTGTTCAGCCCATGTTTCATGTCTGGTAAACCACTGGCCAAATGGACCCAGTCCCAAGCCGGGTATTTTATCATTTACCGGTTGATGAACCGATGTATGAATCACGAATCTGTTTAAACCTGCTGCCAGCATGAAATCGGCTGTCGGTTTTAATCTTGCTGGATCGTAAGCCCATGTATTACCAATTGCTGTAAACGATTCGGCGGCAACGATGTTTTGCCCATAAATATGAGCTACTGAGGCTGATTCTCTTATATCAGTCTCATGTCTGACTGCCACACCATCTGACTCTCTACCTCCAAAGCCACCTGGAGTCCATGTAGCACTCATGGGAAAAGTAGCACTTCTCTTTACCTCCATTCCATCTCCAATAAAAGCTCGACCACTTTCATGCGACTCAGTATATCTGCCCATGCCTCTTTCTGCCAGAATTGTGGTTAAATTATCATAATGGTATTCTGCCACCATAGCTTCGAGTGTATTGCGAAAATCCCACAGGAACTTATCGCTGGCACTGCTGCTTTCGACTATCTTTCCTGTCAGTACTGGTAGCCACGGTATGATATCGTAATTATTTCTCTTATTAAATTCTTCTATCATTTTATCTGTCCAGTTCGCTGTCCCGGCTTCCCAGCTATCGGTAATGATGTACTTAAGATCTCTGTCTCCCATCAAACCTCCCGTAGCATCTCTGTACATATCAAGATACTGTGTAAAATAACTTCTGACATAATCAGGGTTTAACTTATCCACCTCCAGTCCTGTGGCTTCCGGTGAAGCAGGTCTGTTTTGCTGACCGGTAAGAGAATATCCTATGCGCAGTATGCACCATTTGCCTTCTGGAGGTGTCCATTCAAGTGTACCATCTTCTTTCATCTTATCAGTAAGATTAACAACATCACCAGACTTAATTGCCCCTTCAGGGAATAATTCTGATGTGAGCTGGCTATCAACATTTGTAATAACTGCAAATCCTGCTTTCTCTTCAAAGCGATTTATTCTAGGAGTTGTATACAGTACTATTTCAGCGATATCTGTACCTCTGATCACCTGTGTTCGTGCCTGCCTCCTTCCAAACATTTCTCCAAGCTGTGCACTCTCATCAAATGAAGGGGGATTAGTTATAGTGACCCTAAAAAATTTGGCGGTTACTGGTTTAAAAGTTATAGTGTTCTGAGGAACGCCACCAACTGAAATTTCGACAACCTTTCTGAAATTCCTGCCATCGTCACTTGCTTCAAGAGTCCGACGCTGACGGCTTCTGAAAAAGCCAAACATCCCCGGGCTACCTGCACCAACCATTGATATTGAATAAATGGTTTGTGGTTCTTTGAACTCAAATTTTATCCATGCTACGCTATCGTTCGGGTTAACCGGCAGCTGCGAGGTTGTTACAAGGTCTCCATCGGTAAGCATATCAAGTGTAAAATTGCCTCCGCTTGATGTAACTACAGGTTTTAGATCTCTAATGGTAACTTCTGCCTCAGGTACCCGGTAGGCTATAACTGCAGCATCAGCATAAAACTCTAAAGGCTTCTGCGCTTCTTCTTCCTGTGCAAAACCTCTTTCCGAGCCAGTATTCTGGAATCTCCCAGTTTTAGTTGGGGGAGAAGGAATTATGCCTTTAAAGGGTTTGCCCCCTTCTATTATCGTTTCACTCCATACCATCTTTTTCATACCTTGAGATGGCTTGACCCATGGGCCTCCGCTTTCGCTCCATCCCGGTGAGCCTGCTATAGCCATTTCCAGCCCCAATGAATCTGCGAGGTAAGTGGTGAAACGAAAAGCTTCTTTCCATTCATCGGTCATAAATATAAGACGCTTATCCACAATCTTAGGTGTAGCTAGGCCGGCATCAAAGTTCTGAAAGCCGGCGATACCTACCCTGTGCATCCATTCAAGATCGGCACGTATGCCTTCCTTAGTGACATTGCCATTCATCCAGTGCCACCAAACCCGGGGATGAGCACTCTGCGGCGGATTAATGAAACCTGACTCTATTTTCATCCAATCACTGGATATTGGACCGGTACAACTGAAAAAAAATATAATCAACAAAACAGTACAAACAATTTTAATTGATTCAATAATTGCTTTAATTTTTAATCTTCTTAAAGTATTCATAATTATAATTTTTTTATATGGGGAATATTATAATCAATTTATTAACTCTATTGACTGTAGACTAAATGAAAAATCTTATTCCTTAATTATTGCAAATTATCACTATTATCCGATTAATAATTTAGAAACGTTATTTAACTTTATAAGTAATTGATTATCAAGTTCCTTCGACACAAGAGTGGCTTCAGGAAAATCATCTGAAACAGGTTCAAGAATTTCCTTATCCAAAAAAAGATATCCTTCTTTTTCAAGGTATTTTTGTTTCACATTTTCATGCCTGAGATATTTGAGACATCTGTTGTGAATACTTCTATAAAGATAACCAGCCAGGTTTGATTCGATTTCTATTTTTTCACAATTATCCCACATGAAGACGAAAAAATCCTCAACCATCTCTTCGGCTGCAGATTTATCTCTCAAATAATGTTCAGCATACTGACATAATTTAACAAAATACTTTCTGAAAATAAATTCAAAAGCACTTTCATCCCCCTTGAGAAGTCTTACATTAATTTCAGATTCTTTCATTGTATTTTAACAATCCAGCCTTATGCTATTATTTGCGGGTCGCTTATACTTATAATAAATCTATTTATTATATCGTGAGGTTCTTTCGTCGTTAATAATTCCCTTCCAGTTGAGTCCGAATCCAAATTTGTAAGTATTTCCTTCGCTGTCGGTATAGCATATCATATCATGGGGAGTATCTTCGAATTGCTCTTCAACGGTTTTCATATCGGATGGCATATTGAACGGCAACAGGGCTGATGGTTCTGCCTTTCCCGATATAATATCAAGAATTGCCTGATCCTGAACGGCAAAATGAAGTAATATGGCATCACAGATCTCTTCAATCTCTGATAAAACAAAAGGATTGTAAGTATTTACAACCAGTATCAGAGGTTTATCTTTAACAGCTTTGCGTGTTTCTCTAACAAGTGCCAGATCACCTGTATTGGAAGCGGTAGCGGTTTTTCCCCTGTAGGAACGGTTTGTGAAATTTTCAAAAGGACTTCCACCGGCTATGCTAACCGGTCTGGCATCAACTGCCGTATATTTATCATACTGAAGTGTGATTGGAACATATCCGGTACCACCCGATTTCAATTCATCAGAATTGAAACCTGTTCCACCGCGTGGACTATCAATTACCACTATTGCTGCATCAGCTTCTGATGGATTATTTGTCAACGTAAAATATTTGCCTGAAATTACAGGATTCAACGGGTCAATAATTCTCTCGGGAGAATCTGTTCCGAAAAATCCCCGAACAGCAGCAACACGTCGTTTCGGAATATAAACTTTTATCTTTTCCTTCAGTGGAAGTATATTATTCTTGTTTTTCAACATCACAATTGATTTTAATTGAGCTTCATAACCCGCTTTCATAAAATCAGGATTTCCAACAATCTTCTTAGTCTCATCAGGATCGAGATATGGATTTTCAAAAAGGCCTGTTCTGAAAATATTCTTCAGAAGTCTTACTGCTGATTCCTCAAATCTTTTGCGCATGAATTCTTCACCATGTTCTTTCACTCCGATATTATAAGCCTCAATTACAGGTCCTTTATCGTTATTACCCCCAAACTGATCGACTCCAGCCATTATTGCCTTATAGTGCCGTTCACTAACAGTTAGTTTTTCAACCCCCCATGGTTTACCCTGAAACTGATATACACCTTCTACGTCGCCAGTAATACCCCAGTCGGTACAGACTACACCATCGTAGTCGTATTTTTTTCTTAACAGATCAGTGATAATAAATTTGTTATAAGAGTTTCCAACATTTTCGTGATAAGCTGTGTCAATATTATATGATATTGTGTAATAGGGCATTACAGCTGATGCTCTACCTGTAGGTCCGTGAAGTTTAAATGCACCTTCAGTAAATGGTTTCAGGTGGTCTTTAAGGTTATTACCGGGATAAACTGCGTAAGCTCCATAACCATAATGGCCATCTCTTCCCCCCTCTTCCGGCCCACCACCGGGCCAGTGTTTTACCATTGCATTTACGCTTCTGAATCCCCAACCATCTGATATCTCGAAAACTGAATCTGAAGTTTGAAAACCATCGACATAGGCTCTTGCCATATCAGTTGCAAGGTCGGGATCTTCTCCCATTGTTCCGTTGAATCTGCTCCAGCGTGGTTCAGTAGCAAGGTCTATCTGTGGTGAGAGTGCCGTGGCAATACCCAGAGCTCTGTATTCAGTTGAAGCAATTTTGCCAAATTGAAGCATTAGTTCCGGATCGAACGTAGCTGCAAGTCCGAGCGTATTTGGCCACATTGATATTCTACCTCCCGCACCAAGATTGAATTCAGCGCTTGCTTCAGTACCATGACGTGGGTCGGAACTTGTATTTACAGGTATTCCAAATCCAAGACCTTCAACGAAAGCCTGTGCATTATTATTCCAGCGGGCTGCAACTTCAGGAGTCTCCACACGGGTTATCAGAACATGCCTGACATTATCATCAGAAAGGAATTTTTTCTGCTGGTCGGTAAGATCGGATGGTTTCGCTCCACTTTTACTGAAAGGCTGCCCACTGTAAGTTGCTCCCATCCTTCCACCTTCTCCTGCAGGTATTGATTGATGACTGCTATAAAGCATCAAACCTGCTATCTGTTCAACCGTAAGTTTTGAAGCCAGATCTTTTGCCCTTACATCGAATTTGAGACGCCAGTTCTCATATGGATCAAGTTTCCCATTACGATTAAGATCCTTGAAGGCATAACCGCCTTTTGTAATAATCTTAATACCTGATGAATCTGAATAACCAAGAACGGGTCCCTTTTTATTATGTACAAGAGTATAACCCTCTTTCTTTTCTATAGTCCATTTTTTACAGGAAGATGCGACAACCATTAAAAAAATAGCAATGACCAGTAAAAACGAAAAATCGAATGTCTTTTTCATAAGGATATAAATTTTTTCACTTAAACTAATTTATCTGTAGGGCATACGCTTTCATGTTTACATTGTTTAATAAACATAAAGCACCACAAATAATTTTTATTAGTTCGAAAACAAATAAATAATTTCTATATCAAAAGTAATTCTTTTTTAAAAAATAGTTTTATTTAACCTTTTAGAAAAAGGAAAATTAAGTTTTTGTTTTTTTGTGTTGTGGTTTTTAGAGTAATTTATTAAACAACATCATTAAAACATTTCAACAGCCTTTAAAACATCAAGCATGACGCCAGCTTTTATCCATCGGCCGGGTTCAGGTACATTAGCATTATCGTAATATTTTGTATTTAAAATGTTTGTGGCTTCAACATAAATGGTAAATGATTTAAATTCCCTTGAAATTTTACCGTCTGCTATATAAATATCCGGATATTTTATTTCTGATAGATAGTTGTTGTTTTCAAAGGGTTGATAACCCCCGGCACGACACCTGTAACTCAATCGCAAATTTGCCAGTATCTTTGCTATCAATTTGTATTCTATTCCAAAGTCAATCCGGTGAGATAATACATCAAGTGAATATTTACTCTGCATCTCTCCGCTTTTCTTATCGGGGTTAAGGTAACTAAAGCCAAATTTTACTGATTCCATCGACAAGTTTTTATCCGTTGTTTCTGGAGATTTCCACTCAATGAAAAGCTCAAATCCATTTACATTTACTTCTGTGTGGTTCATTGAAACCCATATACTATCATCAGGATATTTAACCCAATCAATTATTTCTCTTCCCATTCGACTGAAAACTGAAGTATAACCAGTAAAATTTTTATGATTGAATTTGATACCACTCTCGATAGCTACTGCTTTTTCAGCAAGAAGATCGGGGTTACCTCTCTGTACAGGGCTGTTATAATAAAGGTCGGTAAAAGTTGGAAGACGAAGTGAACGATTAACCGATGCAAACCATCTTACCGTCTCCGTTAAACGATAACTGATATCAAGTCCGGGGTAAAGACTTAAAAGGGACTTATTATCGGAGTTATAGGCTAACATAACACCTGTTGACAGATAAAGTTTTCTAATTGTTGTTGAATAATCCAGAAATATCGCGGTATGAAATCTTGTATGACCTCTGGTAAACATCAGAGAATCTTTCCAGGGAATATGAACCGGTTGAGGCAACATTTCACCAAGCACATTACTTAATATTTTCTCATAGCGGAAGTCAATGCCACCCGAGAGAGTTCCAGATTGAAAAGGCCGTGAAAAGTCAAGTCCACATCCTTTTACATCGGTTAAATGGTAATTATCGGTTTTATACCATTCAGGTGGATTTTTGCGGAAAAGAGCAAACTGATCCTGGTTATAACGCCAGTATAAATACGGTGAGATATTGGTTTTTGTATTATTTATATCAAGGCGGATACTTGTAAAAAAGGTGCGAATATTTTCATACTGATCAGGATATTTTGGTGAATAAAAGCTATTTGCTCCGAAAGATCTCGAAGTTAAACCGGTCTGAAAATCAATCTGGCCAGACTTGATTTCAATTCTGTTCTGGTAAAAAATATTGGCTATCTGATAATCAGTATTTTTATCATATCCTTCTGACGACTGAAATGATGCTGATAAATAGTTTCTGAATGAGGTTGCAGGAATAGATAAACTGAATCCTGTTTTAAAAAAGCCAAAATCTCCCGATGAAACTCTTAAATGAGCATTGGTGGCATTTTTTTCTTCTGTAATAATATTAATTATTCCCCCAAATGCATTTGTTCCGAAGCTTCTTGCTGCAGGCCCTCCTAGAATCTCAATCCGTGAAATATCATCAATATCTACAGGCAGGTTCAGGTTATGATGACCTGTCTGAGGATCACTTATATTTATCCCGTTCAACAGGATCAATGTCTGATCAAATGAGCCTCCTCTTATGTTAATATCCGATTGTACACCAGATGCTCCTCGCTGTCGGACATCTAGATAAAGTACATGTTCAAGAAGCGCATCGATGTTGTGAGCAGGAACATTTTTAATCTCATCCCTGCTTATTACTTTAACAACACGCCCCGATTGAAATGCCTGAATTGGTGTACGTTCAGCTGTAACTATAACATCTTTCAACAGGATCATTTCCCCCATAAATGTTGTATCAAATATTTCCTGCGCTTTTATATGATTGATTATCAGATTATTAATTATAAAAAGGATCAATAATTTAACTTTTAAATTGCCCATTCTTTTAAAAATTTTACAGTTTAGTAAAATCACAATATTAAGATTTGAATCTCTTTTGTATTGAGCTGTAATACTTAACAAGATATTCGTTAGCTAACTGATATGCCGATACTAAATCAATATTATCACCAAGCAAGCATGCGAGGGCAGTCGAAATAGTACATCCCGTACCATGTGAATAAGAAAACATTTTACGGTCGCGTTCAAACCAGTAAATATTTGTATTGGTAACCAATGCCTCCTTGATATTATGGTAATTAAAATGCCCTCCTTTGATATAGATTGATGTATTCCATTTTTTGCATAACTCTTTTGCTATTTTAACTGCATCTTCAATATTTTCTATTCTGGATTCGGTAAGTAATTCAAATTCATTTTTATTGGGTGTAATCAATGTTGAGAGCGGGAAAAGGTTATCTTTCAGAATGTTAAGAGCCGAATGAGGCAAAAATTCCTGTCCGCCTGTCGAAAACAATACCGGATCGAGGACAACTATTTTGCATTTATATTTTTTTAGGCTTTCTGCTATAACGATAATGTTTTCCAGGCTGCACAAAGCTCCGATTTTTACGGTTTTAACGCTGAATGCTGACAAACACTGGTCAATTTGATTCTTAAGTAATTCAGGCTTAACAGGTTCTACAACAGATACTTTATTAAAGTTTTGTGAAGTAATACCTGTAACAGCTGACAAAGCCCAGTAACCAAAATCATGAGCCACCTTAATATCCTGCTGTAAACCTGCTCCTCCGCTGCTATCGGAAGCTGCGATTGTTAAAAAATAATTCATAATAATCCTCGGTCTATCTTTATTGCACAGAGGAACCCGCACATTGAACAATAATTTTCTCTAGCGCTTTCCGATAATTGCTTCCTCGTTCTGGGTAATTCAGGTTCAATAGCATATTTAAACATATTTTCCCAGTTCAATTCTCTTCGGGCATGCGACATATTATAATCAGTATTTCTGGCACCCTTGACATTTTTAACAAAATCGCCACAATGGGCTGCTATTTTGCTTGAAATAACTCCTTCCCTCACATCATCGATAGTTGGGAGGCAAAGGTGTTCGGCCGGTGTTACGTAACAGAGAAAATCGGCACCATGAGCGGCAGCAATTGCACCGCCTATTGCTCCAACAATATGGTCATAGCCTGGTGCTATATCTGTTACAAGGGGGCCAAGCACATAAAACGGAGCATTATTGCAGATCTTTTTCATAAGTTTTATATTAATCTCAATCTGGTCAAGAGGGACATGTCCTGGACCTTCCACCATAACCTGTACACCACGCTTATGTGCTTTTTCAACCAGTTCGCCCAGAATCAAAAGTTCAGCCACCTGTGCTCTGTCGGTAGCATCGTTACAGGCACCGGGACGCAATCCATCACCCAGACTGATTGTGACATCATATTTTTCGCAAATATCAAGTACCCTATCATATTGCTCATATAACGGATTTTCTGATCCGGTAGCCAGCATCCAGCTTTTAATGAATGAACCTCCTCTGCTTACTATACCCAAGACACGCTCATCATTCTCCAGAAAAGAAATAGAAGTTTGTGTTACTCCACAATGAAGAGTCATAAAGTCAACACCCATTTTTGCCTGTTTCTCTATTTCCAGAAACAAGTCATCAGGTTTCATATCGCTTAATTCTTTATTTTTTCTTATTAGCTGTGTCATAACATTATACACCGGTACAGTTCCTACCATAACCGATGAGTTGTCGATAATTGATTTCAATATCCGATCTATATCTCCAGCGGTTGACAGATCCATCACTGAATCAGCGCCATATTTGATAGCTGTCTGAAGTTTTTTCAATTCTTCGTCAGGGTTGCAGTGTTTTGGCGAGGTTCCAATATTTGCATTTATTTTGGTTTTAAGTCCGTTGCCTATACCTCTAATATTAAAATTAAGGTGGTTAATGTTTTTAGGTATTACAATTCGTCCGCAAGCGACTTCGTTACGAATCCACTCAGGGTCATAGTTTTCGTATTCAGCAACTTCACAGATCTCCTTAGTGGTAATACCTTTAATTGCTTTCTGCATCTGTGTCATGGTTGTATTTTTTTAAAATTGACTTAATCTCCTGTATCCGTTTTTCAAGGTCTTCACTTTGCATAAGATATCTTACCAGTGCAACATTTCTGGCACCAGTTTCAAGCACCGCTTCAATATTTTCGGGGAAAATTCCTCCGATAGCTACTACAGGAATATTTGAGATTGATAGAACTTCCCTTAGCTGATCAGTTCCAACAACCCTGTCGGGTTTTGGTTTTGCGGTTGTTTCGTATATCGGGCCAAATCCGATATAATCAGGTTTCAATTTTAATGCATTCAATACCTGTTTAACAGAATGGGTTGATAGCCCGATTTTCATATTGCTCCCTACTATCATTCTTGCATCTTCATAATGAATATCATCCTGCCCCAGATGTAAATAATCGGCTTCGCATAAAACAGCTACATCAGGCCGGTCGTTAATAACGAGGTTTGTCACAGTACCTCTTGTTATTGATTTCAATTCCCTTCCAACCTTTACCAGTTCTCTGTCAGTAAGATGTTTTTCTCTCAATTGCAACATTTTTATCTCATTTCTTACACATATCTCTGCGATTTTTGTATAAGAAAGCACAGGGTTTGTAATAATGACGTATAAGCCAAAATCTGTCATATTATGATAAGCTTTCATTGATCAATTCAGCAGCTTTTTTACCGGACAGGAGCATTCCACCGAAAATGGGACCCATTCTGAAGCTTCCACTTACTCCATTTGCGGCCATTCCAGCCACAAAAAGTCCCGGAAATATTTCTTTAGTATTTTCAATTGTTTGCCTTTCACCTTCTTCAACTGATAGTGAACGTTCGCCCATTACTTCGCCTGTGGGAGTATTTAATCTAACATTATTTTTTCTCGCAACTAATTTTGCAATTTCACATTCATGACCAGTACTTTCGAGAACTGCTTTTGCCATAATTATCAGTGGATCCACATGAAGCTTCTCTCTGTGAACAGGAGCCCAGTTTACTACTACACCACTAACCTTATCATTTTGAAATACAACATCTTCAATGGAGAAACAATTAAATACTTTTACCCCTGCTTTTGTTGCATGATAAATAATTGATGATGTAGCCTGAACAGAATCTATTACATAGTAATGACTGTTGTAAGATTCAAAGGCAATGTTAAATTCTTCAAGAAATTTCAGTGCTTCCTGTTGTATAATAATCTGGTTGAACATCATTGCGCCGCCCCACATTCCTCCTCCAAGAGCAAGGCTACGTTCGAATAATGCAACTTTTCGCCCCGCACGGGCAAGATAATAACCAGCGACCAGTCCTGATGGGCCGCCGCCAGCAATAGCACAATCTACCGAAAGATTTTCTTTCAGTTTCATAAAATAGGAATCAATGATCCCTTGCGATACAATCTTTTCCATTTTAAACTGGATTTTACCGGTTAAACTTATGATGGTACAAATAGAGGCAATATACCATCTTCAAAAGTTTATCCTCATTTCCCTTCGCCAGTATTATCTGGATCAGGTTCAATGGGTTTAATCTCAGCCTTAAAGTCAGGCACCCCTATTTTGATAAAGCAAAATTAATAAATTATTATTATTCATGGTACACTGCAATAATTAAATATTGAGTCGAGGAATTAATCCTTTGGATTTAAATCATAAAAAGTGGAATAAAATTTGTATTTTTGCAGTTTGATATTGGGGCTGACCTGGTATTGACAGCATGAGGGGTGGTATGCAAGCATGCAGCGTGTGGTGGCACGTCGCTATAAACGGTGTCACAGACAAAATAAACGGCGAATACAATTACGCTCTCGCTGCTTAAGAGAAGTTCAGTATCTTAAGCTTTATTCCGGCACAGTGTCGGAAGCGGGACGTCTCCCGGGCGGCGTAGCCACGAGCCAACCCGGTATGGAGGCGCGTGGAAATCGGGGCTGGCCTGAAGGTTGTTCCGGCCCGAAGGCGAGAATGAAAAGGAACTAAGGATCATCAGGGGTTGCCCTGTACCCGGATGGTCCCGACAATGAAACAGGACTAAGCATGTAGAAAGCATATGGTCTCCATGACTGGACGCGGGTTCGACTCCCGCCAGCTCCACGAACAAGAATGAGAGTCTACGATCCTGACCGACGAAGGAGTGTCAGGATGAGAGTCTACGATCTTGACCGACGAAGGAGCGTCAGGATGAGAGTCTAAGATCCTGACCGGAGAGTCAGGGGAAGAATTCATTAGTTTTTCTTTCACCATTCGGTCTTTTGTCCCACACAATATTACTCCCATTTAACCTTTACCTGTTTCAAATCTCTTGAGTTTGGTCCAACATAAATTATAAAATCACCGGGTTCCCGGACATATTTAAGATCGGCATTATAAAACTTAAGGTCTTCTGTTGTAACCGTGAAGGTGATCTCTTTTGTTTCTCCCGGCTGAAGATTAATTTTTCTGAAACCTTTCAGTTCCTTTACAGGACGTGAAATGCTTGCAACCGGATCCTGAATATAGAGCTGTACTACCTCTTCTCCTGCAAATTTTCCAGTGTTTGTAATAGTAGTTTTTACAGTAAGTGTATCATCTCCTTTAATGTTTGTATTACTCACCGAAGGCTCTCCATACTCAAATGTTGTATAGCTCAATCCATATCCAAAAGGGTAAAGTGGATCATTTGGAACATCAAGGTATTTTGAGGTGAATTTATTTCTTTCGTCAAAGGGGCGTCCGGTGTTTTTATGGTTATAATAAACCGGTATCTGTCCGGCATTTCTCGGGAACGACATGGTAAGTTTTCCCGAAGGGTTATAATCGCCAAACAGTACATCAGCAATTGCGTTGCCGGCTTCGGTTCCCGGCGCCCATGCTTCAAGTATAGCATCAACATGTTTATCTTCCCATTCAAGTGTAAGCGGACGACCGTTTATTAATACAAGAACGACAGGTTTATTAGTTTCAATAAGAGCTTTTAGAAGTCTTTTCTGTGTTTCGGGAAGGCCAATATCGGAACAGCTTGCGGCCTCCCCTGACCAGCCAGCAGCTTCGCCAAGAACTGCAACAATTACATCAGCCGTTTGAGCCGTTTTCAGAGCTTCGAATAGCATTTTACGGGCTTCAGCTTCAACTTCCTCGGGTTTTTTTGCCAGACCCGGCGTTCCGAAGAATGTTAATGCCCTCATAAGACCTGGAACATCAGACAATTCCGATCCCTTTGCATAAATAACCTTTGCTGTCGGCCATGTAATATTTTTGATACCCTGTAAAACTGTAACGATTTTTTGTCTGTCTCCAAAAAAAGCCCAGGTGCCAAGCATATCGGTCTGATCATCTGCCAGTGGACCAATAACTGCTATTGTGCCCGATTTTTTTAATGGTAATGTATTATTTTCATTTTTAAGCAGTACCAATGATCGTTTTGCTAATTCCCTTGCAAAAGTAATGTTTTCAGGTTTTGTTAATTCCCTCTTTGCTCTAGCTTCATTTAAGTGCCGGTAAGGATCTTCAAAAAGGCCCATTTTATATTTTGCTTCAAGTATTCTGCGACAGGCATTATCAATATCGGTCACTGTAACTTTACCCTCTTCAAGTGATTTTTGCAGAGTCGTAAGGAAGCCTTCACCAACCATATCCATATCCACGCCTGCCTTTAAAGCAAGTACAGATACTTCCTGGAGATTACCGAGGCCGTGGTTTGAAAGCTCATTGATAGCGGTATAATCGGTTACAACAAAACCTTTGAAACCCCATTGGTTTCTCAGCACCTCTGTCAGGAGCCATTTATTGGCTGTAGAAGGGATACCATTGATATCGTTGAACGAAGTCATAATGCTTCCTGCACCGGCCTGAATGGCAGCTTTATAGGGACGCAAATAATCCTGGTACATCCTGATAAGGCTCATGTCAACAGTGTTATAATCTCGTCCGCCCTCAGCAGCGCCATAGAGTGCAAAATGTTTGACACAGGCCATTACGGCTGCAGAGTCTTTAAGTCCAGGTCCCTGATAACCCTTCACCATTGCTGTGGCGATAAGAGAGCCAAGGTAGGGGTCTTCGCCGGCGCCTTCAGCAACGCGGCCCCATCGGGGATCCCGGGCAAGATCAACCATTGGTGAATAGACCCAGTTCAATCCATCAGCACTGGCTTCAGTTGCAGCAATCCTTGCTGATTTCTCAATTAACTCTAAATCCCAGGTACATGAAAGTCCAAGGGGAATGGGGAAAATAGTCCTGTGACCATGAATAACATCCATTCCAAAGAAAAGCGGAATTCCAAGCCTTGACTCTTTCACTGCCAGATCCTGAGCTTTTCTTAATATCTCTACACCGGTTACACTGAGCAGAGCTCCAACCTGACCTTTTCTTATCTTTTCCGCCGGACCTTCAGAAATAGTTGCGCCAGTTGCTAGACCTCCTGTAAACGTTATGAGATTCATCTGTCCAATCTTCTCTTCTACAGTCATTTTTTTCATCAGATCATTAATAAAGCGATCCATCTCTTTGTCGTGGGTTGTCTTCTGACAGGAAACCAGAAAATAAGAAACTGCGAACAAAATTAAAACCAGCCTTTTCATATATAAATATTTTTGTTAAATATAAATCAATCTATTCATACCTGTTATTCCTTTTTCTGAAAACCATTATGCAACATCGGTTAACTCATTCGAATAAGAGAGCCATATATTCCCACCACCTCGACAAATTATCACTGTCTGCCTGTTACTTTCAATTTTTAACATAAAAACAGCTTCTCTATGACCTTGTTTAATCAATGCCATACTTTACATAAAAAAATTCAAAATAGCATAATAAAAAATGCTATAAGTATCTGATAAATAATTAATTTTTATTAA
>DYKN01000191.1 GCA_020722575.1 Rikenella microfusus | reverse complement strand
TAATCAAGTAGGTTACTCAGGCCGGACAGCATTATTTGAGGTTTTGAAAATGACTGATGAACTGGCAGAAATCATTTTAAAGGAGCCCTCAGAAATCAAAATTATGGAAGAAGGAAGGAGGCAGGGAATGCTGACAATGAAACAAGATGGAATTTTAAAGGTCTTAGAGGGAATAACCACAATTGAGGAGGTCTTGAGGGTAGCTGAGGAGAAATAAATTATGCCAGATTATCAAAACCAACTTAAAGAATTATTAGAACTGACTATTTTGCATCAGGCTTCTGATTTGCATTTTTCGGTTGGTCATCCGCCAACTCTGAGAATAAACGGCCAGTTGGTTCCTCTAACAAAAAAAGAAAAACTTTCAGCCAAAGATACCCAGAATTTAGCCTTTTTGCTGATGAACAAAGAGCAAATTCAGAGACTTCCAGTGGAAAAAGAGATTGATTTTTCATATAATTTTGAAAATCGGGCTAGGTACAGAATAAATGTTTTTTTCCAGCAGGGAAACATCAGTGTTGCCCTCCGACTTATCCCATCCAAAATCAAAACAATTGAGGAATTAAATCTTCCTCCAACTCTTCATAAATTCACCAGAGCAACCCAGGGGTTTGTGCTCATTACCGGACCTTCCAGTCATGGTAAATCAACTACTTTAGCCGCTTTAATCGATGAAATAAATCACACCAGAGCTGACCATATTATTACAATTGAAGATCCGATTGAATATGTTTTTGAACCTGACCGAGCAATTATTGAACAGAGGGAAGTCTACCAAGACACCAACAGTTTTGCGAAGGCCTTGCGGGCCACATTTCGCCAGGACCCCAATGTCATTATGGTTGGAGAAATGAGGGACCTAGAGACAATGGCTACGGCCATCACTGCTGCTGAGACTGGTCACCTCGTTTTCGCTACCCTCCATACCAACTCGGCTGCCCAGACCATCCATCGAATTGTCGATTCCTTTCCAGCTGTTCAGCAAGACCAAATCAGAGCTCAATTGTCAGGTTCACTTCTGGGAGTTGTTTCTCAGAGGTTAATACCTAGGTTAAAGGGCGGTTTGATTCCTGCCACTGAAATAATGATTAATACTCCAGCCATTGCCAATTTAATCAGGGAGAATA
>DYKN01000074.1 GCA_020722575.1 Rikenella microfusus | reverse complement strand
TTGATCAATCCTTTCGTCTGTGGCTGTGATCAGTTTCAATTCCAGCTTATTTTTATCATATAACATTCGCGCTATTTGTACAAGATCCAAAGCTGGTACTTCAAAAGAAATTGTATTCCCAAAATAATCAGGTTCAACGTTTTGAGGAAGAAAAGGAAGGATGGTTTTCATGAGTGTATTCATAGTGTTACTGCCTTGTCGCTTCAGCAAGAAGGGCAACGAGAAATGCTGGTTTATGAAAACTTAAGAATATGGCGATTGAGAGAAGTATAAGTGGTATAAATATCAACAAATCGAATTTTCTTTGAATAGGTATATTTTCAGTCTTATCTCCAAATGACATAGCAATGAAATGTTTGAGAAAACCTACAAAAAGCAGTGCTGCAGCAAAGATGGCTATTATTGTTATTGTGGGATGGGTTTGAAACCCTGCAGAAATAATACCTATTTTTGTAAAAAACAATCCAAAGGGGGGAAAGCCTGTAATAAAGAACATTCCCAATAAGAGAAGAACCCCAGTTGCTGGAAGAACTGTGATCATTCCCCTTGTATTGGCTATTTTTGTTGAACTATATTTTAAGAATACATTGCCAGCCAGCAGGAAAAGCGCGGATTTGACCAGGGAATGATAAATGATATGGAGAAGCGCTGCCATAATGCCGATTCCTCCGACACCAAAACCAAAGGCTATGAACCCCATATTTTCTATGCTGGAATAGGCAAGCAGACGTTTATAATTTTTTTGTGTAAAAATTATAAACGAAGCGACAAGAATGGATGCAAGCCCAAAAATGAGAAGCAATTTCTGGGAATACATAGCACCGATAGAACTATCAACAATCAATTTGAATCGCAATATGGCGATAAAAGCGACATTCAGAAGGACTCCTGAAAGAAGGGCACTGATAGGGACAGGGGCTTTACTATGAGCATCCGGAAGCCAGGTATGCATGGGGGTAAGTCCGACCTTGGTCCCATATCCGATCAAAACAAAAACAAAAGCGATTTTAGCAATTGCAGGATTGAAATGATGTACGTTTGCCAGAAGCGTTGCCCATGTTGTAAATCCGGATCCTTCACTTCCTATCAAAGGTGTGAAAAAAAGCAGAGTCCCAAAAAAACCTAAAAGAAGACCTATGGAATTGATGATAAGGTATTTCCATGCAGCTTCAACAGCATGAGGTTTGTTGTAGAAACTGATAAGAAAGGCAGTAGTGAGCGTCGTGGCTTCTATGGAAATCCAGGTGAATATGGGGTTATTGGCTGTTACGGCAAAAAGCATAGCTGCTAAGAAAAGATTCAATAAAATATAATATTGCCTGACCTGCGAAAAGACAATGATCCCTTTTTTTGTTTCTTCCCGCAGATAGGAAATGGAATAGATGGATGTTGCGAGACCGACAAGAGAGATGATGAGCAAGATGATAGCACCCAACGCATCGACGCGTAAAAAAATGAAAGGGGAAAAGGATCCTGAGACAGCGACAATATTGGCTGTTTTTATCGAAAAAATAAAAGCCACTAGCGAAGCCAGAACTGAAAAAGATTCAATGAGAGTCCGCTGTCGGACAATAAGACAGAGGAAAGCGGAAACGAGCAAAGATGATAAGATGATCATTAATTCCATAGTATGTTACTCTTTTAAATGGTTCATTTTCGTCACATCAAGTGATCCAAAATGCTTGTATATCTTTGAAATAAATACGGTCGCAATGATGATCCAGACAGAAATGGAAAACACTATGCCAATCTCCAATATAAGCGATTGGTCTATGACAGAGAAAAGTCCAAAGGCGACTATGCTGTTTTCCAGTGACAGGATTCCCACAATCTGTGATATTGCTCCTTTTCGGTTGATGATCAGAAATACAGAGAGGAACAGTGTTGAAAGCGATAGCGACAAGAGTTCGCGATTCGCCGGAATAAGGTTAACAAGGAGAGCGAAGATATCCGAATGGGCGATAGCCGTCAATGCGGCTACAACAATGAGGGTAAAGGGCAGGTTGATATACGTACTTACCAGGAATTTCAGATCATGTTTTTTTATCTGGTGAATGATAAACATGGGAGCCATGATCACTTTGACTATCAATCCCAAGACTGCAATCAACAGGAATGAGACAGATCCGGTTATGATATAGGAATTTGTCAGCAACATCACAATCGCAAACGACTGAATGCCATAGGCAATCGCTACAAGGAAATTTTTCTTGACGATATGCAGAAAAACAACAGTCATAAAAATGATGGTAATCAAGAATTGGGAAAATATCGTGTTCATAGGAATTTTATCAACCCTATTGCTATGACATTGAGGATAAATGAAAGGATCAAAAGATCCGGTAAACGGAACAACCGAAATTTAGCAATGCTTGATTCAACGATAGCAATGGTAGAATAGAAAACAAACATTTTCAGTGCAAAAGCGATTATACCGATGAGTAAAGCCCCGACACTTGTGTCATGCGCTATTCCCCATGGAAAAAAAAGATTTGCCCCCATGGTTGCAAAAATCAGGAGCTTGTTGGCAGCAGCCCATTCCATCAAGGCAAGCCTTTTGCCTGAATACTCAAGTATCATGGCTTCATGGATCATGGTCAATTCCAGATGGGTCGATGGATTGTCAAAAGGGAACCGTTTCGTTTCAGACAATAACACAATAAAAAAACCTGAAAAGGCAAGCAGAATAGCCAGGGAAGACCTGCTATAGGCAACTGTAATCGCTTCAGAAACCCCATACAGATTAGTTGTTCCACTGACAAGGGCGAGAGTCAACAGTGAAAAAAGGAATCCCCCTTCTGCTAATGCTGAGAGTGTCATTTCCCGGCTGGAGGCAAACCCACCGAAAGCGCTTCCCGTATCTATACCAGCAAGTGCCATAAAAAAAATTCCGATGGCCAAAGTATACATGATGACCAGCATATCACTGGGCACAGCAAGTTGGGGGAAGGCGGCTATGACAGGAATCCCCGCCCCAACAATAAGGGTAACTGCAAAAACAATATAGGGAGTATATCTAAAAATCCATGAGGCATCAGAGCTTATAATTTCGTCTTTATGAAAAAGTTTCCAAAGATCCTTGTATGGTTGAAAAATGCTTGCCCCTTGGCGATTTTGGAGTCTGGCTTTTATTTTATTTATCAGCCCGATCCCTAGTGGAGCTAATAGCGGTAACAGGATGATTTGAGCGATGAGGATGATGACCATGGTTATTTCACCAACGTTAATGCGGCAAGCAATGCGACAAAAACATATAAGATATAGACATTGATATTTCCGCTTTGAATGGTTTTTGCCCGGTCCGACAGTAAAGCTATGGTTTTATGCAGTGGTTTGTACAGATAGGTCATGTAAATATTTTTTATGCCTAACGTGACCATTCTTGATTTAGGAAGGTATCTGCTTTGTGAATCATGGTATTCAGTCTCGTGTTGGATGCTTGGTTTGAGTATGCCTTTGAAAATCATCAAGATCGACCGTGCAAATCCTGTGGACGTGATTTCCATCTTCGGTGTCAGATCCGAACCACAATCCCAGGTGTTACCGACGTGAACTTTTTGATTTTTATTGATCATCCATTTGACAGCCAATAATACAACGATGAATACAAAAATGAATACCCCAGACAGGAAAGGGGCAGATACAGAAGAAAAACCAGCTATTTTTAATCCTTGAAAAGAGGACGAAACCGGTGACAGGGTATTCTGAAATGCTTGGAGGTTATTGACTACACGTGTCAGAATTGATGTTATGGTTCCAGAAAACAGTCCAAACAGAATGGACAACAAAGCCAATGCCCCCATCCCAAAACGCAGGGAAAAGGAAGACTCTTTTATCAAGTGTACTTTCTGACTTCTGGAACGTGCAAGAAATGTGGTACCAAACGCCTTGACAAAACACGCGAGTGCAAGACCACCGGTAAATGCCAATGAACCAGCAGCTGCTATGAATACCCACTTTGCTGAAAAATCCTGAACTGCGATTCCATGGAAAAGTGATTGAAAAGTGAGCCATTCGCTGAAAAATCCATTGAACGGAGGAAGGGCGGATATTGCCATAGATCCGATTAAGAAGAAAAAGGCTGTTTGTGGCATGTACTTGATGAGACCACCAAGCATCTCCATATTGCGGGTGTGGGTTGCGTTAATAACAGATCCGGCACTTAAAAACAGCAGGGATTTGAATGTTGCATGGTTCAAAGTGTGAAAGAGGGCTGCTACAAGTCCGAGCAATGAAAGTGAGGGCATTCCGAGAGATAAAAAGACCAGTGAGCTACCGAGACCAAGCAAAATAATGCCAATATTCTCGATGCTATGAAATGCCAATAATTTTTTCAAGTCATGTTCAGTCAAGGCATATAAGACTCCAAGCAAAGAGGAAAGTGAACCAAGAATAAGGATGAAGAGTCCCCACCATAATGGAACAGGCTGAAGGATATCCAGAAAAATCCTTATCATCATGTAGATTCCGGTCTTGATCATCACACCAGACATAAGCGCAGAAACATGGGACGGCGCTGCAGGGTGAGCGCCTGGAAGCCATACATGAAAAGGTATGACTCCGGCTTTTGTACCGAACCCGATGAGAGCCAGGATAAAGACAGCATCTTTGATGTGCGGAGGAACAAGAGATATATAAACTTTTATCAGTTGCAGATCGAAGGTTCCGGTATATTTATAAAGCAATAAAAAAGCTATGACAATAAATGCCGTAGCAACATGTGTCATCACAAGATATAGGAAGCCCGCTTTGATATTGTCCGGGTCTTTATGATCATATATGACTAGAAAATAGGAGGCAACCGACATCATCTCCCAAGCGACAAGAAAAAAGATTCCGTTATTGGCAGAAACCACTGCCAGCATGCCGATTATGAAGGTATTGTAAAAGAAGCCCAAGGCTCCAATATCGTAATTCTTAAAATAATGTCTGACGTATCCTAATCCATAAACGGAACAAAAAAAAGTAATCAATGAAATGGTAAAAATGAAAAAAGCTGAGAGCATATCAATATGGAAAGACAGAGAAAAGAGAGAAGCCATATCTGATTTCATGGTGAAGGCTAATGTCGTTTTCGTTAAAATTATCGCGATTGCGAAAAAGACACCCCACAAAGAACCGGCCATAGCAAAGATGCCACTCCAAAGGTTGGTCGCAGTGTCATTTTTCCTCAGTGCAAGGGAACCAACAGCTCCTATAGCAAAAAAAGAGAGCATTATGAAAAATCCGATTTGTGATGTAAGAATGTCAGTGATGATCATTTTGTTTTGATTGTTTAACCTCAAAAGTCTCTAAAATTTTTAATAGATGATAAATGATTGTCAACGGGGTTGGCGGATCCCCAGGGATGTGATAGTTTGTAGGAACAACAGAATCAGCTCCGTCCATGACTGCATAGGATCCCTGATAAATACCTCCATTTATAGAATCATCTCCAACAGCGACAATGATTTTTGGATCAGGTGTTGCCTCAAATGTCTTTATCACGGCCTTTTCCATGTTCCTGGTCATTGGGCCGGTAATCATGAGCATATCGGCGTGCTTCGGGGAAGCGACAAAACGAATACCAAACCGCTCTATGTCGTAGAACGTGTTGGAAAGTGCTGTAAGTTCCTGCTCACAGGCATTGTCTGAACCAGCATCCACAACGCGGATTGATAGGGAGCCATTGAACAATTGTTTCACTTTCTTCTCTAATTTTCTACCAATTTCTATAATTTGGGTCTGTTCATAGTCCTGTCTTTTTATGGGAATCAGGGTTTTAGAGGTTCTAAAAATTTTATTGAAAAGTGTAATCATAAATTGATTTATTCGTCCTATATTTTAGTGCCTTTTAGAACATGGGGAAAATAATATGATTTTATCAGGCTTTCAAGTCAAAAATTTTCTTAAATTTACCCAATTTGACCGGAAATCCTGAAAAACAGGCTTGAAGAACACAGCGGGAACACCAGCGAGTCTCAGAAACTTGAGAGCCTGATCGCTGACATGGCGAAGAAAAATATCGATGGAGAAAAACATGCAGACAGTCATCATGGATGCGGGGATGTCAACGGAAGAGAACATGCTGTGGCTCAAGGGACATAAGTATCGTTAGTGAAATGTGGCGCGAAGAAAGAAAAAAATCGACATCTTACTAAATAATGTGTATTTTATTATAAATTATACACATAAGGAGTTTTATATGAGAACGAATATTGTTATTGATAATAATCTAATGAGAGAAGTTCAAAAAGTAACAGGTATAAAAACAAAAAAGGAAGCAGTTGAAAATGGCCTCCACATGCTTATTAATGTATACAAGCAACAAGAATTACTTAAATATAAGGGGAAAATTCATCTATATTTAAATCTTAATGAATCAAGAAAAAGCCGAATATGATTGTTGTTGATTCTACAGTATGGATTGACTTTTTTAATGGAAGATCTACTAAAAAAAGCATTATTTTAGAAAAAGTAATGCAATATGATAGGATCGTCCTATTAGATTTGATTAAAATTGAATTGCTTCAAGGAACAAAAACCGATACTGATTTTGATAAAATCAATCAGGCATTATCATTATTGCAATTAGAAAATTCACTTGATTCTTCTACAATTTCCTTGAGCATTGAAATATATAGAACTTTAAGAAAAAAAGGGATTACTATTAGAAAAACGATAGATACTATTATTGCCGCATATTGTATAAATAATGGGTACACATTATTACACAATGATAGAGACTTTACAAATATTGGTAAATGTTTTTTTCTGAAAGTATTATAAGAATGCGCCCCATTACTTCAAGAAAAGACCAAGAATCCGCGCGAAGATAAAAAAGATACCCATATAAAATTCTTTCTAAATTGACAAAAGGCACACAATTTATTACATTTACTTCATGAAATCTTTTAATTGGAATGATGATAAAAATATGAAGCTAATTCTCGAAAGAGGAGTCTCTTTCGAAATGGCCATTCGTCATATTCAAAATGGAGAGATTCTGGATATTATCAAACATCCAAATATAAAAAATATCCCAATCAAAACTGTTATATAATTAGCATCGGAAATTATGCATACTACATTCCTTATGTTGAATCAGAAACTGAAATATTTTTAAACCCAAAATCCCTGTTTTTTATAACTATGTTTTAAAGGACAAGCGATAAA
>DYKN01000073.1 GCA_020722575.1 Rikenella microfusus | reverse complement strand
CAAACTTTATTCGAGAGCCCCGGTTCACCCCGGGGCTCTTTTTTTATACCCCCCACCCAAACCCACAATGCATACCTGAAAATTCCCACTCTAAACGTCATCGTTCAGGAAAACGCCCAACTATGTTCACATGAACATCTTTGTCCAGGCGTTAAGTTACTTAGAGTTCCTCAGGGCTCAACGAAGCCGTTGAGCGTGTACAACACGCGAAACTCCGCATAGCGGAACTGAACCCAACACAGGAATTATTACTCAACTCAGGGTTTGAGCCTAACTTAGAAATAAAAATCTAATCTGAAACTCAAAACAAAAACCTCTGAAAGATTCTAAAGTAAATTCCTGATGAATTTCCTTTATAACATATTTAAATCTAAGCAGTGAAATAATTAAATAATTAAAAAAATCCTGTAATATTTTTTAATTTTACAACATAATAATCTGAAAACTTAAATTATGAAATTTGCAGTATTACTTTCAGGTTGCGGGGTTTACGACGGCTCTGAAATACATGAGGCTGTTATGACCCTGCTTGCAATTGATAAGAACAATTGCGAATATGAGATTTTCGCACCCAATATTTCACAATATCATGTAATAAACCATCTTACCGGAGAGGCAATGCAGGAAAAAAGAAATGTACTGGTAGAAGCTGCCAGAATAGCCAGGGGAAAAATAAAACCAGTCGTGGAATATAAGGCTTTAGATTTCGATGGACTTATTTTACCGGGAGGTTTCGGAGTTGTAAAAAACCTCTGTACATATGCAATTGACGGTATCAACATGAAGGTTGATAAAGTTGTGGAAAAAGCTGTCATAGAAACTCATGCAGCACATAAACCCATAGGGGCACTATGTATTGCACCCGTGCTTATTGCAAAAATACTTGGCGATGTTGAAATTACTATCGGAACCGACCCAGAAACAGCTTCAACAATAAGATCACTTGGTGCCAGACACCGAAATACATCCGCCACTGAAATAGCTGTAGATTATAAAAATAAAATTGTATCGGCACCATGTTATATGATATGCACAAGGATATCGGAAATTGCTGAAAGCGCTGACAAAGTTGTAAAGGCTATGATTGAACTGGCGGAAGCAAAATCATAAATTACCGTTCTCAATATCATAAATTATCCTTTCAATAAGTACATCTTCGCCATAAGGATCATACTTTTCCTTAAGGTTCGTGCCGAAAATCCTTGCAATACCCTGCCAGAAAGCTGCGGTTATACTACCCCTGTATGTCCTGATAAGATCATATGAAGTATTTTGTGTTTCCCTGTCAATAAGCTTGATAAGTATCTTACCCTGAGTAAGCGTCAACTGGCGCATATCATCTTCATATTCCCTGAAAACCTGCTTTTCAAACTCTCGAAGAAACTTCCTCTTCTCCGCCTCATCAGGCATCTGTGCCAGAATATTATTAACCTCTTCAAGCTTTACCCTTACTATCAATGCATAAGGATAAACCCTTCTTACATTATATGCCAGCCTGTCAAACTTTCTTGCCTGAGCCCCCGATACCCGTTTCCGATTTCCTGCAATTGTAACCTCCTTTATCTCCATTTCGGGTAGTTCCTCACCATCACGATAAACCTTCTGCAATACAATGAAACTCTGAGGCAATGTGTCGGTATTTACTTTGACCGTATCCTTCTGCCCTGAAAGAGACATGGCAATAATCAAAATCCCTGATATGCAGACAACCTTTTTCACTCCTTCACATTATAGCAGTGCAAAATTACTTAATAAATCACCAGAATAATAACACATAGAAAGTGCCAAAATTGTGCCAGATTAAATCCTTCTTCCTGATAGCAGAAAAGATTCTTAATCCATCAGGATGTGCTCATCAATCGTAAAAATTTCTTATGATAATCCCGATCATTTTTCATATTCACATACATCAGTCATTGTGACAAAAAAGACAAAAGGTTATTTTTGCCAAAACACTTTTCTGATGTTTAAAGTTGAAGATCTTGAAAACAGTTCGAGATACAGGCTTCTGATGACCTTACCGTACAACGATATAGTACCGTTTGTTATAAATTACATACGCCGGCTATCCGGGATCACTATATTCTTCTGGTCAATCTGCCTTCTGTCCGTTGCACTTGCAATAAATATAAGGTTCAACATTGGCAGATACTATGAATTCCGGCAAATTATACCTCATACACTGTCAGGATTAATCCTTTTCCCGATACTGGTAATACCCGTTCACGAGTTTCTCCACGTCCTGCCATTCATTTTCACAGGAGCTAAAAATATTAGAATCGGAATGGACCTGAAACAGTTCATATTTTATGTTACGGTCCACAGGGAAGTTTTAACACCCTATAAATTCAAAATTGTTGCCGTTGTACCTTTCCTGTTTATTACTTCCGCATTGCTTATTCTGATTTACTTCGTTCCTGCTTTATGGAAATGGAACCTTTCAATTTTTATGTTCATCCATATTACAATGTGTGCCGGTGATTTTGCAATGCTAAATTTTTATCATATAAACCGTGACAAAAAAATATTATCCTGGGACGATGCTGATAAAAAAGAAGCTTATTTTTATGAAGAATTATGAGATTTAAAATTAACTTTAAAAAGAAATTAGGATTGTATTTAACCTGAAAAAATTATGTAAAAATGAAAAGATTTCTGGCAATAATCGTACTGTTTGTGGCAGTTTTAACTCAGGGCTATTCTCAGCGCAAAATTGTTAACCTCCCTGACCTGCCTGGATTTATCACTTTAAAATGTGATTTTCATTCCCACACAGTATTTTCTGACGGCAATGTATGGCCGACAGTGCGGCTTGGCGAAGCTTACCGCGACGGTCTCGATGCGATTGCAATTACCGATCACATTGAATATCAGCCAAAAAAAGATCAGATTCCTACCGATCATAATGCCGGTTACAACCTGATTAAGGAAATGGCAAAAGAATATAATATTATTCCTGTACACGGAACAGAAATAACGCGCAGTATGCCACCGGGTCATCTTAATGCTTTATTCATCACCGATGCAAATGCTCTTGTGAAGGATTCAGTTTACGATGTCATTGAGACTGCAGTAAAACAGGGTGCATTTATCCAATGGAACCACCCGGGATGGAAATCACAGGAACCAGATGGAATACCAAAACTTTACAATATCCACAGGCGTTTTTTGAAGAACGGATGGATTCACGGAATTGAATTTTTCAACGACTCAGAGTATTATCCTAATATCCTTGAATGGTGTCAGGAATATAAACTGGCGGTTATGGCAAACAGTGATATTCACGGGATTATCAGTGAAAGATACAAGGAGCCTGAATATACCAACAGGCCCATGACTCTCGTTTTTGCGAAAGAAAAGTCAGAAGCGGGGCTCAAGGAGGCTCTCTTTGCAGGACGTACTCTTGCTTACTTCGGTGATATGCTTGCCGGAAAAGAAGAGTTTGCCAGGCCATTTTTTTACCAGTGTATAACCGTAGGCCCAAAGTATCATGAGACGAGCAAAAATTATTACTTCGATATCACAAACCATTCTGATATCCCTTTCTATCTTGTGAACGGACCAAAAGGCGCTCCAACGTCCATTACACTTAATGCCAGAAGTGTTACAAGAGTTGTTCTTAGTAAGGCATTTAAAGGCACTCTCACCTATGATGTGAAGAATGTTCTTATTGGAACAGACAAAACAATGAAGGCAGAGATCAAATTTTAAAGAATTCACATTAATAAAACCCCCTTTCACGACTGTTTAAACTGGTTGAAAGGGGGTCCTTATTTATTGTCTTTAATATCTATAACTTTACTTTAACCAGTTGAAAGACATCATCTTCCCGGGTAATCGGTCTCAGTCTGAATGAATATTCATATTTCACCTCAAGGAGTCGGTACTGTGGATGTATCATTGCTCCCCATGAATTATCGCCGCCTACTCCCATCTGTGCGAGGTCGATATTGAGGTTTACCAGTTCGCGAGGTTTTACATCCACAGTGTGTCTATTTGCCGTTTTAGCATCTTTCCTGTAAGTCGAAAGTTTTCCCGGCGATTCAAAGTCATCGTGTACATTATGAAGTGCACTGAAACAAATAATCGGCATACCCTGAACCAATAAACCGTTCCCATTCTCATCGGTAAGTGTCAGCCAGCGTGTATCGGTCTTGTAGCCATTCTCCTGTGGCCTGATATAAGGCACATACTGATCAGCCACACTGCTCTCATATAAACCAACGAATGCTGAAGTCTTTCTGTCGGAGTAATTCTCATGAGGTCCACGTCCAAACCATTTCAGATTTGAAAATGAGACCGGCAACTGCATCTGCATGCCCATTCTCGGAATTTCAGGGATAGTACTCCTTGTTTTTACGAAACTGTTCTTAATTATTATATCACCTGTACTGAAAACAGTATATATCGAAGTATATTCTGCAATTTTTGTACTATCGGGAGCAGGGATATTATATTTGAAGATAACAACAACCTTATCCATTTCAGGCTGGGAAATATCGGCTTTTGTCAGTATGGCATTTTCTCCTGCTTTTTTCCAGACTCCAAACCTGCGATCCATATTGTAACCGTAATCGTTGTCGGTTGGTGGTCGCCAGAAATCAGGTCTGGGGCCTTTAAGCAAATATTCGGTTCCTTTATACCTCAGCGACTCCATAATACCTTTTTTGAGATTGAATACAACTTCCAGATCTTCACCTTTGATTATCAGGCTGGTATCCTTTGTTTCAGTCTGTAATACCGACAAAAGATCACGCGGCATATTTTCCGTTGGAGTTAAGGTTACAGGCAGAGGTATCTGTTCTTGAGCGTAGACATGACCTTCAGGAATAATTCCCCATGAATCTGATTTTGAAGCCCTTATATTCAGGAAATATTCAGCACCCACAACCGGTTTTAGCTGGGTAACAGGAATTGATATAGCCGTCTCCCTGTGAGGCAAAAGTGTAGGGATCCTGAAACTGCCCGATAGCACTGCAACACCGTCGGACATTATCTCCCAGTCAAAATTAAACTCCGAGAGATCAGTAAAATCATATTTGTTTTTTATCGTGATTAATCCTCTGGCAATATCTGAGGGTTCAAACCCTATGTACTGATAAACTTTTTTAACTTCTTGAAGTGACGGATGCGGTTTTCTATCAGGCCATACAAGGCCATTTATGCAGAAATTACCGTCGCTGGTTATTCCTTCACGGCCAAAATCACCGCCGTAGGCCCAGAATTTTTCACCGGCATCATTGTATTTCAGTAATCCCTGATCAACCCAATCCCAGATAAATCCACCCTGCAGTTTCGGATACTTCTCAATAACATCCCAGTAATCCTGAAGATTCCCTACACTGTTGCCCATGGCATGAGCATACTCACACATTATCAAAGGTCTGTCGTTTTTTTCATCGAGTGCATATTTTTCAATGTATTCAATGGGCGCATACATCGGACACCATATATCGGTATGCCTTTCTGGAGCATTCGTACTTTTCTCAGCTCTCTCGTACTGCACCGGACGGGTCTTATCCTTTCCCTTTATCCATCTGTATGCATTAAGGAAGTTATGTCCATCACCAGCTTCATTGCCCATTGACCATATAATTACAGAAGGATGATTTTTGTCTCTCTCAACCATTCTTGTGATACGGTCAATATGAGCGGCATACCATTCCGGCCTGTCGGCAAGAGTGATATCCTTATTATACCCTATTCCGTGCGATTCAATGTTCGCTTCATCAATCAGATAGAGGCCATATTTATCGCACATTTCGTACCAGAGTTCCTGCTGCGGATAGTGTGAGGTTCTCACGGCATTGATGTTATGACTTTTCATTGTGAGGATATCTTTCAGGATTGTTTCCTTATCAATAACATGTCCGGTAACATCATGATGTTCATGGAGGTTGACGCCTTTAAGATATACAGGTACACCATTTACAAGGAGTTGTGAGTTTTTTATCTCAACCGTTCTGAATCCTGTTCTAGTACTTATGCTTTCAAGAACCTGTCCGCTTTTGTCTTTAAGGCTTATTATCAGAGAATAGAGGTTTGGCGTTTCTGCGGTCCATTTTTTTATATCGGGAAAATTCCCTGAAAATGATATCTTTGCTGATCCCTCATTGATGGATGGATTTGCATTTTCTTCCCATATCTTCCGGTCACCATCAAAAAGGGCTGCTGTAACTATTAGTTCCTTACTTTCTTCAGTTTTTCCGGCCAGTTCAACATTGAGATCAAGTAATCCTTCAGTGTATGTTGAATCCAGTGATGCAATAGCAAAGAAGTCACGAATATAAACCCTGGGGCGGGCGTGCAAATAGACACTTCTCTGTATACCGCTCAACCTCCAGAAATCCTGATCTTCCAGATAACTCCCATCACTCCAGCGGTAAACCTCAACTGCCAGGCTATTCTTGCCTTTCTTCACATAGGGAGTAATGTTAAACTCAACAGGTGTTTTACTGTCCTTACCGAAACCAATCAATTGTTCATTAACCCATACATAAAAGAAGGAACTTACTGCTCCAAAATGCAGAAATATTTCCCTGTCTTTCCATTCAGCGGGAATGTTGAAAGTCCTTTTATATGAGCCAACCGTATTCATATCATGAGGTATGCGTGGAGGATCGGGAGGAAAGGGATAAGGTATGTTTGAATATATCGGCGGGTCGTCGTACCCCATCAATTGCCAGTTGGATGGAACCTTCAGATTGTCCCAGTCACGAACATCATAGTCATCCTTAAAGAACCAGTATGGTCTATCCATCGGCGTTTTTGAGAACCTGAACTTCCAGATACCATTGAGGCAAATATAGTATGGCGATTTTTCCTTAATATCTGCGAGAGCGGAAGCTTCATCAGGATAACTGATCAAAGTTGCATGTGGTTTTTCATTATTAAGCCCCGTAAGCTCCCGATTTTCCCAATCGCGTGGTTCTTTCTCAGTGAATGAAACTCCTTCATATTTACTGTATTTCATGCATCCGGAAATTAGAACCGGTATTATTGCCATAATAAAATATCTTTTCATTTAACGAATTTTTTAGTTATAAATTTATTTATCAACTTATTAATGTAAATATAGAAATTTTTATGTTTTTACCGTTGTTTCAGGTAATTTTTGAGACTGTTTTATCCTGAAGTAAATTGACAGAAAATCTGTCAACTTTTTCAGGACGATCAGATTGTCATGATTTTTTTACCCCCAA
>DYKN01000026.1 GCA_020722575.1 Rikenella microfusus | reverse complement strand
TAAAAGTTAATCACTTTAATTAAAACCAAATCATTATGTGCGACGATTTTACAATATCAATGCCAAGAATAGGTGATAAAGCACCTGAATTCACAGCTGTATCAACCCAGGGAAATATTAATTTCCCAACTGATTTCAAAGGTAGCTGGGTTATTTTCTTCAGCCACCCGGCTGATTTTACTCCAGTTTGTACTTCCGAGTTCATGACCTTTGCAACATTAGAAAAAAAATTCAACCAGGCTAATTGCAAACTGGTCGGACTCTCAGTTGACGGCCTCTACAGCCATATTGCATGGCTCCGTACCATCAAGGAAAAAATCGAATACAAAGGAATGAAAAATGTTGAGGTTAACTTCCCACTCATCGAAGACATCACAATGGAAGTCGCAAAAAAATACGGTATGATTCAGCCAGGTGAAAGTTCAACAAAAGCCGTTAGAGCTGTCTTCTTTATCGACCCTAACGGAATAATCCGGGCTATCATCTATTACCCTCTCAGCCTCGGCCGTAACTTCGAAGAACTTTATAGAGTACTCATCGGACTGCAAACTGCCGACGCTTTCTCTGTTGCCCTGCCTGCCGACTGGCAGCCTGGTGACGACGTAATAGTACCACCAGCCGGATCATGCGGAGCAGCTAAAGAACGAATGGAAGGTAAACAACATGATGTTAAATGCTACGACTGGTTCTTCTGCACCAGAAAACTTCCAAAAGAAGAATTAGAAAAGAATATCCTGAAAAAATAACCTTTTCTGAACGGATAAAAGATAAGTACTGTTAATATTGTCTAATAACGCAAGAGCATTAAAAAACCTAAACCTCTTGCGTTATTTGTTTCTACACTTGACTTATAATTTTAATTCTTAACATTATTGGCATAAACTGAATCCATGAATATTACATACCTCCAACTAAAATGTTGTCCAGTATTTTATAAACTGAAATACATCCTGCTTCAAACAAATTGCTTTTAAAATTGTTTGATGGAAATGAATAATGAAATTTTCAAAATATCCTACATTTGAACGATTGATTATGTCACTTATATCTTAACATTTAAATATTTACTATATGATTGAAATTAATTTTGAAGGTGGCAAGGTAGTTACTGCAACGCTAAACGGACATATTATCAGGACTGACCAGCCGGTTGTAAACGGCGGAAATAACAGCGCACCTGCTCCTTTCGACCTTTTTCTTGCTTCAATCGGAACCTGTGCAGGTATCTATATCAAATCTTTTTGCGATAGAAGACAGATTCCTTCCGATGGAATTAAAATAATTCAGACGATGGAAATCGACCATGAGAGAAGACTCTCATCAGTCTTCAAACTCGACATTCAACTTCCTCCTGACTTTCCCGAAAAATACAAAGAAGCCGTGATTAATGCCGCAGAACTCTGCCTGGTAAAAAAAACTATGTATAACAATCCGGAATTTATTATTACCGCTACTTCTTCAAAATAAATAGGCAGATATTATATTTGCCAGTAGTTCGTCAGGTATTTTAAAGAAAAAATATCTGCCAAATATTATGTTATGAGGTTTCTTCAATCAACACCACTTAACCACATCTGGCTGAAAGCTTCTGTAATCGGCAGTATATGGGCATCATTTGAAATCATACTTGGTAGCTTTCTTCACAACCTCAAAATACCACTTTCAGGTACTATCCTTTCACTCATAGGTGTATGGATACTCATAGCATTCCAGCAAATCTGGAAAGAAAAAGGATTAGTATGGCGTGCCGGTCTGATTTGTGCGTTAATGAAATCGATTTCACCAAGCGCAATAATCCTCGGCCCCATGATTGGAATAATGACCGAAGCACTGATTATAGAACTCCTTATCAGAGTTATTGGTCGCAATTATATCGCCTTTTTGTTAGGAGGTGGACTGGCAGTTTTCAGTACACTCGTTCAGAAAATTATCAGCTTATTAATTCTTTATGGATTTAATCTTGTTAAAATTCTTGAAGGCCTCTATAAATTTTCTGTCAAACAGATAGGTATGGAAGATCTGAGTCCATATGTTCTTGTGGCAATCATTTCGGCAATTTACATTATTGCAGGCTTTGCCGGCGCAACAGGTGGTATAATTACCGGAAAAAGATACTCAAAAATCCGCCCATCAACACCAACAGTCGAACGGGATATCGTCTTTCAAAGCAACAAATCACTGTTTGGAAACATACAGTTCGATAATTACTCCATCATAAATCTTGTGCTAAACTTCATAGCAATTATCCTGATACTACTTCTTCTTAATCTTGATTTGCTAATACCAGCCGGCATTATTGCAGTGACTTATGTAATATTTTGTATATCAAACTATAAAAATTCTTTAAAAAGACTTAAAAAACCAGGTTTCTGGATAAGCTTCTTGCTGATAACATTTGGCGCAGCATTTATATGGAACTGGCTTTCTGAAGGCATCTTCTTTACTATGGAAGGATTCATGGTCGGACTCAAAATGAATGCCCGGGCAGCAGTGTTGATCATAGGCTTTGCATCACTCAGCGTTGAACTGAGAAATCCAGTTATCAAATCTGTTCTTTACAACAAAGGATTCACCTCCCTCTACCAGTCGCTAAGTCTATCTTTCTCTGCATTACCGTACATTATTTCGGCAATTGCATCAACCAGAAACCATAGAACTAAAAGTGGCCAATCATTGAAAATTATTCTTAAACAGGCCGATGACCTTTATAATGCATTCGAAAGAGAACACAGTAAAAAACCATCTATCGTAGTAATTACCGGAGAAATCCATCAGGGTAAGACAACTTTTGCTGGTAATGTTATCAATATCCTCCGGGAAAAGAAAGTTAATGTATGCGGTTTTCTGGCTGTAGGAGTTAATGAAAACGGCGAAAGAACAGGATTCAATCTGCTGGATCTAAAGACCGGAGAATATACGAAGCTCTGCACTGTCAGTCAGAATAAAGAAAAAATTAAATCAGGCAAATATTTTTTCAGTCAGGAAGCCATCAAAAAAGGCAAAAACCTTCTTTCATCAGTAAATAAAAACTGCGGCGTGGTTTTTATTGATGAAATTGGTCCGCTTGAACTGGCAGGAAGCGGCTGGAGTAATTCAATTGACGAACTGTGCATGAAAGGAATATCCCCCCAGGTATGGATAATGCGGAAATCAGTGGTTGATAAAGCCTTACGCCGTTGGTATACAGGAGATATTTGTATATTTGATATATCACATGATACTGTGGAGGAAACGGCTTCAAAAATAGAAGAACTCATTTCCAGGGAACAAAAATAAAATCACTCTTGCTTTACCATATAATGGTAAAGTAAGATTACACGATGAAACTTCTGCAATATGGTTAAATTGTCATTCCCTTGTTCTTGTTTTACAGGTGCTGATACCAAATAATGAATAAATCCCGCAAAAACCACTAATAGCCGTTACCAGTAGTATGCCTGCAAGAACAAGTAAAACAATCCCGGCAGTTCCTGAAATTACATTGGTAAAATATAATACCACCACCAGCAATGCTAACAAAACTCTTATAATTCTGTCCAATTTTCCTTCATTCTTTTTCATAATTTAACTTTTTTGATTTAGCCTTTTTTTATATGTTTGGTTTAAAATACTTGAAATAAAACATTTTTAATTCATAAAAGTTCATTCTAATAACTATTGTTTACTAATTCTGATTAAACTTCTGATAAAATGAAACGAGTTTTATTATTGTCACTCCTGAGCTTTTTACTTGTCTTGTTGGCTTGCCGTAACAATATCACTCTTTATAATGAGACCCTTTTAAGGATAAAGAAATTAACCGATTCCGGTAATTTAAAAGAAGCAATCTTTATTGCCGACTCCCTGAAAAATGAAACAAGGGATGAAATGATAAAATGGAAAGCCGACTCAATGGCAGAGATAGCAAAAAGGATAGCCCTTGAATTCACAGTAACTGAAGATAAAATTGACTCATTGCTCCTGATATCAATCCCCGACTATGATCAATCGCAACGATCAAAATGGGAAGAAGCCGGATGGTTAGAATACAGAATTATTAATGGTGAAAAGCGTTACTTTAACAGGGCTGCTTCAAATTTATTGCTTCTCAGGAACTTTCATCTCAACCGTCCCTACCGCGATTCTCTTATTGCCCGCAACCCTGCAATTATATTTCGTAAAAACCACACGGCAGAAATAATTAAAAAGTCAACTAACAGTTTTTCGCCGGTTGTTCCGGTTTATGTAGAAGTAATCTATACCATTACCGTTAAACCAGATGCTGTACCCCCTGGAGCCACCATCAGATGCTGGATGCCATTTCCGAAAGAAAACAGAGAACGGCAAACCGAAGTGTATCTGACAGGCATCTCAAATGAAGATAATTTCCTCCTTTCACCCGACTCAATGGTTCACCGTACAATATACATGGAGGAAAAAGCACGTAGAGGTATACCCACTATCTTTCAGATTGCTTTTTCTTTTTTTTCATACGGCCAATATTTTGACCCCGAACGAATTAAGCCCGCCCCATACGATAAAAATAGTGATCTTTACAGAATTTATACCCAAGAAGAACCTCCACATATAACCTTCAGTGAAAATATCAGAAATCTGGCTGATAGTATTGCTGGTAACGAAACCAATCCACTCGAAATAGTAAAAAAATTCTTTTACTGGTTTAATGAAAACATTCCATGGGCAGGTGCACCTGAATATTCAATTATACCCGATATTCCTGAATATACTCTGAAAGACCGCAGGGGAGACTGTGGCATGCAAACCTTCCTCCTTATGTCAATGCTGCGTTATAAAGGTATCCCGGTCAAATGGCAGAGCGGATGGATGATACCGCCTCAGGCTGAAAACTTACATGACTGGTGCGAAGTTTATTATGAAGGTACAGGCTGGGTCCCCCTTGATGTTTCCTACAATCTTCAATACTCAGCCGATAGAAAGCTGAAAGAGTTTTATATTACCGGCATTGACTCTTACAGGCTTATTATAAACGACGGAGTAGCTGGCAGACTCTATCCTGAAAAAAAATACCTGCGAAGTGAACCCTTTGATTTTCAAAGAGGCGAGGTGGAATGGGAAGGCGGAAACCTTTATTTCGATAAATGGGATTATGATATAAAAGTGAAAATCAAAAAAATGTAACCTGAACTGAAAGACGATATTCTGAATTCTTACAAGATGTCAGGAATATATAAATTCAAATATATTACTGCAATTATACTGTTTACAGCTCTATCATTCTGGATAGGAGGCTGCCGTTTACCAGCAGGAACAAAACTTATTGAGAGTATTGATTCTGTGGCAAAAAATTTTGTTCCCGACAGACGCGAAGGAATTTTTGAATTTACACTTTACAGAAAAGGAGCATTAATTGTTGTAAAAGGCGAAACAACTGAACCACGCGCAAAAGAAGAAGCACTAAACATTCTAAGAAAAAGGAAAACCAGATATGTCGACAGCCTGGTTGTTCTTCCCGATACACTTGTTACAATTAAACCTTACGGTATCGTATGTGTAAGTGTTTGCAATATCCGATCCGAGCCATCGCACAGTGCCGAACTTATCTCCCAGGCCTTGATGGGAACCCCTGTAAAAATTTTAAAAAGCAGCAGTGGTTGGTATTTTCTCCAGACTCCTGATCGTTACCTCGGATGGGTTGATAATGAATCAATTACAACGCTTACCACTCAGGAGTTCTCCAGATGGAAATCATCTCCCAGAATAATTTTTACCGAAAAATGCGGCGATATCTTCTCCAGCTATAATCACAACTTCGTTGTTTCCGATATTGTGGCAGGATCTATTCTTGAAAAAATCAGAGAGGATTCCAAAATAGTATATATTAGACTTCCTGATGGAAGGGAGGGCATATTACCCTCATCAGCATGCTATGATTTTAAGGAATGGGCATTGGCAACACTACCCTATCCCGATAGTCTTTACGAAACGGCACTCCGGTTCGTCGGTACCCCATACATATGGGGCGGAACATCTGCAAAAGGAATGGATTGCAGTGGCTTTGTAAAAACCGTTTACTTTCTTAACGGCCTTATCCTTGCACGCGACGTGTCGTTACAGATTCGGCACGGACGATTTTCCCCTGCTCCCCTTCCGGCCGATTCACTGAAAAGAGGAGATCTCCTCTTTTTCGGAACCATAAAAAATGGGAACCCGAATGCAACCCATGTAGCCCTTTGTATCGGTAAAACCGAATATATCCACTCATCCGGAATGGTGCGTATTAACAGCCTCGATTCTACCAGAAATGATTTCAGCCAATACCGCTTCAAAACTTTCCTCGGAAGAGGCCGTATCGAAGGTTACTATCCATCGGAAGGATTGCAGAAAGTGGCAGACCATCCATGGTATTTTAACAAATTAATTCCCGTCGGAAAATGAAAAAAAGAAAATTTATCAAACTATCAGCAATTACTGGTGCAGGAATTTTTACATTGAATTCGCTTTCTTCCTTCAGAACAGGAATGTCAGAAATTCCGGGTAAAATTAAAAAAGATTTCCTTAAACTTACTTTCAAACCTTATACTCTGGAACTAAAACATTCGTTCAATCTGGCAGTAAGCTCCAGAAAAACGACTCCGGCAATGCTTGTCGAAATTGAATGGAATGGCATTACAGGATATGGTGAGGCATCAATGCCTCCATATCTGGGAGAAAATCAGGAAACTGCAGGAAAATTTCTTGCATCACTTAAACTTGAACAATTCGAAGACCCTTTCTTGATTGAGGATATCCTGTCCTATGTTAATGAGTCAGCATTAGGAAATTTCGCTGCAAAAGCATCGGTTGATATTGCTCTGCATGACCTCATCGGAAAACTGATTGAAGAACCAGTTTTCAAACTTTTAGGCCTTAACAGTGAAAAAACCCCATTTACAAGCTTTACTATCGGAATTGATACTCCTGAAATTGTACGGCAGAAAGTTGTTGAAGCCAGACCTTACAGTATTCTAAAAGTAAAACTTGGAGGAGGCAACGACAGGGAAATGATTGAAGTTATAAGGTCAGTAACCGATAAGCCACTTTGTGTCGATGTTAATCAGGGCTGGAAAGACAGAACATATGCTCTGGAGATGGCACACTGGCTTAAAGAAAATGGCGTTGTCTTTCTTGAACAGCCTCTACCAAAGGAACAAATTGATGATATTGTATTTCTCAAGGAAAGAAGCCCAATCCCCATCATTGGTGATGAAGCAATTCAGGGACTGGCCGATCTGCTAAAATTTAAAGATGTCTATTCAGGTGTGAATGTTAAGCTTATGAAATGTGGAGGAATCAGGGAGGCCTATATAATGCTTAAAACAGCAAAAGCATTGAAAATGAAGACAATGATTGGATGTATGACGGAGACCTCCTGTGCAGTAACCGCAGCCGCTCATCTGAGTCCACTTGCCGATTGGTGCGATCTCGACGGGAACCTGCTTATAAGGAACGATATATTCGATGGAATAAAAATAATTGAGGGAAAAGTTACAATCCCTGAACGTCCCGGTATAGGAGTTATTAAACTTTGATTCAAACCATAATTTCAAATCCTGTATTATATCAGATATTTCTTATTTCAGTCTTAGATTTTTTTTATTTTACCCCAAATTAACAATTTGAAAAATCATGAAAAGAACAAAGTTCAGTTTAAGAAGTTTTACAAGTTTCACCCTGGTTTTTTCAACCTTATTGATGTCATTTTCGGGATTTATTCTTTATGTTGCCCCTCCTTCTAGAATCGCATACTGGCATAACTGGAGGCTTATTATATTTTCAAAGGAAGAATGGCAGGCACTTCACACCATATTCTCATTTATGTTTTTTATTTTGTTTGTTATTCATCTTTTTTACATCAACTGGAAAGCATTTCTTTCTTATATTAAAAGCAAAGTAAGGGCCGGGCTTAACAAGAAATGGGAACTGGCCTCTTCAATAGTTATATCCTCAATCTTTTTTATTGGAACTCTTGATTCCTGGATACCTTTCGGCCCAGTAATGGCTTTTGGCACAAAAGTCAAAAATAGCTGGGAAAAATCATATATCAACCCGCCTGTATCACATATGGAAGCATATACAATTGAAAAAATTGCACAGATGTTTCAGAATGTTACAGTTGATGACCTCCTTAACCTGCTTGACGAAAATAACATAAAAGTTGCCCGAAGTGATGAAACACTTAAAGAAATTGGTTCGAAAAACAAAATTGCTCCAGCAAAAATTTATGAAATAATTTCAGGAAGATATGGGGAAGCTGAGATCAGATCAAGTACTGGAGCAGGAACAGGAATGGGAAAAATTACCTTGAAACAGGTTGCGAAAGAAAAAGGGCAGGATATGACAGTACTCCTTACCATCCTCAAAGACAGGGGTATTGATGCCACACCGCAAACAACACTAAAAGAAATAGCAAGTAAACTGGGAATTTCAGCGCAGGAAGCTTACAGCATCCTCACAAATCAGTAGAAACTTTTCAGCTTCCGGTGTCAGTACCGGGCTCTCCATGCATCTTTCATCCAATCCACGGTAAACCATGTTTTCTGAATAGTTTTTGTTTTGAAGCAATTCAAACAGTTTTCTTGCCGGAACTTCAGAATGACGCATAAAAGGAGCTGCCAGTTCGTACAAAGTCTGAAAAATTTTCCCCCTTGAACGATAAATACCTGAACTGAAAACTCCGGGACTGAATTTAATAATTTTAAGAGTCCCTTCAGGAAGTCTCTTTTTAAGATAATCGGCCGCTACAAGGAGTAAGTATTTTGAATATGCATATACCCTGAACGAATTATAATCTTCTTCTTTCGGAAATCTAAAAACAGGCTTTACATACCTGTATACAGGAGAGGTCACAGTTACAATTGTAACCGGCCTGTCTTGATTTGAGTCAGCAGTAAGAATAATATTAACAAGCAGATGTGAAAGAAAATTGATCTGAAATATAGTTTCATACCCATCGATAGTCTTAGTATAATCTGGTGGTCCAAGTATCCCAGCATTATTAATTATGATATCAAACCTGATGCCCCGTCCTGCAAGCTCTTTCATTGCCCCGGCTGTCTGTTTCAAATCTGAAAAATCGGCACGAACAAAATTTAGTCTGATCCCTTCTGGTAAACCTTTCTTAAGAGTTCTTCCTGTTATCCAGACATTATACCCATTGTTGGAGAAAATTTTAGCCAGCTCAAAACCAAGTCCTGATGTCCCGCCTGTAATAAGCACCTTCTCTTTCTCCATAATGATATTGTATTATTGTTGTTTCAGATTTGTATATCAGGATCATTTATTTAATCATGCAAACTTAAAAAATAGATATCATCTAAGGGAATAATTTTGGTTCATTCCATTGAACTGTTAATGAATTTTGACGTTTATTATGGCATAACCGCACTTATTTAAAATTTAAATATTATAAATCTTGATAATAATAAGGTGTGATCGAATAAAACTATTATATTGTATTAAAAGTCAGAATTTGTCAGCAAAAAAAGATTTTTTATTATCCGAAAAGGAATTTTTCAGGATTGTTTGATGAAAAAGCTATTTTATCGCTATCGCTCAGGTGACTTGTATTCAGAAAATTTTGTAAATATTTATTATATGAATCTGACCAAAGAAGGTTAATGACAAAATCTGATCCGAACAGTATGCGTGAAGCTGTCTGGTTATTAATTATCTTTTTCACCGTTTCATAATCCTTTTCTTCAGGTGTAAGACAGGAAAAATCGGTGTATACATTTTCGTATTTTCCCATCAACCAAAGGATAGTTTTCAGCCATTCATTCTGTCCTGTGGACTGATTTCCCATATGTGCAAAGTTGATCTTCAGATTTCTGAATGAAGAATTATTAAGTACTTTTATCCATTTCTCTGGATGAGATAGCCTGCCAGCATCGGGAGATGTTTTGAAACCGCCGTCACTGCAATGTACAATAACTGGTATCCTCTTTCTCACACATTCACTGTAAAGAAACTTAACCTTATCGAGTTCTGCTGGTTCATCTTCAGGCCATGGATCAAAGCCCAGAGGCGGGTACAACTTTACTCCTGCAAACAGATAAGCATAATGGTCGGGATCCTGCTTCTCTTTATTTCTGAATATAAGATCCTCCAGCTGTAGTTCAACATTACCAAGCCTTGAAAAAAGTTTTTTGTGACGCTCCTCAACAGTAAGATCATTCTCATATCCGGGAAAATATTTATCAATTAAAGATTTAATCTCAAGAAGATCATAGTTTCTTGTATTTATTCCCAGAAATGGATAAATTTCAAAGAGTTTATCTTCCCTGTTTTTCTCTGTCTTAATCAGTTTTAACTGGCCATCTTTTACAGGATGACTCGTTATTTCATAATTATAATAAAATCTGATTGCCGTGAACACATCCGACACCTGTCCAGCTACCGGTTTTGTTGGAGGAAGATTATAATAGCATCCGCTGTTACTGAGGTTTTTGTAACCAAAATCAATGAGTAAAGGGCACAGGACTATCTTGTCGAATGAAAGGGAAGGATTTGTATTTAGTATATTTTCTTTTTGAAGGTAATAATCATTTAAAAGAAAATGAAATTCCACTGCATTTTCCATCATTGAAAGAAGGTTCCTGAACTTTACAGCATCACTGGTTATATAATCTTTAATTTTTCGGGCTATTTTCCCTGGAAAAAATCTTACTGCTCCAACCGGAGCAAAATTCATCAGAAAAGGCAGCTTTTGTGCAACATTTTTTATAGATTCTCCGGTAATGATATCGTCACGCAGCAGAAATGCAAGCAAATTAGGGTGACTGAGGTCAAGAAGATGATAATGTATGTCGTAAAATCTTTTTATCATAACCTCAATTTATGTGACAGAAAGATTGAAGTTAAAATTTCAGACCGGAATCAAATTTCTTTTATCACTTCTCAGACTCTGGCGACATAAAATCTCCATTTGAATTTGTCAGTAAATTTTTGGTCAGGTACGACACTCCTGCTCCTATTGCTGCTATAATAACAGGTTTGATTGTTGTCCAATCAAGCGTACAATTGGTTTCAATCAATTGATAAAATCCTGTAATAAAAGCACATATTACAGTCACTATCAATCCTCTTATGAAATCACGTCTGTTGAGGCGAAGGTATTTTGATGGCATAAGAAAATTATTTTTAATTGTTAAGACATCTCTTGAAGTTATAATTTTTCAAAAATTAATATTTCCTTGCATATCTGTCGTGTTATTTTTCTAACAGGAATTTTTCCCGGGTTTTATTTTATTTATTTACAACAATATACCGGCAATGCTGGCAGAAATGTATGAAGCCATAGTACCGGAGAACATAGCTTTAATGCCAAGTCGTGCAAGGTCGGCTTTTCGTGAAGGGGCAAGGGCACCAATTCCTCCTATCTGGATAGCCACTGAGCTGAAATTTGCAAAGCCACACAGGGCAAAACTGGCAATAGCAACCGATTTGGCACTTAATGCTCCCTGCTGAATTAATGGTGAGAGGTCGGTATAGGCAACGAATTCGTTTATAACCATTTTTGTTCCCATCAGGGAGCCTACTGTAAGTGATTCTGAAGGTGGTACACCCATTACAATAGCAAACAATGAAAAAACTGCCCCGAAAATATCTTTGAGCCGCAGATGGTTCACATCAATTCCAATTCCATCAAGAGAAATGCCGATAATACCAAGCAATTGTCCGAAATAGCCCAGCAGAGCATCAATAAGAGCAATAAGAGCAATAACTCCGATAAGCATTGCTATAACGTTCAGTGAGACTCTCATGCCGTCACCGGCGCCGTGTGCTATAGCATCCATTATATTGGCATGTTCCTTTTTGACTTCCAGTTTCACAATTCCTTTTGTTTCCGATTCTTCGGTTTCGGGGTAAACGATCTTTGATATGACAAGTGCTCCCGGAGCCGCCATCAGGCTTGCTGCAAGCAAATATGAAGCAGGGACGCCGAGAGAAATATATACTGCCATTACTCCTCCGGCAATACATGCCATACTGCCTGTCATGGAAGCCAGCAGTTCAGAACGGGTCATGCCAGGAAGATATGGTCTGATCATTATTTGTGCCTCAACCTGGCCAACAAATGCGCTGGCGACATTTGAGAGTGCCTCGCTTCCGCTTACCCTCATTGCCCAGTGTACAAAACGTGCAAAAAGCGCTACAATCCTCTGCATCAATCCTACATGATAAGCCATTGCCACAAGCACACAAACAAAAATGATGGTAGGAAGGAGTACAAACAGGAATACACCTCCCCTTGCAACGCCTTCAGGCAAAATACCAGTAATCTTTGTTAGATCACCGAAAATAAAAAGTGCTCCCTCCTGCGAAAAATCAAGAAGCTTGTTAATCGCCAGCCCGAGATAATAAAAAATCTTCTGCCCGAGAGGCACTTTCAAAATAAAAACGGCAAGTCCGAACTGAAGCAAAAGGCCTGTAATAACTATCCTGAGGTTTATTGCTTTCCTGTTGTTCGACCACAAATATGCCAGTAACAGAATAATAAATATTCCGATAATACCTGTAAATCTCGCCATATCAAAAAATTTTCCTATCTGTATTGTTCAAACCTACATAATTTTCTCATAAACTGTACCGAGGGTGAGAAAAAATATGAATTATCTACCGACAGCAACCTTTCCATGATATGGCAAAGCACGGTAAATGATAACAGCAGACTTACGGGGAATTGTTATTTTTATAAAAGGTTGATATTCGGGTTTCCTAAAAGTAACCATACATCTTAACAGGTAAACTGAATTTTTTACTCTGTCAGCGAAATCAAATAAAAACTTTCTTAATCCGGCCTGTATGTTTCCCTTAGTATCCTGAAAAAAATACAATTTTATTCCTTCTTCTGTAAGAAGGATAAAGTTGGCATATTCGATTTTAGAAGTATCGGGTAGTGCATCTGGTTTATATTCCGAAGTATCTTTCGGGGCAACCTTATGGACCACTGGTTCTTTTCTGATGGTTGAAATATCTGATGACACACTCAGAGGATTGGAAAGCATTGTGGTGACTGCATATTCGTTTGCCCTGTAAAAAATTTTACTGATTCTTGAAGATAATATTTTTTCACGATAAACCGGGACTCCTTTAATTTCAATTGTGACAACACTATCATGAAGGTTAATTGAAAGAGTAGCTGAGTCGTAAGCCGCCATTGCAAGTCTGGCTTTATAAAATGCCTTCTCTCTTCCAAGCATTATAAATGTCGAATCGTAAAATATTGAATCAGGTAGTCCGCCCTTTTCCGGCTTTTGATATCCATACTCACTGTTAATCTGCTCAATCTTTCTCCCCGGGGCAATTATTGCCAGAATAAGGAACCAGAGCATAAATAGTATTAAAAGGGTTAAAGCAGGAAAAATATATTTTCCTGAAATTTTTCGTCCATGGTTAAAAGGATTTTTCATCATAAAATTTTAAAATCAAAAGATAAATACTTTTGAACCAACATTTAGAGTTTTGAAAACTTCCTCAAGATCCTGATCGCCAAGTCGG
The DNA here is from genome assembly GCA_020722575.1 of Rikenella microfusus. Lineage (GTDB taxonomy): Bacteria > Bacteroidota > Bacteroidia > Bacteroidales > VadinHA17 > LD21. Next base: position 24,524 of record DYKN01000026.1, on the reverse strand, counting down.
ATACAGCCATGTGTCACAGGCATACCAATGAATCTCTGGTACAATGTTCCATGAATAAGGTATCCGTCACCAAGGCTTAGTGCATAATCTCCCAGAACACCTCTTTCATATCGTGATTCGTGGTTAGGTGGTGGTACGGGCAGACCCTCCTCAATAAATGCCCAGTCGGGTTTTATCCACATTGGCTTTACAACCTTCTGCTGAATTCTGAAGATTCCTTTGGGCGTCCTGAATATCCATTCTCTCGAACCTTCAGGAGTCACAAGCCTGATATAGCTTCCTGAACTGCAAAATCCTTCTCTAATGAGTTTTCGGTTACGAAAAAGGGTGAATCTGTTATCAACTGTATTGATAACAAGATAAGACTGACCGGGTGTCAGCAACCTATATCGCATTGAAAGTTTATTGACTTCGTTTTTTATTGAATTAACAACCCGCCTATATTCGGATTTGCTACTTGAGATATTCTTAAAAACTGTTTTTGTTTTGTAATGCTTTGATCCGTTGTCCTGAACAAAAGGTACGATATAGAAGAAAAATGAGAAGAAAAAGATTACTATAAAAATTACAAACAGAATTTTTGCAATAGTTCTGAAGGTATTGATAATGATTCTATTGTTTAAAACCGCCCTGAAAAAGCGGGTAATCATTTGAACCATTTCTGATTCGGAAAAACTTCCTTGATGGTTCCCGGTTCCATTTTCTTCCTCTTGTTTCATTATTTGTTGTTTAAGATCTCATCAAGCCTCTTTTCTGATCCAATAATTATAACAGGTGTACCTGTAGTGACAAAAGGAAATAATTTATCCATATCTGCATTTCTCAGTGCAATACACCCGTCTGTCCAGTCTGTTCCTTTTCCTCCGTCACCATGAATTTCGATCCCGTCACCTGGTTTTGATGATGGAGGAATAATTCCATCTAATATTGCCTTTTTAAACCGCTCAATATCTTCTTCGTTTGGATAATCGAGTTTTAGGGCCTTATAGTATTTTGTTGCACTTCCCTGATATTTTGCTATAATTTTATACATCCCCTCCGGTGTAACTCTGTCGCCTGCAATCTTTTTATCTTCAGCCCAGTTCCTTCCCAGATCGGCATCAAACTCATACTTTTTGCTTCCGGCATAATAAAGGTAGCATTTATGAGCATACTTATCAACAAGTATTAGATACGATTTATTTTTTCTTGAGGTGTTAATAGAGTTGTTTAACCATTTTTGCCAGTCCGGGAAAGATTTGAAATATTCCCTGATATCTGTTATTAGTTTCTCATAAATTGATTCTAACAGGTATTCAGCATCAGAGATCTTGATATTTGCTTTCAGAAGCTGATTGTTTCTGAAGGCTATTTCAGCCTCTTTAAGAAGCATCCGGCCTCTTGAAAGACGTGATCTGATCTCATTACTAATAGGGAATCCTAAAAAAATTCTGGTTATTTCCGCATTGGTTTTTTCAAGTGATGATATTTTCTGTCTGATTCGTTCTTTCAGGTTTTTGCTGTTCTTTTCTGAATTTATAGCGGCCTCGTTGGCTTTTTGTTGCGCCAATCTGGCATATCCTGTCACTTCATCGTAATTTCTAAGGAAAATTATTTTAGTGTTTTCCCTTTTCCAGATAGCCATTGCAGAGTCAAATGCTGCCTCTGCTTTTGAATAAAGCTCTGGGGAATAGACCCTGGCCTGGCCCGATGATGCATTAGATAGAGCCTCAATAGCCATCTTTATCTCCTTATCAGGCGGTTCGGGCAATGTCATTAATATAACTAAAAATGATATCCCTGCAACAAATAATAGAATTGTTGCAATAAGTAAAATTACTATAAATTTTTTCTTTCCGGCCATTTCTTAAAAAAAGCCCCGGGAATAATCCCGGGGTCAAGGGCTGTTCTGCGAATCTTTTCCCTACCCCTTATCCCCTATCAGGGTGGTTAAATTTTTAATCAAGCTTTCAGATAATAGATAGCTTATTATGTTCTAAACTCGCAGCACAGTAATTTTTTGAAAGCTTAATATTTAAAATCAGATTCGGCCACCTGCTTTAACAATAGCTTCCTTCAGTTCGTTGTTAACTCTGGTAGCTGTTTCCATGGCTGCTTTAATCTTATTAAGAGCATCCATGTATGCACCATTATCATACTGTGTCTGGGCTTCGGTAATAGCTGTACTAACTGTACCCATCTCGGCTTTCATCTGCTCAAGAGCAGCCTTGCCTTCTTTCCCTTTAGGAGCCTTGAGGAAGAGTTTGTCAGTTTCTTCGACGAGAGCTTTAATCTCAGTCATCATATTCTCAACCTCCTTCTTTACTTCCTCCTTCTTTGTAACAGCATTTTCCTGAACACTCTTTGCAAGTGTAACAATTGCCTTCAGGTCTTCAACTGCAGGACCATACTTCTTGAATAGCTTTGACTTCTGCCCTTCAATGTATGCATTAACTGCATTCATTGAATCCTGAAGAGCAGCAAAGTCAGTTGGAAGATACACATCAGCTTGGACTGCCTTTGCTGAATCTATAGCAGCATTAGCTTCATCAATCTGAGCCTGTGGAAGCTTACCACAAGCCGATATCATTGCAACCAGAATAACAGTTGCTAAACCAAATAAAATTCTACTTTTCATTTTCAACCATTTTTAATTTGACAATTTATAAATTTTTTTTGGGTTATATATTGTATAAAAACAGGCACAAAGGTATACTATATTTAATTATATTATATTATCATTGCTAAAAAATTTTTTAATTAAAATCAAAAAATCTTATTTTTTGATTTAAAAGTTATATATATCTCAAATTATGGTTCGTTTATCAATTTATATTTTATAGCTCCTAAAATGATTTACTACAATGGTAATCCATAACTGCATTTAACTTATAAACAGCTTTAAATATTAACCTTCAAAATAACAGATATCTGTCGTAAACAGGGAAGTTATCTATTAATTGAAAAAAAATAGCTTTTGAAGATTATTCAATTATCTTAAGTATTGTCTCAAGGTCAATCTCATTAAGTGGATTGTTACTCTGGATAAAAGTATCAGCCAGCTTCGACTTTTTTTCCTGAAGTTTGATTATTTTTTCTTCAATGGTCATTGTAGATATGAACCTGTACACAAAGACATTTTTATTCTGTCCTATTCGATGAGCTCTGCTATAAGCCTGCATTTCCGCTGCTGGATTCCACCATGGATCAAGCATAAATACATAATCAGCTGCTGTCAGGTTGAGCCCCACTCCACCTGCTTTGAGGGAAATAAGAAAAATCTTTCTGTCGGGGTTGTTCTGGAAATTGTCAACGATTTTTCCTCTCCCGGTACTTGCACCGGTAAGGATTGAATATCCTATCCCTTTTTCTTCGAGGTAATCAGCGTAAAGCTTAAGATTTTTCACAAACGAAGAAAAAACAAGGATTTTATGGTTTTCTGCAAGAACATTTTCTATATCGCCTGTCACTATCTCAAATTTACCCGAACTTCCTGCATAATCTTCAGTCACCATGGCTGGATGATTTGCGATCTGCCTAAGCCTCATAAGTCCCTGAAGAACCATAATTGTATTCTGTTCATTACCATGCATCTCCATACTTCTAAGAATGGCATTTCTCACTGCTGATTTTTCCTTTTCATAAGCTTCAGCCTGATCACCGGTCATTTCACAATAAATAACCTGCTCGGTAAGAGGTGGAAGATCTGATGCAACCATTTCCTTCGTCCTTCGTAGAATAAAAGGTTTGATAATCCTTTTCAGACGTTCTTCCTTATCTTTATCTTTCAATTTTTCTATCGGTTTCACGAACTCCCTTCTGAAATAGGCAAGATTTCCCAGAAGGCCAGGATTAACGAAATTAAGCTGAGCCCAGAGATCTGAAAGTGAATTTTCAACAGGAGTACCTGTAAGAACCAACCTGTGATCAGATTTTAGCATGTTAACTGACCTATAAATCATAGAGGAAGGATTTTTTATCACCTGACTTTCATCCAGGATAATATAATGGAAACTGAACCCTGATATCATTTCAATATCCTGACGGATAATATGATAACTCGATAGGATAATATCATAGTCACTGAAGAAGGAGATATTTTTCTTCCGCTGGTTACCTCTGTAAATATAGACCCGGAGTGATGGCGCGAACTTCCTGATTTCCATATCCCAATTGCAAATAAGTGAAGCAGGGACAATTATCAGTGAAGTTTTTCTCTTTAAAAAAGGCTGGTCAAAAAGTGTGGGTTCAGCAGGGTTGTCCGAATAAAATGGTTCTTCTACAACTCTGGTTTTGTTAAAAAGAAGGAGTGCAAGTGCTTGAACGGTTTTCCCCAGACCCATATCATCGGCAAGGCATCCGCCCAGATTTTCCGACTGAAGCCAGTAAAGCCAGTTAAGTCCATCACACTGATAACTCCTGAGTTCAGTTTTCAGCTCTGCCGGAGGTATCATAACACCAAGCGATTCAGGCATCGAAAGCTTTTCGAGCTTATCAACAACATCATTTTGCTTCCCATCCACAATGTCACTGAGAATAGAAAAATGTTGTTTGTGTATCTTAAGTGTATCATTAATTGTCTCACCCAGTTCAAAAACATTCCGGTATTGTGTAAACCATGCCAGGGGAAGAATTGCTACAGTCTTATCAGGAAGTTCAAATTCTCTATTACCTTCAAGGATATGTCTCCTTAAACGGATGAATGGTATTTCAAATCCTCCTACTTTTACAAGTGCTCTGACGTCAAACCAGTCACCATCAACGCTATAGTCAATGTCTAAATGCAATGAACCAATATTAAATTTCTTATCGAGTCTGTCAGCATTTATAGTGAATCCAGCATTCAGGAGTTCATCGTAATTCTTATTCACCGCCTCAAGGGTAGCATAAAGATCAGTTTCATATTCACCTGACAGATTGGATATGGTAAAATTTACCCGGTCATCAGAGCTAAATCCCATTCCTCCGAGTATACTGATACATTCCCCCTCCCAGACAAAGTCACGAAAATATTTTCTGAAGGTGTATTTACCGTTGTAATCATCAAACAATGTTACCGATTTTTCTTTATCGACTGAATAAAAGGTTTTACCACTGTAAGAAAACCTCAGGGTTAGAACCGGTGATCCGGTAAGGCCTCTCTCAATATCGATTATAGCGTTCTTTTCAGCCTCCGGGAAAATTATTTCGAACCCTTTTGTCTCTACATTATTATAATTATTTATTGTGTTGAGAACAAATGAAGAGAAATATTTTTTAACAGAAGCAGGAGGAATTATTATAGCATCTTTTGTTAGAAATGGAACAATTTTGGAACCGTCAATTCCCGAAACAAAGATCAGTCGGTTGCCGTTCTTTATTATGCATGGAGAACAGCAGATAACCTCTGTTTTGTTCTTCCTGATATCAAGAGGCTCCCCGTTAACAGTTAATGAAAGTCTGTAAATACCCCGGTCATACTCCTTTTCAAATCTAAAAACTGGAAAAGCATCCCCTTGATCAAACTGAAGCAGATCTTCCCTGTGAAATGTTTTTAAATCCGACTTCTGCCAGAATACGGGAACAGACTCATTTCTTGCGATTTCAAGACATTTATATATCCTTTTCTCAATGTACGGCCTGATATGTTCTCTAATCTTTTTACCGTCAATATTTTCAAGAAATTCTCTTAAGTTTTTATTTCTTGAGAAAAGTTTGAAAAGTTTTCTATCAGAATATTCATTAAGTATTGTTACTATTTCACGTAATTCCGGAGGAAGATTTATTATGGTCTCTTCATCCGGATCCGGGAGAAGTTTTTCGGCAATATTAAAATAATCTTTTCCATTACTCTTCCTGAAGAGGTAAGGCAACAAAATGGTATTCCATCTCCTGTCTTTTACAAGAACAAGTGAAAGAAATGTATTTTCTTCCATAAAAATATTACCTTTTATATCTCTGATGAAAATTTTTACAGAAATACTGACTTACTTTCCTGGTCTCCATCTTTTTAAAACATTAATCAAAGAAAACTGAGAAGATATTTTTCTTTTTGGAAAAATTCCTTCGCTGGTTGTTCTGACGTCTTCAACAGTGAAAAAAACCTTTGGATCGAAAGCATTGATAATTCTCAGAGCTTCGGGTATGTCGTTTCGGTGAACTATTGAATATACAATATTTACATTTTCTTTGGCACCTGATGCTTCAACGAGAGTAGCACCCAATCCGTTTGAGTTAAGCATTTTTACCAGATATTTTCCTTCTCGTGGTGTAATTACTCTTATCAGTTGTGTACCTACTGCCAGTTTTTCTTCAATTAGCATCCCTACGAAGTTACCGGTTGCAAAGCCAGCTGCATAGGCTACATAGCAGATGTAATTATCAATATTTTGCATAATACGGCTTACAGCGATAATCCATATCAGCACTTCGAAAAAACCAAGAAAAGGTGCTATATTCTTTTTGCCTTTTGCAACGAATATTATCCTCATAGTACCTATCGACACATCACAAACTCTTGCAATAAAGATAAGGCCAGGAAGAATCATGTAATTAAAAAGCTGGCTGTCGAAGAAAGATATTTCCATAATGTCTTAATTTTTTAAAAAAGCAAAGTTGCATATTATCTGACTTATAACAATGATCCCTGTTTCATTTGATAAAAAAAATCCGGCAAGCCGGATTTTTTAAACTTTTAAAACAGTATCATTTTTTATTTTACTTAACAACGGCAACTGTTCCCGTTCTAACTATAATTCCTTTTCTCCATTCATATTTTTTCCCGTTTCCTATATTTAGCAATACATCGAATGTACCAGGCATGCAGGGAAACTTTACTGTTGGCGGTTCGCAGACAAGAAATTCAGCTATCCTGTCAGGCTTTCCACCTCCCTGTACTTTGTCGGCCGTACCAGCAGGATACAGATGCAATTTTGTTACATCCCTTACAGTACCACCATACATAATCTCACCTGAATTCATATTAATTGTAACCCTATAACTTACATCTGCCTTCATGGCAAAGTTCTCCAGCCATACCTTCTGGTTGAAACCAGGAATTTCAATATTAACCAGAACATCGTAAGTTCCCGGTTTTATCTTTCCGCTGTTTTTACCCGATGGCTCATCAGTGTTTATTGCCTTTTCCTTTGAACCTTTTGCATAGAAAACAGGTTGAGCCTGATTGTAGGTCTGATCATTATTACCTCTGTATCTGTTAATTTTAAAGTCATAGCTCGCCAGTCCTTTTGATGATAGTGGTGACTCCTCAATATTAATCTGGTAATCATAGATGGTTACGTTGACAGTAGTTTTCATTTTTGGCTTAACAACCACTCCGCTTATATTAGTGACAATATTACCTGGTTTTCCTGCTAATGAGGAAGTTACTCTCAGGTCGTAAGTTCCAGGTGCCGCATCCTTTAGCTTTATATCTTTACCTGCACTTGTAAGTTTGAAGGTGTGACCTTTTGTCAACTCTCCCATCACCCTGACATTTACCACTACTGACTGGGGTTGTTCATTGGAAGCAAAGTTGGTCTGAGTCTGTTGTACCCATACTCGCGACCATGCTTTTTCCATTTTTACATTTATCCCGTTATCAAGCTTGTACGTAAAGCCTGTAACTTGTTGTGCACAAAGCGATAAGCCAATTATGCAACTAAACAGAATTAAAACAAATCTTTTCATGGCAATGATTAAGTTATAGTTAATCCTTTTATCAAAGTTAAAAATATTTATTGAGATAAAATAGGAAAATCCACACTATTTATATCAAAAAAGAACGATTTTAGGAAAATAATTAATCAGTTTTTCCTGATCAAAAAATTAGCGGAAGTGTTTTCTGCTTTTGAAAAAATTAATAACAACCTTAAACTGTGTGAAAATTTTGCTTCCCCATGGTTTTATCAGCACTTAGTACATTTGCGTTCAAGGCAGAAATATAAATTATTCAGCAGCCCAAATTTTTCAAAAAAGCTATATTTATAAGTCTATTAATAGTCAGAAAACAGGTAAGAATAAAAAATAACTCTTTATTTTTGAAAACTTTCATATTGAAATGGAAAATATTTACAGATATATTGCCCGGACTGCGCTGTCACAAAAGCAGTTTGTAAAAGCAACCGTAATATTTTCGGAAGGATCGGCACCCGGAAAATTAGGGTGTTCGGCAGTTTTCACATCCGCAGGTCTTGAATATGGAACCATTGGCGGAGGAATTGTTGAAGAGAGAATCAGGAGATCAATTATTGAATCATGGCCCTGCACTTCCTCCCGCATATACAGTTTCAACCTCGATAACCAAACAGGTAATCCTGAAGGTGCTATATGCGGCGGCAGAACTGAAATCCTTGCAGATGTTTCATTATTCTCTGAAAAGCAAGTGCTTAAAAAAATTAAAGAGTATGCACTATCTCGTACCCCTGTTATTGTTGTTTCAGTGCTATATTATCGAAACAAAGACTCAGTTGACATTGAAAGATATATTCTTTCCAGTGATTTTATTGATTATAAAAATTTGCCATTTGGTGAAGAAGTTGCAAACGAAGCCAGAATTATTTTTTCAAGTGAAGGCAAGTCTGTCTTTAAAGCGTTTTCTCCGGGATTTCTTCCTGATGGCAGGAAGGCAACAGTTTTACTTGAGGCAGTTTTCCCCCCGCCTCGTCTGGTTATTGCGGGTGCTGGTCATATTGGAAAGGCGCTGAGCCACCTTGGTAAATTCCTTGGTTTCGAAGTCACAGTAATTGACGACCGGGCAGAATATGCGAATGAAGAGAATCTGCGGGATGCAGACGAAATAATTGTTAATGACATTGGTCGGGCACTTGCCGGCATTTCAAAGGATCCAAGCACTTATATTGTCATTGTCACACGCGGGCATGCCAGTGACGCCACCGCCCTGAAAGCATGTATAGGAAGCAGGGCCGCATATATTGGCATGATAGGTAGCAAATCAAAAACAGAAAAGATAAAGAGAGATTTTCTAAACAACGGCTGGGCAACCCCAGAACAGTGGGCTGAAATTCATGCACCGATTGGAATCAGTATAAACTCAAAAACAGTTGAAGAAATTGCTGTAAGCATTGCTGCAGAACTGGTTTTTGTTAAAAACAGTACCAGAACTTAAACTTCATTAAATTATAATTATCATTTATTTAAAATACATCAGATTTTTTTTATTTTTGATTTTAGCTGGAGTATTATACCCTCCGGCTGGAAAAATTCTGGCAATGGAAAGAAATGTTAAATCTGACATAAACCTCCCTGTTGTTAGGGCAATAATTCTGGCTGCCGGAAATTCATCAAGAACTGTATCTCCAAAAATGCTTCTCAAATTTGGGGAAAAAACACTTATTGAAAAAGTTATTGAACACACACTGAACTCTGATGTTAAAAGTATTACTGTAGTACTCGGTGCTCACAGGTTTCAAATTCAAAATGTAATAGAAAAGCTCCCGGTCAACATTGTGTACAACGACAAATATGAAGAGGGTATGCTTTCTTCGGTAATCTGCGGAATCAGGTCGCTTCCAGAAGATACTGAAGCTGCAATAATCATACCGGGTGACTATCCTTTTATTTCCGGATATTTAATCAATATCATGATTCTTTCACTCAGGGAGACACAAAAAGGAATTATAATTCCTGTATATAAAGGTAGAAGAGGACATCCTTTGCTAACAGGTAAAAAATACTTTTCAGAAATCGAATTACTGGACAGTAACAAAGGGTTGCGGTTTCTTATTGATAGATTCAGAGATGACGTGTTTGAGCTTGAAACCGATGATGAAGGTATTTTTATTGACATTGATACAATAGAAGATTATAATGATGCCGTTAATAAAATCTGAAAAACGATGGAAAAAGAAATTACTTTCACCCTGAACGGAAAAAAGACTGTGGTCAGAATTGATCCCTCACGCACCCTGTTATGGGTATTGAGAGATCATTTAGGACTTACCGGAACCAAATTTGGTTGCGGTACAGGTTTTTGCGGTGCCTGTACTGTTCTTATCGATAACGAAGCAATACGTTCATGTCAGGTTCCTTTTGAAGACGTGGAAGGCAAGAATGTAGTAACGATTGAAGGGTTATCGGTAAACGGAAATCTTCACCCCCTTCAGCAGGCTTTTGTTGACAACGACGCCCTGCAATGCGGGTTCTGTACACCGGGAATGATACTTAATGCATATGCCCTTCTGCAGCGTAATCATCGTCCTACCAGAAAAGAAATAATAGAGGCAATGGATGACAATCTTTGCAGGTGTGGTGCTCATATACGTATTGTTAAAGCAATTGAAGAAGCATCTGTTAAAATGTATGGAAGGATGTAGCCATGAAAAAGACAAGCATAAATCAAACAGAAACTGCTACCGCAGGAAAAACCGGTAGTGAAATAAGGAGACGAGATTTTTTCCGGCTTCTCGGAGGAGGAATCATAGTGTTTTTCTCACCATGGGATTTCAGCGAAATTGCTACCATGCCGGCTGAGCAGGCCCGTTCACTTCCTAAAGACTTCAATGCTTTTGTCCATATTGCTGAAGATGGTACAGTAACCTGTTTTACTGGTAAGATTGAAATGGGACAGGGTATAATAACCTCATTGCCTGTTATGGCGGCTGATGAGCTTAATGTATCTCTCGAAAAAGTAAAGATAATCATGGGTGATACGGCTTTATGTCCATATGATCAGGGTACCTGGGGCTCACTGACCACAAGAAGTTTTGGGCCGGCAATGCGGCAAGCACTGGCCGAAGCTCGTGGTGTATTGATGGAACTGGCATCCGAACGTCTCAGAGTGCCTGTTTCAAGTCTTACAGCCGAAAACGGAATTATTTTCATAACAGATAAACCTTCAAGCAAAGTGACATACGGAGAGCTCACAAAAGGGAAAAAGATTGAAAGGTACATGGAGCAAAAACCTGCAGTTGAAAATCATACAAAATTCACATATGTTGGTTTGCCTTATAAAAGAGCTGACTCACTGGCAAAAGTCAAAGGTGAGGCAAAATATACAGGAGATATTAAACTTCCAGGAATGGTTTATGCACGTCTGCTCAGGCCACCTTCTCATGGCGCAAAGCTAAGATCAGTAAACACAGCCCCTGCAGAAAAGGTTGAGGGAGTAAAAGTTGTACGCGATGAAGATCTGATAGCAGTTGTAGGCGAAGATCATGACAGGGTTGATGAAGCAATTGTTAAAATTGAGGCTGTATGGGATTTCAATGAAATGCCCGTTAATGACAGAACCATCTTTGAATGGATGCTTAAAGCCGAGACTGCACAGAATGTTTCAAATGTTAAGGGTGACATTGCGGAAGGTAAAAAGGAATCGGCTGAAATCTTTGAATCTGAGTTCCATGATGTTTATCTTGCTCATGCTCCCATTGAAACACACACTGCTCTGGCTCATTTCGAAGGGGATAAGCTCACTGTATGGGCTTCTACCCAGACACCATTCGGGCTTCAGGACGGCCTTGTTAGGGAACTCAAAATACCCCGCGACAATATTCGCGTCATTGTTCCTTTTGTTGGGGGCGGCTTCGGTGGCAAATCTTTATACACTCAGGGTATTGAAGCAGCGCGACTCGCAAGGGCAACAGGGAAGCCTGTTAAAGTTGTCTGGACAAGAGAAGAAGAGTTTTTTTTCGATAATTTCCATTCAGCAGCAGTGGTTAAGGTAGCATCAGGAACTGACCGGGAGGGTAATATAAAATTCTGGGATTATCATGTCTGGATGGCGGGAACAAGAGGTACTGAACCCATTTACGACATTCCACATACTAAGATTACCAGTTATAGCAGGGGGAGAAATGCACCTCCTGTGCATCCGTTTGCAACAGGCCCATGGCGTGCCCCTAATAATAATACAAACACCTTTGCAAGAGAAAGTCAGATAGACATCATGGCCACAAAAGCAGGCATTGATCCGCTTGAATTCAGACTTAAGAACCTGAAAAACCAGAATGTGATTGATTGTCTTAAAGCTGCAGCTGATAAGTTCGGTTATAAACCTGGAATATTGCCGTCAGGCAGAGGAATAGGTATGGCATGCGGCTTTGATGCCGGAACATGGCAGGCAACATTTGCTGAAATAAAAGTGGATAGAACAACAGGGAAGATTACAGTGGTAAAGCTTGTCTGTGCTCAGGATATGGGCCTTTGCGTAAACCCACAGGGTGCTCTAATTCAAATGGAAGGCTGCCTTACAATGGGACTCGGATATGCTCTCGCCGAAGAGGTACTGTTCGAAGGCGGGAAAATTAATACACTCAACTTCGACACTTATAAAATTCCGAAGTTCTCGTGGGTCCCTGAAATTGAATGTGTGATTCTTGACAGAAAAGATAAGGCCCCTCAGGGCGGAGGCGAACCTCCAATAATTGCTGTCGGTGCCGCTATAGCCAATGCCCTGTTCGATGCAACAGGGGCAAGAGTTTACAGAGTTCCCCTTAATCCAACCAGAGTGCTTGAAGCTCTTAATAAAATCCAGTAATATTCTTATTGGAAAAATAAATATACGGGGTATTTTGCACTATGTGTTTTTTATCTATTTAGTCACTGATTGGTGAAAATCAAGAAATAAAATATCTTACTGGTATTTTGCCCTGTTTATTTCCCTGATCTCAGTAATAAGATTTTTTCCTGCAAGACGGAAGCTTTCAGGCCGCTCCGGCTCAATTAAATACACTTTTGTCCCCGGCTTTAATCCCTTTCTGATTTCAACCATTTTATCATTAAAATCACCAGGTATCACAATCTGTTTTAATCCGCTTCTTGTGTAAACAAACGGTATGCTGTCAGGTGTCGAATGAAGGCATTCCACAGGAATGTAAACAGTGTTCTCAATAGTTTTAACAATGATTTTATTTGTGGTTGTCATAGTTGGCCTCAGATCCGGGTCGGTACCTTCAATCCTGATAATGGCTTCATATACTTTTGAGTCGCTATTAGGCAATGTCTCTCCGATATTTGCAATCTTCTCAACCGTCCCTTTAAGGGCTTTCCCCGGGAAAGCATCAAGAGTAATCTCTACCGGCAGACCTACATCAATTTTACTTATATCAACTTCAGAGATATAGACTTTCGACTGCAATGAAGAAAGATCAGGGATAGTGGCTACAACTCTGTCGAAGGGAGTAACCATTGAGCCCACCTTTCTTTTGTTACTTAGGGGATCTTTTTTATAAATCACCATTCCATCGATTGGTGCCCTTATGGTGAATTCACTCAACAGTTCTTCAAGTCGCTCTATAGTTCCCTCAAGTTGTTCTATCTGAAACTGCAGGTTAAGTATACTTTGATGAGTTTGAGCCTGTCGGAGAACATAGGATCTCTGTTTCTGGTCGAGGAGCATTCTTGCTTTTTCGAGATTGATTTCAGCTTTTCTAAGTATATCAGGTGCTTCATATTTTGAGTTCCGGAATTTCATCTCGGCTTCGCTGATAAGAAATATCTGGTTTTTTATATCATCTCGCAAACCGCTCAGAAGCACAGCGCTATCCAGAATCCGGAGTTGCAACCTGTCTTTGAGTGTTGCAAGATCCTCCTGATAGGTTTTTAAAGTATTGCTGTATTCTGTTCTGTCAAGCTGACCGATATAATCTCCTTTTTTTACAATCGTTCCTTCCGGAATAAGGTCTGTTATTCTGAGAGGGGCCAGCCTTATTTCTGAGCCGCTTCTCGACGAACCCTGCTGCATCATGAATACCGATCCACTTCTTGAAGAACCTCCTGTAAGTCCAGCAATATATGTTCCTCCACCCTGACCTCTACTCTGACTACGATCATATTGCCTCTGACCTTGTTGCTGGGATTGTTGTTGCTGTTGATTATCTTCTTCACGGACAACACTTGGAGCAAGTACATCAACCGAATTTTCAGCAACTATTTCCCCGGTAACCGTAACTGCAATCTCTAATCCTCCATTCTTTGCCTCAGTAAACCAATAAGAATGTTTCTTCGTATAGGAAAGATAATTCAAAACCATTAACAAAAGTACGAGTCCCAGGGCTATTAAACCTGTAATTATCAGCGATTTTTTCATTATTTACTACACCGTTTAATTAATATACAAAGTTATTCAAATTGTTTGTAAAAATCCGAGAACTATCTGATTTTAACTATTATTAACAGGTTAAAAAAGGGAAATTTTTCTTCTGGTAATTAAATGAGTCATAATAAATCATTTATTAAAAATTGTTAAAGAAGAATAATGTAAAAATGGAATAAATACCTTTGATTAATTGTCTAATTATTTTGGTTAAACATTAAAATTAAAATTTTATGAAAACGAAAATTTTGGGAATTCTTGCGTTCGCAGTTATTATTGGATTCATAGTACCTGCAACAGTAAATGCCCAGGCAAAGGCAAATTTTTCGGGCAGTTGGGTATTCAATGCTTCGAAAAGTGACCAGCCCCAGGGAGGCGGTCAACGTGCCGGGTTTGGCGGAGGTGACATTGTAGCCAGACAAGAAGGCAATACTCTCACTGTTGAAAGAACAAGAACAACTCAGGACGGACAGACTGTAACAATGACAATGAAGTACGACCTCACAGGTAAAGAAACAGTAAACACCGGAATGGGCGGAAGAGGTGAAAGTAAATCAGTCGCAACATGGTCGGCCGATGGTAAAAGTCTTACTATAACCACTTCACGCACATTCAATGACCGGACCATGACCACCAAAGAGACATGGACACTTACTGCTCCCAACAGCCTGACAATCTCCACTACAATGTCCACTCCCAATGGAGAAGTTACAATAAAAAGGGTCTATGACAAAAAGTAAAAATTTTGTGATTACATCTGACAGTTAAAAAAAGAGCGGCAATAGCCGCTCTTTTTTATCAATATCCTTTCTGGTGAACTGTTTTCACAGCCCTTCCTGATGGTTCATTAAGGTTACGGAATGAGGCATCCCATGCAAGAGCCTCCGGGGTACTACAAGCAACAGAAGGTACTGATGGTACAGTTGCCGCAGCACTGTCTGAAGGAAAATATTCACTGAAAATCGATCTGTAAAGATACTCTTCCTTGGTAAGAGGAGGGTTTACAGGAAACCTCATAGGTGCTTCCTTCATCTGTGCATCAGTAACTTTGCTGTTAGCAATCTCCTTAAGAGTGTCTATCCAGTTATACCCCACACCGTCGGAGAACTGTTCCTTCTGTCGCCATACAACGCTTTCAGGAAGTAGATCTTCAAAGGCTTTTCTCAGGATCCATTTTTCAATTCTTCCATTACCTGGCATTTTATCGGCAGGATTGAGTTTCATTGCCACCTCGAGAAATTCTCTGTCAAGAAAAGGGACACGTCCTTCAACTCCCCAGGCTGCAAGAGATTTATTTGCCCTCAGACAGTCGTAAAGATGCAATTTACTGATTTTTCTTACAGTCTCTTCATGAAATGACTTTGCATCGGGTGCTTTATGAAAGTAGAGGTATCCTCCGAACACTTCATCGGCACCTTCCCCGGTAAGAACCATTTTCACTCCCATTGATTTGATCACCCTGGCAAGAAGATACATGGGAGTTGATGCCCTTACTGTTGTAACATCATATGTTTCAATATGATAAATAACATCCGAAATAGCATCAAGTCCTTCCTGGATGGTAAAAATGATTTCATGGTGAACTGTACCGATATGATCTGCAACTCGTCTTGCTGCTGCAAGGTCAGGTGACCCTTTCAGCCCCACCGAGAAAGAGTGCAGGCGCGGCCACCATGCTTCCATCATATCATGCGATTCTACACGCCTTGGAGCAAATTTCCTTGCCAGTGCCGAAATGATGGATGAATCAAGACCACCCGACAACAGTACCCCATAAGGTACATCCGACATAAGCTGCCGGTGAACTGCATCCTCAAGCGCCTTTCTCAGCTGTGAAATATCACTTACATTGTCCCTGACAGCATCATACGACTGCCATTCAGGATTATACCATCGCCTGTCGACACCTTCACTGCTTAAATAATAATGCCCCGGAGGGAATACCTCAATGCGAGAACAGACCCCCTCAAGAGCCTTAAGCTCCGACGCCACATATAATGTTCCGCTGCTGTCCCACCCTCTGTAAAGAGGAACAATCCCGATGTGATCACGGGCAATCATATATACATCCTTCTCGGAATCATATAAAGCAAAAGCAAAAATTCCATTAAGGTCATTCAGGAATGATACCCCCTTTTCCTTATATAAGGCAAGAATAATCTCACAATCAGATCTTGTCATAAACCTGTACTGTTGCTTCAGGTTCTTCCGTAATTCCATATGATTGTAAATTTCCCCGTTTATCGAAAGAACCAGCTTCCCATCACTGCTTTTAAGAGGTTGAGCCCCTGAGACCGGATCTACAATCGTCAACCGCTCATGAGCCAGAATAACCTTCTCATTACAGTATATCCCAGACCAATCCGGACCACGATGCCTGATCTTTTTTGCCATCGAAAGAACCTTCGGCCTCAACTCCTCAGGATTCCTCTTCAAATCAAACAAACCTATAATGCCACACATATAATATTAATATATAATTTTTAAGATTAATAATTATTGGTTTTAAATTTTCAAGCAAATATAAATATTTAATTTAATTTTAAAATATTTTTATACTATTTTTTATTTTTTTATTTTTAATTTTATTTAAACTGACTCATTTCTTTTCCTTAACCGGTTTTTACTTACCTGTCATTTTAAAGGCCGGCACAATAATTACCCGATCTGACAAATTTTGTTTATCTATCTGGAAAACAGATAATTAGTTCAGGTAGAAAAGCAGCGGATTCAAATAAGCCTTTAAACTTAAATCTTCCACAACTGATAAACATAACCAATTATATCATATTTTTGAAAAAATCAAACTTTAGTATGGAACTTACTTTCAGAACCGAAGTCACACCTGAAGATATTAAGAATGTGAGGGAGATTGTTGAATCCACAGGTTTTTTCTATGAGCATGAGACTGATATTGCAGTTGAACTGGTTGAAGAGAGATTGAGAAACGGAGAGGAATCAGGATACAACTTTATCTTTGCCGAGATAGAAGGCAGGCCGGTGGCCTACTCATGTTTCGGTCTGAACCCCATGACAAAATCCTGCTTCGACCTCTACTGGATAGTAGCTCATAATAGTTATAGAGGAAAGGGAATTGGTAAGAAACTTCTTGAAGAAACACATAAAGAATCAAAAAAAATGGGTGGTACGATGATTATTGCAGAAACATCTGGCCGTGACAAATATCTTCCAACAAGGGAATTCTACACCAGGGCAGGTTACAGGCTCGAAGCTGTTATAAAAGATTTCTACGATAAAGACGACGATAAATGCATTTATATAATGCGTTTTTGAATAACTGAGTAAAAAATTTTTTTTATGATAATTATTTACAACCTCAGTTGCCCATCATATTCAAAACCGAAACATAATAATCCTTATCAACAGCAATGATCGGATTTTTTTCCTCCAGTTCCATTGTTGTCCATCGGGTTGAAGGATTAATTTTAAATGGTTTGCCGTTTATAAATATTTTTAAAGGCATATCAAAACCCTGAACACAATTGTTCCACCTGAAGTAAAAAATGCTTTCATTGGTGTAATATTCGAATACAGGTATACGTACATCCCTGAGGTACTGGTCAAAGAATGATTTCAGGTTTATTCCGGTCTGTTCGCTTATATAATTTTCAATCTGAATGCCGTCAACAGTTTGATGGTAGAATTCTCTGTTCAGTCCCCGCAGTATTTCTCTCCATTTCTGATCATCATCTATTATTTGTCTGAGAGTATGAAGCATATTTCCTCCTTTAGAATACATATCACCTGAGCCCTCGTAGTTGACATTATATATCCCCACGATTGGTCTGTCATTACGTATGCTTCTTCTGGTTCCTCTGACATATTCTGCACCTGCTTCTTTCCCGTTATAATATTCAACAAAAAGGCTTTCGGAATAATTAATAAAGCTTTCATGAACCCACATATCAGCAATATCTTTGTAGGTAATACTGTTAGCGAACCATTCGTGGCCTGACTCGTGCACTATAATAAAATCCCAGGAATCTCCCCATCCTGTACCGCTCAAATCCCGTCCAAGGTAACCGTTACGGTATCCGTTTCCGTATGTAACTGAGCTCTGATGTTCCATTCCCAGATAAGGAGCCTCAACCAGCTTATAGCCATCCTCATAGAATGGGTATGGCCCGAACCAGTACTCAAATGCTTTAAGCATTAAAGAAACCTGTTTGAAATGTATCTTTGCCTTTTTAAGGTTATCTCTCAGCACCCAGTAGTCGCAATCGAGAAGACCCTTCTCACCCTTATATTTTTCAGAAAAATGGACATAGTCGCCAATGTTAATATTAACGCCGTAGTTATTAATGGGATTTGATACAAACCAGTTCCAGGTTCTGGTCATGTCCATTTCATTGGTTGTAACGTTTCTGAGGCGGCCGTTGGAAACATCGACAAGATTTTCCGGGACAGTAACACTGATAAGCATGCTATCGGGCTCATCGTACATATGATCTTTACATGGCCACCACAGGCTTGCCCCGTCGCCCTGGCACGACGATGCAATGAATGGATTACCCCTGTTATCGTATTTCCATGTTATTCCACCCTGCCAAGGAGGATTAACTGCTATGTGAGGTCTGCCCCCATATTCTAATATTATAGAATAAACAGACCCTGTTTCCTGATTGTGAATAAGGTGTATGAAATGGGCATTGCCATCCTGTTCTATCCTCAGTTTCCTCCCATTTTGAGTGGCCGAAATCAACCTCAATGGAGATTGGAGATCAATCTGCATTACATTATGTGTTTTTAGAACCCGGTAATAAACAGTATTCGTACCGTAAATGGTACTGTCGGCCGGATCGACTTTTATATTTAAATGGTAATACGTAAGGTTCCACCATTCCCTCTCAGGTGTAATCATTCCTCGCAAAGAATCCTGCCGGGTAAAAACCTTTTGCTGACAATAAATATTTTTTGTTAAAAAAATAACAGGAAAAACTAAAAATAAAAAATTCCGTAATTTTCTTGAATTGGCCATTATTCAACGATTTAATTGTAAAATTAAAACACTTTTCCTACTTAAATATTGATATTTTTCATGCGGTTCAAAAGCATCTCCCAAAAGTAACCTTTTAAAATAAATGATTCAATTCCCGTACTCATTAAAAAAATAGATACTGGATTATAAAATATTGACAATTTTTTTCTGGCTTTTGATATTTAAAATTTGATTGATAATAAGAAATAAAATTTATTGTTTTAAAATTATAATATTTCTTAAACGAAAAATTTCCTGAAAACAATATTATATTAAATGGGAAACAGAAAGTTAAAAACACTAATTTTGTAAACAATAAAATTGAATTATAATTATAATTAATTCTGCCTTCTGAGTGAAAAGAATGAAAAAAATTTTGTTTCTCAACAATTCATCTGACGATGTAAAAATAATCATATCACAACTGAAGAAAAACGGAATCAACTTCAGGGAATTAGTAACCGATAATCGGCAGGAATATATAGAGGCACTGAACCTTTTTAAACCTGATCTGATTATTTCGGATTATTTTCTTAACGAAATAAACGCACTGGAGGCGCTTGAATTGAAAAAGGTTAAATCTCCTGATGCTTCATTTATTGTCGTAACAGAAAGCATCAATGAAGAAACTGCCGTAGAGATTATGAAGGCAGGAGCCGATGATTATATCATTAAGGAAAACCTGGGAAGAATCAGCATTTCAGTTTCGGAAATTTTTAACGAAAAAACCAGACTAAAAAAAAAGGTAGAAACAGAAAAAGCGGTAGAAGAACTGAACCGTGACAGAATTTTACTGAGAAAGCTGATTGACAATCTTCCCGATCTCATCAATATAAAAGATTCTGAAGGGAAGTACATTCTGAACAATTTTGCTCACATGAAATTTATCGGAGTAGATGATCCTGAAACTGTAAAGGGTAAAACTCCCTATGATTTCTTTCCCGAGGAAGAAGCTTCAAAATATATTAATGACGACAGGCAGGTATTAGATACAGGTTTCCCAATTATCAATAAGGAAGAGTCTGCTTTACAAAAAGACACAGGAAGAAGACACTGGTATCTTACAAGTAAAATACCCATTACCGACGACAAAGGGAATTTGACTTACCTTCTTACTGTGAGCCATGATATTACACAAATAAAAAAAGCGCAGGAGATTATTGCACAGGAAAAAATGCTTTTGCGTACTCTGATCGATAATATTCCTGATATTATATTCATTAAAGACAGGGAAGGCAGGAGAATTATGTCGAACAGGGCAGAAATTGAATATACGGGATTTAAATCAGAGCTGGAACTTCTGGGAAAGACAGATATTGATTTATTTCCAGATGAGACTGGCAGGAGAGGATATAACGATGATATGGAAGTAATCAATAAAGGGGTGCGAATAATCAACCGAGAAGAAGACCTCAGGGACAGCAACGGTAAAAAGATATGGGTAATCACAACAAAAGTGCCCCTGTACAGTAATGAGGGATATATAACGGGACTTGTGGGAATAAGCCGGGACATTACTAAATTGAAGGAAACTACTATTGAACTTGAAAAGGCAAAACAGAAAGCCGAGGAAAGCAACAGGTTCAAGACCGCGTTTCTAAGCAATATTACCCATGAAATTAGAACACCAATGAATTCAATTGTAGGTTTTACTTCCCTTCTCGATGATAAGTCACTTGATGATGAAACAAGAAATTCTTACATCAGTGTAATTAAACAGAGCAGTACACAACTACTTAATATTGTAAACGATATTATTGAAATTTCGAACTTAGAGGCCGGCATTATCAAGCTTTCGTTGCAAGATGTAAATATCAATAAAATGCTTGAGAATCTTTTTGTACAATTCAGGGTTAAAGCCGATCAGCAGAAACTTGAATTTGTTTTAAAGCCCGGATTTAAAGATACTGAATTAATTGTCAATACCGATCCGACAAAATTTCTCCAGGTCATGACAAACCTTTTAAGCAATGCTTTTAAATATACTACTAAAGGGAAAATTGAGTTTGGATATATTGTTGAAAAAGAACAGCTAAAGTTTTTTGTATCTGATACAGGACCGGGGATACTGCCTGAACATCGGGAAAAAATTTTTGACCGGTTCTTCAGAATTGAACATTCATCCAATCAGAAACGGGAAGGAACTGGTCTTGGTCTTGCAATCTCAAAAGGGTATGTTGAACTCCTCGGAGGAAGAATCTGGTGTGAATCAGTCCACGGGAAGGGTTCTACTTTCTTTTTTACTATTCCACACCATCAGATATTTGCCGGAAAAGAAAAAAAACATTACGACAAATTGGATACCACAGCCTGTAAAACAATCCTTATTGCCGAAGATGACTATAACAATTATTTGTTTATCAACATCCTGCTGACAAAAAATGGATTTAATACCATTCACGCTATTAATGGGAAAGAAGCTGTGGAGATAATAAAATCAGGAGTGAAGGTTGACCTTATCATTATGGATATTAAAATGCCAGAAATGGATGGGTACGAAGCCACACAAATAATTAAGAAACTAAATCCTGACCTTCCCATTATTTCATTAACAGCGTACGCTCTACCTGAAGACAGAGAAAAATCCCTGGACGCTGGATGCGTAGACTATCTTACAAAGCCTGTATCTCTCGAATCGTTAATTAACATTGTAAAGAAATACATTTGAAATTGTGTTCCTGAATATACAACAACCCAAAAAGATAACTTTTTATCGCTACTGAAAACATTTCAAACTAAATCTGATGGAAAAAGAATTAAAAAATATAAAAGTACTTTTTGTTGTGGATAATTCTGATTTTATTGAAAAAATTATAAATATAATCAGAAGAGAATACAATCTGATTGATTCAAAAACAGTAATAAATGAAGCAGATTACCGGGATTCTATTATTTCGTTCAACCCCGATATAATTATTTCGGATTATTCTCTTGCTGAATTCAATACGGTTCAGGCTTTAAGAATAAGAGACGAGTTAAATCCCTACCTGCCATTAATATTTATAATAGAATCTTTCAATCAAGATTTTGCTGAAAATGCTATTGACTTTTGTGCTGTTTCATTTATCTTGAAAAACAATCTGGAATGGCTCATTCCTGCAATTTCAAAAACAATTAAAAGAAAACTGCTCGAGAAAGAAAAAGAGGAAACTTCCAGAAGTTTAAACGAGATTAACAATGTATTGGATTCATTTTTTAATGCCAATAAGGATCTTATGTTTATCAAAGACAACAATTTCAAAT
The DNA here is from genome assembly GCA_020722575.1 of Rikenella microfusus. Classification (GTDB taxonomy): domain Bacteria; phylum Bacteroidota; class Bacteroidia; order Bacteroidales; family VadinHA17; genus LD21. The sequence continues at coordinate 2,271 of DYKN01000026.1, read as the reverse complement.
ACATCCATGTGAATAATGCAACGGTTAAATTTTTTGGTAAACCCAGAGAAATGATCCTTTATAAAACTGATTTTGACCTTCTTGAAGAAAGCGGAGCCCAGGCATGTCTGAAATCTGATATGGAGGTGCTGGGGAAAAAACAGATTGTCGTTGCTGAAGAAAACGTAAAGGGCAGGATATATGAAACAACCAAATTTCCTATTATCTTTAAAAATAACAGGATTCTAATCGGAGCAATCATTAGAGATATTACACCTCAGAAGAATACCGAGAACGAGCTTCGTGAAAGGATTAACGAACTTGAACGTTTTGATAATCTTGCGGTTGACAGGGAACTCAGAATAATTGAGCTAAAAAATGAGGTAAATGAATTGTTGCTTCAGCTCGGTGAAGCCCCAAAATACAAAATAGCAAAATAGTTTCAATATGTAAAGAAGATTAATGTAATGAAAAGCGAAATAAACTATTCTGAACTGGAGAAACAATTGCGGGAGAGGACCGAAGCCCTTGAGATGGAGCTTGCCGATAGAATAAAAGCCGAAGAGAAACTCATTAAAACACTTGATAAGCTTCAGAAAAAAAGGCTCGCAATCTTGAATCTGATGGAAGATCTGAAACTGGAAATCGAGGAACGAAAAAAAACCGAAAAACAACTTGAAGAAGAACGAAACCTCTTCTTAACAATAATTGATAATATACCTGACCCTATAAATCTTAAAGACTCTGAAGGAAGGTACATACTGAATAATAGAGCGCATCTAAATCTTATCGGAGTATCCTCCAGAGAAGAAGCAATTGGAAAAACTACTTTCGATTTTTTCTCAGAAAACGACGCTTTAATATTTCAATCAAAAGAACAAAATGTTCTGCTATCGGGTGAAATTATTGATAATGAAGAATATATTTTTCACAAGAATTCAAATGACTGGCACTGGCATCTTACAAGCAAAATTCCGATACCTGATGATAACGGGAAATTGACAAGGGTGCTCACAATAAGCCATGATATAACAGAAAGAAAATGCCTTGAGGAAAAAATAAAAGAGTCAGAAATATTCTTCCGTACTCTGTTTGAAATTTCACCTGATGCTATTGTAATTTTTGATACTGAAGGGAACCTGAAGAGTGCTTCCAGAAAAGCAATTCAACTTTTCAACGTGCCCGATGAAAAGCTGGCATTGGGAACCTACATCCTTGATTGGGTTGATTCCTCATTCCATGAACAGGTTCTGGAAACATTTGCTCAAATGATTTCCGGTAATCTGGAAACTGAAACAAAGGAATATCTTTTGAAAAGATTCGACGGCACTACTTTCTGGGGGGAAATTTCATCCGGTGCCCTGACTGACCCATCTGATAAATTAACGGCAATAATTACTATTTGCAGGGATGTGACTGAAAGAAAGAAATTATATGAACAACTGGTTATAGAAAAGGAAAGAGCTGAGGAGAGTAACCGACTGAAAACAGCTTTCCTCAGGAACATTTCACATGAAATACGAACGCCAGCAAATGCCATAAACGGATTTTCTGCCCTGCTGAGAGAACCTGACCTTGATCAGGAGACACTAAAGTCATACATCGATGCAATTATTGAAGGCAGCAATCAGCTGATAACTATTATTGGTCTGATAATTGAAATGTCAAATATTGAGGCAGGCCTTATAAAACTTACGAGAAATGAGTTCAGCGTTAATTCATTGCTGAAGAAGCTCTATTCAGAGTTCCTTAGAAAAGCAGAAGAAAAAGGTCTTTCATTCTGCTATACAACTAGTTTCGCAGATGAAGATGCAATAATTTTTGAGGATGAGAACAAAATTGAAAGAGTATTACAGTCTCTCCTGAACAATGCCATTAAGTTTACTTCTAAAGGTCATATTGAGTTTGGTTGCAGAATGTCTGATGATGGTATCGATTTTTTTGTTTCCGACACGGGAATAGGTATTCCGGAACATGAACAAAATAAGATATTTAAACGTTTCTACCAGGTTGACGGTTCCCTTTCAAGGCATTATGAAGGACTGGGCCTGGGACTTTCAATTTCTCAAGCTTATATTGAATTGATGGGAGGAGAAATTATTGTTGATTCAACACCCGGAAAAGGATCAATATTTTATGTAAGACTACCTGCTAAAATTAAGAAGTTTCCTAAATGAAAACTCAAATTCCCGAAAAATCAGATCCCGGCAATTTGCCGAAAAAACTATTCTTGTTCCAGAAGACAGCAAAAAGTTCTTTTTGTTTATTGAGATTGTTTTAATAAAAATAGTT
>DYKN01000190.1 GCA_020722575.1 Rikenella microfusus | reverse complement strand
TAAAGTTCCACCAGCAGGAACAGTATCAGTGCTGATTTCAATAGTAGGAGGAAGAAAAATCCCAGAAATAGTGTTTCTGGTTCCAGGTCTAATAGTAAAGGTGGTAGAATAAGTAATGGATTTCCTTCCCTCCGAATCTTTAGATCTCACTCCAAAGGTATAAACTCCGCTTTTTAGTTTAGAGATAGTAGATTTAAACTCTGCCTTAGAATTGGTTCTTTCTTCTTTTACTATTTTTCCATCTTGTAAAATTGTTACTGGGGCTAAAGGATAAGATTTCCCGATTAAAGTTAGTTCAGATAAAGCCTCAGGAGGATAAGGTGCCCCTCTAACTGGAGGAAAGGGAGCTCCTGGTACTGCTGCTGTTGGCCCACCTGGGCCAGGGGGGCCAGGCGGGCCAGGTGCGGGAGCTGCAATATTAAAGGTGATTTCATAATCATCGATGTTCACATTACCTGCTCGATCTTTACATCTAACCGCAAAATAATAATCCCCTGGAGTCAAACCAGTAATCATGCTCCAATGATAAGTAACATCGCCGGTGTGCTCAAAGGTGTATTCCATTTTATCATATTCAATCCCAGAAGTTTTAGCATATTTACAGGTAGCAGGTTCATGAGTTTTTACAGAAAGAATGGTCTGAGTAGTATCTTCTGCTAAAGTGCCAGTGGGTCTGCCTTCATATCTAACTGGAGGATAGATATCATGAGGAGTAGTTGCTACATTGACTGGATTAATAATGGCTATCATTGCTTCTGCCCTATCTAAAATCTCTGAATTGTTATCTAAGGTTTGGAGGTAAATTTTGTAGCTGTTGACTTGAGAAGGATTGATAATCTGCTGATCTCCTTCAGTTTGATAAGAAGCATTTTTTCCAATTTTAATTATTATTTCTTTTCCAGAAGAAAGATTTAGGTTTTCAGCTAAAATAATTTTAATTTGACCTTCAGTGCCAGAAATTACTTCTACTCCGCATAAATTTTGGTCAGGAGAGGCAGCGAGATTTTTTTCCTCGCCTCCAACTGAAAAATCTAAGTCAGTATAATCTAAGCCAGATGGGATATTAAAAAATCCTGGTTCGGGTTTGATAATAATTTGGCCTGAACCGGGAATGGATTTGTTTAAAGTAAATTTTATAGTATGGTCAGCTG
>DYKN01000072.1 GCA_020722575.1 Rikenella microfusus | reverse complement strand
AAAAAGTTAATGCTTATCTCCTCTAAAAAAGTTGCATTTATTAGTTGAATTTAATGATAAATTCAGGAACAATGTTTAAATAAATCATCATATTCCCAGCAGATCGAGGAGCCCGTTAATAAATGTTAACGGGTGAGAGGGATTTCCTGGGACATAAAGATCAATATGGTGAGTATTGATGAATTTATTGTTCAAAGCCGGGCTTTCACTGAAAATTCCTCCGCTGATGGCATCGCTTCCTGTAAGTATTATTATTTTGGGAGCTGGTACGGCATCATACGTAATTTCCAGGGCTTTTGACATATTAATATTTATCGGACCAGTAATTACAATACCATCGGCATGGCGGGGTGATGCTACAAATTCGATTCCATATCTGCCCATGTCAAAATTCACGTTACCAGCTGCGTTCAATTCCATTTCACATGAATTATCTCCTGCAGCAGAGACTTGCCTGAGCTTTAAAGATCCTTGAAACATAGAGCGTATCTCAGTCCGTATGCTTTCCTCATGCAATCTGATCCTGTCTTTCATTCCCGGTTTTATTATGAGGTCTTCAATTCTGTTAGCAGCAATTTTGTAGTCGTTAGTAAAATAGATCTTTTCGGGAAGAGCAAACGCACATTCATTGCAGAATATACATTTACCAAGATGAATTGAACCGGTAACCGCATTAATTGCACCAACCGGACATATTTTAGCTGCCAAAATTTTTTCTTCATCATTTATATTTTCCGATATTACCGGACGTCCCCTGAAAGCATCAGCAACTGTTTGTGTTTTCAGGTTTTTTACATACTGCAATCCATGAGTTTTAAGAATCTTTATTTCTTTCAGCATTTTTCTAATAATTATAAATCATGTCCACAATAAGAGAGATTAAAACTTTTGTTGCAAAGTGGGAAATCTGAAATTTCCTGGTTACGTACGGCAATAGCTAGTGCCATCCAGTTATGAAATGAGGGATCTTTAACTTTATAATGCTTTATTCTGCTTTTCTCGTCTGTGATACATACATGACATATTTCGCCTCTCCATCCTTCGGTAAGTGAAATGGCGAAAGAGGATGGTTTAAGTTGGTAATGGTAGGATGGACGGGGTACAGACATATTAATTTCTTCCCATCTCTCAATCAGATTTCTAATAAGAAAAGTGGATTGTTCAACTTCATTATGTCGCTGCCTTGCTCTTGCAAGAACATCTCCTGTTTTTTGAGTTATAGGATTGATAGGCAGATAAGTATAATATTGAAATGGATGGGATGCTCTCACGTCTCTGGGTAAACCTGAGGATCGGGCAGCAACTCCTGTCAGTCCTAATTTCAGAGCCTGTTCTCCCGTAACTATTCCGATGTCTTCAAATCGTGAAAGCAAACTTGGCAAGGTAAAAATCCGCTCAGTAATTGCATTAAAACGTTTTCCGGTATTTTCAAGTAAAGCAAGAGTAAGTTCTGAAATATGGTTTGAAAATGGGAAGTTAGTTCCTCCGGGTCTTATAAGACTTTTTCCGAAGCGATTTCCACACCATTCCTGGGTGGTATTTATTACCGTAGTTCTTAGTGCTTCACATACTACCTGTCCAAGCTGGTAAGCGACATCTCCGCTGAGAGCAGCAGTATCTCCGATATGCATCGCTATTCTTTCCATCTCCAGTGCAATACAGCGTTCGATTGCAAGTTTTTCATTGGTTTCAATGGCACTCAATGCCTCGATAAGCTGAGCATGTGCCAACCCATGGCCAACGGCTGTATCACCAGCAATATTCTCAGCAATAATACAGCGTTGCAGGGCAGATTCTTTTTTTGACATCAGATACTCAATTCCGCGGTGCTGATAGCCAAGTTGAATTTCCAGATGGAGAACTTTCTCTCCATTACAGATAAAACGGAAATGACCAGGTTCAATTACCCCCGCATGCACCGGGCCTACTCCAACTTCATGTAATTCGTCACTCTCGATATTATAGAAAGGATAGTCCTCCATTTTTGAACTCTGCTCAAATCTGTTAAAAGGATACCTTATGGGTTTTAACCATGGATGGGAATTAAACTTAATGCCGTAATTCTCATAAATTTCGCGTTCAAAAGCATGAAGTTGTGGTAGAACAGAGGTTAAAGATTTTAACGTAATGTTTTTTTCTGGCTGAGTATGCGAACTTACAAGAATGTTCTTACTCCGATCGTCGGCCACAGCACATATAAAATGAAATCCTTCTGAAACGGGGTAAGCAAAATACGTAAGACAATGCTTTGAAGAATCGGAGAGCAGATCAACAATAAGATCGAAGAACTCTTTATACTGTAATACAGGAATATCATTTATATTGCATACTCCTGGATTTGACTTCAGTACTATATACTTGCTGCTCATTTTTTTTAGTTTGGAAGCATGTTAATGCATCTGTTAATTATTTCTGTAAAAAACTGAGGCTGAACAAAACACATAACAATCACAATTGTAAAAAAGATAAATTGTGATAATGTTTCTATGGGATTAACTTTCATTAATCCGGCATCTGGAATATTATCTCTTGGATTGGAATAAGCAATATGCATAGTTCTGATACTCATAGCATATATAATAAAACTCAGAAGGAAAATGATGATAATTGCAAGCATCCATTTCCCTTTGAAAATTATACCTTTAAAAATGAAAAATTCTGCTATAAATATCCCTGACGGGGGGAAAGCAAGGATAAGAATCATACCGGTAATTAGAACCAGAGCACCTGATGGGTATAAATTGAAATAATTTCCCGCTTCATCGAGTTTGAAGGTATGAAGTACTCTGTGCAGTTGTCCCATCTGAAAGAACAGGCTGGATTTAACAAGAGAATGGAGAACAATTAACAGAAACGCTCCGAAATAGGCCTGAGCTCCAATGCCTAAAGCAATTGCAACCAATCCCATATTTTCGAGGCTTGAATAAGCGAGCATTCTTTTGATATGTTTGGCTTTAAGCATATAACCCGCAGAGATCAACAGGGAGAGAACTCCAGAAATTATTAATGCATTGTTCATAAAATCCAGAACCGTTGATGAAGAGAATAGGGCATAAACGCGGAAGATAGCTAAAAATCCGACATTCATGAGTGTTGTCGAGATAAGAGCGCTTATTGGAGGAGGAGCAACTGAATGGGCATCAATGGTTACAGTATGCATCGGGAATAGGCCCATTTTTGTGCTGAAACCCACGAGTACAAAAAGGAAGGCGATTTTAAGGTATAATGGGTTTACCCTTTTGATAAGGCCTGATAATTCTTCAAATGATAAGCTTGCAGCATCTTCGCGACCATAGATAAAACCCAGGAAAAGAATTCCGAGGTATGCTATAGCAATGCCAATTGAACAAATGAAAACATATTTCCATGTTGCCTCCAATGCAATTTCGGTTCTGTCATGATAAATAAGCGCAGCAACCGATAGAGTAGTCGCCTCAACAAAAATCCATAAAACAGTCATGCTGTTTGCAAGATAGGCCCCTGTCATGAAGGAAACAAGAGCGATCAGAGAAGCATGATATATGTTGAATTTTCTGTTATCGTCCTCAGCAACGTAGATAAATCCATGATAAATTACTGGAATTATTAACAGAGATAAAACTGAATGAAGCAGAACACCGGGATAGTTAAAAGTAAAATAGGTGAGTTCAGTCTGTTCAATATTTGCCCATGCATATATGGTAAGCCCAATTTGTATGCATGCAAACAGTAGCATGAGAACCTGTGTCAGACTTTTATTACGGGACAGGATCACCAGAATGCTGAGGAAAAAAGCCGAAAAGAAATAAATAAGAAGTCCCATAATTAATCTTTTAGTTTTGTAAGTTCATTGGTATGTGACCTGAGTCGCAAGCCGAAGAATCCCAGAATCAGGACACCTGCAAATATGTCAAGAAGTATTCCGATATTAATGAGCATTGGCATCTTACTGCCTATTGCCAGGGAGAAAAAGAACACTGCATTTTCGATAACCATAAACCCAATAAGGTGTGAAATAATGAGCCGGTGAGTAATAATAAGGATCAGTCCTGTGAACATTGCATAAAGGGCGGTTGTCATATAAATGACACTTATGAAATTGTTAAGCATAGAAGCCGCCAGAACGACACTTATCAAAAGTGATAAAATTGAAAAGAGGAGAATATAGAAAGCCGGCAGTGCCAGTCGGTGTACCTTGGTTACATCAGAATTTCGCAATATTCGTGATAGAAGAAGGGGCATCATAAAGGTTTTGAATATCAGTGTCTCTGATAGAATAAACAAAAGGTTTATCAGATTTATTTCACTGAGTTCGAACAGAGCAATGCCGAAAAGCAAAACTCCCTGCAGCCTGATGAGGTTAATATAGGTAATAAGTCTTTCTGTGGATGCAAAATAGATAAGAGTTAAAGCAAATGCAACTATAAGATAATTGATCATATCTGTTTAATTAAATTTGTTCACCCAGCAACAGGATTATCACAAAAGCGATCCATGCAACACCTGATATGGTCAGAATATATTTGGGGTTTTTGTTCATCTTGTTTCTAGCCCTGAAGGATTCAATCAAGCCTATTACAACAGCAAGGACACATTGGACAGCTATAAAGAGGAAAGCTTGTAAAGGGAAATCCCAATGAGAAGGTACTATAAGGTTATATATTATAAGACCATAGATGCCAAATTTAAGATATGTACCGAGATGAATCAAAGCTTTATCAAATCCACTGTTATCCAGAATCATCACTTCGTGAATCATTGTAAGTTCCAGGTGCGTTTTGGGATCATCAACCGGTACTCTGCAGTTTTCAATCATTGCCATTTGCAGGAAAATAAAGATCCCTGTTATGCCAAAGATCAACATATAATTGCTCTGGGAAAGATAGAAGCTTGAGAATATTTCAGAGAATGAGTTATATCCTGTTGCCATGGCAAAAGAAGCCAGCAAAATAAAGAAAGCAGGTTCGAGTAGCATGGCAAAAAATGCTTCACGATTTGCACCCATTCCTTCAAAGCTACTACCTGTATCAAGTGCTGCTATAATAGAAAAAAATCGACCAAGGGCAATCAGATAAGAGAAGAAAATAAAATCACCTTCAAAAGATATTACAGCACCATACTGTCCAAAAGGAATTAATAAAGAGGCACATATTAAGGTTGATAATGTAATTGCAGGTGCAATCTGAAAAATTATTCCGGAAGTGGTACTAAAAATAGTATCTTTTTTTAGCAAAACCCTGATATCACGATAAGGCTGAAGCAATCCCGGACCTTTGCGCCCTGATGCAATGCTTTTTATCCTCAGAATAAGCCCTGGAAAAATGAGCGCTGAAAGAAGTATTGAAAAAAAGCCTATAATCTTCATATCAGTTTTAAGTAAGTAAGTATAAAAATAAAAAGCATAAACAGGAAAGCATACAGGACATAATGATGAATTTTTCCTGTTTGCATAGTCGCAATACGTTTTAATAAATTAAGAATCCATTCCACAGGTTTGTCTGTTAGAAATTTTCTGATGATATCTTCGCTATGTGAGGCAAAAGATCTTTTATCGGGGAAGAATTCTTCTTCGGTAATCTCCGGCATAATTTTTTTAGTTAACAGGAGAGGTTTTGCCAGATGGTTGTAGTTATATGTATATGAAGTTGCAGTGTACTGATGACGGGGTGTGACGGCTGTATATCCGCAACCCCATGTTGAGTTGTAAGCAACATTCCGGTTTTTTAAATGGAGGTATCGGTAAAGCAATATTATGATGGTGATTAATATAAAAATTCCACCTGCAAAGTTTACTTTGCTAAGATTTTTTAATGCAGGATTAATTAGATCTAATGTTTCAGCGTATGGGATTGATTGGTTTATTATGGCAAAAACAGGTTTCATGAATAGTGATGAGAACAGTCCTATGGTGATTATAAAGAAGACAGGGATAAGTTGTGGTACGATAGCATAATATGGAGTTTCTTTTGCAAGGGTAGCTTTTTCTGTCCGGGCTTCACCAAGGAAAATAATCCCGAAAGCTTTGGTGAAACAAAAAACAGCAAGACCGCCAATTAATGACAAAGTTACGATTACTGACAGAAATATTATTACCTGAACCATGGAAGAAAAGGCAAGGCTTTTAAATAATCCGGAATATAGAAGGTATTCCGATATAAATCCGTTAAATGGAGGTAATCCACAGATTGCCAGAGAACCTATTAAAAACAACAGGGCAGTTCCTGGCATTTTTTTCATTAACCCTCCGAGATGTTCAATATTCCTGGTATGAGTTGCCTGGTAAACTGATCCGGCACTAAAGAAAAGAAGAGATTTGAAAAGTGAATGATTGAATACATGCAGTAAACCACCACCAAATCCTGTAAGTATTAAAACAGGATTTTTCAGTGCAATTCCGATTATGCCCAATCCGACCCCAATACCAATTATCCCTATATTTTCAATAGTGTGATATGCAAGTAACCTTTTGATATCATGCTGCATAATTGCCATCATAACACCCATTAAACCGGATAAAGCGGAAATAACAAGTACCAGAACCCCAATTGAAAGCAGATCATTTTGCAGGTAAAAAACAATGCGGAGTATCCCATAAATACCCATTTTTATCATTACTCCCGACATTACTCCGGATACGTGTGATGGAGCTGCAGGATGTGCATCGGGCAACCAGGTATGCAAAAATAAAAAGCCGGCTTTTATGCCAAAACCTATAAAAAAAATAAAAAACAACCCAAAATTAGAATGAGTTTGAAAATATTGCGCAGTCGAATCGAATCCAATATTACCTGCCTCTTTACCTGCTGTCAAAAAAGCTAAAAGGAGAAAAAACATGCCTATGTGCATCTGAACCAGGTAACGTATGCCGGCTTTTAAAACTTCTCTCTTTTCAGCCTCGAAGGTAACCAGAACAAACGAAGATATAGCCATTATCTCCCATGCTACAAGGAATGCCAATCCGTCGCGCAGCATGACTACCATTAGCATAGAGTAGTATAAAAAAATGTATGCTGCGAAATGTATCGAAAAATGAATGTTATTTTTTGTTGAATAATATGGTTTCAAATAATTAAAAGCATACAGAATTCCGGTTAGAACGGTTATGTTGATAACAAAAATGAAAAACGCAGAAAGCCTGTCTATTGTTATGGTAGTAAAATTACCACTGAATAAATGAATAGTCTTTTGAGCGGCACCGATCCCGTTTTCAGCAAACAGGCCAATACTCCATATTGAGGTTAATATAAAACCCGCAAGAACCAGTATAAGTGTAAAAAAATATTTCCACTGCTTAGGTACCGAGAAAATACCGGTAAGCAAGCATAAGATGCATATGATTAAAAATATTTCCGTTTTCATACGGGCGTTTTAAATCGTGCGCAAAAG
>DYKN01000071.1 GCA_020722575.1 Rikenella microfusus | reverse complement strand
GACAATAGCAAAGTAAACAAATGGCAGGTTAATGGTTTAAAAATAAATGTAAATAATGCTATATTTTACAATGTTAATGAGATAGAAATATTGCATGGTTTAATGCTGGTTTTTACTGTTAATCTGGATGATAGGTATGCGGTGGGAATGTATGTGAGCATATTAGATTTGGATTTATTAGCCATTAATGATAAAATTGTTTATGAGTGCAAGAAGGACAAAATTAAAGGGCATACAGGAGGTGATAAAAAATGAATGAGAAAACATTTAAAAATCGTTGGAATGAAATAACAGCTAAACATAAATTGGTGTTTATAAATAATATACCAATTAGATGTAATGATTATCTGGTTGAAAAAGGTATTATTACTTTGTACATATCAAATCATATATGGATTTCATATTTTGATTTAGAGGATGTTACTCAAATAAGGGGATGGTAATGATAATAACTATAACTGATTTAATTGGAAAAAAGGACAGGGTAGAATTAAGGGACGCAACGGTAAATGAAGCTAAGGATAAGCATTATTTCCAGATTGTCCCTGCTGGCATTGAGGACAAAATATATGTTGGGAAGAAGTCATACGCAGGAAAGTGCATAGCATGGGGAATTGCAACACATCCAGATGCCGCTTCGTTCGATTTGGAGATAACACGTATAGGGAAGCTCGGCAAACCTTACTTCTATGTGCGGATGATGGCAAGGGGTGCATAATGTTAAAATATGATTTCCATATCTCTGTATGCGGTGCTTTTATTCAACTTTCCCACCGTGGCAGGGCTTCCACCTGCCTTATGGAGGTGTTAAAATGGTTATATTGCTAAAAGACAATAAATGGATGAATTTGAATGGCATAATGGTTACGGACAAAGTATATAATGGATTGCTGGAGAAGAAGAAAGAATTATTGTCAAAAATGCCATTGGAGAATGATAGCTTTTTAGGCTTAAATGATGTGATAGAAATACTTTTAGAGAGATGTTAAATGGCAGGCAGGAATACAGCAGTAGGCAAGGGAGATAGGGCAGAACAGGCTTATGACAGGGTTAAGAGGCATGCAGGATTCCATTGCATAGCAAAATCTACACGTTCCATGGTAAGGATTAATGGCAGGTTTGTCCAGACAATAGTAGACCTGTTCAATTCCTTTGACAGGGTATATGTAAAGAATGACACAATAGAGTTTGCACAGATAACAACCGTAAAGAACTTAAACTCGCATAAGGAGAATATAGAAAAGAACTTCAATGTCATATTTACAATTCCCAATGTCAGAATAGTAATACCATTGTGGTATAAGGAGATACATGGAAAATCGGAGAGGTATATGTTTAAATATGTTGAGTGGAAATACTGTGAAAGGACAGGAAAGATGAGATGGTCAGATGAAAGAGAATGAAATAAAGGAGAAAGTTGGCAGGGTTCTTGCAGTGGTAAGGTATTCCACTGTTCCGGATGGAATAGATGTATTAACTGCTTCCCTGGTGTCTGCCATAATGTCGGCAAATGCCACAGGATTATTCGATGAAAATGATATAAAGCCTTTTATGGATGAGCTGGAAAAAAGGATTAAGGAAGCTATGAAGGGGACAAAGAAGGCATTCAGGGCAATTAAAAGGGGTTAGGTTACTGTGCAGTATGCGACTGCTTCATAGAAGTAATCCCTTACAATAATTTTGTATTCCCCTTTTTTTGAAAAATATATTCTTGTATACCATTCCCCGTTATCGGAGTAAACTTCCCTTATTTTTTCATTGCCAGAGAAGAGCGTAATCATTCCCATGCCAGTGCCATGTATTTTCACAGGGATGCCTGCATGTATATCCTCCGGAAGCGATACTGAAAGCATTTTCTGTTCTGGCGTGAATTTGCCCTTATATGTGTCATGCAACTCCTTTATTGAGTCATGGCTGGATTTCACTGCATTTATAGCCGTTGAAATCCCTGTGATTGTATCTATAACTCCCATTACCTTAGCCTCTTTAACATTTCATGCTTCTTTACAAGCCTTTTTATCTTAGGATCTGTGTCAACCAGTATGTGGATTTTCCGTGCCTTTTCGCGATAATAATTGCCTTTGTTGATAACTCTGCTGTCAGGTGCATGTGAGTCAGGATTATGCCCCCAGTGGTTTCTATGGTATTTCCCATATTTCCTTAGCATATCGATGTCATCCACCTTCCTGTTGACATCGTCAATCTCTTTCATAGGCATATTCTTTAAAACTAATTTCGCAATTTCATTATGTGTAGGTCTTGCTGCCATATATTAATTATAATATTAAAATATAAAATCTTATTTATTATCCTTCCTCTTCATTTCCGGATATAATCTCTTCTGATAGGACATTGTGTCTATATCATCAGTGCTTATAACTGCACCACACCTTCTGCATTGCCATCCCCAGACATTCGCAGTCTTATTCACAAGCTTATACTGGATTAATCCCCCGCATTCGTTGTGCCATCTTGGGAATTTATGGAAATACAGGTCAAAGAATGTGTATAGCCTCCCTGTGTAGTATTCGATGAATTTAGCCCCTAATTCAGTGTCAAGCATGCTCGCAACTTTGGGATTCTTTTCTCCCACTTTCTGGAGAATAAATTCAGGATTGCCTACATACCTCTGGATATATCCCCACCAGCTCCTTCCTATTTTAATCGTAAGCTTCATGTGTGTAGTCAGGAATGTGTATTTTGCAAACAGTGTGGGCAATGGGTCGAACATGGGAATCCACCTGCTATCATCAGATTCTAAATACTTATAATAGGCAATCAGGGATTTCTTCAGCTCATCTGCATCAATGTCAGGGATTATCCATGAAAGTATTGACTGGACATTCTGTGCATTTGGGGACATCATGTCAGCAACACTTTCCAGAGACTTCCTAATCTTTTTTAGCTTCCGTTTTGTTACCATTTTCAACCGCCCCTACATTCTGCAAAAATCCTTCAGGGTCTATTTTTGCTTCTCTCTCCATATCATCCATAGACATTTCCCCTGATTCCGCTTCAAACGTTTCGCCGTTAGGGCCTGTAAATACCTTTTTGCCATCCTTGTCTATTTCCTTTCCTGACCTGATATATTCCAGTGCCTTTGCAAGTGCAATGCTTTTTCCGCCTTCCACTTCTGCCTTTGGCTCCTCCTGTGGAATCGGTGCATCATCCTTATCATCTTCAGGAATAGGTGCTGGTGCATCATCCTTATCATTCTTTTTCTGCTTTTCATAGTCTTCATCGCATTGCCTTATCATATCACGCACCATGCCCGGGTCAGTGATAGCAGCAATTTCAATATCATTTCTGGACAATGGGGAATTTGTTATTGAGTCATTCCATGGAACTCCAGAGTAGTCAATGAATCCGCCATTCTTTTCCTTTCCCCTGTCCAGGAATTCCTTTATGTCAGGTGGAATTGCACTCCTATTTGCCTTTGGCTGCTTCCTTGTGGGAACATTTGCAGGTATGTCTCCGGGTGGAACATCATCAGGGATGTCATCTTCCCCCTTGCTGCTGAATCCATCCTTAATGGTATTCACAGTCTTTACAATTCCCGGGACTTTCTCTGTGAACATGTCCAGCCCTGTGGCAATCATGTCAGAAGTGGAAGCTTCATCATCCTGTGATTTGATTCCAAGCACTTTCTGGTATCTTTGCCTCATTAATTCCAGCTCTTCCAATCTTTCAAGGTCGGATTTATTTGCATTAGGGTCATGCTTTATGTCTGCTATTGCCCTGTTCATGCTGTCCAGCTGCTGCTTTAGTGAGTTTTCATAGGCTTCCCTTTCTTTCTTTGACTTCTCTTCATTCAGGTCCTCGATTTTCTTCTGCATGGCATCCAGCTTCTCAATTAAAGGGTCTTTTGCATCCGTATTGCCGGATGAGATAGCCATTCTTAGCTCTGCCATCTGCCCCTGAATGTCAGAGAATCTCGCCTTCCATTTCTCCTCTTCTTCCCTCTGCCTGTCTTTTTCCCTCATCATCCGTATTTCCTCCTGAAGTGGTGCAGTAGCCCTTTCTATGGCTTTCTCAATGTCTATGCTTCCACTGTTGGACCTGCGCCTGTCCATCATGTCCATATACATCATATACTCAACCATTGACATTTTCCCTTTATTTCTAAGGCTTTCAAGAATAGTCTGCTCCTGATCCACTTCCCTTAGCTCATCTATTGACATAGGCTTCTTCGCAGAAGATTTTACACCTTTCTCCCTATACAGCTTATCCAGATCAACTGATATTTTGCTATCACTCATTTTCATCACCATTTAAATCCTTTAATAATTCCCCTTTAAACCTTCCATTTTTATAATCTTCAATGCTGTTTTCCATATATTTATTGCTCATATCCATCATCCATATCATCCAGCCCTTCTTCAATCTGCAGCCTTAAATCATTATCTTCTGCCATTGCCCTCTCTTTCTCCTTCATGTATTCACCAAGAATCATATCATATCCTTCCTTCAATGAAAACTCGATGAAGTCATCCCATTTCACTCCCATTTCGTTAAGGGAATGTGCATACTCATTCTGGTAGCGGAGAAGTGCCATGCCCCCTTTCAGTGCAGTTGCAAAATAGGAAGTCATCTCTTTCTTTACATTTGTCCCTGCATCATTGATAAACTTGGGTATGGCATTCTCAAGGACAGGGTCAATTTTCTCTTTCTTCTCCTTCTTCTCTGGCTTCTCTCCGTGGAATTCAGCCCTCTTCTCCTCTATCTGCCCTGCGTATTCGTTCCTATATCCCCGGATTGTTGGTGCTGAGAGCCCCATCTCCTTTGATATTTCTGTTACAGTGGCATCAGCAGCAAGAAGTGCGATAAGCCTTTCCAACTTTTCTCCTGACAACTTTGCTGGCATAATATAGCATTTAATTGGAATATATAATCTTTCTTGCTGAATTGAAAGTTGAAAGTTAAAGTGAAAAATAGATGAAAAATAGAAAGGTGCATTTTTCATATGGGAAGAAAACATTTTTCATTGTGCCTTAAATAAAATAAACTTGGAATATGCACTGCAATCCATGTGAAGTGCATTTGCTTTCCTCAGGATATACACATATTGCCTGTAGGTGATATGGCTCTTCTTTGCCCTCTTCATAGATTAGCATAGGTTAGTTGTAGATTAACATTTCTGCGGAAGCAATCGTCTATTGCCGTATAGAATAAGATATATTGTTATCCTGTGATATTAATCTATATAAATTATAAAAATTATAAAAATTATAAATTGTTGCATAGGTTGCATAGGTTGCATAGGTATTTTACAAACTAACAGCTATATATAATATAATATATAGTATATAAAAATAGTATATAAAGGTGTTATAATAGGTATATAACACCTATAATAGTAAAAACCTATAAAGAATTTAATGAACCTATGCAACCTATGCAACCAAAATCAATCTGCAATCGCCGAAGTGAAAGATTTAAATCCTTAGTGCAATGTTAATCTATGGAAGCAATATATAAACAACTGGATAGAAGCACAGCAGATGTCACATGGGAATGGTTTGACAAAGAGAAAGGGGAAGTTAAGTGGACACTCACAAATAATTCTGAAGGAAATAAATCAGTAGTCCTGCTAAGGAACTCATACTATTTTGGAAATGCATTCTGGCCTGTGTATAAGGCTAATGGGATGTCAGATTTCACAATGAAAGCCGCTCCTCTGGAAGACAAAGGGGCACAGGGCAACTCTGCACCATTATTCATAGGGAAAGCAAACGGGAAATATCTTGTGGCATTCCTGTTCACATTATCAGCAAAGCAGTCATGGTCTATAATTGAAGGTGGCTTCATGTATGGCTTTGAACCCTCCAATTTCTCATTAAAGGATGTCTCTGGCATGGAATTGAAGAAAATGTCAGTTGGCTACGATGAGAAGCAGGTTGCAGACTGGGATGCACAGACTACAACAGATTGCAAAGGCTATGAACCCAATCCAACAACAATGTTAGCCATGGTAGGCAATATAGATGGGCCATACATACAGCTATTCGATGATCCGATTGCGGATGCAACAGAATCCCCCGGCTGTGATGCCAAGCTGAAAATGGCATTGTCATATATGGCAGATAAGAAAATGCCAGAAGGCATAGCTGAGTTTCTCGCCTACCTCGATTGCCTGCTTGGATTAAAGCTCGACAAGGAAGAGTTGATTGTCAACATTATCCATAAATTATAATTTTTAGCACACCAATAGCTATTCTCCTATATGCCCCTATTCAATGCGAGAATGCCCCTAATTTAACAGAAACTATGCCTCATGGTTAATTATGCCTAATGCTATTATTTTGATTAAATCTGCCCATTCCTGATAGAAAATCTTTTTAACATTATAGCTATCCTTGAATCAGGGAAGGCAGATGCTTTTCATATTTCAACTGTCTTCCCTTCACATTCCCCTAAAATACCCTTATTCGCTTCGAGAATGCCATTTAATGCAACTAAAACATGTTTCAGGTAGAATTATGCCTTAATGATAAAATAATGATTTTAAAAAGAGGTTTGAATAATAATAAATTATAAAAATTTAAAAAATTTATGCTTTTGGCATGTCCTTTTCATCAGCCAGGACATTTCCAAGGAACTTCTTCCCAAAATATCCGCCAATGAATCCAAGTATTATGTAGGGTATCAATAAATGCGTAGGCACATTCTCTAAATATGCTACTGCCCCTACTCCTGCTGCCAGCCCTAATGAACTTTCTACCTTGCTTAATGATTCTTTTATTGCCATAACCATATATCACACCTTTAATATTTAATGTTTTTCTTCTAATTTGCTTTCTATCCTGTCCAATCTCCTCTCAATTCTGCTTATTGACTTCTGGACTGCCCCAGAATTGTAGACAATATCAGCAACAAGTATGCCAATAAAAGACAGGAATACGATGCTGCTTGTTTCCATTATTCCTTTGCCTCCATAAATTCCAGAACTTTCCCCAGTGCCTCATAAATTCCCAGAAATGTGGATATGGCATAGTCAGGGTTTAAACTTAAGATCCGGTAGATGTCGGCATAAACCATAGGAAGCACCTGCATTCCAAAAACAGTTATGTATTCACCGTTTTTTGACATCCTGATTAACTCGTTTTTGTCCATAGACAGTATGCCATAGCTGTCAATCTCCTTCATTCTTTCTGCCAGCATTGTGCAGTATTTCCTTAACTTCTCCCTGCTATATCCCTTATGTACCCTTGGCAGTTTCACTTTCTTAAGAATTTCATTGAGATTGCCTTCCTTTGCATCCCCCATGAGAACGAACAGCAGCAATGACATGTCATCCCGAGCTAATCCTATGGAATTTCCAATCTGTACTGCTGTTGACATCCTGTTGGAGAAATCTGTCATATCTTTCTGGTGAATTTCTATTTTTTCCATTTATATCA
>DYKN01000189.1 GCA_020722575.1 Rikenella microfusus | reverse complement strand
AGAACATCGTAAGTGTAAGCCGTTGTTTCGCTTATTGAAAAAAGTTTGTGACGAGACCGGAAAACGCCGGAAGCGGAAAAGCTGAAGAGGCGAGGTTTTGGATTGAAAGAGATTTATGGTTCATAAGCTGAGCCCTTTCTTCCCGCATTCTTAATAAGAGAAAGCATATAGCAAACTGACAGCCCCCAGACTGCCTAACAGAAACAAAATGCTTGCCCATATATTGAATATTATTTTTCTTCGTCGCTCTGACCAGAGCAAACTCTTTTTAAAAAAAGTAACACATATAGTAAAAAAGATATGTAAGATAAAAATCATCAAGTTGGGCAGCGTTACATAAAATAAAAGACCACGCCTGATATCAGCCCTCAAATGTTGTTCTACTTTATCACCAGAGGCATCTTTCAACCATTTCCAGTAAGATGAATAACTTTCTAAAGACCAGTTAGGAGGCTGTTTCATGCATTCAATAAATTTTTCTCCGGAGGAACTTGAATTTTTATAGCACTTTATCGCTCTCCATTGCAATGGCGAGGTTATAACAAAGCCAAGAATTATCATCAAAGGAAACAGCAAAAGAAATTTGGTTACCTTCTTATATTGAGAAAGCTTTACAAAGTTGCTCAATCTTTCTAAGTAGGTTTTAAGAAAAGAATTTTCTTTATTCATTCCAAATCCTTTTAAAGATACTTTCTATTAGTTCCGTATCACATGTGCACCCCGACATGCATTCTTTAAAATCGATGTAAAAAGCAGCCTTGGATGCCCTGTTACCAGCCATTGAAATGCCGGAACCTACTAAAGCGCCTGCGCCGAGACCTGCAGGAATCCATAATGGCTGACCTGTTCCAATAAAAGCTGCAACCCCAATCCCAGCACCGACAATACCATATTCAAGTGCTTCAATAGGGATAAATCCCCAATGCATTGATTCCCACAACTCATGCTGTAATCTTAGCCTACATATACACCTGGCAACGCATAGCTTCTCATCGCATTGTGACGGATCAAGGCTGATTTCATTAAGACCATGAGGGTCTTCAAAGCTAACAGGATTTGATAAAACATAGACATAGAGATTTTGTCCTCCGAGAAATCTTATCGGATCCTTACATGTCCACCTCCCAACCTCCGCATCATAATCCCTTGCCCCAAACCTCACCA
>DYKN01000070.1 GCA_020722575.1 Rikenella microfusus | reverse complement strand
AAGGTGATTTGGTTTTTTGTAAACTTTTTTCGGTTACATGGGTGTAAATCTCTGTGGTTTTTGAGCTTTTGTGCCCAGGCAACTCCTGTATATATCGCAAATCGGTGCCTGCTTCCAGTAAATGAGTTGCATACGAATGCCTGAGTCAAGGAAGTGTAACAGGCTTTCTGATATTGGCCTTATTTATAGCATGTATTAAACCTTTTGTTAAACTTTCTTCTTAATAATTTTTCCCTACTTTTTTGACCTATAAATTACCATATTTGAAGTTTATAAGCCTTCGGTAGTGCCCGGCTAATTTTCTAAATAAGAAATAAAGGTTACTCCCCGAATCTTGATTTATCAGAACCCATGTTGTAAGTTTACATTGCTAACAAAACTATATAACATGGGTAAAAATACAGAAATAAAATTTGTCGGACAGCCAATTTTCAAACAGATAATGAATTTGGTAAATAAAATTAACATAAACGTATTGATCAAAAAGCATAACAGTGATTAATATTTAATAATTTTTTCGGAAATTTCTCCAAATTTTAAATTATGAAACGGATTAATAATTCAATTCTCATAATTATTTTTCTGCATCTGATTGTGTATTTCTCATGTGTTAACAGGGAGGCTGGTAATGTATATCCAGGCAGTTTAATTCTTTCGGGAGACACAATTCAATATCATCCTGTAAGGATAAGCATTCCCGACAGTGCCATTCTCCCATGGTTTTCAGCTGACCCGGGAGAATCATTCGACACATGCCTTATGCTTGTATGGAATTTCTGGAACAAAATGGAGATAGACTCAAACGGTCTGAAATATTACATGAATCATCAGGTATGGTCACCGGATCATGATATGAGGGGTATTGGAGGGGACCAGATCAGCATGGCATTATCGTCGTGGACGCTTCTTTACGCATACACAGGTTATCCGGAAATTATTGATAATATGCGTTATATGGCTGACACCTACCTGGAAAGATCGCTGTCAGGGTCTGATTGCAAATGGCCATTTATACCCTATCCATATAATACAAGGGTTCATTCGGGGATATATGATGGTGATATGGTTAACGGGCCAGGCATTACTCAACCTGATAAGGCAGGAACTTTTGGCTATGAACTGATCAACCTTTATAAAATAACCGGTGATAGAAAATATCTGGATGCAGCCGTCAGAATTGCTGAAACACTTTCGGAACATCTCATTGAGGGCGATAGTATCAGGTCGCCGCTGCCTTTCAGAGTAAACGCCTGTACAGGCGAACCGGGTTTCTTATCTGATAACAGAAGAACAGGCAGAAAAATAGGTGAAGCTGTTTACACCTCAAACTGGACCGGCACAATGAGACTTTATGAGGAACTTATAAAAATGGGACATGAAAATTCAGAAAAATTCCGGAGAAGCTTCGATATTCTTCTTAACTGGATGAAAAAATATCCCCTGAGAACCAATAAATGGGGTCCTTTCTTTGAAGATGTTCCGGGATGGAGTGATACACAGATAAATGCTGTCAGTTTTGCACATTTTATACTTGAACACAGGGATTTGTTTCCTGAATGGGAAAATGATGTGAAGGGAATTTTCGACTGGACTTACAGGGAACTGGGTAATCATGAATATGAAAAATACAGGGTTACAGTAATGAATGAACAGACCGCATATAGAGTGCCGGGTAATAGCCATTCCTCGAGGCAGGCTTCTGTTGAACTAATGTATGCTGCACTTTCAGGTGACACGTCATATACACGTAATGCTATCCGTGCACTTAACTGGGCTACCTATACAGTTGCCTCCGATGGCCGCAACCGTTATATACGCGATGATATCTGGCTTACCGACGGATATGGAGACTATGTAAGGCATTATATTAGAGCTATGGGAGCAATGCCTGAACTTGCTCCTGGCTCAAAAAATAAATTTCTTAAAACTTCTTCAGTTGTGACTTTTATAAAGTATTCCCCTAACTCGATATCATACATAACATTCAGCGGAGCATATGATATTCTCAGGCTACGGCAGAAGCCGGGGGAAATAAAATGTGATGGTGTGCTGCTGCAAGAACAAAGCAATGCTGCTGATAATAGTTATAGCTGGGAAAAATTAACTCAAGGAGGCATTCTGAGGATCCGGCATACAGGCAAAAATGTGGAGGTAATCTTTTAATTACCTCTTCGGCTGATTCTCAGTTGTTAAGCATACTTCTGGTCGGTTATTTCTGGCTAATCATATTTTCTCTTACCTGCCACCAGTACCCATGGGTTATTGTCAGGAGCTCTAAAGATACCTTCTGATGAGGAAGTCCCTTCAACTTCAAATGCACCAGTTTTGGGGTTAAACCAGTAATAAGGCAAACCTGAAGGCATGTTTTTTATTTTAATTGTCCCTCCTTTTTCGAGATAAGCAATGTAAAACACTCCCTCTTTAGCAAGTATATACCGTTCAGAGTCTGTCAGGTCGCGACGTCTTTCCATGTCGGTAAAGTCGAAACCCTCGAAAGCACGTGATACAAATCCAACATAGTTGCTACCTTCCTGTTCAAGTGCTTCTTTCCACGACATTGGGGCATCGGTCCATGTGTCCCAGCCGGGTTCATCGGCGGTAATCTTCCATTGCCAGAGGCAGGCAGCTCCGTAAACCACACCCATGGTACCGCCGTGCATAAGCTGGTTCCATGCTTCCTCTCCCTGCCACCAACCAAGACCAAACTTTCCATTACCCATTCCCTCATAGGTGGGCTCACCGTTCAGGCAGGCTTTTGTGGGTTTGTTATCATACATCCTTTCAACTTTATGATAAAGATGTTTTCCGTCGTGCCCTGTTTGAGACCATTGAAAATCGAGCCATTGTTCAGTCTGGTGAGACCGGTTATAATGGAAGCATCGGGTACTGTCGCCTCTTGCCCATGATGGCATGTAATCATCGGCAGGATTATAATGGATACCGGTTGGTTGTTGATAACAATCCCATTTCTCAATCATTTCACCTCCCGGCTTCACCCCTGGATCGAGACCGTGGGCATCGCCGCTCACGAGCCAGAAAGCCGGCATACTTCCGTAACGTGCAACAAGGTATCGGCAGTACCTGGCATATTCATCAGGATCGGCAGTGGGACCAAGAACAGTCTTTCCCTTCCACCCGAACCCATGAAATACAGGCTGATAGACCGGTACGATCCCATGATCAACCAGTATTTGCATCAGAGAATCGAGATACTGGAAATAATCTGGCCTGAGTTTGTTAAGATGTCCCTCGTGCAGATCATCAAATCCTCTTGCAAAACCCAGGACAGTATTCCTTTCATCCGGTCCTTCGGCATACATATCGGGCTGAACACTCATCAACAATGCAACATTGAATCCCTTTTTCATTCTGTCGGCTGCATAGATTCTTACCTGGTCAGTTGTTGCCCTGAATGGTATGGACCAGGGAGTATCGCCAACAACAAGAAAAGGTTTACCATCAGCATGTATAACGTTTCTTTTTCCGGGCGACATCCTGAGCAGTCCATGCTTTATGAGATTATTGTTGCCTCTGTACGCAATGGAGTGCAGTTTGCCGATCTTTCCTGACAGTCCTCTGTCGGTTGGTTCAGAAAACGTTCTCCAGGTCCATACTGAACCTGTGTCGGGCGGAGCGAACCTGATTTTCCAGGTTTTGCCGCTGTCCCAGAACGCAGGCCGCAGGAGAGTGTCACCCCTGCCATTCGAGAATTTTGCCCATACCTCCACATCGGTATAGCCGTTTGAATAGTCTGATTTAGCAGTAAGGGTGATTTCGTATGTGGTCCATTGCTGAACGTAAGGGATTGAGGTTCTGCAACTTGAAAAGAGAATAACAATCAACACAAAAAATAAACAATTGAGAATTTTGCTCATAGCAGAAATTTTTTAACTCATTTTAAATCACAAAATTCTGAAAATAATATTACTATTGTCCGACACAATTTTAAATATTACAAGGTAATAAATTTTGTTAATATTATCCATTTATGGTTTTCTCTTCTTTTGCATTTTATTAATTTTTTTCCCTTATTTTTGAACCCCCAAACCCTCCCAACAATTATTGTCGAGACTGGCTCTAACAGGGGGCTTAAGGTTGAAATTCAATTAAAATTCTCTCTTAGGAGATTTAGGGGTGAATTAAACAGAGAAGTTTTATATATCTTTGGAAACCTTATTTCATCTTGTTATTAATAATTACGTGATTTCTTTATGTTTTATCCGGACACTACTTATTTTATATACATTGTTAGTTGTATACTGCTTTATTTTTGATGCAATAATACAGAATTATATCAACTTTTTTTTCTTTGCATAAAGGTTCATCAAGTTCTTTTCTGAAATTCTGAAACCTGTCCCGTGATTTCTTACTCCCCCTGATTTTTTCAAATGCATTCGTAAGTCAATCATCAATTCGTTTTTCTCGAATGCTTCTAAGAACATTTCTGGTGTAGGATTTTCAAGGAGATATGCTTCATTAAAATGAAAATATTCTATTTCGTTTTCGACTTTGTTGTCTGCAAGAATCAAAAGTAACCTGTCAAGCTTGGTCATAAATTTGCCTGCAATAACATAAGTACTCCATTCAGCAATGTTCTCTTTTTCATTATTATTTCTAAGAATGATGAGATGTCTTGAAGGATCAGAAACCAGATAAAATCCTTGTGTATTCGGTGTTTTTATATTTACGATATTAT
The DNA here is from genome assembly GCA_020722575.1 of Rikenella microfusus. Lineage (GTDB taxonomy): Bacteria > Bacteroidota > Bacteroidia > Bacteroidales > VadinHA17 > LD21. The sequence goes on along the minus strand of DYKN01000070.1, from coordinate 2,760 downwards.
ATAGTGCTTGTCTACCTCGTTCGTCTTTATATCCGTATTTGTTTATTAAGTCTTTCAGCTTGATCTTCCAGACGCCTCTATTAAAAGTAAAGAGAGTTATTAATGAATTTGTATTTCTTCTTGTTGCTTTAAGTTCAACTCTTCCCCCAATGTCAGGAATAGCAATGTTAGTTTCATTAAGCCCAAGTTCATTTTCAAGAAGATGACCTATTCCCGTTGGGCCTTTTCTTAATGTTTGAATAAATCCCTTCTTTTCCAGATTATCTAAGCATTTTATAAGGTCTCTTAAATTCATATTAGTTTTTCTGACAAATTACAATATATTCATATTTCATAGTAGCTGCAGTATCACCTATAATATTAGAAGGACTGTTTTTGAGCGGCATTCGTTTATTGGGAATATTTCTCACAATTGTTTCGATATGAATAAATCCATTTTTTTCAAAAAGTTGTGCGGTGATTTCATCTGTCGGGATATTAACACCTTTAACGGTTCTGTTGCCTACTACATAGCAAGCAAAGCCGCCTTTTCTTATAGTGTTTGAAACATTATTAATTGATTTTTCATAGTCTTCAAAAAAAGAAATAACATCTCTTACCCTTTCTTTATCTTTTTTTTGGATTGTTCTAATAACATCATTCAAAATTTCACTATTAAATAAGTGTGAATGCTTTCGCTTTTCACCACCCATCAGCATTTTATCTATTTGATAGGCTTCTTTATAACCTAACCATTCATTTGCAAAACGAGAGTATTGCCCATATGCAACTGTAGTTCTAGAGTCACCATAAGGTGGTGATGTTACAACAATATCAATGCTATTTTCTTTAATAATCTTGTCTGGAATTAAATTTACTGTATTGAAGTCATAAACAGTAGTAAATACTTCGTTTTTACACGACTCCTCAAACTCTAAAAGTCCTTTTTTATTTCTTAAAAGTTTTGAAATCATTATTCCGAAAACATCCAGATTTTCTTTATCTTTTAAATTTTTATTTCTTACCAATTTGAATTCACCATTTTTTACAAAGGAAGTTTCCCTCACCGTTTCACTAAATGCAACTTTGAAAAAGTTTTTAATTGAATTATCATTTATATTTTCAATATAACCAAAAATTATTCCTAATTTTTGTTGGACACTTTTAGAAAACCAATAATCAATATTTTTAATGGCTGGAATAATTATTGACTTAATATTTTCATTTTGAAAGTTGATTGAGAAAATGTAATTATTGAAATCCTGAAGGAACAAATCCAAAACTTGAATATCAATTTTAGTTGTTTTTGCTGTTGCAATAAGTCGTGCTAATGGATTAATGTCAGTTCCAATTGCATTAATACCATGTAGGTTTGCTTCTACAAGTGATGTCCCTGTTCCACAATAGGGATCAAATAAAATATTAGCCTTTTTACCAAAATTTTCAATGATTCGTCTGGCTACCTGTGGAATCATCATTGCAGGATAAGTATGGAAACAATGAGTATATTCTTTTGTATTTGCTTTACGGAAATCCCAACTTTCGTCAATAATTTTATTTAGTCTAATTTTATAATCTACTTCTGGGTCGTTAACAAATAAAGCTAATCGTTTCTTGAATGCATTTTTCTTCTTTACCCTCGTTCTTTGACTGAGGGTATCTTTTTTCGATGATTTTCTCTTTTTCATATAGCAAATTTTCAGCTTAATTTTAAGTTTATCAAGTTTCGTATTTATTATTTTTCAACAATATTGTTATTAATTTACATCAGTCCAAGATAAAATTTTAAGTATAATGAAAGTTGCGTAACCATAAATAATTTATCTGAAAATTTTTTTTAATTTCAACACTTATTAAATGGTGTTGAAACAGATAAGCCTTTGTTAGCATGAGATACATCGGCAATAAAGGTTGTAAATATTGCAATACTTTGTGATTGTTATTAATATTTATAATAATTAACGTGACATAGCAGCAAATGGACAAAGTCAAAAAACTTGCAAAGATGATCGACCATTCCATTCTTCATCCGGCTCTTACTGATGATGACCTGCGGAGAGAATGTGAAGTTGCAATGAAATATGATGTTGCATCGGTATGTGTTAAACCCTATGCAGTTAAAAAAGCAGCAGAGATACTGAAAGGTTCTGAAGTGAAGGTGGGATGTGTTATCGGGTTTCCTCACGGGAACAGTAAAACGGCGGTTAAGGTTTTTGAGGCTGAACAGGCCTGCAAAGACGGTGCCGTTGAAATAGACATGGTTATCAATATCGGAAAGGCTCTGGGTGGCGACTGGGAATATGTTGAGAATGAAATAACAGAGATTACCAGAGTATGTCACAGTAATAATGCAATAGTAAAAGTAATCTTTGAAACCGATTATGTGACGAAAACTGAAGACAAGATTCGCCTTTGTGAAATATGTACCCGTGCGGGTTCTGATTTTGTTAAAACGTCTACAGGCTTTGGTTTTGTTAAACAGCCAGACGGCATGTATAATTACAGGGGGGCAACTGTTGAGGATGTTAAACTTATGAGAAAATATTCGGGTTCAGGAGTGCAGGTAAAATGTGCGGGGGGCGTCCGCACTCTTGATGACCTGCTGAAAATGAAAGCTGCAGGTGCAACACGTTCAGGTGCCACTGCAACAGCAACTATACTCGAAGAAGCAAAAAAACGGTATGGCGAGGACTGAAATTAAAGATTCTGTATATTTATACAGGAAAATAATAGAGTTGCCCCTCCCGGCCTCCCACTGACACTTCGGTCAGGGCAGGCCCA
>DYKN01000188.1 GCA_020722575.1 Rikenella microfusus | reverse complement strand
CGCCGCGGTGGATTATCTTTTATTTTGATTTTATTCCAGGGGGAGACAAATCTTTTCCCCTCCTTTTTTTATAAATTTAAATCCGTAATTAAAAAGTCTATTTAATTGTGCATTATACATACTTAATTATAAATTGATAAAATGTGCGGCATATTCGGAGTTATAAATACTAAAGAAAAGATTGATGAAAGCAGAGTCTTAGCTGCAAGAGATGTTCTCGCTCAACGCGGACCGGATGACGCAGGCTTATACTTATCATGCACACATGCATCCATCCATCCTAATGTTGCCCTGGCTCATCGCCGACTCTCAATTATCGATCTCTCCCCTGCGGCACATCAACCAATGGGAATAGGCGAAGCGCTTAGCGCAGGGAGTGCAGCATCCAGTATCCAGTCCCGATCGAATCGGGATGTCGCAGAGCCTCCATATCCAGCATCCAGTATCCAGGATCCAGCATCCAGTTACGTTATCGTATTTAATGGTGAAATATATAATTACAAAAGCCTCCTCCCCAGCCTTCCCCCAAAAGGAGAGGGTGCGTTTAAATCCAATTCAGATACAGAAGTGGTTCTTAGACTTTACAGTAAGTACGGCAAAGATTGTTTAAATATGCTACGTGGTATGTTCGCCTTTGCTATCTGGAATGAACAAGAAAAAACGCTTTTTGCTGCACGCGATCGATTCGGGATTAAACCGTTTTATTATCTTAAAAATGATGATGAATTTATTTTCTCTTCAGAGCTTAAAGCAATTAAACAGTATAAAAATAATCTTACTATTTCTAATGACGGGATTGATGCTTTTTTAAGAACCGGTTCTATTCCTGCACCGCTTACAATTTATAATGAAGTTGCTTCTTTATTGCCGGGACAATTTATTGAGATTGACTGTCATCCTGAGCGAAGTCGAAGGATCTCAATTAACAATTACTGGAAATTTATTGATCTTTTTGAAAAGGCGGTAATAGGTAATGGGAAGTCGGCAAATGAAGAGAGTGGAAATAAAAGGAGCAATGAGACTGTCATTTCGACGAATGAAATGAGGAGAAATCTTAAAGATTTCTCAGTCGAGGACTCCTTCGAAATGACATCTGACCAGCATCAAGCATCCAGCATCCAGTATCAACCACGTAAATTAAAGTATGACTCAGATGCAAAACAAAAAATAAGA
>DYKN01000025.1 GCA_020722575.1 Rikenella microfusus | reverse complement strand
CATCAGACCAGGCCCAAAAATAAATTTTTTACAGATCAGATAAGAGCTTATGTGGCTACCTGGCTTCGAGAAGACTTCAGTCCTGAGCAAGTAAATAACGGTAAAGAGTTCGCAGCCCATAAAAAAACGCAGACTCTATAAACATTGATGTTTATTTCGCTAAACCTTATCACGCATAGGAAAGAGGAGCTAATGAAAATGCTAACGGACTGATCCGCCAGTATTTTCCTAAAGGATATCCTTTTGAAAATATTACCGATAAAGACATACAATATGTTCAACACAAGTTAAATAATAGTCCTGGGAAAAAATTGGGATTCTTAACTCCTATTGAATTTTTAACTTTACATTTGTCTAATCAAAAAGTTGCATTTATAACTTGAATTCAGCTTTTTTTATATTCAGTTTATTATTGTTAACTCCAGCCTGTTCCAGAAACATTACAGATCAGATATGGGTTGGAACATGGAGTACTGCACTCCAGCTTGTTGAACCTCATAATATGCCTCCTGAACCTGGCTTGAGTTATAACACACTCCGGCAGGTAGTTCGTATTTCAATAGGAGGCGACAGTATAAGAGTACGGCTTTCAAATGAATTTGGCCACAGCAGAATTGAAATCGGAGGTGCTAACATTGCAATTTCACAAGGAGATGGTGCTGTTGATACTTCAACAATCAAAAAACTCACTTTCACAAAAAGTGAAAATATCGTCATCGAACCGGGAAGTACAATTACTTCTGACCCTGTTCAATTCAGAATTAAACCGCGTAGCGATATTGCAATTACCATATATTTCGGAGAGACACCAGCTGATGTAACAGGTCATCCTGGTTCACGCACAACCTCATATATTGCCGAAGGTAATCATTTGACAGAGTCCGTTCTTACAGAAGCTGCAAAGGCCGACAGGTGGTACATCATAAACGGTATTGATGTTAAAGCACCCGAAGAATCAGGAGTAATTGTTGTTATAGGTAACTCAATAACCGATGGCCGGGGTTCAGGAACCAATAAACAAAACAGATGGCCAGATATACTGGCTGAACGACTTTTAAACAATTCAGGTACCCGAGATGTTGCAGTACTCAATCATGGAATAGGTGGTAACTGCGTATTGAGACCCTGCCTGGGCCCCTCTGCACTTGAACGTTTTGAAAGAGACGTCCTTAATGTAACTGGCATAAAATGGCTCATAATATTCGAAGGAATAAATGACATAGGACAGACACCCGACAGCGTAACTGCACTAACTGTTGCCGATAAGCTTATTAAAGCATATAAATTAATGACAGAAAAAGCTCATTCCGCCGGCATAAAGGTTTATGGTGCCACCATCCTCCCCTTTAAAGGTTCGTTTTATTATACCAGCTTCCGTGAAGAGGCCAGAAAGAAAGTAAATGATTGGATCCGGAATAATAAAGATTTTGATGCCGTTATAGATTTCGATATAATCATGAGAGACACTGAAGAACCTTTATCATTAAAACCAGGAACCCATACAGGCGACTTCCTTCACCCGAATGAAACAGGCTATAAAATAATGGGAGAATCAATCGACCTTAAATTGTTTTCAATTAAATAACAGTACTACAGGAACAAATGATTCATAAATTATTTTAAGAATTTATTGTAAATTCAGAAACAATTATTTAATTCAATCTATGTTTTTTAAATTATAACCCGTAATGAAAGTTGCATTTACTGCTGATCTGCACCTGCGAAGCCGGCAGGAAACGCCCGAAAGATTCGAAGCACTTGAAAATATACTTCAAAAATTATCGGATGAAAATATTAATGAACTGATAATTGCAGGCGACACTTTCGATAAGGAATCATTTAACTATCATGATTTCAATTCTTTATGTAACTCATTCCATAAAATAAAAATAACAATTATTCCTGGTAATCACGATCCTGATATAGATAAAAAATATTTCCCTCCTGACAATATTCAGGTAATAAATAAACCCACAATTAAACAATATGACACCATATCAGTACTATTTATCCCATTTGACCATGCAAAACTTATGGATGAAGTAATTTCAGTATTCTTTTACCAGAACTCCCCTCCAGAAAGATGGATTCTTATCGGTCACGGCGATTACTGTTCAACTACAAAAGATATAAATCCGTATGAACCTGGCATATACATGCCTCTTTCAGGATCAGCAATAAATAAATTCAATCCTCTTGCAGCATTTCTAGGACATATTCATAAAGCTCATAATATAGGCCGCATCCATTATCCAGGCTCTCCATGCCCGATAAATGCAGACGAAACTGGTAAGAGATATTTTCTGGTCTATAATACAAGGGATAACTCAGTTGAAAAAATAACACTGAAATCAAAATTAATCTTCTTCAGGGAAACATTATTGATTCTTCCTTCTGACAATGAAAAAGAAATGATTGAAGGTTCAATCGATAATATGATTAAAAGCTGGAATCTTGATTATCCTGATTTTAGCTGCATCAGATTAATACTCGGCCTAAAAGGATTTACTACTGATTTGATAAAACTGAAAAATTATGTTATGAACTATCTTAATAGTAAAGGAATAACTCTTTATAACAACGAACCTGATTTAAGTAAGGTTAATGTACTTAAAGATACCGACGATGAAAAAATTACTATCCTGAAGAGAGTCAGAGAAAAAACAGAAAAATTACAGACGGAGACTAACAGGGATAAAATTCTGGAAAAGGTTCAGGAATTAATTTTTGACATAAGAAAATGACAATTAGAATCAAAAATATATCAGCAGAAAATTGCGGGCCGTTAAGTAAATTTAATCTCGACCCTGCAAACCTTAACCTCATCTATGGAAAAAATGAAGCAGGTAAATCGTTTCTGGTTGAATTTATTATCCGATGTCTTTTTAAAAACAGAAAGCCATGGGGTTATCTTCGTGGAACTGGTACAGGCAGAATAACAATAAACGGCCTTGAAGAAAAGCCTGTGTATTTTAAACCTGATAAGGGATTAAAGCTGGAAAACTATTTCGAAAAAGATGATCGCGGACTACCACTTTCACTTTTAAACCTCCTCATTGTTAAAGAAGGTGAAACAGGTATTGTAAACAATGAGGAGGGTATCACAATAGAAGCTATTAGAGATCTGATTTCTTCACGGAGAACACTTGATGCAATAAGTAATGGAATATCAGCAACAATAAAACAGGCAGTCATTGAGCCAGAAATTACTGTCGACCGTAGAGGGGCCAGAGATTATTATACTAAACAGGAAGAGCTTGCCAAAATCAATGAAACGATTTCTCAACTCAATACCGAGGACAGTCATTGGAAGATTAAAGACCTGAAACTTATTGTTGAACAACTTATCAAGAATAAGGAAGCATTGCTTAAAGCAAGAAAGTATAAAGCTTTCAGGTTGGCTGGTGAGATTGAAATCATGACAGGAACTCTTGCAAAATTTCCTGAAGAAATAATAAAAAAAATTGATGAACTAATTACAAAAAATGAAAAATATAAAATCAGTATTGAATCATTAAAAAAGGAAATTGACAGGCTCTCTGAACATATAAAAAATATACCGGATCTGGAGGCGAGAAAAACGCAAATACTAAAAGCTAAAAGATTTAAAGCTTTTTCCATTGCAGAAAAAATCAGGTCAATCAAAGAAGAATTAAATTTTTTCCCCGAAGAAGAAATACAAAGATTGGAAAACTATATCTCCACATATTCAGAAAAAAAAGATGAGCTTGAAAACCGCAATAAATTAGCCGATGAAGCCGGTAATAAATCAAAAGACTATGAATGGTTGAAAGCAGCCGTGGAAAATTATCAGAAATTTTTATTGACATCAGAAACATTTAAAAAACCACCTGTATTTCTGATACCGTCTGCTATAATCTTATTCATATCCGGAATTTCTCTGATTCTGATGAATCAGAAAATCCCCGGAATATTAGTTTTACTTACAGGTAGCGCGCTTGCAGTATATTTTTATTTCAAAAGCATAAAACTCATATCGACCTTTAAATTTTCACATGAACTTGAAGAAATACAAAAAGAATTTAAGGAACGCTTTGGCGAAGAACTTAAAAACATAACACAGTTAGAAAACATTCTTAATGAACAGGAAAAATTCCATCACAAACTTAATTCACAGCACGAAGAAATTACCAGGGTGAGAACAGAACTTGAATCTTTAAAACGGTCTATAAAGGCCTCTTTAAAACAACTATTCATTGATAAAAATTATGAAGAAAACGAATGGAAACAAATTGTTTCAGAGATAAAAAAGAAAAGAAAATTAAAATCTGATGAGATCCAGCAACTAAAAGAACAGCTTGCAACTCTTGAGACTGATGAAAGTGAGTTCGAAAGGAAGGACCCAGAAATACAATTCGAAAAAACCGTATTTGAAGAGGTTAAAACCGAACTTGCTAAGCTTAAAGAAATAGAAAAACAGGTAAATTCAAAAAAAATCGAACTCAAACATTTAGAGGATATCAAGGAAGAAATTAAAAATGAGATCTTCACTCTGTTTAAAAAATTAACTGATCAAGAAATATCTGAAAATGATTGGTCAATAAAACTTCTTGAAATTAAAAGCTATCGTAATGATTTAATACAGAAGGTTGAAAGCAGAAAAGGCGAACTGACAGGCCTTGGAATTCAGGAATCTGAATACCTTACAACAGATCCGGGTATTGAATTCAGTCAGTCAGAACTCGACAGAATTGACAACGAAATTCAATTGTTAAATGAAGAAATTAAAAAAGCCGATGAGAATCTGACTATCCTTAAAACAAAACTGATCTCATTAACAGGAGCTGATGCCGTTACAGGTTGGAATGATTTAATTGACAGACTTTACCGCTTTAAAGAGACCTCTGAGAAAGAGCTTGAGGATATTAAAGCCGGAATTATTGCAGGCAAATTACTTTACGACACTATCCAGGAACTTCAGCAGGAAGAAGATGAAAAGCTGAAAGATATTCTTAATTCCAGAGATGTTTCTTCTGCTCTTTACGAATTAACCGGAAGATATCAAAGGCTTTCATTCGATGACACGGGAATTATTGTTTCAGACGAATACAATGATTTTTATCTGAAGGATCTCAGCACCGGTGCAATGGAACAGGTGATGATAGCCCTCAGAACAGGGTTCCTGAAAAAAATTCTGAAAAAAGAAACCGCCTTTCTTATACTCGATGATGCTTTTCAACATTCTGATTATGAAAAAAGAGAAATGCTGGTTAAAACAATGTGTGAACTTTCACGTTCCGGTTGGCAGGTTATATATTTAACAATGGATGACCATATCAGAAATATATTCCATAAATATCAAACGACTGATTATAAAGAAATCGATCTGTCAAACTCAACACTTTTTGTACAATAAATATATTCATCTAATTTTCCTGAATACTACCGATTTTATGAGCATAATTTACTTAGAACAAAATCAGGAATAAAATCCTATATCAGTAATATCATTTTTTTATCACAACACTCTGAAGAATTCCTCGCTATCAGAATAACATCAATCCTTTTAAAATAACTAAGTCCTGAAATTCACACTCTTTCCAACCAGAAAACCTTATTTTAACAAATAAGATTTTACTTTTTCCTTAAAACTTTAAATTTTCAATACTGATAATCGGCTATTTAACTGCCCAAAACATTATCTCTGAAAAAAGTTCCGGAAGGTTGTATTTTGCTAATAAAAAAAATTTGAATTATAAAAATTAATTCATATTTTTGACTGACTATTCAGTCATAAGTTAATAAAAAATTATATATGTCGCCAAAATCATCAAAACAACTTGAAGAAATAAAAGAAAAGAAAAGGAATCTTATCATGGATCATGCTCTCAGGTTATTTGCTGAAAATGGCTTCCAGGCTACCAGGATAGATCAGATAGCGAAGCATTGTGGGGTATCAAAAGGATTGATTTATAATTATTTCGCAAGCAAGGAAGAATTATTGAAAGAAATAATAAACAGATCGTTAACAGAAGTTTATCAGTATTTCGACATTAATCGCGATGGTTATTTAACCGAAGATGAGTTTGAATATTTTATCAGACAGGTTTTCAGAATACTGAAGGAAAAAAGAACCTTCTGGCAACTCTTTTTTCAGCTATTGATGCAAAAGGAGGTCAGGGAAGAATTTATTAACCATTCAGTAACACCTCCCGACATAAATTCTGGCGAACCTGATGTTATACAAAATCTTGAAAATTATGTTTTAAATGTACTCAGCGACTATTTCAGAAAGAAGACTGAAAAAAGTGCTGACGGCTATGACCCTCTTTCAGAACTGATTTTATTTGCCATTGCATTGAAAGGGCTTACAATTACATATTTATTCAGCGATGAAAAGACCTCAATATTTGATTTTGAAAAGATAGTAGATCTTATTATAGAAAAATATAAGTAAAAATGATGAAATTATTGACGGCTACATTATTAATCCTATTTTTCAATCTGCAACCAGGCACGGGGCAAAATTTATCAGCAGCAGAGATTATTCGAAAAGCTGACGAAAAATTCAATGGAGAAAAATCGGGATATTCAGTCATGACCATGACTATTGTAAGACCTTCGTGGCAGAGGACTATTGAGTTTAAATCATGGACTCTCGGACGTGACTATGCCCTTACTCTGATTACCGCGCCGGCGCGCGATGCAGGACAATCATTCCTTAAAAGAGGAAATGAAATGTGGAACTGGAATCCTTCAATAAACCGTCTGATCAAACTTCCTCCTTCAATGATGTCGCAGGGGTGGATGGGTTCTGACTATACAAACGATGATATCCTGAGAGAATCATCAATAGTAAACGACTATATTCATGAGTTCGCAGGTGAAGAAATAATTAATGGACGCGAATGCTATAAAATTAAAATGACTGCCAGAGAAAGTTCATCAGTAATATGGGGTTATCAGATAAGATGGATTGATAAAAAAGATTTCCTGTTTTTGAAAGCAGAACTTTATGATGAAGATGGCGTTCTGGTCAGAACCGAAACCGGATCAGAAATTAAACTGATGGATGGCAGAAATATCCCGACCAGAATTGAACTGGTTCCAGCAGAAGAACCAGGGAAAAAAACTATCATTTTGATCAAGGAAATTAAATTCAATATTCCGGTTGATGAGATTTTTTTCTCACAGCAGAATATGAGAACCGTTAGATAATTGTTTAATTCAAATATGAAAATATTTGACTTAAAGAGGACAGGGACAACATGAAAGATAATATCAAAATAGCATGGAGGAATCTCTGGCGAAACAAACGCAGAACTATGATTACAGCAGCGTCAATTTTCTTTGCTGTTTTTTTTGCTGCATTCATGCGTTCATACCAGCTGGGTACTTATGATCAGATGATCTCTGCGGTAATTGAATCCTACTCAGGGCACCTGCAGATACAACATGCAGATTATCTACATGATCCGCAGATTGAAAATTCATTTGATTACAATGATAATATTGAAAAACTGATACGAAGCTCCAGAAATGTTGTATCGGTAGCTCCACATCTTGAATCATTTGCTCTTGCCTCAAATGGTCCTCAAACAAAGGGAGTTGCAATCCTGGGCATCGATCCCGAAAAAGAAAAAGGATTCTCAAACCCTGAAAACCGCCTTGTCAGATATAGAATTACTGAAGAAGCCATAAAAAAAATGAAAGAAAGTAATATTTTTCCTGAAACCGTTCTGCAAAAAATTTCGGAAAATAAAGGCAGGGCATATTCTTCCCGTGCAAGAATTGAGCTTGAAACCGGCCTTTCCCGCAAAGAAGCTGAAAAATTCATTACTGAAATTATGCGTTTCTGCGAAGTAAAAACAGGTTTTCTCAGGAAGGATGATGATGGCGTTCTGATATCTGATCGCCTTGCTTCATTTCTCCGGGCAGAAATTGGAGATACAATTATTCTTATTGGACAGGGTTATCATGGAGCTTCCGCAGCTGGCCTGTTCCCGGTAAGAGGTATAGTCAAAATGCCTTCACCTGAAATTGACAATAAACTTATTTTGATGACTATACCAGCAGCTCAAATGTTTCTTGACTGCCCCGGTAAAATAACATCACTCTCAATCAACCTCACCAGCAAATCAGCAGGTATTATTAATACCACCTGCAAAGACTTAAACTCGCTATTGAAGGAAACCAATATAGTAACAAGGACATGGTTTGAACTTAATCCTGTCCTTTACCAGCAGATTCAGGGCGATAGCCAGAGTGGAATGGTTATGCTCGGAGTTCTTTATTTTATCATTTTCTTTGGCATCTTCGGAACAGTTCTTATGATGGTGGCAGAAAGAAGGAGGGAATTCGGTGTACTTATTTCTATCGGAATGCAGAAATACAAACTTAAAAGCATAATAAGCCTGGAAATGATGTTGCTCGGTATTATCGGACTTGCAACAGGACTCGCCGCTGCTGCCCCAATAATAATTTACTTCCATAACTCACCTATAGTTCTTAAAGGTAACCTTGGGAAAATGATGGAAGATTTCGGTTGGGACCCCATTATGCCAACTGCATGGTTTGGCCCATATTATTTCTTGCAAGCATTGATAGTTGCCTTTATGATCTTTCTTGCTACACTATACCCTCTCAGAAAAATAACCAGATTGAAAGAAATTGAAGCCCTCAGGAGCTGATTAACTTTAAAAGAATATGATCGCAAAAATTTCATGGAAGAATGTGTGGCGCAACAAAACAAGAAGTTTGGTTGTAATAACTTCCGTTACGCTCGGAATATTAGCCGGCATACTCCTGATAGGCATTATGCAGGGCTGGGTGGAACAAAGAATGTATGATGCCATACACAATGAAGTATCACACATTCAGATACATAATACCCACTTTCTTGAGAACGAAGATCTGGCAAGTACTCTGAATAACATATCTGAAACCATTTCCGCAGTCGAATCTCTCCCTGAAATGCGTGCATGGGTAAAAAGAACAAAACTTACCGCTATAGCCACAACTCCATGGGGCAGTACAGGCCTGTTTGTGTACGGTATTGAACCTGAAAAGGAAAAAAAGGTATCGGAAATTCATACAAGAATTGTAAATGAAGGTGGTGAATACCCCGGAAGCAGCCCTGAAGGCACAATTCTTATCAGTGATAAAACTGCAGAAGTCCTTAAAATTAAACAATATGTTGTCACAGAAAAGTCAATAGATCTCTTAATGGATAATAAAGTGCCTGGTGATATTGTTTCAAAACTTAACCAGATTAAGGATACAAGATTTAGAATCCAGGAAGAATTCGAGAAAAGACTCCGGGAAATATTGTCTGCACACGAAATTGATAGATATGGAGCTCTAATCATGAAAAATGCTGTAGATTACCGTATCAGAAGCAGAGTTCAGATAACTTTTTCCGACATAAATGGGAACCCTGTACAGGGAGTATTCAGAGTTTGCGGAATATATAAAACAACAAATACCGGATATGACCAGGCAACTGCATTTGTCAACATTGAAGACCTTGCATCATTATATGGTGCAACTGATCCTCTTATACATGAAATAGCTGTAATCCTCGACGATATAAAGAAGGCTGATCTGGCCAAAAAGAAACTTTCAGAAGTTTCGGCAGGTAATACCGTTAGTTCCTGGAAAGACCTTGCCCCCGACGCGGCTATGATGAACGATTACATGATATTCTATTATTTTATCTTTATTGGAATTATAATGCTTGCTCTTGCCTTTGGAATAATTAATACCATGCTTATGGCTATTCTGGAAAGGACAAAAGAGCTGGGAATGCTTATGGCAATAGGGATGAATCGTAAAAAAATATTCAGCATGATTATGCTTGAAACAACCTTTCTTACGTCTGTGGGAGCAATTGCAGGAATGCTTGCAGGATGGGGCATGATATCAATCCTCTCTAAAACAGGGATACATTTTTCAGGCTGGGGAGAAGGATTTGAATCTATTGGATATGCAGCCTCGGTTTACCCCAGGGTGACTCTCGAGTTTTTTATTTTTATTGTCTTAATGGTCTTCTTTACTGCAATACTCTCCTCAATCTGGCCGGCACACAAAGCGTTACGCCTTAACCCATTGGAAACATTGAGAACCGAATAATAAAAAACAGACTATACTATGAAAATCCTGGAGCTCATAAAAGTAAACAAAATATACGACAAGTCAGAAGTACCGGTTCACGCCGTTAAGGATGTCACCCTCGACTTTGAAGAAGGTGAATTTACAACAATTGTTGGTCCATCAGGATCAGGAAAAACAACTCTGCTCAATCTAATAGGAGGGCTCGATATGCCTACCTCAGGCAAAATCATTATTAACGGAGTTAACCTGTCAAAGCTCAAACCTTCACAGCTTATTGATTTCCGGCTGAGAAATATTGGCTTTGTATTTCAGTCCTATAACCTTATTCCAGTACTTACTGCCGGTGAGAATATCGAGTTTATCATGTCATTACAGAAATGGCCAAAAGATGCCAGGAATGAGCGCACTATGGAGCTTCTGAGAGCTATAGGGCTTGAAGACAGAATAAACAGTCGCCCCTCAAGGCTCTCAGGAGGCCAACAACAAAGAGTGGCAGTGGCCAGAGCACTTGCATCTAAACCAAAATTCGTGCTTGCAGATGAGCCAACTGCCAATCTCGATTCAAAAGCTGCGACCAACCTCCTGGAAATTATGAAAAAACTTAATCAGGAAGAAAAAATTACCTTCATTTTCTCTACACACGATCCCAGAGTTATGAAAATGGCCCGCAGAGTAATAACACTTGAAGATGGCTCAGTTTTCTCAGACGAAATAATTAATATATAACACCTCACATTTAATGCCTTTAATAAGAAAAATATTTCTGGCTGTTATTTTTTTGTTCCAGGTAGCACCCGGTTTGAAAAGCCAGGAAAAAGCTTCTTCATTGTCAGTGTACGGATATGTTTCATCGCTTCAGAGTGCAATGTTTGATTCTGTCTCAGGACCTGTTTCATATGATAATTTAATCCATAACAGGTTAAACATCAGAGGTTATATAGGTAAAAACATTACTCTGGCAATTGACTTCCGGAATAGATTATTTACCGGAGATCTTGCCAGATCGGGTAATTTTTATTCGTCTGTTATTGACAGAGACCTTGGTTGGATAGATTTATCATGGAATGTGATAAATGAAAATTCTTTTTTTCTTAATGTAACATTAGATAGAGCATGGATTGAATTTAAAACCGGAAAAATAGAAATATGTGCAGGACGTCAGAGAATCAATTGGGGCCAGACTTTCGTCTGGAATCCTAATGATATTTTTAATGCATATTCCTTTTTTGATTTTGATTATACTGAAAGGCCGGGAAGTGATGCAGTAAGATTTCAATATTTTGCAACTCCATCATCAGTTGTTGAAATTGCTGTTAAAGCTGACAATAAAAACGAAATTACTGCAGCTGGGCTTTACAGATTCAGCAAATGGGGATATGACATTCAGATTCTGGGAGGATTTTCTCAGAGCGAAGATTATATAGCCGGAGCAGGATGGTCGGGTCACATCGGGTCCCTTTCCTTCAGGGGTGAAACATCCTTATTCCGGCCAGTTGAAAAAAGCAGAAAGGGTATTCTTTTAACTACAGCAGGTATTGAGAAAATTTTCAGAGATAATTCAATTGCTCAGATACAGCTTATGTATTGTAATAATCCCCTTAACCTGACAGATTTCAACTCTCTCTATTCAGGCAACCTTACCGCCAGAGAACTGGCATTTTCAAAATTCACCTCATTCTGCTCTTTTAACTGGGCTGTAACTCCCTTGCTGAATACAGGTATCTCAGTCATGTGGTTCCCGGACATGAAAGGGTATTTTACAGGCCCTTCAGTTGACTATTCTCTGGCAGAAAATCTGGATTTTACTCTACTCTGGCAACATTTCCGGGGAAATCTGAATGATATAAAAACCCGCCTTAATATAGCCTTTCTAAGAATTAAGTACAGTTTCTGAGATTTTCTTACATTTGCTCCACCTGAAACATTAATCATGGCACTTGTACATGAATTTGAAAGAACAGGAAACTGGCTTTTCAAAAGGAGGAGCTGGTTGCCGGTGTTTTTTATTATACCCGGTATAACCCTGATGTTCTTATCAGATAATAATTCCCTTGTTTTTAATCTGAAAACTGAAATGATTTTTCTTGCTGTCAGCATTTTCGGCCAGTTAATAAGAGTTCTGGCAGCAGGATATGCACCTGGTAAAACCTCCGGAAGAAACACCTCAGAGGGACAGGTGGCTGATCAACTGAATGTAACAGGTATTTACTCAGTAATGAGACATCCACTGTATGCAGGAAATTTCTTTATGTGGCTTGGCCCTGCCCTGTTCATAAGATCTGTATGGTTTATTATTGTCTTTATCCTCGCTTTCTGGCTCTATTATGAAAGAATAATGTTTGCTGAAGAACAGTTCCTCCGAAGAAAATTCGGAAATGAATATGACAAATGGTCAGAAAAGGTTAAAGCTGTTATACCTTCTTTCAGAAACTATATTCCACCTGAGCTTCCGTTTTCCTTCCGGACGGTACTGAGAAGGGAGTATAACAGCTTTATTAATATATTCGTTATCTTTTCAATTCTTGATATTCTGCGTAATTATATCCTTTCCGGCACGATTACCATTACACCTGTGTGGGCATGGCTTTTAATAGGTGCAATCATATTCTGGATTATAATACGTATGATTCACAAAAATACGAAATGGCTGACTGTTGAAGGCCGCTAATCATTTCAATCCCTGCCAAATTCAATCTCTGTCGGCTCCAAGGAAAATCATGACATAATACATCAGCGTGGCAAGTGACCCTATTGCTGCTACTACATAGGTATATGCTGCCCATTTAAGAGCATCTCTTACCTTATCATAACTGTCGTACAATACTATACCAGTATTCGAAAGCCACGCAAGTGCCCTGCGGCTTGCATTAATTTCCACCGGAAGTGTAATAAAGCTGAAAAGAGTAATAATTGCGAACAGACTTATACCAAACAAAAGGAGTGCAGGAAAAGTTTCAAGGACCAGAATACCGATAAGCAGTACCCACTGGACCCATTTTGATGCAAAACTAACTACCGGAACAAGGCTGGATCTCATACCAAGCCATGCATATGCAGTAGCATGCTGAATTGCATGGCCGGTTTCGTGAGCTGCGACAGCTGCCGCTGCAATACTTTTCCCATTATAAACTTCCTGACTCAAATTTATAGTTTTATTTGCCGGATTGTAATGATCTGTTAACTGACCCGGCACACTCTGAATAGTCACATCGTACACACCATTGTCATAAAGCATTTTTTCTGCTATTTCACGACCCGTCATACCATTTGGCACAGGTATTTTAGAATATTTTGTAAAACGGGATTTCATGGATGCACTTACTATCCAGCTAAGGATCATCACTCCAATAAAAATAATCCAGATGTACATTTTCTTTTCCTCCTGATTTTTTAAATTATCATTGCACCAATAAACAAATTTTTTGCCATAATGTTATTAGCGAATATATTTTGCCAATTTGTCATTAAACTAAAACTTTAATTAATTATTTTCTAATTTCGGGCATGAAAAAAATTCTTGTTTTCATATTATCAGTTCCTGTTCATTTCTACAGAAATCTTATTTCACCTCTGTTGCCTCCTTCATGCCGCCATCTTCCAACATGTTCTGAATATATGCTTGATGCACTCCGGTTGCATGGTCCTTTTACCGGTTTTTTAATGGGTATTAACCGCATTCTTCGATGCAGGCCCGGTGGGACACATGGTTATGACCCGGTTCCGCTTTTCAGATTTAAAAAATACAGGCCAGGTACATCTCTTTTCAAAAAATCCCTCAGGTGCAACAGGCTTAAAAAATAATTTTTATATTAAAATTTTAGTTCTTCCCGAAGGCGTTTATATCCAGAACGGCTTACAGGAAGTTTTTCCCCTGTATTAAGTACAGCAATATAGTTATCCTTGCTGTATGGCTCAAGTTTCTTTATCTCTCCTACCTTTACTATATATGACCTGTGAATTCTTACAAATAAATCTCCCGGAAGATTCTCTTCATAAAACCTCATCGTTTGTTGTTTAAGAGCCTTCTCTCCAGAATAATAAAGCATTACGTAATCGTCCTGAGCTTCAATATACCTTATCTGCTCAACCGGAATAATTTTGATTTCATTACCCTTTCTTACAACTACTCTTGTAAGTACCGAAGGGAGTTTCTCAATAATCTTTCCAGCCTCCTTCCTCTCCTCATAAACACCTTCTAATCTTGCAAGAGCCTTTGTTACTGCTCCCCTTAGCCTATCTTCCGAAAATGGCTTCAGTAAATAGTCAACTGCATTAAGTTCAAATGCCCTAATTGCATATTGATCGTATGCGGTTGTAAAAATAATTTCAGGTTTTTCTGTGAGTACTTCCAGCATCTCAAATCCATTCAACTTTGGCATCTGAATATCAAGAAAAACAAGATCGGGTTTTATCTCCGATATTGCTTTCAACCCCGAAAAACCGTCGGCACACTCACTACAAATCTCAATTCCATCAATTTTCGAAAGATAGTATCTCAGAATTTTCCTTGCAGGTTCTTCATCTTCAATTATTACAACTTTAATATTCTTTCTCATTTCTGTAAAAAATTATCAGATTTTTAAAATGATGCCGAAAAATTTTAATCATTTTTCGTCTTCAATCGGCAGAAAAAGTTTAACAGTGAATATATTTTCTTTTTGTTTGGTTTCAAGGAAGGCTTTCCCGCTGTAATAAAGTTTTATCCTGTCAGCAACATTCTGAAGACCTGTTCCAGTACCATGTGTCGAATTCCCATCACCCTCGATGTTGTTTTTTATTTCAATTTGAATATACTCACCTTCGCAGGTAATATTAGTAACAATTGATACATCTCCGGTTGTTTCATGAACTCCGAACTTAATTGCATTTTCATACAGAGGCTGAAGCAGCAGTACCGGAATTTTTAAGTGAAGGCAATTTTTATCAACCTGTTCTTCATAATGCAGCCTATTCCCAAACCTTACTTTCTCAATATCAAGGTACAATCTCATGTTTTCAAGTTCACTTCTAAGTGGAACCGTTTGTTCATCCTTACGGGATAAAGCGTACCTCATAAATTCGGAAAGTTTAATAACCATTGCTCTGGCTTTTTCAGGATCGGTTACTGTAAGTGAACTGATTGAATTAAGTGTATTGAAAAGGAAGTGTGGGTTTATTTGTGAACGAAGCATTTTAAGTTCAGTTTCCCGGATTATTGATTCAAGTCGTGTTTTTATGGCATTTTTTTCCGCCAGATCAGAGAGGCTCATAAAAAGATAATATGTCAGAATTACCATACCATAGATGAAAGTACCGCTGCCAAGCCTGAATGGAAAAGTAACATTCCAATACCTGTTATAAATAATACTGTCATTAATAAGAAGCAGTAGAGAATATTTTGAGAAGATTATCCAGATTGTAATGGAAACAAGTCCTGTAAAAACAATATTTGAAGCGAGTAATGGTAGTTTTGTTGATCTGGCGTTGAAATACCTTAAAGGATACCATATTACAATACTTAATCCTGAATATGCAGTAAATGAAATAACCACATCCGGTACAATAACATAAAGAAAGTTTTTATAAACAAGACTATAAATAAGAAGCTGACCCAGAGCCAGAATTACCCAGGCCAGCCACCATATCATAAGGCGGTATCTGTTTTGGAACAGAGGATGGTTCATTTAACTGGTTTAGATGCTCTTCACCTCGCCTCCACCAAGCACAACAGCTCCTTTAATAACAAATTGTTTACCCTGTTCTGGCACCCTTCCCGGTCGAAGTTTTCTTTCATCTCCAAACCCACCAAGTATGGGAGTAACTTCTATCTTAACATCCCATTCATCAGGCACAATAACTGTTATTCCTCCAAAAACACAGGCTATTTCAAGAATATTGGTGCCGGGTGCAAGTGATGATTTCGTAAGATCTATTTCTGTCCCTCCGAAAACAGCGGTGATCTTTCCTCCGCGAAAGTTATCAGTGACTATCTGTCTTTCTCCTCCACTGAAAACATAAACCAGATCAATTAGTTCTTCCCCAGATTCTGAAATTTTACTATGATGATGCCACCTTTTCCCTTGGGAAAATATTAAAATAATACCCAGAATTATAAAAATCGAAGGCCAGAACATGTTATACATATGAAAAGTTTCCCTGAACACAATTGGGATAAGAAAAAAAGCTCCCACAGCCATAATTATAATGCCTGCAGTTTTGTTTCCGGATGATCCGGCAGTAATTACAAGGCCTATTGCAACCAGTAACATTGGCCAGCTAAAAACCACATCATTAATGAAATCAGGGAAAAATCCTGCATTTCTAAGAACCATAAGAAATCCTGCAACTATCAGTATTACGCCTATGATTATCTTTCCTGAAGACATATGCTCGGGATGATGAATGTTCTCCTGTTTGTCTTCTCCGTAAAATCTGTCATTTGTTTCCATGTCAGTAAATTTATCAGTTTTTTGTTAATTCTTCCTTATTTTCAAAAAAAGCCAGGAAATTATTAATGAAATGCCTGTAAGAATAATTACTCCCGGCCAATAAAAAATCTTCAACAAATGTGGCATTTCAAAAAAATAGTTTTCGAGAAAGAACCATACTCCCACCGAAATAAAAATTATTCCTCCTGCAGGCCGTAAATTAACTATCAGTAGTAAGCCAATAAAAATCAAAGCTGTTTGCCATGTAAAATAATTCGATACACTACCCAGATTAAGAAAATCATTTATCGCGACGAGCAATACAATGCCCAGTACTATAAAAAAGAGCCCCACGCTAACAACAGGATGAAGCTCCCTGTTTCTTTTCTTTAATTCATACCTTTTCATATTTTTAAATATTCGTTTTTAACGATATTCTGGTACGAATTAACAACTCTTATAAAAGAATATAAAAACAAAATCGGCAAATAGCATTTATGCACCGGTAAAAAAGAATTATTAATGGAACAATCACTTTTTCAATTTAAATTTTTTTAATTGGACAATGATTTTTATTTTTGCAAACCAAAAATTTAAAAAATGACCGGATTATATGTTATACCGTTATTCGGTCTGAGTGAGGGTCGCCATGTTTTTGATTTTAAAATCGGTAACAGGTTCTTTGATGATTTTGAGGAGTCAGAAATAAAGGAAGGGGAACTTGATGTGGAGACTGTAATTGATAGATGTCGTACATATATCGATCTGACACTGACCATTACCGGTAGTGTGAGGGTATCCTGCGATAGATGTCTTGAAATGTATTCACAGCCTATTGATTTTAAAAACCACATTATAATACGGCAGGGAGAAAGCCTTGATGATACAGATCCTGATATTCTGACTGTTCCTTATGATTTAAAGGAATTTGACCTCAGCCATTTGTTATACGAATATATACATCTGGCACTACCACTGAGAAGAATCCATCCTGATGATCCAGAAGGTAAAAGTGGTTGCAACCCGGAAATGTTAAAAGAACTTAACAAGCATCTGATAAACAAAAGTGAATCAGAAAATACAATATGGTCAGAACTCAGGAAACTTTTAAATAATAATTAATAATTCAGGAAATGGCACATCCAAAACACAGACATTCAAGAACAAGAAGAGACAAAAGAAGGACTCATTATAAAGCTGTTAAGCCTACTATTGCTACATGCTCTAATTGCGGGTCATCTGTTGAATATCACAGAGTTTGTCCTGAATGTGGTTATTACCGTGGGAAACCTGCAATTGAGAAAAAAATGGTTTCATAAACCATTTATTTTTCAAATTATAGGCCATGAGAATAGGTCTTGACGTAATGGGTGGGGATCATGCTCCAGATGTTGTCATTGAAGGAGCTGTAAGTTCTCTAAGTAACCTTTCGGAAGGCGACCAGCTTGTACTCATTGGGAACAAAAACATTATTCTTGAAAAACTTGCTCAACTTTCAGTTGAACCATCTCTTTTTGAAATCGTTAATGCACAACAGGTAATTGAGATGGGAGAACATCCTGCAAAAGCTTATTCTCAAAAAAAGAATTCAAGCATTGCTATTGGTTATGGCCTTCTGAAAAGTGGACTAATTGATGGCTTCTGCAGCGCAGGTAACACCGGTGCAATGTTGGTAGGGGCAAGTTATTCAGTTAATGTAATAACTGGTGTTCTGAGGCCAGCTCTCATTACAAAGGCACCTTCTGTAACAGGAAGGTTTTCTGTTCTTCTTGATGTAGGCCTTAATCCCGATTGCAAACCAGAAGTACTGGTACAATATGGTCGACTCGGTTCGATATACGCAAGATATGTTCTGGGTGTTGAGAATCCGACTGTAAGTTTACTTAATATTGGTGCTGAAGAAAATAAAGGGACCAATGCAATTAAATCAGCCTATGAATTGATGAAGAAAGATATTCATTTGAATTTCAGGGGTAATATTGAAGGCAATGATCTGTTTCACGACAAAATGACAGATGTTATTGTATGCGATGGTTTTGTAGGCAATGTCGTGCTGAAAGAAGCAGAAGCATTTTATAAAATTTACCGCCTCAAGAATTATCAGGACCCTTTTTTTGAGCATCTTAATTATGAGAACATCGGAGGAACACCTGTAATCGGGATTAATGCAAACATTATCATTGGACACGGAAATTCAAGTAATAAGGCCATTAAAAGTATGATCCTTCAGACAAAGTCAGTTGTCGAAGCAGATCTTGCCAATAGAATAAAAGAAGAAATTTAATTATGAATAAACCAAGAGCAGCAATAACAGGTATCCATGCATGGGTTCCTGAATACAGGCTTGATAATTTCGAACTTTCAAGAATGGTCGATACCTCGGATGAATGGATAACACAAAGAGTAGGAATCAAAGAAAGAAGAATACTTAAGGGAGAAGGTCTTGGAACATCATTTATGGCTGAAAAAGCTGTGACAGGGCTTCTCGAAAAAACCTCTACATCACCCGACGAAATCGAGATCCTGATTTGTGCAACTATCACCCCCGATATGTTCTTCCCTTCAACCGCAAATTTAATAAGTGATAAAGCCGGTATAAAAAATGCCTTCAGTTTCGATATCAGTGCAGCCTGCTCAGGTTTTCTTTATGCCCTTCACATAGGTGCTTCATTCATTGAAACCGGAAGATATAAAAAGGTAATTGTGGTAGGCGCCGACAAAATGTCTTCCATTACTGATTATACCGATCGCACAACATGCCCTCTGTTCGGTGATGCCGCAGCAGCCGTTCTTCTTGAACCTGTTTATGAGGAAGTTGGAGTAATGGATCAAATACTGAAAGCAGATGGGGCAGGAGGAAAATACCTTTATCTGAAAGCAGGTGGATCAGCCTGGCCTGCTTCACATCAGACCGTTGAGGCAAAAGAACATTTCATCTATCAGGAGGGTCAGACAGTCTTTAAATTTGCCGTTACACACATGGCAGATGTAGCCGTTGAAATCATGGAAAAAAACGACCTTAAGCCTGAGGATATAGCATATCTTGTTCCACACCAGGCTAATTTGAGAATTATTGAAGCTACAGGCCGCAGAATGGGCCTTCCTCCTGAAAAGGTCATGGTAAACATCCAGAAATACGGCAATACAACTGCAGCCACAATCCCTCTAGTTTTATGGGAATATGAAAACAAACTCAAAAAAGGGGATAACCTAATTCTCGCAGCATTCGGCGGAGGATTTACCTGGGGTGCAATATGGCTTAAATGGGCATATAACCCAAAATAGTTATATTTGCAGTTAATATCAGATAGAATCAATTAACTAAAAAACGGAAATCATTATGGCAAAAAACAACGGTGAAACTGATAATACAACAATAAACCTGATCAGCCAGGGAACAGAAATTACCGGGGATATTAAGTCAAACGGAGATATTCGTATCGATGGAACTCTTACCGGTACTCTTATTACCAAGGGAAAAGTAGTTATCGGCCCGGCAGGAAAAATCAAAGGTGAAGTTACTTGCAAAAATTCTGAGATTTCAGGTTCAGTAGATGGAAAAGTAACAGTTTCCCAGCTTCTTAACCTTAAAGCATCATCAATAATACTGGGCGATATAGTTACTTCAAAACTCGCTATTGAACCCGGTGCAAAGTTTACCGGCACCTGTAAAATGAATGAGATTCAGGGAAATGCAGAACCTAACAACTCCACAGGACAAGAAAAACCAGGAGAAAAAAAATAAATTTAACGGCCTGCATAATTATGCGAAATATTCTGGATTAGCATTTCAAATGGTTGCTATTATCCTTATTACAGTATGGGCCGGTACAAAACTCGATAAACTATTTCTCCTCGATACTCCTGTTTTTACTATAATCCTTTCTCTTCTAGGTGTGGGAGCTGCAATATACACAGCTATAAAAGATTTTATCAAATAATATTGAAAACAATTGCAGGATTTCCTTAAATACTCCGGAATTCTTTTTATAATTGCTTTTATCCCGCTAATAGCCTGGCTAATATACATCATTGTTTCACCCAAAAATAGTTCCTTCTCATTCCCTGTATTATGCCTTACCTTTTTTGCAACTTCAATTGCTATTCTTTTCATCTTCTTTAAAGGCATAAAGAAATCTCCCTCTGAATCAACAATTCATCTATTAATTGCATCAAGCCTCAAATTTCTGACAGACCTCATCATTGCCCTGGTCTGGTTCACAATTATGAAAAAAAACGAATGGAATAATATTATTTTATTTTTTGTACTATATTTAGCCTTCTCTATAACTTCAATTTTTATAATTTTGAACTCATTGAAAAACAAAATTTTATAAGATTGATTAAGAAAAATTTCTCAATATCAATTCTGTTTCTTTTTATGTTCCTGCCATGGATCAGGCTGAATGCTCAGGAAGACCATGCCAGATCTCAGGGGAATATTGAAAATCAAATCCAATCAGAAGAGGAATTTAATGCAAGTGAATTTATTCTTGACCATGTTACCGACTCTCATGAATGGCATCTGATGACATTACCGAATGAAAGACACATCAGTATTTATCTGCCGGTAATAATATGGGACAGAGAAAAAGGTATATCTGTTTTCTCATCACGAAAACTGGCACACGGACACGTACATAAAGGTTATAAAATAGCCACGGAAGGCGACTTAAAAGGTAAAATTGTAAAAGTGAACGAGGAGGGGAAAATTGATGAAGAAAATAAATTGCTCGATTTTTCAATAACCAAGTCTATAGCAGGCATGATTGCATCTGCAATAATTGGCATGATTGTGTTTATCTATATGGCTGGAACCTATAAGAAAAGAGGCATAAGTGCACCAAAAGGACTACAGGGTTTTCTCGAACCCGTTGTTCTTTTCGTAAGGGATGATATTGCCATTCCCAATATTGGTTACGAGAAATATGAAAAATTCATGCCTTATCTTCTCTCGGCATTTTTTTTCATATTGCTGAACAATCTTATGGGGCTTATTCCTTTCCCTCCCCCATTTGGAGCCAATGTAACCGGTAATATTGCGGTAACAATGACGCTTGCTATATTCACCTTTCTGATTACCAACCTTAACGGAAACAGGAATTATTGGCGTCATATCTTCGCAACACCTGGAGTACCTTTCTGGCTTTTGCCCATAATGATTCCCGTTGAGATAATCGGTATGTTTTCGAAACCATTCGCCCTGATGATCCGATTGTTCGCAAACATCACGGCAGGTCATATCATCGTCCTGAGCCTTATTGCTCTTATCTTTATCTTTAAAACAATTCTTATAGCTCCTGTTTCAGCATTATTTGTAATTTTTATGGATTGCCTCGAAACTCTGGTGGCATTCCTTCAGGCTTATGTATTTACGCTTCTTTCAGCACTGTTTATTAGTATGGCAGTTAAGGAAGAACATCATTAATACTTGTTTAACTAATATTGTATAATTATGACAGGAACATTAGCAGCAGTAGGAGCAGGCCTCGCAGTAATAGGCGCAGGCCTTGGTATCGGTAGCATCGGTAAAGGTGCGATGGAAGCCATTGCCCGCCAACCCGAAGCTACTTCAAAGATACAGACAGCAATGATTATTGCAGCAGCCCTTATAGAAGGCGTTGCACTATTTGCAGTTGTTGTCTCTCTGATTAAGTAGTAATTAAGGAGCCTGCAACGGTTGGTTGCAGGGCTTCTTTTATTTATCAACTTATAATTATTATTAACATGATACTGGCCAGCAGTTTAGCATCACCTGAAATAGGGACCATTTTCTGGAGTACACTGATATTTTCAATCTTCTTTGCATTCCTGGCAAAATTTGCCTGGAAACCAATACTTAAAGCTGTTAAGGCAAGAGAAGAAATTATCAAAGGCTCCCTCGAAGCAGCTGAAAAGGCACGTGAAGATATGAAACGACTTCAGACCGATAATGAAATTATCCTTAGAAAAGCACGGGAGGAGAGAGAAAATATACTTAAGGAAGCCCGGGAAACCCGCGAAAAGATTATTTCCGAAGCTAAAGGAAAAGCATCAGAAGAAGCCGGGAAACTTATTGAAAAAGCGCGACAGGAAATTGAACGGGAAAAAATTAAAGCCCTTTCCGAAATTCAAAGCCAGGTGGCTCTTCTTTCTGTTGAAATTGCTTCCAGATTACTCAAAGAAAAGTTACAGGAAAGTAAGGAACAGGAAAAACTAATTGAAAAATATATAAAAGAGATTCAAAACAATAAAAATTAACAAAAACCTCAGATGAACGAGGGTAAAATACCGGTAAGATACGCAAAGGCTCTGTTCGAATCTGCCGTAAATCAGAATCTGCTGGAAAGGATTTACGACGATATGCAGTTACTTTCAGAAGCCTGCAAAACAAATGAGATGAAAGACCTTCTGAAAAGTCCTATAATAATTCCTTCCGAAAAGAAGCGAATATTCCATGTTCTTTTTGACAAACAACTTCATAAACTTACTCTAGCCCTGATCGATATGATGATAAATAATGGAAGAGAAGCATTTTTACCTTCCACTGCAAGACTCTTCTTCAAAAAAACTCTTGAATATCAGGGAATAACAGAACCCATTCTCATTACTGCAGTACCTGTGAAAGCGGAGATTAAGAAACAAATTTCCGACTTTATCGGGAAAAAATTCAATACGAAAGTTCGACTCAAAGAAAGCATTGACCCTGAAATCATAGGGGGCTTTGTACTGAAAGTGAATGATTACTTAATTGATGCAAGTATAAAAACACGATTGAAAAAGATAAAACAAAATCTGGCACAAAGTACCAGAAATTATTAATTGCTTTATGACAGAAATAAAACAGAGATAAATCTATGGCAAGCATTAAACCGGCAGAAGTCACACGGATTCTCAGGCAGCAGCTTGAAGGTATTCAGACAGGTGTTGAACTTGAAGAAGTTGGCGTTGTACTTCAGGTAGGTGACGGTATTGCAAGGATATACGGACTTACTAACGCTCAGGCAAATGAGCTGGTTGAGTTTGAAAACGGAATAGAGGCTATTGTACTCAACCTGGAGGAAGATAACATTGGTGTTGTATTACTCGGTCCTTCCGAAGAGATTAAGGAAGGAGACATTGTAAGGCGCACCGGGCGGATTGCTTCAATAATGGCAGGTGAAGGCCTTCTAGGAAGAGTGATTACTCCTACTGGTCAGCCTGTTGACGGGAAAGGTCCAATAACAGGTGATCTTTACGAAATGCCGTTTGAACGTAAGGCACCGGGTGTTATCTTCCGTCAACCCGTCAAACAACCTTTACAAACAGGTATTAAGGCAATCGACGCCATGATACCTATTGGCAGAGGACAGAGGGAACTTATTATAGGTGACAGGCAAACAGGTAAAACAGCAATTGCCATTGATACTATTATTAACCAGCGCAGCAATTACGAAAAAGGCCAACCGGTTTATTGTATTTATGTAGCTGTCGGGCAGAAGGGATCAACAGTTGCAAATATTGCCGCAACTCTCGAATCGTACGGTGCAATGGATTATACAGTTATTGTTGTTGCTACTGCTTCTGACCCAGCAGCTGCACAATTTTATGCTCCATTTGCTGGATGCGCAATAGGTGAATATTTCCGTGATACGGGTCGGGATGCCCTGATAATTTATGATGACCTTTCAAAACAAGCCGTCTCGTACCGCGAAGTCTCACTGCTTCTCCGCCGTCCCCCCGGCCGTGAAGCCTATCCCGGTGATATCTTCTATCTCCATTCACGCCTTCTTGAAAGAGCAGCTAAAATAATCGAATCCGACGAAGTTGCACGTCAAATGAACGATCTGCCTGCATCAATCCGACATCTTGTTAAAGGAGGCGGTTCCCTTACTGCACTTCCTATCATTGAAACACAGGCAGGAGACGTTTCTGCTTATATCCCTACAAATGTCATATCAATTACCGACGGGCAGATATTCCTCGAATCAGGGCTTTTCAACTCTGGCGTCCGCCCTGCAATCAACGTCGGAATTTCAGTATCACGAGTAGGAGGTAATGCCCAGATCAAATCAATGAAAAAAATTGCTGGAACTCTTAAAGTTGATCAAGCACAATACCGTGAATTGGAAGCTTTTGCAAAATTCGGTTCCGATCTCGACGCAGCAACACTCGCAATACTTGATAAAGGTGCCAAAAACGTTGAACTCCTTAAACAGGGACAATACAAAACTATCCCGGTTGAAAAACAGATCGCCGTAATTTACTGTGGTACACGTGGCCTTCTGAAAGAAGTACCCATAAATAAAGTTAAGGATTTCGAAAGAGATTATATTGAATACCTCGAAACCCGACACCATGACGTGCTTGATGCCTTGGCCAGAGGAGAACTCAATGATCAGATAACAGACATCCTTGATAAAGCTGCAGCTGAAATAGCTGCCAGATTCAAAATATGAAACTGAAAAATAAATAAGGCAAAATGCCCAATTTAAAAGCTATACGACTGAGAATAAATTCTGTAAAGTCCACACGGCAAATTACCTCTGCAATGAAAATGGTAGCTGCCGCAAAACTTAGAAAAGCTCAGGATAAAATTGTCAGATTGAGACCATACGCAGGTAAACTTAATGAAATTCTTATCGGATTAACTCAGAGCCTTAACGATTCTGAAGAAGATAATATTTATGGAAGAAAATCAGAGAAGCCAGAGAAAATTCTTGTGGTCGTAGTAACATCAAACAGAGGCCTTTGTGGCAGCTTTAATTCCAACATCATTAAAGAAATCCGCAGATTAATTCAGGAAGATTATTTTGATCAGTTCAGAAAAGGGAACCTGTGGTTTATTGCAATCGGGAAAAAAGGGCATGACTTTCTTAAAAAACAAAAACTGAACATACTGGAAGAATCAAACGATCTTGTCAATAATCTTACATTTGAAAAAACAGTGCCCCTTGCTTCAAGAATAATGGAAAGTTTTATCACTGGGAAATTTGACATGGTAAGAATAGTATATAACCAGTTCAAAAATGCCGCCGTACAAATTCTTACAAACGAACTGTTTTTACCGGTAGAAAGTAAACCCGACGGTCAGAAAGCTGTTTCACGCACCGATTATATATATGAACCTTCAAAAGAAGAAATTATCAAAGACCTTATTCCAACAACGCTAAAAATTCAGTTCTATAAAGCAATACTCGATTCCTTTGTTGCTGAACACGGAGCAAGGATGACTGCAATGCACAAGGCTACCGACAACGCAACAGAACTTATAAGGGACTTAACACTTCAATACAATAAGGCAAGGCAGGCAGCTATTACCAATCAGATTCTTGAAGTTGTTACTGGCGCTGAAGCCCTTAAGGGTTAAACCAACATTTTTACATAATAAAACAGTAATGTACACTCAGGCTCAGCTAAAAGATTTAGTAGAAAAAGCTTTGTTAAACCTTTCTTTGTCTTCGGAAGCTTCAAAGCTTACTGAACCGATAAGATACATTCTTTCTGCAGGAGGAAAAAGGCTCAGGCCAATTCTAACCCTTATGGCATGCAATCTTTTCAGTGACAAGATTGATCTTGCTGTGCTCCCGGCAGCAGGATTGGAAATCTTCCACAATTTCACCCTTGTGCATGACGATATTATGGATAATGCACTTGTTAGAAGAAACCTTCCAACAGTTCATATAAAGTGGAACATAAACCAGGCTATTCTGTCGGGCGATGCAATGGTTTTTATTGCAAACGAATGCTTTTTCCACCTTCCCCCTGAAATGTTGCAGACAGTATTGAAAATTTATAACAAGACTGCACTGGATGTATGTTCCGGCCAGCAACTTGATATGGACTTCGAAAAAGTTTTTACGGTAACTGAGAAACAATATCTCCGGATGATTGAGTTGAAAACAGCCGCACTTATTGCAGGATGTCTTAAAATAGGAGCAGTTATCGGTGGAGCCGGACAAAAAGAAAGTGAACTTATTTATGACATGGGCATCAAACTCGGAATGGCATTTCAAATACAGGATGATCTTCTTGATGTTTACGGAGAATCAAAAACTTTTGGCAAGACAACAGGAGGAGACATAGCATCGAACAAGAAAACATTTCTCTATATAAAGGCAATGGAACTGGCTTCAGGTGAAACACTTAAAACTCTCCAATCTATTTTCAGAAACACTTACCACAATACTGAAACAAAAATTAAAAGGGTAACAGAAATATACGATTCATTGAATATCAAAGCAATAACCGAAAATCTTGTACACCACTATATTTCTGATGCAATGACATTGCTCGATTCTCTACCATTAGGCAATGAAAGAAAATGTGAAATCGTTTCACTCATCAATTCCCTTTCAGAAAGAAATATCTGAATGATTATTGCTCTGATTGTTCCTTTTTGGTAAGCCATTCAAGGTTCAGTAATACTCCAGCATTAACCATAAACTGGTCATATTTACTTATCATATATTTTGCCTCAACGAATAAATCAACCGGACCTGCCAGTAATATATAGGTACCGGCACCAAGGTTAAGCCCAAGTGCATTGTCTTTTTCCACATATTTCATCTCGGTCTCAATATTTGAAACATATTTTTTTCTGGCAAGAAGAATATCTAACCCTGCTAATCCGTAAAACTTGAATCTGTCGAGTGAATTGAAGACATAGTGACCATTCATGTCAAACATTATAGCAGAAACAGATGTTTTTTCCTCCCCAAATGGCTCTGAAACCTTGTAAATATTCGGAAATATCCATGTAAACGAAGGAGAAATATGTAAGGGTAGAGAAATCTCGTAAATAGCCTTTAAAAAAAGGTCAAAATTGCTACTCTGGTTTGACTCATAAGTCTGTTGATGAAATGGGAATCCCGATGTAAAACCCGGGCCTATGCCAACCCTCGTAAACTGACCATAAGAACTGATTGTAACAAGTAAAACTAAAAAAAGAAACACATAAAACTTTTTCATCAAAGTAAAATTTATGTTAATTATTGATTAATTGAATGTAAATATATCTTAATTTTATTTAAAAGAAAGTATGAGCCAAACTTAAAAGTGAGCTAAATTTAAAAATTCTTAATATATTATTTCAAAATCAAAAATTATTACATTTGCCTGATAATTAAAACAACTATATTCAATTATGGCTCAAAACACCGGAAGAATCAGTCAGATAATAGGTCCTGTGATTGATGTTGTCTTCGACAGAGAGGGTTCTGAAATGCCTGAAATATTTGATGCACTTGAGATCCGCAGAGACGACGGGACAATACTTGTTGTTGAATGCCAGCAGCACATAGGTGAAAATACTGTCAGAACCATTGCAATGGATTCTACCGACGGCCTTCGCAGGGGTATGGAAGTTGTTGCCACCGGTGCTCCCATAGTGATGCCTATTGGTGAACAGATAAAAGGGAGGCTGATGAATGTGACCGGCGATGCTATTGACGGGCTGGGTAAACTTGATAAAAAAGGAGGTTATCCCATTCACAGGGATCCTCCTAAGTTTGAAGAACTTACAACCGAGAAAGAGGTTTTGTACACCGGAATAAAAGTCATTGATCTTATCGAGCCCTATTCAAAAGGTGGAAAGATAGGACTTTTCGGAGGAGCTGGAGTCGGGAAAACCGTTATCATTCTTGAGCTTATAAATAATATTGCCAAAGCCTATTCAGGGCTATCTGTTTTTGCAGGTGTTGGCGAAAGGACAAGGGAAGGGAACGATCTTCTCCGTGAAATGATTGAAGCTGGAGTTATCAACTATGGTGAAGCTTTTCTCGAAAGCATGGAGAAGGGAGGATGGGATCTTTCTGTTGTTGATATGGAAACTCTTAAAGAATCAAAGCTTGCACTTGTATTTGGACAGATGAATGAACCACCCGGTGCACGTGCACGTGTTGCTCTCTCCGGGCTGTCAATTGCAGAACATTTCAGGGATGGGGACGGGAAAAGCGGCGGAAGGGACATACTTTTCTTTATGGATAATGTTTTCCGCTTCACACAGGCAGGATCAGAAGTATCGGCTCTGCTCGGACGTATGCCCTCAGCTGTAGGCTATCAACCAACCCTCGCTACCGA
The DNA here is from genome assembly GCA_020722575.1 of Rikenella microfusus. GTDB lineage: Bacteria > Bacteroidota > Bacteroidia > Bacteroidales > VadinHA17 > LD21. The sequence continues at coordinate 10,548 of DYKN01000025.1, read as the reverse complement.
AATGGGCATAATGCAGGAACGAATCACTTCAACAAAACACGGTTCTATAACATCGGTTCAGGCAGTATATGTACCTGCCGACGACCTTACCGACCCTGCTCCAGCTACCACATTTGCACACCTTGATGCTACAACAGTTCTTAGCCGTAAAATATCAGAACTTGGAATCTACCCCGCTGTAGACCCTCTCGACTCTACATCACGAATTCTCACTCCCGAAATAGTAGGTCATGAGCACTATAACTGCGCCCAAAGAGTCAAGGAAATCCTGCAAAGATACAATGAGCTACAGGATATTATTGCAATTCTTGGAATGGACGAACTGTCAGAAGAAGACAAACTTATAGTCCACCGCGCCAGAAGGGTACAGAGATTCCTCTCCCAGCCTTTCCATGTTGCATCACAGTTCACCGGAATCCCAGGGGTCCTCGTTTCAATTGAAGATACAATAAAGGGATTCAATATGATTATCGACGGTAAGGTTGACCAGTACCCTGAAGCCGCTTTCATGCTTGTAGGAACCATAGAGGATGCTATCGAAAAAGGTGAAAAACTCCTTGCACAATCAAGATAACCTGAATGAAAATTGAAATAATTACACCCGACGAAAAAATTTACGAGGGAGAAATAAAATCTGTCAGGGTGCCTGGCAAAAAAGGCTCCTTTCAGGTTCTGAAAGATCATGCACCTATTGTTTCAACATTAGGCCCCGGAACTGTTTTCATTATCGATTGCGCAGGAAACGATAAAAGGTTTGAAATATCAGGCGGGGTTATTGAAGTAAAAATGAATAAAATTATACTTCTGGCTGAATCAATTTCAGAAACTTCATAAGCTCCCTATGACCGCCGGTGAATTCAGTAAATTTGCCCATGAACTGGTGGAGTGGATGGCCAGATATATGGAAAATGTTGAGAGCTATCCGGTAAAGTCATCCGTCAGCCCCGGCGAAATATTCAATCGTTTACCAGATCATCCACCATCCGAACCTGAAACTTTCGAAGCTTTTTTTGAGGATTTCAACCGGATTATTCTTCCCGGCATTACTCACTGGCAAAGCCCGAATTTTTATGCTTATTTCCCGGCTAATACAAGCCCGCCATCAATACTTGCAGAAATGCTGACTGCTGCACTTGGCGTCCAGTGCATGATCTGGGAAACTTCCCCGGCCGCCACAGAACTTGAAGAAAAAATGATGAACTGGCTGCGGGATATGATAGGACTTCCTGAATATTTTGAAGGAGTAATTCAGGATACTGCTTCAACATCAACCCTCGCTGCAATTATTGCTGCAAGAGAAAAAATAACCGCATTTGCAACCAATGAAAACGGACTTTACAACTTAAATAAACTCAGAGTTTACTGTTCCCAACAAGCACATTCATCAGTTGACAAAGCTGTTAAAATCGCCGGAATCGGGATTCGTAATCTGGTAAAAATAGAAACCCGCCCAGATTATTCGCTTGATCCTGAAAAACTTCTGATAGCCATTGAAGAAGACAAAAAAAATGGCTTTATACCCTGTTGTGTGGTGGCAACACTTGGCACAACAGGCGTAACTGCAATTGATCCCATTAGAGAAATAGGAGAAATATGTTCCCGCGAAAATATCTGGCTGCATGTAGATGCAGCTCTGGCTGGCACCGCACTAATCCTTCCCGAATTCAGATGGATGATAAACGGCAGCGAATTTATAAACAGCTTTGTTTTTAACCCCCATAAATGGATGTTTACAAATTTTGATTGCAGTGCATTTTTCATCAAAGACGCAAATACATTAATCCGAACATTTGAAATATTGCCTGAATACCTTAAAACAAGAACAAGGGGTAAAGTCAACGATTACAGAGACTGGGGAGTTCCCCTCGGGAGGCGTTTCAGAGCACTGAAACTTTGGTGCGTAATCAGATTATACGGAGTGAAAGGTTTACAGAATATGATCAGAAATCACATCTCAATTGCCAGAGAGCTTGCAAACCTGATTTCACTTGAACCCGATTTTGAACTTATGGCGCCGGTAACCCTAAATACAGTTTGCTTCCGCTTTAAAACACCAGATGCTGACGATGACAGATTAAATATCCTCAATGAAAAACTGAATCACTACATTAACGACTCCGGGAAACTTTATCTTACTCATACAACTGTTAACGGAAAATATATTCTGAGAATGGTAACTGCCCAGACCAACGTGACAATGAATCATGTTAAAAAATCCTGGGAATTTATAAAATCGACTGCTAGATCAATGAATTATTGAATTGCATTTTAAAGCTTATATCCACCAATTATCATTCCGTAAATATCTAATGAAAAAATAAGCTTTAGTAGAGGCGGTTCCTGCAGGTCCTTCCATGAAGCCTGAATTCCTCCCGAAATCATAAATGGTACCCGAAATAGATGAAAATCCGCAATTACTTCTGTACCAAAAGATTTTAATATTTCCGTTCCACTTACAAATCTATTATTATTTGGTATTATGTAAGTATTATCGGTGGCTTTTGCATAATCATAAAATATACCCGACCTTAACCTCTTTATGTATATTAATCCGGGAATATTCAGGTCGGGATAAAGAAGGGGCAAAACATAATCCGCTGAAAATAATTCCAGATTCTCAGAGACAATATTTTCATAACCACGAGGCAATTGAGCCCTGTTATACAGCAAAAGCTTAACCGATTTCTGATAATCTGTTTCATACCTTAGCCTCAAACCGTGATTTCGAATGATACCCGGTAAATATATAGCTGCACGTAATGTTGTCATCGGGCCGTAAATTAATTTATCATAGGGAAACCCGGTATACATATAATCCAGTACCTGTGCCCAGCGTGGATAAATATCGCGCATACCCGACCTCGAATAATTTGAGACAAAAAATCTTCCTGTTAACTCAAACTGCCCATAATCATAAGTGTTCCTCTCACTGAGATAAACATATCTGTTATAATATTTTAATGAAAAAGAAGCCCAGATATAAGTAGTAAAATTTCCTCTGTTCAGAGTAAGTGGCAAAGCAACTGAATTGCTGAATCTACGAGCATGTTTTATCTCTGACGGATTTTTCACCTCGCTGTTAAATTTTATTATATCCGGTTGCCCACCATAATCCACCGAAGTTTCAAAAACAGGGAGGCATCCTTTGAGTGTAAATGTCGTATGAAACAGGTGTTCCCTGTTATAATATTCATATCCGGCAGTGGCAATTACAGTTGAAAGCAAATTTTGCGATAAGAGTGTCAAGCCAGGCCTTACAGCGGAAGGATCAGCTTTAAGTTCTTCAATATCTGCATAGAAAGGCATCCAGCTGTGTATCCTCAAAGGATTTAATACTTTTCTGTAAGGTTCAGGAATATATTTTACCTTATCAGAATCTGTCGGCACCTGTCTGTTTGATTCTGTTCTGTCACTGATATCTGAGAAATCTACCACTATATCATCAAATGTTTTTCCAATCAATTCGTCCATCCTGACAATATTTATTTTACTTCCTTCCGATGTGTACCCGGTAAAAAGTACGTTGTCTCCTGAAATACAAAGATCATAAACTCCAAAACGAGAACCAGTTATTCTTCTTTCATGTCCTTCCGGAGTCATATACCAGATATTATCAGTTCCCGATGCTGAAGAAATATAAAAAATCGTATCATTTAGCAGATAGGTTGCCTGAATATCTTCTCTCGATGGTCTTTTTATTGTCAACCATTCCTTTGTCAGAAGATTAAGAACAATAATTCCTTCTCCTTCGGAAGAAAGCGAAATGAATGAAATCTTTTTTCCTGAATCATCCCATTGTGGTCTCTGTGGATAAATCCCATCCGGGACATTTATGGTTTCAAGGATTTCGCCATTGAATATATCGAGAATAACAATATTATTGCTATTTGAAAGAGAATTTTCCACGGCGGCTACAAACTTTCCATCGGGAGATATTCCAGCTGCTACATACCTTGTTTTATGGCTTAACTGTTTAATTGATCCATCCCTTAAATTGAGCACTCTAACAATTGAAAACTGTCGGTTTTCCCATCGAGGATCCGGCCGGGTTTCAACCCATACTACAAGACCTGGAGCACCTGAAAGAAAATAAGGATAGACACTGCCAGGAATGTATAGCTTCTTTTCAATTCCACGACGAATATCAATCATCACAAGTTCCGGAGGATTATACATGGAAGTTTTGAACGATACCACTGAATCCTCCCCTGCAAAGACTGGTGAATGATAATTAATGTATTCACCTTTTCTCGATTTGCCAAGAGTAATAAACTCAAAATATTCATTATTCCTATCCTCTTCCCTCCATTTCATTTCGTATTGCCTGAATGCCTCATTGTACAATCTTTTTTTTGTAAGAGAAGCATCCTTAAGAAGACTCCAATTAACAGGTGAAACTGACAGAGGACTTTTCGCAGTATATTCCAGAACATTTCCAAACAAATTATGACCAAAATTTGCATTTGCCCATTCAGCTAAACTGTATCCATATTTGTACTCATCAGGAGTATAAACTTTAAAAGAACCCAGTAGCATTTTATCATAACTGTAAATAGAGCCCTTTTCAATTGTCAGGGCTTTCAATTCTTTATTGAACGATGGCGTTCGCCCGCGCCCTGATCCGGAAAGAATTGTCTCCATCAGGACGGCATCACCCTCAAGCATCCACATAGGCAGATACGCAGCAAGCCCTCCGTAATATTGTTCCCCGAAAGGAAGTGAAAAGAACCTTGATACTCCCTTGTAAAGTGACCTCATTTGCATCACATGGGTCATCTCATGAAGAGTAAGTTGTTCAATATTATCCAGTGGAATTGCATTCTGTTCTGGAGTAGGATAAATCTCCATTCTGCTGGGGGCCCATGCAACATATCCGTTGGGACTAACAGTATAATTGTGTATAATAACCGGTAGCCGGAAATTAATTCCCGGAAAATAGACCGAAAGTTTCTTATATGAATCCTCGAGTGACCTCGCAAATTTAATACCTTCATCTCCATAACTCTCAGGATAAATCACCCTGAATCTCCCGGTTTTTATCTGAAGCCACTTTATCGATGCAGGATCTGTTCCAGTATCGTAAAATTGGGCTGTCAGAATGGAGAAACTCATTAATAATATTGTACTAATAACAAATTCTTTATACTTCATTATTATTATATGTTTTTCCAAAAATAGAAAAATTTAAGTCCTTTTCTCAGGTATTATTTTATACGAATATTTCCGACATTATTCTGTAAGCATTCAAGAAATAATTTGACCATATCGAAAAAAAATAAGTATTTTCGTCAGCGGAAAATATAACATTTTCAAAATTGACAGACATGACGAAATATCGTCTGATTAACAATATTACTGGCTGGGCAGTTTTTTTAATTGCTTCTTTAACATACCTGATAACCACTGAACCAACTGCAAGTTTATGGGATTGCGGGGAGTTTATTGCTTCAGCGTTCAAACTTGAAGTGGGTCATCCTCCAGGCAATCCGGTCTTTATGGTAATCGCCAGGTTTTTTACTTTATTTGCTGGAGGTGATACTTCCAGAGTTGCTTTAATGGTCAATTCAATGTCGGCAATTGCCAGTGCTTTTACCATTCTTTTTCTTTTCTGGACAATTACACATCTCGCAAGAAAAATTCTGATCAGTAAGGAAACCGGATATACAACGGGAAGAATAATGGCAATAATGTCAGCAGGAATTGTTGGTGCACTTGCATATACCTTTTCAGATTCATTCTGGTTTTCAGCAGTGGAAGGAGAAGTTTATGCACTTTCTTCATTTTTTACTGCAATTGTTTTCTGGGCAATTCTTAAATGGGAGAACTGTTCTGAAGAAAAATATTCTGAAAGATGGATCATTCTGATAGCTTTTCTAATGGGTCTTTCAATAGGTGTTCATCTGCTGAATCTTTTAACAATCCCGGCAATAGTACTTGTTTATTACTTTAAAAAACATCCTTTTACATGGAAGGGTTTTATTATTTCAACCCTTTTCTCATTTCTGATACTTGCATTCCTGCTTTATGGATTAATCCCTGGTATAGTAACCCTTGCCACAAAATTTGACCTGTTTTTTGTTAATACACTTGGACTTCCGATTAACAGCGGAATGATTACTCTCGCTATTCTAACCACAATATTTTTTATTCTTGCAATAAAAGCAACACTTGTCGGATCAGAACAAAAATCCAGAACAATCCTTTCAGTGGCAGCAATTATCCTTTCAGGTATCTGGATAATTTCAGGTTCATTTATTTTAAACCTGCTTGTTCTTGGCGGAATTGTTTATTTCTTATGGTATACAGCAAATAAAAACCTAAAACTTCTGAACGGAATCCTTACAACAATTGCAGTTATACTTATAGGATACTCTTCAACGGCAATTATTGTTATCAGATCCTCAGCCAACCCGCCGCTTGATGAAAATAATCCCGAAAATCCTTTTAATTTATTATATTATCTTAACCGCGAACAATACGGTTCAAGACCACTTTTCAGTGGACCCTATTTCAATGCTCCTATTATAGATTACAAAGATGGCAAACCACGATATAGTGCTGTTGATGGAAAATATAAAATTACAAGCCGTGAACTTGTAAGGGAATATGATAAACGTTTCATAACAATATTCCCGAGAATGTGGAGTGATCAGACCGATCATCAGCAAGTGTATGAGGAATGGTCACGAATGAAAGGTATTCCTATTCAGGTAACAGGCCCTGACGGAGAAAAGAAAATTGTGCGAAAGCCCAGGTTTATAGAAAACCTGCGCTTCATGTTCTCTTATCAACTCGATTTCATGTATTTCAGATATTTCATGTGGAATTTCTCCGGAAGGCAGAATGATACACAGAGTTACGGAGGAGTGGCCAACGGAAACTGGATAACGGGGATCAACTTTCTTGATGAACCTCGTATAGGCAGCATTAAAAATATGCCCCCGGAAATGAAAAACGACCCATCACGAAATGTGTACTATCTGTTACCATTTATTCTCGGATTGGTAGGTTTGCTCTACCATTTCAAAAAGGACAAAATGGACTGGTGGATTATTATGCTCCTGTTTATTTTTACCGGAATAGCTATTGTTATTTATCTTAATCAATATCCCAACCAACCCAGGGAAAGAGATTATGCATATGCAGGATCATTTTATTTCTTTGCAGTCTGGATTGGGTTAGGCGTTCTTTCATTTTTTGAATGGTTACTAAAAATAATGGATGAAAGAATATCTGCTGCTGTTTCAGGCCTCGTATCTCTTGCAGCTGTTCCATTGATAATGGGAACTCAAAATTGGGATGATCACAATCGTTCAGGCCGTTATCTCGGAAGAGATGTAGCACTCAATTACCTTAACTCATGCGCTCCAAACGCCATTCTCTTTACAAACGGCGATAACGATACATTCCCCCTCTGGTACGCCCAGGAAGTGGAAGGCGCTAGAACAGATGTAAGAGTCTGTAACCTGATGCTACTTAATACCGACTGGTACATCGACCAGATGAAATATAAAACATATGAATCTGACCCTCTGCCAATTTCACTCCCTCCATCAAAATATTATGACGGAGTTAATAACCAGATCTTTATTATCGAAAAAACAAAAGAACCCATCAATGTAAAAACAGTAATTGATTGGGTGATGAGTGACAACGAAGCAACAAAAGTAAGAGTATCTGCAACTGAAAAATTAGATATTATACCATCTCGAATAATCAGAATACCTGTTGATGCAGAAGCAGTTATTGCATCGGGAACAGTAAAAAAGGAAGATGCTGACAAAATTGTGCCATATATTGACATTACCCTCAAAGGCAACTCAATAATGAAAAGTCAATTGATCATACTTGATATTCTGGCAAATAATAACTGGAAAAGGCCAATATATTTTGTTACCGGATATCATAATGATGCAATGGGGCTTGAAGAATATTTCCAGCTTGAAGGAATTGCCTATCGCCTTGTTCCAATAAAATCACATAACAATAGCTGGCTCGATTATGGTAGAATCGATCCTGAAATCCTTTATGAAAATATGATGAACAAGTTTGTTTGGGGAGGAGCAAAAGAAAAAGGGATATATCTTGACTATAATCATAAACGGACTCTTATGGTAATAAAAGCCCGCCTTAATTATGCCCGGCTGGCTAAAACACTTGCTGAAAAAGGAGATAAGGAAAGGGCATTGAAAGTGCTTGATTATTGCATGGAAACATTCCCAGTTGAAAAAGTACCTTATGATATGTTTTTCCCCGACATCATTGAAGCTTACTTCCTTGCCGGTAATGATACAAAAGCAATTGAACTATCACGTAATATGGCATCATGGTTCTTTGCACGACTTGATTATTATATGAAGCAATCACCAAACATAATGGCTTCAGCCGATTATGAAATACAATCTGCAATCCAGTTCGTTAACAGAACGGCAAAAATTGCTTCAGCCAATAAACATGATGAGCTAGCCAGAGAACTTAATGAAAAAACCGATGGATATTTCAACAGTTATATAAGATTTCTGCAGCCTGAAACAAAAATTAATTGACAAAAAAGCCTTATCCTCTTGATAAATTGTAACTATGCTGCGGTTTAAGATATTTTTCGAACAAACAAAATAGCTTTTCTGGATAGACTGGTTTTAGTACATATTCGTTACAGCCTGAAATAAGTGCTTCATGCCTTACCTGTTCACTATAATATGCAGTTATCATTAGAACCGGAGTTGTACGGTTTACTCTTCTGAATAATCTGACACAATCAATACCATTTATCAAAGGTACCAGATAATCAACCAGAAGAATATCCACATCCCCAATTCCATTATTAAGATATTCTGCAAATTCACTTCCGTTTTCAAAAACAGTCAGCAAAGCTCCTGCGCTTTCCAGAATTGTTCTGTAATATTTTTCCGACGGAAAGTCATCCTCAATGATAATAACTCTTTTACCTTTTAAATCAATACCCTCGTAATTTAAATCCATTATTTTTATTTCTATTTCGGAAAATAAAGTTACGATAAGATTTCTTCCCGGTTTTTATTAAAATCATCATTTATTAACAATTTTTCAACAATTTTATTTTAATAACCAAAAAAATTTCTGTAACATATTTTCGAAAGATACTTTAACTTCAAGTAACTATTTTAAACAAATCTGAACAAATTTGCATAACTGAATAATTTTTAACAATTTCGTACTAAAATAATTTTGTATGTCGAAATTGAAATATTCTCTCTGGAAATTGCTCCTTGCCTCTGTTTTTGCTTTTATTTGTTTAAATATTTACTCTCAGGCAGGATTTGATAATCCTACAAGGGCCCTTTATATTTTTGACCTCGCGAGATATATTGATTACGGACCCGGTTTTGCAGATTCTTCTTCATTTACAATAGGTGTTCTGCTCGGTGATTACGGGCTTATAGACGAAATGATGAAACTTGTAAAAACCCGTACAAGAATCCAGGATAAACCCGTGAGGATCGCAGGATTCAAAAACCTTGAAAGTCTTACTCATTGCCAGGTACTTTATCTGCACAAAGACGCAGGATTTGACCTGAAGAAAATCAAAGAAAAAATTGCCGGAACCCAAACAATGTTAATCACCGAAGGTTATGAATTCAGAGAATCAATGATAAATTTTATTGTAGTACAGGGCAAGCCGCGATTTGATATCAATGAAGAATACATTAAAAAAGAAAATATGTCTGTTCCTGAAAGCCTCCTGCTTACGGCTGTGAAAACAAAGGAAGACTGGGAAAATTTATATAATCTGGCAGCTCAAGAAATTGAGATCCAGAAGGAAACTATTCGACAGCAGCTTGAAACAATAGAAAACCAAAGGCTCGAAATATTAAAGCAGAAAAACCTCCTTGACAGTCTGGATAAAGAAATTGCGCATAAAGAAAAAGAACTTAATGAAAAACAAAGAGTTTTGAATATGCAGATGACACAGATATCAAGACAGCAAGGGGAAATAACCACACAGAGGCAGACCATTAGGAAGCAACAGGAAGAGGTTCAGACGCAAAAGGATACACTGGCTGTTCAAAAGGCAAAAATTGATAAACAACTGGCACTTATCAATGAACAACTGGAAAAAATAAATGAACAGGAGGGCAAGATTAAACTTCAGCTTGAAACACTTGAAAAACAAAAACTCGTAATTTATTTTGTCATTATTGCATTACTGCTTGTCGGGATACTGGCTTATAATATTTTCCGTGCTTATAAAATAAAGAAGGAAGCAAATATTGTTCTTGAAGAAAAGAATCGCCTGATCTCGGCACAGAAAGATGAAATTGAAAGGCAGAAAGAAATAGCCGAGGCTCAACGTGATCAAATAGCCTACCAGAAAAAACATATTACCGACAGTATAATGTATGCGAAAAGAATACAGGCTGCCTTAATTCCATCACTTGAACTTTTCAGCGATAAACTGGAGCATTTTGTTCTTTACAAACCTCTTGCAATAGTAAGCGGAGATTTTTACTGGGTCAGTTCAAAAGATAACATGCAGGTTATTATTTCAGCCGACTGCACCGGCCATGG
>DYKN01000187.1 GCA_020722575.1 Rikenella microfusus | reverse complement strand
CTTTCCAATTCAAGTACCAACCAATTATCCTATAATGGGCACCTTCTTTTAGATCAGAAGAAATTTTCTTTATTGCCGAGAGATCAGTGGCACAAATGAGATATTTCCCCAAAGATAATTTCGTATCTTCATTGATCAGAACTCCCTCACTGATGGAAGGCATATTGTACTCTTTCATGATGCTTTCAGAATCCTTGGGAATATCGGTGATGGCCAAAATGCTATTTGGATAGGTGTGATGAAAGCCAATTGCTGTCAATTCCAATGGGGCTCCTTCATTGGTAAGATGGAGATAAAGGGCTATTGACTTATTATTCAATTGGGTAGTGAAACTTATTTTTTCTTTATTTTTTGATAGTTCACAGCCAAGGGCTAAAGTGGCTTTGCCAAAACCCTGACCTTCATATTCAGGATCCACCATCAGGCTCCATTCGTGAATAGCATTTATTTCAAAACGCCTGATGAATCTCATCATCGAGATCGGCTCTCCAGAGGGATCAAGAAACCCTAAAGTCACTCCACAAGCAATTCCGAAGTGGTGATCGCTCCATAAAGTAGGGGGCATTCCCAGAGGACCAAATACCTTTTTATTGACTTCAGTAATTTTATTTTTATACCAATCCCGATTTTCTTCCAAAAGGCAATCAAAAAATTTAATATATGGCTTCAATTCCTCACTGATGGTCAACTCTTTGAAAATCGCCGATTGGGTAGCTACATAGATTCTATATCCTTCTTCAATTAACCTAAAAATGGTTGATTTTTTATTCATTTTGCCTTTTTTCATCTTCATTGATTCTGCTCAATTTGCTTTGCAAACCCCACAATTTAATAAATCCTTTTATATCTTCTGGTTCAAATGAATATCTTTGGCCATATAAGGCGATTTCGGGCCTGATCATTGAATATTTTGATTTAATGTTCAGAGGGATGGCATTTCCCTTAAATAATTTCATCTCCACTTCTCCACAAACCCTTTCTTGGCAGGAGTCAATGAAGGCTTCCAAGTTCCGAACTACTGGATCATAATAATGGGCATGGTAGAGGAGCGAGGTCCAAAGGTCATCAATAAAATGTTTAGCAATTATTTGATTTCGGGTTAAAACTAACTCCTCCAATGCCTTATGGGCATTGATTAAAATTGTTGCAGCCGGTATCTCAAAAGCCACTCTTCCTTTAACTC
>DYKN01000186.1 GCA_020722575.1 Rikenella microfusus | reverse complement strand
ACTGATTTTTTTGATAAACCCGGCAATTGGGGAACAACAGTTGCCATTTTGAAAATTGGAGAATGAAATGGATACAGTAATTATTACCGGTGGTACAGGATTTATTGGGTCAAATCTGACGCAAAAACTTCTGGCAAAGGGATACTCAGTTGTAATATTAACACGTAACCCTGACAAATTTTTGTCACACACCCCTGCATTGAAGTACGCCGGATGGGATGGGAAAACTGCTCTTGGTTGGGCTAATCTTGTTAATGAAGCCAGAGCTATTATAAATTTAGCTGGCGAATCAATAGCAAGCACCAGATGGACCGCTGAAAAGAAGACAAAGATATTGCAAAGCAGAATACATGCGGGTAATGCGATCATCGATGCAATAAAAAAAGCAAATCATTATCCTGAAGTATTAATACAGGCTTCGGCTATTGGCTACTACGGTTCAAGAAGTGAATCACTGACTGAAATATCCAGTCCGGGACTGGGTTTTTTACCTGATGTTGCTATCCAGTGGGAAACATCTACAAAAGAAGCTATTAATTTTGGGATACGCCACGTAATTATCAGGACCGGCCTGGTACTTGGAGAAAATGATGGTTTTTTAAAAATATTAATTCCGGTATTTAAATGGTATCTTGGCGGTTATTTTGGTGATGGTTCACAGTGGATGTCATGGATTCATATTGAAGATGAAGTGAATGCTATCATACATTGTTTAGAAAACAATACAATCAAAGGCCCTATTAATGCTGTTAGCCCAAATCCTGTTCAGGGAAAATATTTTTATAAAACACTGGCCAGTGCTTTACGCAGGCCTTGCTTATTTAAAATACCTGAATTTGCTATTACATTATTATTGGGACAAATGGCCCAAGAGCTGATTTTATCCAGTCAAAAAGTCTATCCTGATGTCCTTTTATCCACAAAATTTAACTTTACGTATTCCAATCTTTATGAAGCATTATATTCATTATTATCTAAAAAATCACATTAATTCACCTTACAAAAAAACCATTCTGCAATATGAATAACTTACCGGTAATTACATACGATGAAGCTCAGATGCTCGAATGGCATACTCTTTTGTCATACTTAAAGGATTTTTGTCATACTGAAGCAGGGAAACAGTATTGCATAAATTTACAGCCCCTTCAGTACCAGGATATAATTATCCAGTATCAAAAGAT
>DYKN01000069.1 GCA_020722575.1 Rikenella microfusus | reverse complement strand
ATTATGGTCGGCGGATGTGGCAAAGTTATTGTACGAAAGAGCAGTGGAAAGAGGCAAAGCCGCATTTATTGATAAAGTCGTTCAGCGATATGAAAATCAGGCTGCAACAGACCCCGATTTGGTGATAAAAACTGTCAATTCTATACTTGAAGACCCGAGTAAAATCGACCCGAACTCCGACGAAGCCCGATTGCAAAATACGGACTGGGTGCGCATACTAAATTACGCAAACTCGGTAAAAGTGCTTAAAGAGAGAGAATTAGCAAGGCAACAAATTGAGGAGTGGCAGGGCCTTGTTGATATGCTCGACAAAGGCACTTTAACTATCGAAGATATTAAAAACTCAAATCTGTCGGAAACGGGCGATATGTCCAAACTAACTTTACGAAGGATGTTAGAAGATAAAAATAAAGGTAATGACCCAACGAAAATAACTGATTATAAGTTATACCTTGATTTACAGGATAGAATTACTGGCGTAAATAAAGAAAACCCCATATCAGATATATCCCAAATCGCCCCATATGTCGGCAGGGGTCTATCGCAGAAAGACTATGAGTTTTTAAAGAACCTATGGAAGGATTATAACACAGAGGGAGGCATATTTAACTCACCCGCGTTCAAGAATGGATTTAATGTTATAAAACAGATGGAGGACTCTGCGAATGTAAACGGCAAGGAACCGGTAATTAGTTTGTGGCTCACGCATGTGGAAGGAGTTCCCACCCGTGAACAGACCCTTGCCGAACTGCAGGCCTGGGCGAAACTTAAAAACGACTTTATAATATGGGCAAGGCACAATCCGAATGCTACTCCCGAACAAATACAAGACCAAGTCAATATTCTTTTCAAAAGAACCTGTGAAAAATATGCAGAGCAGAAGGCAAAGAGTATATGGGGGAGAATTGGAGACTTTTTTAGGAGTATGAAAACAGGCAATGATAATTACAAAATAGGCGAAAAAGTAGAGAAAGACGGGAAAATATATACATACAAAGGCAACGACCTATGGGAGTATGACTAATGCCAACAATTAGCACAGAGGAATTATTTGGCGGGAGGAAAACAATTACCACGAAAGAATTGTTTGCGAAAGATTCTAACAATGCACCTGTTGCTATTGCCGACCCAGAAGATATATCAGAGCTGAAATTTACACCTGAAACAGAAAGCCCGCCAACACCGTTTATGGGGGATAACTGGTACGAAATATACGGCAATCTTCATAAAGAGCTTAACGATGTTTTGCCTGAAAAGAAAACTGCTGCCGAATTGGCCGCAAAAGAGACAGTTATTATGTTCCTTTCACAGGCAACACACGATGACCCCAATAGAATCAGGCTGATATACGACCCGCTTGTAAAAAAATTATTCCCTGATGAAAGCGTTTCATCTATACAAATACTGAACAAGATAAATCAATATCAGCATAATTTATTTGCCAAAGATTTTGAGATAGGACAACAAGAGATTAGAGATAAATATAGAGATAAATATAGGGGCCTTATCAGACCACCGGACGGGTTAGATGACAAATTGATGCCTATAAGTAAATCTCGGGTAATTTTAGGTGCTATAGCGTCCAGTAAAGCCGGATATGTCGGACTATCCCTTTCGGCGGGTCTGGCAAGTACAGTAGCAGATATTTTAAGTTTAACGGGCAAGGTGCTTGATTGGCGTATCAGTGAAAAACATTTAGATATAAAAAACTTAAAACCTAAAAGTGACCAGCAGAGATACCTTGAGGCTACCGGAATACAGGCCATAAGCAGGGGTCTAAAGGAATGGGCCGAACGCAAAAGGGCTTTTACATCTTCATTGGAAGTAGACCCGATTACAAAGCTGTTTGGTATAACGGCGGAGACTGTGCCGTATATGGCAATCTCGATGCTTGCACAGGCCACTGGGGGCGAGTTAGCGGCTTTTGCTGTTGGCTTTGCGGTGGAGGGTCAAGAGGCAAAAGACCGTGTTTTGGCAGAGGGCGGGAGCGAACTGAAAAGCAATGTGGCTTATTTTATTCACGGCGTTATCAGCGGACTTATCGAACAACGCCAAGCCGTCGGGAATGTAAGAGGTATTAAAAGCAAAATAGCCCTTAGAGAAAGCCTTGATAAAGTTGTCGATAAAGCAACAGCATACATTGAAAAAATCGGCGGCAAAATAGGGCTGGATGCATTTATGGCGTTTACCACAAATGCACTTGAAGAGTCAGGTCAGGAGTTATCACTAATAGGGGTGACCTCGGCGTTAATGGGCAAATTGCCGGAAAATCCCGATGGTACAATAGCGTGGAAACAAATGAATGAAGAATTAACTGCCGCAGCGTTGTACGGTGGGGCGAGTGCTTTATTATTACATGCAGGTGGGAAGGGTGTTTATCATCAAGTAAGTAAAATCCATAAAGTAATAACAAATTATAACTATAACAATTTGCCCAAAAATTATAACAAAGAAGATATTCCTATTGTTAAACAGTCCGAAAAAGATTTTGAGAAAAATATTGATAGAATAAGCCAGATTAAAGATGAATTATTGCAGCAGGCAGAGATTGAAAAACTTGCCAAAGAACAGGTATATTCTGCAAGCCGTCAGCAGGCGGCGCAGGTTGCTGCGGAAATCTTAAAGGCTAACGGCCTTGAGGATGTTGCGGTTGAATTAGTTGACGAAACTACTATCACGCCAACAACCGGCGGTACGGCAACCGGAGTTTATTATATAACGCCGGAGGGGAAACGGATTATAGAATTTGCTTACGGTGCAGATATTGCAACCGGCGGACACGAACCCTACCACGCCGTTAAGGACACATTAAGGCAGCAGGGTTTATTAACGCAGGACATTCAGGATTTGCTTGACGAGCGTTTTGCGGGTGATGAGGAAGCGGAGGCAACGGCGTTTGGCGAATATATCAAGAATAATAAAACCGAGTCTGATAGTCGCATAAGGCGGGTATGGGACAGGATAATTGAGGTGTTTAGGAATATTAAGAGTGCGTTTGTCGGGCGGGGATATAAAACTGTTGAAGATGTTTTTAATGCAATACAGACTGGCAGGATAATAAAGGAAGGCAAAATAAATGCCGAACAAGGCCCAATATTACAGGGGGAAACACAGGGAATAAAATTTGAGATGGGGGCGAAAACGCCTTCTGAAATACAGGGACGGATGTCTCAGGGCGAAGAAAAGATAAAAGAATTACATCTAACAAATCAAGAGGAATTTTTAGGAAATTTATCTCCTGATGCTTTTGATAAATATATCAAATCCCTGCCACAAGATATGTCTCAGGAAAATTTTGATGAATTGATTTATACACGAGCAAGTGTTTTAGGACAGGCCAAAAACGCAATAAAAGAAAAAATTTATGAAGTTGCAGATAAAATAGGAATTAAGGTAATTACCGCACATAGCACCGTTGATGAAAATAGTATATATTTATCTACAACCAAAGAAAATGGAGAAGAAATAAAGATACGAATTTCCGACCACGAAAGAGAATCTGTTTATCATTCACATTCAAATATAAATATTGTTATAGATTCCTTAAAAAATTTCATTGATATATATGATAATATTGAAGAGATATTATCCGCACATATTGATAATACAAAATTAGACGAGATTGTCGAAAAGAAAGAACAAATTAAAGAACAAATTAAAGAACAAATTAAGGCTGAAGATGAAAAGAATAAACAAGCGAAAAAAGAGAAAAAGGCTGAATTGCGGCGGATTAAACCGGAGTTGATTGATTTAGATTCAAAGTATCAGGCAATTAGTAATTATGAGGGCAAATATAAAGATATTACAGCCAGAAAAAGAAAAAACAAGTTATATGCCCTGAGAAAAAAAATCAAAATATTAGAAAATGAAGCCGAAAAAATATTACAGGCTGCACAGAGTGCTGCTGGACAACCGGTTAAAGGCGATATGGCTGTTGAGTCAGCCGATAAAGTAAAACAGCAGCAGGCGCAGCCTGATTTTGAATCGAAACCGCAGGGGGATTTTGAATCCCAATTTGAATCCCAAAAAGAAAAAATTAAAAAAGCGGTTATTAGAACTACCCTTATTAGACAGATAAATCAGGATATTCGCAAAAACGATTTGTATCAATTATCATTAGAAAACACCGCAAAACTACACAGCTATAATCCTGAGGAAATTAACGAAGACGCCTTGCGGGATGCCGTAAAAACAAACCAAGACCTCGGATTAACAATACTGGCATTTACAAGAGAACTTTTACAAAGCGGGAAAAATGCAGATGAAATCAATGCCAAAATTAAAGACTATGCCGCATTTTATGGTTTTGACCCCGTTGATTTCCTTATACCTGAAATTACAGAACCTAAACAAGCCGAGAAACGCAGGAGACCAACACAAAGGAAAACCGGCCCTGTTATAAAAAAGGTCTTACCTGAAAAACAGAACATTCCGGCTGAAACTACCGAACAAGTGGATAATTATATAAATACTCTCAAACAAAGAATTGAAGATTTAAAGGGAGATATTAGATATTATACAACTACCGGCAAAAGGTGGGTACAGGAAGAGATTATAAAACAATATGAAGAGAAAATCACACAACTAAAGAATAAACACTTACGGCAGATAGAGAAATTAAGAAAGAACAAGAATTATCGTATCTCTGAGGAAAAAGCCAAAGCAAGAGCAAAACTTGAGGAACTCAAAGAAGCGGTAAAAGAAAAAAATGCCAATGTTAAACAGTTGAGAGCAGAAGTATTGGCTTATGCAAAAGAATACCTGCCTAAAAACCAGATGGACAAGGTTATTCCTCTTATAAACCGAATAGACCCTGATAAACACGATGAAACCAACGCCAGAAATCTTGGAAGGGCAATCCTTAAAATCGCAGACCTTGCCAGAGATAACGAGCATAAAGAAGCAATCAAAGAACTTAAACAAACCTGGTCGGAAATCAAAAGTGAATACGGCAGAGGCAGAGAACCGCTTGGCAAGTTGCGAAACACTATACGCGACAAGATTATGGCCTTAATGAAGTTTATTGACCTATACGATATATCTGATGAAAAAGAAAAGCGTCTGATAGAAGCCAAAGAAAAACTGAGTGAACTTGCATCTGCTATCGCAGAGGGTTTTGAAGATAACAACCCTGAAAATGTCGATAATGCAATGGAACAGGTTATCGGGATAGAGAATGCCTTTGGGCGACAGTTGAGAAGGATACAGCAGCGGCCAGTTAGTGATATGGACACTGAAGATATTATCGCCATAAACTTTGCGTTAAAGAGCCTTATTAAACAACAGGAATTATGGGGCAAGCTCATAAACGACAAAAGAAAACGCGCTGTTAAAGAAGCTATTGAAGATATTATAAATGAAATAACTGTAGTCTCGAAACCGGCAGCGACTTTTCAATCAGCCGAGAGTGTTGGTCAGGAAGCAGCGTCGACCATTAAAAATCTTTATATATACCTTAACAGCAAGCTTGAGACCCTTATCGAATATGCCACCGGCGGAACTGATAGTCAGGCAATGAAGAAGCTTTTAGTCTGGCAAAACTGGGAAGGAGAAGATGCGGCAGCCAATAAGTTGCGAGAGGGCATCAATTATATCAGGGATAGATATGCAGAAGAAAACATAACCTACAAAGACAGAAAAAGCCTTGATAATAAACATAATATTATTCTCGGCGGAGAGACGATTGAAAATGTTAAAACAGAATATATTATGGCATTAGAGATGTATCGCAGGGACGCTTATGCCTTAAAATCTCTTTTAACGGCGGAATATCTCGAAATTGGCAACGCAAAAGTAAGAGGTGTGAAATACAGCGAACTGATAAATGCAATAAAACTGCTAACCCCAAAACAATTAAAGATGTGTGATATTGCCAATGAGGTTAATCAGATAGTATTTGCTCCGGCAATCAATGAAAAATCCCTGATAATCAACAACTCAGAACTCGCACGGAATCCATTTCATTGGAGCCTGCACAGGATTTTAGATGAAAATATAGAAGGCCAAAAATTAGCCATTGAAGTTTCAACATCTATTGAATTTCACAGCAGGTATATGCCAAGAGTGGGAAGTACTGCCCCCTTGCGGATTTTACCATTCACAAAAGAGCTTATGCACTCTATGCACTCCGACTCTATTTATTATGGTACATCTCTGCCAATGCAGGACACAAGGAGCATACTCAATAATAAAACTTTTCAAAAGGCAATGAAGGACTCCGGCCACGAAAACGAATTGAAAGCAATTATAAACCAAATGCGCAAAGTTCAGGGACTATCGATAAGCGATTCGGACATAGACCAATTGGCAAACAGATTGACCTCCAAAATTGCAAGAAGCTGGCTATCGTTAAGGTTAAGTTCTGTGGCTATACAGTATTCGTCTATACCGGCAGCAGGGGCAGAACTGGGTTTGGATTATGTAAATTGGATAAATTCTGCTAAATCGGCAATAACAAAAGATACAATTGCTAAAATTATGAAAAACCCCTACTTCTGGGCAAGATGGGAAGGGGCAAAAATAAGCATAGCATCGCAATCCATTTTTGCACAACACGAATTTGACATCCTTTTGTTTGACCACTACAAGGGGCTTGAACAGCCTATGCGATTATATATCGACGCAGACCAAAGAATCGCCTGCGCCTTATATGAATCGTGCAAAAGAAAAATTCGGGATACCACAGATTTGAAGACTGGAACACAGGAATTTGACGATGCAGCCCTGCAATTACTTGAGATTGTTTTTAGACGCACACAACAATCAGCAAGTATGTTAGACAGAACCCCGCTCGCTTCTAATCCCAACTGGTATATCAGGGGTTTATTTATGTTCAGGGGAGATAGAGACGCACAGTTAAACCTAATGTTTAGAGCATTGAACGATTATCAGTATCGTAAAAAATTGAAATTGCCGGTGGCGGAAGTTGCAAACAGAATAGCATCCGTATTAACATCAAACATTACAGCCGCAATTATACGAACAATATTTAAGGTTTATATCATAAAAGGCGGTATATCATTATTATTATCAGCGCTGGGTATGAGCGGAGGCAGTGATGATGATGAGGACGACGTGCTTGCACAATTGAGGAAAACAGCGTGGGACGCAGGCGAAAACCTTGTGGGACTCCTGCCGCTGGGGCCGGAAATTATACTCGACGCATTTAAGGCGGCAATAGATAAATCGGAAAAAGCAGAATTTAATTTTGCTATGAACCAATTAGGCAAACATCCGATAACAGACTTAATAGCAGCGTCCCTAATGGGACTTAAAGAATCAATGCTGGCAATAGTAATGTTATTTCAGGATAACCCTAAAGAAATGAAAAAACATATATTGATTGCTATGGACAAAAATCTTGAAGCCGCCAATATGATTTTAGGCGGCCCTTATGAGACCCTAAAGCAGCAGTTTGGTAAACCATTATTAAAGGAATTAAACACCAGCAATTCAAGACGGACGGTTAAGAGAAAAACTGTTAGTAGAACAAAATAACAATGAAAGGTTGACTAATGAATAATGAATGCGACAGGACAATGTATGAGCAACACTGTAAAGGCCA
>DYKN01000185.1 GCA_020722575.1 Rikenella microfusus | reverse complement strand
CTTTGGTGGATTTTGCATAGTTTCAATTTTACCTTGCAGCGTAGATGTACAAAAATAGATATCACCATTATTGTTTTCAATACGGTGGACAACATCGAGTCTACAAGGCAACGCAATTATAAGAGGTGGTATATTACCGTCGTTATTCTTATCTCCATCTACTGTCCTGGGAGGAGGAAGAGTCTCCGCCTTCCCTGGCCATGCAAATATATGGCGAAGTATATCGCCAATACTATTTTTCACCGATGCAACCATTTTTTTAACCTTTGAAAATAGTTCTTTCATGTTCATAATAAACCTCCTTTTTATTCATTTTTTTGATAACGCACCTCAAATTCCTGCAACATTCTTTCCTTAAAATATTCCATTATGAATTCTAGGAATAATTCTTCCTTATCTACGATAAACTCCCTTTTTGTTTTTAAATATTGCTTTTACTTTGTCAAGCATCGGATGATCGGGGATTGCCACTTCACATGCTTCTACAAGATAACGGGAAGACGTGTTCCTTCTACTATTTTTCACTTTAACAGCACCAGGATTTGGCGAAATACTAACATTATCTCCCCCTCGAATAAGAATATCTCTGGGGGTTTCTCCTTTATCGTTTTTAACTATATTCGCCTCTGGATGATTAAGAACTTCTATTTTGCCTTCTTCGGCGAGATAATGGAGAGGAGTATTACCATCGTTATTTTTTATCTTGCCAACCATTGGATGCTGAAGAACCTCTATTTTATCTCGTAGAGCAAGTAGGTGAAGAGGCGTATTGCCCAACGACTTATTCTTTACCTTAGCTACATCGGGATGTTTAAGAACCTCTATTTTCCCTGACCACGCAATAAAATGGAGAGGTGTACTCCCGCTGTTATCTTTTACCTTAGCTACCATTGGATGGTGAAGAATCTCTGTTTTCCCCCACAGTGCAAGAAAGTGAAGAGGAGTACCACCACTGTCGTTTTTTGCTTTAGCCACCATTGAATGGTTAAGGACTTTTATTTCGCCTCCCTTTGCAAGATAATGAAGAGGTGTATTCCCTTCATTATCTTTTACTTTGGCAACATTAGGGTCTGACAAAATGCTGATATCACCTTTTTCAGCTTTTGAAAATAATTCTTTCTTATCCATAACAAACCTCCTTTTTATTCATTTTTTTGATAACGCACCTCAAATTCCTGCAACATTC
>DYKN01000068.1 GCA_020722575.1 Rikenella microfusus | reverse complement strand
TGTATTCGTGATTTTGAATGCAAAGTTGGAAGCAAGCGAGCCGTTCATTAAAGGTGGTGACATATTGGAAAGTTTTGTGAATACCATATAACCGCTGTTTTTATTTGAAGCGATTGTTACTTTTTCATTGTAGGTCCCCGGGAACACATACGCGCTTGCCACTGTACAGTTCGGCAGACCCGGCATCATGGCATTGGCAGCCCGCTGGATTGTGCGGAAAGGAGCGGAGAATGAGCCATTAAATGAATCATCACCTGTTGTATCATCAACGAAAAAGGGACCTGGATTAGGCGAAAAATATGGGGATTCCTTCCAACCCAAATCGGGAGCTGAGCCAGAAAATAAATCTGTCACGCCTGGTAAATTAGTTCCAGAATCAACTGCAGGACTTACATTAGTTGTAATTGTAAAATCTGGTGCGCCAGAGAGAAGAGGATCACCAAATTGCATTGCACTATTTCCCAAATATCCACCATTTGTTGGCCCTTTCAAATTCTGATAAAACAGGTTATATCCCTGAAAAATAGAACCAGTTGATGAATTTGTCATTCCAAAAAAAGCATTAGACATCAGTATATTATTAAAGATACGAGCAGAAGTTGAACCATTCAAATCAATCGCAGATTGGGTACACTGCAGGATAGTATTATTGAATATACTGGTATTAACTGCACTATAAAATGTCCTTATGCCTGTATCAGCGCCTACAATAAGATTTCTTGCTATAACCGTATTGTCCAAATCGACAATATTAATCCCGAAATTAGCATTACCACGGATAACATTCGAAATAATTGAAAAATTCCTACTCGATGCATTCCATGCATAAACACCTGAACCCGTATTCGAGATAAAAGTATTCTGATTTATACGAACACCAAAAGCTCCTGATCGTCCTTGAATCCCGTAAGAACCCTTAAAGAATGTGTTCATACGGACATAGTTGGAAACAGCACCTTCCAAAGTCAACCGATATGTACCTGTTCCCACAAACCGATTACTGAAAATAGTAGTCAAGGTCGCCTTGGAATTTATACCATGAGTAGAAATATTGGAAAGCGTATTGTTTGCAACTAGAGTATTTCGAACCGAAAGACCATTCAGCTTAATGCCAGAATCACTCTGAGCAGAAATCCGATTCCCCAAAATGGAATTACTTAATATGACATTCGTTCCTAAACTTATACCCCAGGCACCCGGTAACCCTACAACATTGTTGCCGATAATGCTGTTGCGGCTCCCATTAAGAAGCAGGATGGCTGTTGATGAAGCAGGGTTAGTGACTGTATTACTCTTAATCGTATTAAACCGTGCACTAACACCGTCAATAATAATTCCACCAGAAGTATCAATACCGGTTGCTTTGGAAGCCAAAATAGAATTCTGTCTTACCAGGTTATATGAAGCAAGCCCCCGCATCACAATTCCCATTGTATTTGAAGTAGCTGTATTATCAGCAACTTCATTCGATTTGGAAGTCCCTGTTATTAGGATTGCATTTGAACATGAGGTAAAAGTGTTAGACATAACCGTATTCATATCAGCATTTGTTATGCCTACACCAATAATATTGGAAATAAAATTATTCTGAGAAATGTGATTAGAATTGGGGGAAAAGAATGATATATAAGCGCCATAGCTTCCTTTTTTAAAGGTAAATCCTGAGACTCGGCAAGCAACAGAATTGGACATTGCCAGAACGGGGACTTCTCCAGGTGCTGTAATTACAGTTGTTTTTCGATCACCCGTAGCTACCCAAGTAAGCGCCTCAACCACAATATTAGTCTTTCGGGAAAGGTTAATCTGTTCTACATAATCACCCTCATAAATACGGATCAAATCCCCTTTGATGGACGCACTTATTGCAGCAGAAATCGAGTTGTAGTCAATCCCTTGAGTGATGTTTTTAGCAACAGTAATTCTTTGATCGAGCAAGAACCCATGGAAATTGGTATAAATACCCCATCCACTTAATCCCACAACTGAAGATTGTCCTGCGGACTGCGCATTACTATAGATTCCTGCACCAGAAAAATGGTTACCTCTGGAGGCTGTAGAATCAAAGATATCAGATTCAACGGAATAGATTCCCCCTGTCATCAACTGTGCAGAAAGTGAGGAAGCGAGGGACAAGAGCAGGAGCACCAATGTCGCGCGAAGCGCAGAGGTTTTAAAGAACAATGAGACAAAACTCCTTAAAACAGATATCTTCTATAATCTCATTCTTCATATAATAATTTCCTGTTCAGCCATTACTTTCTCCTTTATTAAAGGATGAAGAGAGGCATAAGTAACAACATCAACTTTTCGCTTGGATATTTTCTCAAGATCATTTTTCAAATCAATAAGGTCAAAAAGGCTTTTCCCTTCTTGAAATTCAACCAAAAGATCAATATCGCTAGAATCAGTCGCTTCCTGACGAGCAAAAGAACCAAATAAAGAGGCTCGTTTTATAGAATGTTTCTGACAGACTTCAAGGCAAAAGGACTTAATCCGATCAATGTTTTCAGTATTGTCATTATTCATTCATATTCCTCGTTCTAATCGCAATCAGCCAATAAACTCTGCCTATCCTCACCCTCTCCCAGATTCCCATCTGACGGGAGAGGGTCGCCACGAATGCGGCGGGGAGAAGGGAAAACAAGAACACCAACATGTTCACAGACAGCTTTCAAAACGTTTTAAATCTCCAAACTTAAAACTTTATCCTGATGTAATAGCTATTGGAATATACTTCCATTTATAACCTTTCTTGGGATCGACTTTGACATCTTTCCACCGGACTGTCTCTTGAGCTTTGCCTAGAGTATAATTCATAAGCGTCTCTTCGGTCTGTTTCTGAGCCATTCCTGGACGTGATGAAGTTGTTACAAAATCACCAGCTTCAATATCACCATTGGAATCAGTAACCTTCACATAACAGTTTCCCACAGCATTGATGAGAACAGTATCTTTCTCTTTTGGTTTTCCTTCTAAATCCTCAAAATTTCCACCACAAACGCCAATAATCCGTTTATCCTTTTCTTTCATGGAAACCTGCACACCATAAATAGGCTCGCCATTATATGTTGTAGAAGCGTTCAGTTGTCTATTCGTACCTGTTTGAACAAGCACATCTCCAATTTCGGGTTTCTGCTGTTTAGAAATCTCCCCATAATGACTTCCTGTAAAGGCGTTGTAACTTACTACTCCGCTTGCACTGCTAATACTACCTTCAAAACTTCCATCTCCATCATAAAATCTCATCAGGGAACTTGAGCTTGTACCATCATCAGTACCACATTGAATCCCTACACCCCAGCGAGTATCAGAATTACCATCATTAAAAAAATAAGCTGCATATCCTGACGCCAAATTGGCTGTAACTCCAAGCCGTGCATTTGCTAGTGGTAAAGTTCCAATACCGACATCTGCAACCATATAAGATTCACCAGTTACTCGCAAACCATTAGCAGGTGCCATAGTGAGAGCCCCAATTGTTAGACCATAATTAGTTGAAACAAGGAATTTGGTGGCACCAACACGTTGAATCTGCAACGGAGTTTCACCTATGGGCGCATTAACATGCAATAATGAATTGGGCGAGAGAGTTCCTAATCCGATCTTCGAACCAGTATCATACAGAAGCGAATTCCCAATTGTTGTTCCCGTCCCTGTAAATTTGGGTATATAGTTGAGTGTTCCGCTCCCACCAATACTAGCAGGAGTTTGCCAACTAGCCAAGCCAGTTGCATCAGAGGTGAGAATTCGGCCATTTGCCGCATTGGATTTCATAATTAACCTATCCGCACTAATACGCCCTTTCACATCCAGAGCTACTGTAGGATTATTTTTGCCAATTCCAACCTTGCCTGACGCTTGTATCAGATTTGAGCCTTTCATCACTTCAGCCTTATAAGCATAAGGAACCGAGACAAACCGTTCGCGTGGAACCAGAGGTGTTCCATTCACAATAACTTCCAGATAGGTAAAATCATTTGTAAAAACTGTGATTGGAATAACAGGGTTGGTCCCCATTGTAAAATTATATAATCCAGCATTCACTGCAACAGATTGGACACCGGAAGTCCAAAGTTGTACACCGCCAGTTAATGCATTGTAAATCCTAAATTCCATATTGCGATTTCCACTCGCTGGTGTACCGGATTCAAACAGTTTTCCACGATAGTTGATCTGATGGGGAATAGCGAAAAGAGAATTTGCTATAAATAACAATAAAAGAGTTAACATACAATTCTTTTTCATCGTTCAGCTCCTTCTAAAAGCATAAGTTCCTGCACATTTTAGTAGAATTCATTTGTTGAATTTCAGCTAAAAATATTAAATAACTAAAAATTAGAATAAACTCTCCAATGGCAATTATTATTCGAAATAAATCATGTATAATTTTCGACATAAAATTCATGTTACTAAAACATGCAATATTTATACCATAAATATAAAACAATAACATAAGTTATGTTAACAATTACAAATACAAAAGCAATATAGAAAACAGGTAAAAATTATACAACAATAGTTATTATTTATACATGTAATTTAATATCTAAAAAATTTGCTAAAATACTGAAAAATTATACCGAAGTATAAAAAAGTTGCTTAAAAATTTGACTTTGGTATAAAAAAATAGTATATTCTGTTTATGAATAATAGATACTTGATTAACCCCATTTTAGATGATTTAAACAAAAAAATGGTCTTCCTGTCTGGACCTCGGCAGGTTGGTAAAACCACTTTAGCAAACATGATTGCTGAAATCAATGGTTATCCCTATGACTATATGAACTGGGATGACTCTTCTGATAAAAAAAGAATTCTCCACTTATCTTTCTTGAACAATCCAAAATTGCTCATTTTTGATGAAGTCCATAAATATAAGATGTGGAAAAACCATATCAAAGGATTATTCGATAAACATAAAGATAACTACAAAATCATGGTGACAGGAAGTGCCCGCCTCGATATTTTCCAGAAAGGCGGAGATTCGATGCTTGGCCGGTATTTCTCCTATCGTCTTCATCCTTTTTCCTTGGCGGAAATCCTGGCACCGGAAAAAATAAATTCCCTGATTCCTGGAAAAGAGATAAACATAGAATCCTATCCAACAGCATTCAGTGAAAACATGGAAGTCCTCCTCAAGTTCGGAGGTTTTCCAGAACCTTTCTTGAGCCAGAATGAGAGGACTCTCAGAAGATGGAACAATGCCCGTTCAGACAGGCTTATCCGGGAAGACATACGGGATATTGAATCCTTGCACGACATCTCAAAATTGCAGGTTCTTATTGAGCTGATCCTTCCAAAAGTAGGATCACTCTGCCCCATCAACAGTCTCAGGGAAGACCTCCAGGTAACACACAAGACAGCAGGAGACTGGCTCGATATCCTTGAACGCTTTTATTTCCATTTCAGGATCTATCCGTATGCTTCAACCACATTCCGGTCACTTAGGAAAGAACCTAAAATTTACTTATGGGATTGGTCAGAAGTGGAAAACGAAGGTGCAAAACTTGAAAACATGGTGGCTTCCCATCTCCTCAAGACGTGCCATTTCCTTTATGATCATGATGGCTATAAGGTCGAACTGAGATTTTTACGTGATTTGGAAGGACGTGAAACCGATTTCATAGTTCTCGAAAACGGGAAACCCTGGTTTGCCGTAGAAGTGAAGACATCAGACCAGAAAACATCCAAAAACCTTCTCTATTTCGGCAAGAAACTCAACATCCCCTACTTGTTCCAGGTTGTCAGAACACCTGGCATTGATACAATACAGGATGGAGTAAGACTCCTAAGTGTAGATAAGTTACTGGCAGCACTTATATAGTGCTCACTTCATCCTACTTTGACAAAGCAACAATTAAGTTGCCGGTAGCTGAGTAGCTACCGATACTTCGATACATTTTTCAAGGGAAAACACCCAGTATCCGGCGGCGTATCGAAGCAAACTGGCGCAGAAATCATCAGAATGTCAAAGTAGGGTTATTCTTCCAATTTATAAGTGATTCCAATTCTATGAACATTGCCTAAATCACTATAATTATTAAAACCATAATCTACTAAAATCCTTTCTATATTTACACCAGCTCCCATTCTAAAAGCCCCCAAATCATCACCTATTCTGTATCCAGCTCTTAATGTATATCTGTCTAAAAAGGTCACTTCTCCACCAAACCCTGTTTTTATTCCACTGCCACCATTTTTTTCAATTCCGCCTGTCAATAAAAAAGTGATATTGTCACTTAATATTTTTTGATAATGCATCCCTGCCCTTATCAGCATTGGCGCGTCTTCTATTCCTAAATTCAATACAGAAATCCCAGCTCCCATTTCTTTGGAAAACGAATAGAGGACTCCACAATCACCACCTACTCCGATCAAATGAACCGTGTCCAAGGTTTCACTGATCATTTTGAAGTTCACTCCTACAGAAATTTGAGATCCGAAATTCCGACTAAAATGACCTACTACCAAATAATCTCCTGAATTGATCTTTTCATCAGATTGAACGAGCACACCGTTTTTTTCTGTTACTTTGAGAATATCATCATATAATAAGGCCATTACGCCTAATCCTACATTGCCAATCCCCTTTAATTTCATTTTCCCTGAAATATTGAGAAAATCAAGTTGTTGTATCCAATGTGAATAAGAAAAGGAAACTTCGTAGGAAGAAAGCGAACTCACACCTGCTGGATTATAATACAGGCTATCCACTCCACTGGCGACTGATGAAAAAGAATCACCAATAGAGTGAGCACGGGCAGAAGGGGAAAAATTCAATACCTGAAATTGCGAGGAACCTACAGCACCAAACACAGAACTTGCTAAAAATACGATGGACACCAATATATTGATTTTTTTCATGAATTTCTACCTCATTTCATAATCATGATTTTGATGAATTTCCGTTCTTTATATGAAGATATTTCACAAATATAGACACCTGAAGACACATCGTCTCCTATCTTATTTTTCACATCCCATTCCGCCATACCATCTCCATCTGCTTCTTCAATCGTTCGGACCAATTCCCCCATTATTGTATATATTTTTATCATAGCATTGCCTGTGAGGCGTTCAAATCTAAAAGGGATCTTATCACCTACTTTAAAAGGATTAGGACCTGCCACTACATTGTCAAGATTAACCGCTAATAAATTCACTTTTGCTTGAAGAGTTGTGTTATATATGCCAGCGGAATAAGAGGATTGTCCACTTCCATTATATGCTTGCAACCAGTAATAATAAGTTTTATCTGGGGCTAAATCCTTATCCAGATAATTCGTTACATTGGCTTCACAGGCTTGTATTAAAACGGCCCCATTCAAAGTATTGGCAGTATTACGAAATATATTATAACTGGTCTCATATTCCAAATCATGCCACTGCAATTGAATTTGATTGGCAGACACTGTGGCACTTATCCAAATAGGTGCTCTTGGGTAGGTTAGATTCGATATGACAGTTGAATAAGGGGACTGCCCTGAAAGATTATAAGCTTTCAACCAATAATAATAGGTAGTATCAGATTGCAAATTCATATCTGAATAATTCGTAACATTACCAGAAAAACC
>DYKN01000184.1 GCA_020722575.1 Rikenella microfusus | reverse complement strand
ATTGATGTAAATGGAAAAGAATACATCGACTATTCTCTGGGATTTGGCCCTATGATACTGGGGCATGCAAATCCAGCTGTTTCAAATTACATTAAATCACAGGTAGATAAGGGAATTTTATTCGGTTCAATAAGCGAAAATGAAATAAAGCTTGGCACAACTATTAAGAATGCGGTAGATTCTATTGATAAGCTTAGGTTTACAAATTCCGGAACTGAAGCAACAATGCACGCCATAAGGCTTGCAAGGGGTTATACCGGGAAAAAATACATTTTAAAAATGGAAGGCGGCTATCACGGTGCCCATGATTATGCATTGATAAAATCTGGAAGCGGCACCATGACATTTGGTGTTCCATCTTCTGCAGGTGTGCCCGAAGAAGTTTCCCGGACCGTGCTCGTTGGAACATACAATGACACGGAAAGCATAGAAAAGCTGTTCAGGGAATACGGAAAAGATATTGCAGCAGTAATAACTGAACCTGTTCTTGGAAATATAGGAGTAATAAATCCCGAAAACAACTTCCTTAAATCTCTTCGCGAAATAACAGAAAAATATT
This sequence comes from Rikenella microfusus, assembly GCA_020722575.1. Taxonomy (GTDB): domain Bacteria; phylum Bacteroidota; class Bacteroidia; order Bacteroidales; family VadinHA17; genus LD21. The sequence continues at coordinate 638 of DYKN01000184.1, read as the reverse complement.
CATCATTGCTTATATTCGACGAGGTGATAACCGGTTTCAGATTCGGATTCAAGGGTTACCAGGATATTATTGGAATACAGCCGGATATTACTACAATGGGAAAAATAATTGGTGGTGGAGCTCCTGTAGGAATGTTTGGTGGAAGGGAAGATATAATGGAGCACATAGCTCCCCAGGGAAATGTGTACGAAGCAGGAACGTTTTCAGGAAACCCATTGACCATGGCTGCAGGAATTGCGACTCTTGATCAATTAAAAGGCATGGACTATTCTAAAATAACTAACTATGCTACTAGACTGGAGGAAGAACTAAACTCATTGATATCCGAATACCATATAGATGCAACGATAAATAGATGCGAATCGATGTTCCAGATATTCTTTAACAAGGACAAGGTAACCAGTTACAATATAGCTAAGGCATCGGATTCAGCAAAATTCAGCAAAATGTTCCATATGCTGCTTGAGAAAGGCATATTCTTCCCTCCAAGTCAGTTCGAAACACAGTTCATAAGTTTTGCCCATTCCGAAAAGGATATGGAAAATACCGTAAATGCGTTTTCATCGGTGTTAAAATGCCTGTAACCATCGGCACGAGGAACAGCAAACTTGCCCTAATACAGGCAAATAGCGTGAAGG
>DYKN01000024.1 GCA_020722575.1 Rikenella microfusus | reverse complement strand
GTACTGTATTATAAAAGCTACTTTAGCCGGGCAGGATATACCAGGGGCTGGAGGCCAGGAACGGCCTCAGAACATTTTGGGAGAGAGAACAAAAAGGTCGTATGTTCGCCTGAACGTCTTCTTTCAGGCGTAGGTTAAGTTTTAGCTGCTTTTAAATGTTGTTACTTTCTTTTGCTCCTACAAAATAGTTTTTGTTCTTTCTTTACTTGCCCAAAGAAAGAACCAAAGAAAACCTGTCTGACTGGCGCAGACAGACAGGTGCAGCCTTAAATTTTTTTTGGGATTTTCATTTTTGAGACTATCCGCGCAACACAACTCTCCCGATAAATAGTGATCAGACAGTGTTGCTTGAACGTTCCATCACCGCTCAGTCTAAGAAATTTCAAATCTTTTTCCAAAAAAGATTTGGTGGCATTTCATCTATGGTTAATATCATTGTAAATGGTTTGTTATTCCCGAATTTTCTGAGGCTATCAAAAATCATTAAAGCTTAACACAACTTTGATTTATTGATGCGCGAGGGCGAACCGAAAACGGTGCGAACCTGGGCCGACGCGCGGAGCAGCCAAAGGCCCAGGTTGTCGTTTTCGGCGCCTTTTCTTTGACACTTTCTTTTGGCGCACAAAAGAAAGTGAGAGAAAAATAGATTATTTGAATAATAGTCAAAATGTAAATGTACTGCAGCCTTGACTTTTTTGGTTACTTTTTTGTGTCAAGTTGGAGCAAAGAGGAAATCCCGCTCTGCGGGAATAAAGAAAGTAACAATGTTTTCAGGTCTCAACGAGGAGTTTGAGCGTGTGCAACACGCGAAATTCCGCAACGCGGAATTGAGCCTAACGGTCACAATTTGCGCGGTCAGGGCAATATGAAACATTTAATCCTTTACTTTTTTCTCATAAACACAACATCAATAAGCGGAAACTCGGTAATCCTGAGTTTTGCAGAACCGTAAGGTACCAGTGTTATCATCTCAGGTTCTCCGGTACTCTCTATTGGCGATAAGGGCGGAATATCGGCTGAATTATTTCTCATACCCCATTCTGGAATCCTTATACCTCTTGTTTTAATCATTACCGGCGGATCAGATGTCCAGACTATATACCTTGCCGAATCATCCGACCATATCATGTCACCTCTGTCGGCAAAAGGATAATCAGATATCTCGCTCTCAATAACTTCAAATGATATCTCGGGCTGCTCTAAATCTGCGAAAATACCATAATTCCAGTTGCTTTTCGGGTATATCTCCCAGTCGATGCTGCCTTTATAGCCGAAGTTATCATAATTGAGTTTAACACTCCTGTATTCTTTTTCAATTCTCAGTGAATAATAGAGAGGTCCTCTCATTATTGCCACTGAATTGTTGAACCTTCTTTCTGTTCTGATTTTTAAAGGTATTGTAATTTCGATTGAATCTTTATTTTTCCATTTCTCCAGCAGTCGCACTGTATTGCCCGGCATTGCGGTAATTATCTTATCCCTGTAGCATATCCTGAAAGTATCGGCCCACCCTGGAACTCTGAGATAAATCGGGAATTTAACATTTTTTTCACAGCTTATTCTCAGGTTAATTCTGTCTTTGAATGGGTATTCAGTTTCTTCGGTTATTTTTACAATTTTCCCCTTTCCAACTTTTGCGGTAACGGTCGACGGCCCGTAAGCAACTGCTACCAGTCCGTTATCGTTGGTTGCCATCCAGAGGTTCTGGACAAATTTCGGCCAGCCCTGATGCATGTTTGCCAGACAGCATGCAAAATTGGGCATCAAGCCGTAAATGTTTGATTGATCTCTGTTGGTGCTCCAGTCTCTTTTTGCTAAAGATACAAGCACCTGGTTCGATTGCTGATCGTATTGATGAGCCCACATATCGGCTGTTGTCGTACCGGGCAGGGCATTATAGGCCAGCAACTCGAGGCGGTCGGCAAGGGAGTTATCGCCGAAGATCTGATAAAGTTCTTCGAGTGAAAACATATATTCCACAACGGCACAGAGTTCGGTTCCGCGGTCGGGGGTTTTACCCGACAGGTGTTCATCGCCCGAGAACCTGCCGCCTGCCTGTCCGTGATTTTTATCGTACTTTTTAATCCCTTCGAAAACGGCATTCCTGTACCTTTCATCACCCGACTGTTGATACCAGAGTCCTGGATATTTAATTGCCATAGCATTGTTAACCACATGTGCGGTTAAACCCTCAGGGCCCCAGTTCAGGGGAATACGTCTTTTGCTCCATGCGGCCGAGTCCCACGGAAAGGTTTCGTAATATGATGTCCAGTCGAAAGAATTTTTCTGGATGGATTCAATTGTTTCCGGAAGCCAGGGTTCACCTGTATGACGGTAAAGCCAGTAGCCAGTCACGGCATTTTCCATGGCTCTCACGCCCCGCCACTCTTTATTGGGCCAATCGGGAGGAGTATCGTGCAGGTAGCTGAAGTATTTCAACAGAACTTTTAAGGCGCTACTGTCTCCGGTAGCTTCGAAGTATTGCATCAGCACCTTATTGGCGACGGCGAGAGGCCATCTGTCTTTATTTTTAGCCGGCCCGTACCAGCCAGTATCGGTGCTGCTTTCAATGATTTTGTCAATCCAGCTTTTAGCTTTTGCAATAAGCTTTTCATCGTCGAGCAGGAATGCCAGAGGTACCATACCGTCGAGGTAATAAGGTCCGCGTTCCCATGCTTCACCATCGCCTCCGCGCCATGCAGAGTTGACAAGGTCAGGCCAGAAATCGTCGAGATTACCTGTAAGACCTTCAGCCTGTATCTCAAGCTGACGTTTGAGCCATCCTTCGGGTTTGATTGCACCAAGAGGGAGTTTGATGTATGCATTCTTAACCAGCGGCCCGGGGTTGTTTGGATAATGGAGGTTATCCTTTTTGCCTGTACAGCTAGCCATAACAATTATTACTGCCAGCCAGATTAATGATAATACTCTGATCATATATTTGTTATATCTTTTATCTTTTATCGTTTCCTTTAGAGGTTATAATACCTCCTCCCCTTATAGGGGAGGTTGGGAGGGGCCCTCCTCCCCTTAAAGGTGAGGCCGGGAGGGGTCCTTCTCTCCCAAAGGTGAGGCCGGGAGGGGCATTTCCTCCCCATTTGGGCTTGCCCTGACCGAAGCTTTAGTGGGAGGCCGGGAGGGGTCCTTCTCCCCCAAAGGGTCTTCAATCATCTGCAGCATATCGAACCATGCCACTCCCTGTCCGGGCATCCTAAGAAATATATTTACTTTCTTCTCCGGAACAGTGTCGGGTGGAATTGTAACAAATGTTACAAAATTTTTCCATTCTTTTTGTGGTACAAATCTTGCATTGTGAAAATCATCAACACCAACTTCGACATATTGCGGAATAAAATCACCTGATACCGGTTCGGGAGTGAATCTTTGTTCCGGGTCAGACCTGGCACGCAATGAAATCATATATGAATAGCCTGTTTTGACGTTAACAGGGAAAAATCTCAGTGTAGCTCCTCCGTTTTCCGAAGGTGTGATGAGCCGCAGGGAATAGTTACCTTCAAAAGCAATTCTCGGGTCGGTGAAATAGGTTGAACCCCGGTCGCTTCCCGGCCGGACATAGCAGGCCGAAGGAATACCTGGACTTGCCATATCTTCGAAACCCGGATCATTTATCAGATTATTTTTAAATGGTTTAACCGTTTCAACCGGAGGGTTGATATTAATTTTATAGACCTGGGAGCCGAAGGGGGACAGATAATCATTTATAATACCGCCGGAAACCTGCACCTTTCTGTTTTCGAAAAGCACACTTGCACTGGAAGTTATGCTTCTGTTTAATTTCAGTATCACAGGTCGGAGCGAGTTGATTTTATTCACAGCCATAATAATCAGTTGTCCGCGGTACATTCTTGAAGCGGTTGAGACATCAGGGGAAAGCGATGCAACCGGTATTGTTTCCTCATCGGAAAGAAGCCAGAGTGTTATGGTGTTTATTTCTATGGCCATACGGCCGCATTCGTTCCATGTGGCGGTTGATTTAGGGAAAGCATTGAGACCCTGTCTGATGAAATACTGTATACCTGTTGCCCCTTCGATTATTGCCTGCCATGTCATTGACCGTATCTCCTGCAGGGTAGGTTCTCTCAGCCAATGCTCTCCGCCGCCGAAGGCCTGGGGGACTATCCAAACAGGCATTCTGCCTGCGAACTCTTTTTTTAACATTTTTGCGACATTCCCGGCCATTGTGACAGGGTACAGCGGAACAGGGTAGGGGTCGGCCATGACAATATCCATTGCACCTGCATACTCTTTTGCTCTGGTGAATGGCGTCATGAAGACAATTGATACAGGATGCCATGGGTCAATATCTTTTATCAGCCGGTAGATTTGCTCAAGTGTTTCAGGCTTGACATTGTTTCCATCGGGTTCGTCAGCTATATACCATGCGAGAAGGGCAGGGTGGTTCATGAAAGTTCGCACTTCGTTGATAAGCAGGTTTCTTTTCTCTTCCTCGCTCATTTCATGGTTTCTATGGTTAACGCCTCCCCCTCCGGCCAATGAGGCAAGATTATAGTTTACTTTCATACCAAGCTGTGCACAGCGGTCCATATAAGCTTTACGCTGTTCCATTGTTTCAGGAAGAAGTTGCTGGTAAGGTGATATCAAGTTAAAACTTTTCACAGCCTCCTCTTCTGGCAAAGAGGGATGAACTGGGAAATATGTATAAAATCCGAAAGGGAAGAACGGAAGCCTGTTGACAATGAGTCCGCCCGTAAGTCTATCGGTCTTCACTTCGTTTGGTTTGTATTGCAGGATAAGCAGTTCTCCCCGGCAAATATATTTTTTGCCGGTACCCGGACGGATTATTTCCGCCTTAACAATGCCTGAACGGGTTGAATCAGTAATGTCGAAAGGTAGTCTGAGGATATCTTTTTTAGGTGAGCCCTTCCATTCGTAGATCAATTTATCATTAAGGCTCAGGGAGACATTAAATATAGAATATTTATATGCCTGGGGGATATGCAGAAGCATTTCAGCTTTTTTCTCGTAAGAATAGAAGCTCTGACGGGAGAAGATCCTGAATGAAGTGGAATCAATACTTTGACCTTGTAGAAAGTTGCTGACAGCTACTAAAATAATTGTGGTGGCACTATTCAGAACAGACTTTGCAATCATTTCCATGTTTTATTGCCCATAAATGTAGGAATTTTTAGGATTGGAGTTATATTAATGGAAGAAAAGGATTTAACTACTGAGTTCAATGAGTACCGGCGCGTGGTCCAGTTCGCCATAGAGTAAGAACGTACGGAAATTTTCGGTATGACCTCTGTGCCGTTCCGTGTTCTCTGTGGTGAGATAAAGAAAAGAATGCTGCTTTCTCTTGTTGGCATTTAGTCTGGCATGAGCTGTGTTAGAATTTTTTCACCACGGAATACACGGATTTCCAGCGCACGTATCCGGCGTGCCACGGAGGGGGCAGTGAGGGTGGGAGTGAGGGTGGGAGTGAGAGTGAGAGTGAGAGTGAGAGTGGGAGTAGGAGTGGGAGTGGAGGTGATAAAGTACTTTTAAGTGAAGCTGAAATTTTGATAAATGAGAGTGAAACGGGACAGTACCGAACAACCATTATCAACTACCAGCACTGCTCAAACAGACCCAGGGCAAATGACAGATGATCAAATGCCATTGAATGTTCAGCTAACCGAATACAAATGAATTACAGCTGTGTATTAAAAATTGCTTTTGAGGTATTTATCAATTTCTATAGCCGCTTTACGTCCACTTGCTATTGCGTTTACTACCAGGCTTGCTCCTGTTACTGCATCGCCTGCTGCAAATACTTTCTGTATATTTGTCTGGTAGTTAGAGTTGGTTTTAATATTATTGCGTTCATCGAGTTCCAATCCAAGTTCATTGACAATACCCTCAATTACAGGATGTACAAAACCAAGGGCAAGAATAACCATATCTGTAGGGATTATTTTTCTTGTATCCGGTATGGGTTTCATTACATATTTATCTCCAATTTTTTCCCATGCAACCTCTTCTGCTTCGATTCCAGTAACGTGTCCGTTTTCACCAATGAATCGTACTGTTGAGAGGCTCCATAGTCGTTCACAACCTTCTTCATGTGAGGTTGAAGTTTTGAGAGTTTTGGCAAAAAAGGGCCATGGGTTATCGGGTGTTCTTTTAAGAGGAGGTTGAGGGAGTATTTCAATTTGTGTTACACTTACGGCTTTTTGGCGTATAGCTGTTCCAACACAGTCGGATCCTGTATCTCCACCACCCAGTACTATTACCCTGCAGTCCTCAGCGTTTATTCTTGCAGCAGGATGAATCACTTCCCCATCATTTACTTTGTTTTGTTGTGAAAGGAAATCCAATGCAAAGTATATTCCCCTTAAGTCTCGTCCTTCGATCTTTAGATCTCTGGGTTTGGTAGCACCAATAGCCAGACAGATAGCATCATATGAATCAATTAAAACTTTGCCTGGAATATCTTTGCCGATTTCTGTTCCGGTCCTGATCTCAAGACCTTCTTGAATCATGATACGTAAACGTCTGTCTATAGTTGTTTTACTGAGTTTAAAATCGGGAATTCCATATCGTAGTAATCCTCCGGCTTTCTGATTTTTTTCGAAGAGTGTCACATTATGGCCAAATTTGTTCAAGAGGTCAGAGGCAGCCATTCCTGTGGGGCCACTACCAATTACTGCGACTTTTTTCCCGGTTCTTTTGCGTGGTGGCCGTGGTACAATGTAGCCATCATTAAATGCTCTCTCGGCAATTGCAACTTCATTTTCCCTTATTGTTACAGGTTCTTTGTTAATATTCAGTACGCATGCATGTTCACAAGGAGCTGGACAAATCCTTCCGGTAAATTCAGGGAAATTATTTGTTGCATTAAGTCTGTAGTATGCCTTTTTCCATTCACCTTTCCAAAGGAGATCATTCCATTCGGGGATAAGATTATCGAGTGGGCAAGCCCAATGGCAGAAAGGTGTACCACAATCCATGCATCTTGATGCCTGTAGCATTCTGTCGTCGGAATTAAGTACCTGTTCTATTTCGCTGAAATCGCAGATACGTTCATGCACAGGGCGGTTTCCTGCCTCTTTACGTTTTACTTTTAAGAATCCTGTTGGGTCAGCCATTTTGATAGTAATTTGGATGATTAACTTATATTATTGTATTTCTTTATATTACTGATCTTATTTGTAAAAATTATTATTTAAAAAAATTTACCATTTATTAAATTGTTTTAATTAAGAAATATTTTCCCCTGATAATTAGTATTATTTAATAAAATTTATCATTCAATAAAAATTAATATTTAATAAAAAATTTCATTTGATAAAAATTACTATCTAATTAAAATTTTTATTTAATAAAAATTCTTATATAATTATTATTTTCATTTTGTAAAATTTTTTATCTATTTAATCTTTAAATATTAAAAATCTTAGTTCAAAAATTTTCTACATATCCATTATGGTAGATATTCTCTTTATTCAGTAATACACTCATCCTTTTCTGCTCTCTCACCAATACATTTTTTATATGAAACTCTTCTTTACCGTAATATGTTCCATCAGTATAAAAATGAAGAAACCTTCCACTTTCAGACTCTTTACACATTTGAGATGCAGGAGAATTATGTAATTAGTCTACTCGAAGCCTATGCCCCTCGTATAAACTCTACATCAAGTTCCTTATCGGCAATCTTTCTTTTAATCTCCTCAAGTTTCTGCTCCTGAAGAACCCTTTTATAATCGTACGGAATCACCTTTATGAACATTTCAATGTACTTTTCAAAATCATCAAGAATCATTTTCGCTTTTTTACTGCCCGTGTAGAAAATATGCCTTGTAAGCAGACTTTTAAGCTCATGTACATCATTTCTGTCTTCTACAAGTGAGATTTCAACCATTCCCATATTACAGTAGTAATCAAACCTGCCTGTCTCATTGAACACATAAGCAATGCCTCCGCTCATACCTGCTGCAAAGTTATTTCCGGTAGCCCCAAGCACAACTACCCGTCCACCAGTCATATATTCACAGCAATGATTTCCGGCACCTTCAACAACAGCTATTGCCCCACTGTTTCTAACAGCGAATCTCTCACCAGCTACACCGCATATATAGGCTTCCCCGCTTGTGGCGCCGTATAATACTGTGTTACCTGTAATAATATTCTTGTCAGCTTCAAACAAAGAATCTTTAGGTGGTACCACAATGATTCTACCGCCTGATAAACCTTTTCCAAGATAATCATTAGAATCTCCTTCAAGCCTGAATTCAACTCCTTTTACCAGAAAGGCTCCGAAACTTTGTCCAGCAGATCCCCTGAACCTGCATTTGATTGTTCCCTCAGGCAAACCTTCAAGCCCGTAGCGCTTCGCTATCACGCCTGATAACATAGCACCTGTTGCCCTGTCGGTATTTCTGATCTCCTTCTCAATTTCAACAGGTTCTTTTTCATTGATTGCTTTCGAAGCCAGATTAATCAATTCTCTGTCCATAACATCCTCTATTTGATGATGTTTCTTTTCAATACATCTTATCGGGTAAACCCTGGCTTCTTCCGGTAATGTAGTAAACGGTGAAAGATCAAGTTTTACAGTCTTCCAGTTATCTGCATCGTGGCTTCTTTCAAGAAGATCAAACCTTCCAATAATTTCGTCAAGCGAACGGAAACCAAGCTGGGCGAGTATCTCCCTGACTTCTTCTGCCACAAATCTGAAGTAATTGATCAGATAATCTGCTTTCCCATGAAATCGTTTCCGCAGAGTTTCATTCTGAGTTGCTATACCCACCGGGCATGTATTAAGATGACACTTTCTCATCATCACACAACCGAGGACAATCAACGCTGCTGTTGCAAAACCATATTCCTCGGCACCCATTAGAGCTGCCATTACCACATCCAGCCCGGTTTTAAGCTGGCCATCGACCTGCAATCTCACCCTTTTTCTAAGGTTGTTTATAACAAGGGTCTGTTGGGTTTCAGCAAGACCAAGTTCAAGAGGGAGACCGGCATGTTTGATAGATGAAGCCGGACTGGCACCGGTACCGCCCTCATAACCACTGATGGTAATAATATCAGCTTTTGCCTTTACTACTCCTGCAGCAACGGTTCCTACACCACATTCCGATACTAATTTTACACTGATTTTGGCTTCGGGATTAACATTCTTCAGGTCGAAAATAAGCTGGGCAAGATCTTCGATTGAATAAATATCATGGTGTGGTGGGGGAGAAATAAGGGTTATACCGGGAATTGAATAACGGGTTTTCGCAATGATTCTATCAATTTTGTGCCCTGGCAGCTGGCCTCCCTCACCCGGCTTTGCCCCCTGAGCAATCTTAATTTGTATTTCATCGGCATTTACAAGGTATTCGGTTGTGACACCAAATCTTCCGCTTGCAACCTGTTTAATAGCACTTCTAACGCTCTCCCCGTCGGGACGAGGTTTAAAACGTTCCGGATCTTCACCCCCTTCTCCGGTATTACTCCTGGCACCAATGCGGTTCATGGCAATGGCAATTGTTTCATGAGCTTCGCGACTTATAGAACCGAACGACATAGCCCCGGTTACGAACCTTTTCATAATCGATTCGGCCGGTTCTACTTCCTCCAGTGAAATTGGGTTACCTTCCTTCAATTTCAATAATCCCCTCAGAAATGTCGGACGGGATGTCTCTTTATTTACCCTCCTGCTGAATTCCTTGAATTTGTTATAATCACCTGTTCGGGTGCTCCATTGCAGTAAAGCAATAGTCTCAGGATTCCATGCATGATGTTCTCCATATTTTCTATATGAATAAATCCCCTCAGTAAGCGGTTCAGAATCAGATTCTTCACTAAATGCATAATTGTGAGGGATAAGTATTTCTCTGGTAATCTCTTCAAAACCTATGCCCCCTATACGTGATGGTGTGCCTGCAAAATATCTGTCAATTAATTCTTTACTTATACCGACTGCCTCAAATATTTGTGACGATCGATAACTCCTGAGAGTACTGATCCCCATTTTTGACATTATTTTCAACAGACCTTTGCTAATAGCATTGATATAGTTTTCTTCAGCCTTCTGATAATCAAGCTGTAATGCTTTTTCCTTTACAAGTTTCTCGATAATCGCAAAACTCATGTAGGGGTTGATTACACTTGCACCGTAACCGAAAAGCAATGCAAAATGCATTACTTCACGAGGCTCAGCAGATTCAACAATAATATCTATCTGCATTCTTTTTCGCTTCGCAACAAGATGATGATGAACAGCTGATACTGCAAGAAGCGAAGGAATGGGTGCATGATCTTTGTTTATACCCCTGTCGGAGAGAATGATATAATTTTTACCCTCATCCACAGCATTCTCACAAGCAATGCAAAGTTTATCAAGAGCTTCCTTCAAACCTTCTGCACCTTTTGAAGCTTCAAAATGAATTTTAAATTCAGAATAAGAAAATCCCCTATATCTCAAATTTTTAATAACATTAAGATAGGTATTTGAAATAACCGGATTTTTAAACTTTATCATTTTGACGTGATAGGGAGAACTGTCGAGTATATTTTGCTGAAGTGAGCCAAGATACCCTGAGAGAGTCATAACAAGTTCTTCCCTGATTGGATCAATAGGCGGGTTTGTGACCTGAGCAAAAAGTTGCTTGAAATAGTTAAAGAGTCGGTAAGGTTTTGTGGAAAGAACGGCAAGCGGGACATCATTACCCATTGAAGCTATTGGTTCTTTGCCTGTTGCGGACATCTGAAGAATTATTTTTTCAATATCCTCCGTAGTGTAGTTGAACGATTTAATATATTTGTTGTATTCATCTCCCAGAGATGGTGAGATTTGATGGCCTGTTTCAACATCCTCAAGCATAACCTGATTTTGTTCAATCCACTTTCCGTAAGGTTGTTCGGCAGCAAGCTGAGCTTTAACTTCTTCGTCCATGTAAATTTTTCCTTCTTGAGTATCTATCAGAAGTATTTTACCGGCCTTAAGACGTCCTTTTGCCACAACCTCATTGGGTTCAAAACGCTGAACACCGGTCTCTGAAGCCATAACAATAATATCATTAGTTGTTATGGTATATCGTGATGGGCGCAATCCGTTTCTGTCGAGCATGCCACCAACATATCTGCCATCAGAAAATATGAGTGAAGCAGGCCCATCCCATGGCTCCATGAAAGTAGCATGGTAATGATAAAAATCTCTGAGTTCCGGGGGAATAGGGTTTTTAATATTAATTGACTCCGGTATGAGAATAGACATTGCATATGGTAATGATTTTCCGCTCATAACCAGAAATTCCACCACATTATCGAGGGAAGCCGAATCGCTTTTGCCTGGTTCTATAATCGGATAAATCTTCGAAAGGTCGCCAAGAACATCAGATTTAAGAATTGATTCCCTGGCTTCCATCCATATACGATTACCTTTAATAGTATTTATTTCACCATTATGTGCAATAAATCTGAAAGGTTGTGCAAGATCCCAGCTAGGAAATGTATTTGTGCTGAAGCGTGAGTGAATCACTGCTATTGCACTTTGCAAACGTTCGTCCTTCAAATCAAGATAATAATCCTTCAGCTGGTGGGAGGTAAGCATTCCTTTATAAACCAACACACGGGTTGAAAGACTTGGTATATAGAAAAGGTTTTTCTGGGGAATGGACGATTCCCTAATTTTATTTTCAGTACGCTTTCTTATTATGTATAGTTTTCTCTCAAGATCTTCAGATTCAACATCTGCCTCAATAAAAACCTGTTTCATTTCGGGCTCTGTTGCAAGAGCCAGTTCACCTATCATGCTGTTGTCTCTTGGTACATTACGGTAACATATAATTCTTGCACCTTCTTCCTTAATAATTTCTGTAAAGATTTTAAGGCACTTCTCAGCTTCATTTTTATCCTGTGGCAGGAAAATAATTCCGGTTCCAAAACAACCTGAAGGCGGAAGAGCAATTCCCTCAATCAAATAAAAATCGCGAGGCACCTGAATCATGATACCTGCTCCATCCCCCGTTCGGCTGTCAGCACCTTCGGCCCCACGATGAGCCATATTACACAAAATCTCAAGTCCTTTGGATATAATAGAATGTGACTTCCTCCCTTTGATATGAGCTACAAATCCAATACCGCAACTATCATGTTCAAAATCACTTCTGTAAAACGCTCTGTCTTTGGGTCTCATTTTTAATAATTTATTACTTTATTAATAACAAAAAACCGTTCATACTGGCTGAGAACGGTTTCGAAATCAATTAAAAATTTACCATTCTCAGCTTGAGTTTCTTTTCCTGAGGATAACAATAACCGATAATATACTATTCGCTGAAAACAGCATAATTAAAAATTTTCGTCAAAAATAATATTATTATTTTATATTTAAAATAAACAAATGAAAATATTTATTAAAATTCCCCAAAAATATATTTATCAAAATATTTTTAAGTGCAATAGGAATAAATCAATATGAAATTTTACCATTTAAGATGATCTTTAAGATGAAAAATTTTTTATCGAAATTTGAACAAAAATCTTATAAACGCATTTAATTTTAAATAAAATCAAATAATTGTTATGAGTAAACCTTTTAATCAGTTGTTGGTTATTTTTGGGGCAACAGGTGATCTTGTAAGAAGGAAGCTGGCCCCATCATTGCTTGCCCTTTATAGAAATGGAAGCATTCCTGAAAAATTTGAAGTTATTGGAGTAGGCCGAAAAAAAATGTCAGATGATGGATTCAGGTCAATTATCAGGGAAGGTTTGAAATTAAATAATGAAAACAGTTTACCGGATAACATAGCGGTTGAGGATTTCCTTTCCCATTTTTCCTACTTTTCTTCTAATATGACAGATAGTAAGGATTTTGTTGGTTTAAGGGATTTGATTCAAAAAAAGGACAGAGATTGTGAGGCAGGAGGCAATTATATTTTTTATTTAGCCACCCCGTCAAATTTGTATTCAGATATAACGGAACACCTTTGCCATGCAGGATTATGCAGTGAAGAAAAGGGGTTCAGAAGGTTTGTTTATGAAAAGCCTTTCGGTTATGATCTCGAGTCATTCTACAAATTAAACAAAAGTTTGAAGAAATTTTTAAAGGAAAGTCAGATTTACCGAATAGACCATTATCTGGGGAAGGAGACGGTACAGAATATTCTTGTTACAAGGTTTTCGAATGGCATTTTTGAGCCTTTATGGAACCGCAATTATATACATCATGTGGAAATTACGGCTGCTGAAGACGTGGGAGTTGAAAACAGGGGCGGATATTATGACAATGCTGGTGCTATGAGAGATATGGTTCAGAATCATCTTTTACAGATTGTTGGACTTACATCTATGGAGCCTCCTTCATCGCTTAATGCTGATGCTATAAGGAATGAAATACTCAAAGTTTTACAGTCGTTAAGGCCAATCAGTGAAGATGAAGTAGAAAAGAATTTCCTTCGTGGTCAATATACTTCGGCAATAATTAATGGTATAAAAGTTCCTGGATACAGGGAAGAACCCGGGGTTAACCCAGAATCACGGACAGAAACCTATCTGGCAATGAAATTTTATATAGATAACTGGCGATGGGGTGGTGTACCTTTTTTCATCCGCACCGGTAAAAGGTTACCTGTAAGGGTAACCGAAATAGTAATTCACTTTAAATCAACTCCCCATTTTCTCTTTCATGTTGATGATCCTGGAAAATCTTTTAATAGCATGGTGATACGTATTCAACCTGATGAAGGGATCTTGCTGAAATTTTGTATAAAGAAACCCGGCCCGGGTTTTATTGTGGAAAATGCAGATATGGATTTTCATTATTCAGAACTTGAGATTGAAAGAATTCCTCTACCCTATGAACGGTTGCTTGCGGATGTAATGAAAGGTGATTCAACTCTCTTTGGTCGAAGCGATATAATTGAGGCTGCATGGAAATTTCTTGAACCGGTTCAAAATGCATGGAAAAGAAAGACCGGGAAAATTTATGGATATCCTGCTGGAACATGGGGCCCTGAAAATGCTGATAATCTAATAGGTGAAGGTTTGACATGGCGATACCCATGCAAAAACCTCTCTAAAGGTGGAAAATATTGTGAACTTTAAAATAAGCAATAAATGGAAAGAATAATAAAAATATACCGTGATCCTTTAGAACTTTCTTATGCTATAGCTGATGAATTGATAAAAATCTTGAACGATGCAGCCCTGAGAGGTGGCCATATAAATATTGCTCTCTCCGGCGGAAATACACCCAGAACTCTTTTTGCGACTATCGGGAATAATTATTCTAAGAACATTAATTGGAAAAGTGCAGATTTTTTCTGGAGTGATGAACGATGTGTTCCTCCTGATAGCCCCGAGAGTAATTACAAACTTGCAAAAGAAACTTTCCTTGATAAGATTAAGATGCCTGCAAAACATATTCACAGGATAAAAGGAGAGCAGAATCCTGAAGAAGAGGCTGAAAGATATTCAGCTGAAGTCAGGAATAAAACAGCCTCAGCACTGGGAGTCCCGAGATTTGATGTAATTTTTTTAGGCATAGGTGAAGATGGCCATACTGCATCAATCTTTCCAGGAGATGAGAGAGTTCTAACATCAAATAAAATATGTGAAGTTGCAATTCATCCTTCTACACTTCAGAAACGTATTACCTTAACATTACATACAATAAATAATGCCAGAAAAATTTTTTTTATGGCTACCGGAATTAGCAAAGCAGAGATAGTGGCAGAAGCTTTAAATAATCCTGGCAATCCCTTAGTACCATCATCAATGGTAAACCCGCACTCAGGTGAAATTTATTGGTTTCTCGACAACGAAGCTGCTTCAAGTCTGAGCCAGCTTGCATAACGATAAAAGAAAAAGGCTTGTCTTTCCCATAAATAGGTGGATGTAAAATGTGTAAAATTTTAAGAAAAGATATCTATTTTCCCCGGTTAACATGATATTTTAAAATTTATGCCTTATTTTATACGGATTCTATTGCTTTTTTTCTATAAACTTTTTTAATTTTATACTCGATAATCAAAATTCAGTAAAGTATGTCACACGAAAAATCAAAAGGAGAATCTAAACAAAAGAAAACTCCAGCAAAGAGTCTGAAGGAAAAAAGAGCAGCCAAGAAGGCAAAAAAATCAGAAAAGAAAAATGCTTAGGCTGGTCGTATTATGAATGAGGAAACTTAATGTTCCTCATTTGAAAGAGCAGTAATATTCTAATTTCAAAATATCTTCTGTAATTAATCAAACATTTGTCAAACTAAAAACTTTTTACTATGAGCAACGAAACAGGTTTCGATTTCAAGAATTTCATTGAAGAATCTAAACAAACGCTCCTGAATCCAAGGAGTTATTTTACCTCTATGAAAACAACCGGCGGTATGGTTGAACCCTTGATTAAATCAGTATTATACGGTTTGGTAGCCGGTATTTTATACTTTATATGGGGTTTGCTTCATATTGGTGCGGTAGGAGGCGGATTACTCGGAGGCGCAGTAGGAGTAGCTGCTTTCATCTGGGCTATTATTGGAGCTATCTTCGGATTGTTTATCGGAGCAGTTATAATTTTGATCATTTCTGCAATTTGCAAGGGAAATACAGATTTTGAAGCTTCCCTGAGAATCTCTGGCTCACTGCTTGTTATAATGCCAGTATCAGCTCTTTTAAGTTTTTTCATGGGTATCAACCTGACACTCGGCTTTATTGTAAATATTATCATTTATTTATATGCTCTCTGGCTCCTTTATCATGCACTCACTGCAACTTTAAAGGCAAATGAAAATACTACAAAAATAGTAATGTGGATTCTGGTCGCTTTAATAGTACTTTTCAGCCTTGCAGGTTTAACTGCAACAAGGTCGGCCAAGAAAATGATGAAAGAATACAGAAAAGAAACACAGGATCTGCTTAAAGATCTTGGCTAATATTACAATCAAGTTTTTAAAAATTCCTGCCTGTAAATTTTTTCACGGGCAGGTTTTTTTTTATTGAAATTTGTTAAATGCACTGAATTATTTTCATTTATACTGATTTTGTCATAATTTTAATATTCTGATTTTTTTTTACGGAATATTTAAATGTCATGAGGAATCTGATAATAATTATAGCATTATTGTTCGTTTTGAATTTACTTAACGGGCAGAAAGGTTATCAATGCCGGCAAAACCACCAGTAAATGTCTGGGTGAAAAATGTAATGAGGGCAGAGCTAAAATAAAAAATGATTTTTATCAAATATTGATTAAGCTTTTATTTTTTTGTTATCTTTATCATATAAAGCTCGTTTAGTATGATAGGGAAGAATATCTTATTCATAATAATTTTTCTGATCTCAATCGTTACTAATAGTACAGGCCTCAGATTAAAAACTGAACAGGAAGATATCAAAGGAAAATATCCTTTCAAAGCATTTGAAAAAGCTTCAAAGTGCAAAACATGTCATCCCGGAATTTATCAGCAATGGTCTCAGGCAATGATGTCGCAGGCCTATACACATCACTGGGATGAGATTGAGTATTTCGACCTTGCTGAGGCACATGCTGCTGCTGTTCCTCAACTGCGCGATGCAGTCGACGGGTGTAATGGCTGTCATACGCCACTTGCATATATGAACGGCAAATTTCCACCCCCAAGACCCTCCGAAAATTCCATGGCAAATGAATCCGTTTCGTGTGAAGTTTGTCATCTGATTCAGGATACACATTCCAATCCACCCGTAAATTACAGCTATGTTATGAACCCGGGTGAAACAAAATATTCCGGACGCGCACCATCAGTTGAATCACCAGCACATAAAATAATAACAAAAGATATTTTTCATACGACAGAATTCTGTGGCATATGCCATAATGAGAAAAATCTTTATGGAGTATGGGTTAAAAGCACACAGATTGAATGGAAAGAGGGACCTTATGCTGCACAGGGAGTCCCCTGTCAGGATTGCCATATGCCTAAAGGTTATTATCTCAATGCAATAATGGGTAAACCTTATAATGATGCCAGACTGCATCTTTTTCATGGCGGACATGACCCCGGGAAAGTTAGAGGAACAGTCGAAATCAGAATCGAGCCCGATATGAGGGAAGCAGAGCCAGGAGAAAAAGTAATTTTCACTGTTGCTCTTTACAACGCAAAAACAGGACATAAATTTCCTACCGGTTCGGTCGAAGACCGAATACTCTGGCTTCATGTTGAAGCAACTGATGCAAAAGGAAATACCTATCATATACCGGTTGATCCCAAAGGCTTTGATGGCGAAGAATATACTATTTCCGGTGATTTTC
Source organism: Rikenella microfusus (assembly GCA_020722575.1). Classification (GTDB taxonomy): domain Bacteria; phylum Bacteroidota; class Bacteroidia; order Bacteroidales; family VadinHA17; genus LD21. The sequence goes on along the minus strand of DYKN01000024.1, from coordinate 23,102 downwards.
TGGCTTATCAGGATATGGGCATCCCGAAAGGTATTAAAGATTTTAAGGGAGTCCAACGCGATGGGATACCAGCAGGTGACAGAATTTTCAGAATGCCTTATTTTGACCCGGAAGGTAATATGACTATTATGCAATGGAACACCGTAAAGCTTGGAGTTGACTACCGCATTGGTCCACGCGAGACAAAAACAGAAAAATTTACCTTCAAAGTACCAATAAATGCCGCACCTGGTAAAATGAAGGTTACAGCTACATTAAACTATCAGCTTCTTGTAAAACCGGTTGCAGATTTTTTAAATGTACCACCCGATGAATCAGAAATAATACATGTTAACGATCATTCTACATGGATAACAATTTTACCTTGAAAAATTAAAAATTTAACAGATGAAATTGTCTATAAAACTCTTCGTATTCTTTGTTCCAGTGTTATTTCACCTAATTTATTCAGATGCCGGAGCAATACCTGCCTTTGCCCGAAAATATCAGGTAAGCTGCCAGGTATGCCATAACCCGTTTCCTTCGCTTAAACCTTTTGGTGAGGATTTTGCCGGCGATGGTTACAGGATGACTGAATATGAAGCTCCAAGATATTTTATTCAGACAGGTGATGAAAACCTGTCACTTCTCAGGGAGCTTCCATTTGCCATACGAATAGATGGTATCGCAACCTTTAACTCCGATGCTAAAGGTGGATTTGACTTCGGAGCACCTTCAGGAGTAAAACTCCTCTCAGGGGGTGAACTTTCAGAGAACCTGTCGTATTATTTCTACTTTTTCATGAGCGAGGGAGGTGATATTGTCGGAATTGAAGATGCTTTTCTTACTTACAGCAACCTTTTCGGGACAGGAATAAACATTTCTGCCGGGCAGTTTCAAGCATGTGATCCATTTTATAAAAGAGAATTAAGACTTACACTTGAGGATATTGCTATCCTCCAGTCAGTACCCGGTACATCTAATGCATCCCTTAAATACGAAAGGGGGATAATGCTCGATTATGATATCCCTAAAATAGGAACAGGGCTGGTGGCTGAGGTATTGAATGGAAATGGTACCGGTAACGGGGGTGAAGAATTCCTTTTCGACAAGGATAAGTTTAAGAATGTTCTATTTTACCTCAGTCAACCTCTTGGGAAATTCCTGAACATTGGATTTATGGGATATTTTGGCAGGGAAAAATTAACAATGGGACCAATTAATACAACAAGTAATATAAAAATGCTGGGTCCGGTGGTTAATATCGACTTTAATGAAAGGTTGAGAATCAATGCCCAGTTTATTTTTAGATCTGACGGTAGGGTATATGATGAGGATTCCGGATTTTCGATGGATAATGCAGGTACGAGCGGAGGATACCTCGAGGCTATTGTTACTCCAAAAGGCGACAGAAGCAAATGGTACGTTACAGGATTACTCAATTATGTGGAATCAGATTACCATCTGCTTGATTATAAGTCAGCCACAATAAATTTAGGTTATCTTTTGCGAAGAAATGTCAGACTCCTCTCTGAATATTCATGGATTGAGTCAGAGAAGAATTACGGAAAGCTAAGCCTTGGTTTTGTGGCTGCCTTCTGAATTCAATAATTTTAATATTGTCTGACTAATATTAAATATCGCAGGCTAAATAGCATTGTAAAATTTTTTCAAACAGGTTACTATACTTTTACATTCTACTAAATTCTTTCTTTTCCAGATTCTTTATATTCCGGGATATCTATGTTTAAGCAATCTGGCCATATCGAATAATAAACAGTTCTTTTTTCAACTTTTGCGAGATCTTTTGTAATACAAACGTTTAGCCCTGGGAAGTTTTCATTTTTTCGATATTGATCTCAAACCATGGAGATAAATAATTGTGGTCGAATTCAGGATTCTTTATTATTTCGCCCGTATGATAATTGATTATTCCCTTTATATATTTCGAGGGAAGGGTATAGATAATTTCTGCATTTTCGTTTTTTTCAGGTGGCTTTTCAGTAAGAATATTTTCATAATGACAGTTTTTCAACCCTAACATTATTATTTTAGAATTATAGTATTTTATTATTCTTTCAGATATACAAATAATAATAATATAATTACCATAATACTTTTTACTGTTGTGCTTTATAATCAGGTCGAGCCGATCACTTGTTACGGAGAAAGCAGTTTTGTAAAATGATTCGGCAAATTTGAAACCTTCTCTGAGGATATTCTCTGCATTCTCCCTGAATTTTGTATAATGAAGATAAATCTTTGCTTCTTTCTCATATTCAAGAATAAAATTCAGTACATTAGTGTCGAATATTTTATCTTCAATGAAATCAGTAAACTTCCCGGCAAATCCTGACTGGTTTAATTGTCTTATCAGGGAATCTATACGCAAATCCCTTTTCATAAGCTTAACATGAAGGATTGCTATATATACTGACATGATGAATATTATCGTAAGAAGAAAGATTTCCATTTTATTCAGAGTAAAAACATACTCAGAAAATTATATTTAAATTTAGAAAATAAAGTGAAACAAAACCGAGATTAGTTAATAAAAAAATCAGAACCATTTTTTTCTTCTAAGCATATACAAGCCCATTCCTGAGAAAATTGTAGAAATCAGGAAAATTATCCAGAAACCTGGTTGGAAATTCTCAAGGCCATTTGGTACATTCATACCATAGAGGCTGGCAATAAGAGTGGGTATCATAAGTATTACCGATATTGAGGTGAGCCTCTTCATTATTATGTTAAGGTTATTTGAGATTACTGAAGCATAGGCATCCATCATACCACTGAGAATATCGCTGTACACATTGGTTGTTTCCTGTGCCTGTTTGGTTTCGATTTCAACATCCTCGAGCAATTCTTCATCATAATTATCCCTCTGGCTTTTTATGTTTTTAAGTCTGTTAATAAGGATATCGTTTCCTTTAAGGGAGGTTGTAAAATAGACAAGGCATTTTTCAATCTGAAGCAATCTTTGAAGATCTTCATTTCTGACCGATTTTTCAAGCTCAGTCTCAGCCGATTTTATATGTAGATTTATTTGCTTTAGATATTTTAGGAACCAGACGCTTGAATTCAGGATAAGCCTCAGAACAAGATCAAAATAGTCTTTATAATTAATGTTTTTTCTGACGGAATAGGTTAGAAAATCTCTTATTAATTCGGTCTCGACATGGCATACAGTGATGAAAATTTCATCTTTAAAAATTATTCCCAGAGGTGCGGTTGAAAATGGTAGTTTTGGGTTACCGTTACGGTAAGGAACTCTGATAAGAATAAAGTACCAGCCCTCTTCAAACTCTATACGCGGACGTTCATCAATATCTTCGAGGTCATTAAGAAAGGAATTGGGCATTCCAAAATTCAAAATGTACTCTTTTTCATCTGCAACGGGGCACTCAATATGTATCCAGCAATATGGCTCCCACTCTGCACATGGAACAATTCCTGTTGAGTTTTTAAAGAAAGTTCTCATAGTACAATCCTCCATTTTTTTAAAACAGAGGCCGACTATGCAAACCTCTGTTAAAATTCAACTACATAAATGATAATCGTCCATGTCTGGAAATTAATTTCAGTTTGCAAATTAAGAAATTATAATTTAAAAATCCTTTAAAATATTAGAATAATTTTTTATTAATTTGATAAAATATTATTATACAGATGATTTTTATTGGAATCTGCATCATCTGGATCTATTGATTATAGTTGGAAATAATTAAAAAAAAAAGCGACTCAAATGAGCCGCTTTTTTTTAGTCTTCAACACCGTTATGAATTTTTAAATGCTTTCTTACCGGCAAATTTTGATGATTTTCCGAGTTCGCGTTCAATTCGCATCAACTGGTTGAATTTTTCAATTCTTTCACTGCGGCATCCACTTCCGGTTTTCAGTTTTCCTGCATTGACCGCAACAGTAAGGTCTGCAATAAAACTATCAGAGGTTTCACCGCTGCGATGAGATACAAAAATGTTGTAATTGTTTCTGTAAGCAAGTTCAATTGTCTCAAGTGTTTCGGATACGCTTCCAATCTGATTTAATTTGATCAGGATTGAATTAGCTGCTCCTTCCTTTATACCTTCTGCGAGAATAGCTTTGTTTGTGCAGAAAAGATCATCTCCCACAATTTCAATTTTACTGCCAAGTGTTTTTGTCATATTTTTCCATCCTGCCCAATCGTTTTCAGCGAGCCCGTCTTCAATCAATATAATCGGGTATTGATTAACCCAGCTTTCCCATAGTTTAATAAGTTCGTCGCTCGAAATCAATTTACCTGTGCTCTTGAACAGCTTATATTTTCCGTCTTCCCACATTTCGCTTGCTGCAGGGTCGAGGCAAATACTTACATCAATACCTGGTTTATAACCAGCTTTGTTAATTGCCTCTAAAATCACTTCTACAGCTTCATCGTTCGACTTGAGATCAGGTGCAAAACCGCCCTCATCACCAACACCTGTACTGTATCCTTTCCCTTTCAGAACAGATTTTAAAGTATGAAAAACTTCAATCCCCATCCTGATTGATTCGGTAAATGATGGAGCATTGTGTGGTGCAATCATAAATTCCTGAAAATCAACATTATTATCGGCATGTTTACCACCGTTAATAATATTCATGCAGGGTACCGGCAGAAGATATGCATTTGCACCTCCCAGATACTGGTATAGAGGGATTCCTGCACTTTCAGCCTCAGCCCTTGCGTAAGCCATTGATACTGCCAGAATAGCATTGGCACCAAGCTTCGATTTATTCGGAGTGCCATCAAGTTCAATCATCAAATAGTCAAGTTCCCTCTGATTTGAAAATTCTCTTCCAACTACAGCTTTTGAAATTATTGTATTGACATTCTCAACGGCTTTGAGCACACCTTTACCACTGTAGCGTTTTTTATCGCCATCGCGCAGTTCACATGCTTCGCGTTCACCTGTTGATGCACCGCTCGGAACCATGGCTTTCCCCATGGCACCATCTTCAAGCATAACAACCGCTTCTACTGTCGGATTCCCTCTTGAATCCAGAATTTCCATTGCTGATACTTCAATAATCTTCATATTTTTCTAATGTTAAATTAATACTTTATATAAATTGTATAATTATAGCTTATTCTATTCAGGCGTCAAATATAATTTATTTTCATTTATTAAGAAACTCTTTAGTGGCTGAATATAATCATATCATCAGTTCCGGTTTCTAATTATATACAACAGGAAAGCGGCAGCAACAAGCTGGGTAAAAACTGAGAAGATGATAAGGCCATAAAGGGATAGATCGTACAAAATACCCATAAAAGCGCTTCCTGCGAACCAGAAAATGCCGTATGCGGCATTGAATGTTCCGAAGGCGGTACCTCGTTTCTCAGGCGGTACAATTCCTGCAATTTCAGCTCTCATAATTGATTCCTGTGCCCCCATGCCAATGCCCCATATAATCATTCCTGTCAGCGCAACACTTTTACCTCCCAGAAACACCATAGGTGCAAAGAGTGATGAAACCAGAACAGCAATAAGAAGCATTTTCAAACCAATCCGGTCGAATAGTTTGCCGAAGATAAGTGCCGACAGTGCATCAGCTGCCATTGCTGCTGCATAGAACAGCGGAATAGTCGCGTCGGATACCAGAGACTTTGATTTAAAGTGAAAAGCAATCAGTGGAAAATCTGTGAAACCTGCGGCAATGAAAATTACAGCCAGAAGGTATAACCAGTATCTTTCAGGAAATCCTTTTGTAACGGGTTTTGTTGTTTTAATTTCAAGGTCTCCCGGGCGTGGATAGAGGTATCTGGAAAATAAAAGGACAGAGATTGCAATCGTTGCCGGTATTAAAAGGAAGCCATATGCGAGAGCATAATTTTGATTTTTGAAAAACAAAACTGAGCTTACCAGCAGGGGCCCGACCGTTGCACCTATCTGGTCCATTGCTTCATGGAGGCCGTAACCCCAGCCTCTTCCTATTTTTTGTGTCCCAAAAGAGAGAAAGGCATCACGGGCCGGAGTCCTTAAAGCTTTTCCGACACGTTCAGCAATTATAAGTAAAACTGCAATCTGCCAGTAACCGGCAAGTGCTAATAATGGTACGGAAAAAAGGTTAAGCAGGTATCCTGAAATAAGTATTGTCCAGTATTTTTTAGTTTTATCGGCCAGATAACCTGAAAAAAACCGCAGGCCATATCCAATTAACTCACCAAGTCCTGCCACTATGCCGACAGTTGTCCCGCTTGCCCCAAGCTTAAGAAGAAATGGACCGTTTATACCACGTGCACCCTCATAGGTCATGTCTGAAAAAAGACTTACAAAACCAAGAAGGATTACAAATTTGATTGCATTGTCGAATTTAAAAAACCAGCTCAATTTTCTTCTGTTCGGAACGCAAAAATAATACTTTTCAGTAGGTGTTTTTATTTCTTTAAAAAATTTTGATTGTAATTACATGATAAAATATATTTACATTGTTAGAAATTTATAAACTTTAAATATATGTTTACCATTAACAAATTTGAAGGTTTGATTGCTGCACCTTTTACTCCAATGGATTCAAAAGGTAATCTGAACACAATAATAATTCCAGAGTATTATAATTTTCTGGAGAAAAATGGAATAGCTGGAGTTTTTATCAATGGAACCACAGGAGAGGGGCCGTCGCTCACTCAAAAAGAAAAACAATTAAATGCCGAAACATGGGCTGAATGCCTGAAAGCAGGAGGAAAAGTTAAGGTGATAAATCTTGTGGGAGGTACTTCATATAGTGAATGTATAGAGAATGCACTCATTTCTTATGAGATGGGTTTATCAGCAATAGCAGTTATTGGTCCATATTTTTTCAGGCCAGAAGATCCGGATACACTGGCAGAATTTGTGGCAAGAGTAGGGGAGGCGGTAAAAGAACTTCCAGTTTATTATTATCATTTCCCTGCACTGACAGGAGTTAAAATTCCCATGATAAGCTTTCTTGAAAAAATTTCAGCTATCCTTCCAAATTTTGCAGGAATAAAGTTTACCCATGAAGATCTAATGGATTTTTCCAGTTGTTTGAATTATAAAAACAGAAAATACGATTTGTTATGGGGACGGGACGAGTGTATGCTGGCTGCACTTGCTTATGGATGCAGGGGCTTTGTTGGGAGCACCTATAATTATGCAGCACCTCTATATTATAAAATTATAGAATCATTTAATAACGGTGATCTGGATACAGCAAGAGAGCTCCAGCAGAAGTCAGTTGAAATGATTAAACTTTTAAATAAATACGGTGGGATTGCAACAGGGAAAGCCTATATGAAAATTGCAGGTATCGACTGCGGATTATTCAGATTACCAGTGAAAAACATGACAGGTGATATGTTTGAAAACTTTGTTAGAGATGTTAACCTGTTAGGCATTAATGATTTTTTTTCAAAAAAATGATCTTATTTATTTCCGGAATGACTCACAATTTATTCTGATACTCCACTGGCCAATATTTTATTAATCATCTCTGGCAAATGAAACTACAAGATAAATCCTGGTACCCATGGCTTATTGTTGCATTGCTCTGGGGAGTGGCTTTGTTAAATTATATGGACCGCCAGATGCTTTCGACCATGAAGCCGGCGATGATGGTCGACATACAAGATCTTGAAAAAGCTGAAAACTTTGGACGACTGATGGCTGTCTTCTTGTGGATTTACGGTCTTATGTCGCCGGTGGCAGGACTTGTTGCTGACCGCGTTAACCGTAAATGGCTTATCACTGCAAGCCTTGGAGTATGGTCGTTTGTTACATTTATGATGGGGTATGCAAACACTTTCGGTCAGCTTTATGTCCTGCGTGCAGTTATGGGGCTGAGCGAAGCTCTGTATATACCGGCCGGACTGTCACTTATTGCCGATTACCACAGAGGCAATACCCGTTCTCTTGCTGTTGGAATCCATATGACCGGCCTCTATGCCGGACAGGCACTGGGAGGTTTCGGAGCCACTGTGGCTCATAGATGGTCATGGCAAACAACTTTTCACAGCTTTGGCTTTATCGGAATAGCTTATTGTTTATTGCTGATCATCTTTCTTTATGAGAAACGCTCAGAAGATAATCTTATGACAAAAGTGAATAACTCCTTTTCGCATTGGATAAAGTCAATGAAAGCGAGCCTTTCACTTTTACTTGGTCTCACAAGCTTCTGGGTAATACTCTTTTATTTTGCTGTTCCGAGCTTCCCGGGCTGGGGAATAAAGAACTGGCTACCAACACTTTTTTCCAGTACCCTCGGTGTTGACATGTCAGAGGCCGGACCTTTGAGTACAATAACCATTGCAGTCTCTTCCTTTGCCGGAGTGATCACTGGAGGCATCGTCGCCGACCGCTGGATAGGTCGTAACCTGAAAGGAAGAATATATACCAGCGGATCAGGTATTTTTCTTACAATACCTGCACTGTTTCTGATTGGCTTTGGCAAAGGAATTATTCCAATAGTAGGGGGAGGAATTCTGTTCGGCATCGGCTTTGGAATGTTTGATGCAAATAACATGCCCATCCTCTGCCAGTTTGTTTCACCGCGCCACAGGGCTGCAGGATACGGATTGATGAATATGGCAGGCGTTTTTTCAGGAGCACTCGTAACAACATGGCTCGGCAAATCAACAGATGCAGGCCATCTGGGCAGGGACCTCGCCATACTGGTCATACCCGTTACCGTTGCCCTGATTCTCCTGCTTACAATATTAAAACCGGTAACTCCAGACAAAAAGGGCGATTCATATCAGCAAAATTAATGAAGTAATGATTTTTATAATTATCTCTTCTGCCAGAAGTGAGTGGAGGCTGTCTGAAAGCTCCCTTTTTTAAATTACCCCTGAATCCCTGACAGGAAACATGTTGATATACAATATTTTAACATTTGAATTTATTTGGACTGACGTTAAAGCCACTTTTCAGACTGTCCAGGAAAGGGTTAATATACAGGGGATATAGATTTAGAAGTTATTGTTTAAGCGCAGCCTTTGTAAAAATATATTCAGGTATTTTCTGGTCAAAAAGAATGCTGATTATTCTGAATTCGGTGCCTTTGCCCTCCTTGAGCATATCTTTATAGACTATCAGGTATGGATACCATCTTCCCTGTGTGTTTCCGTAATCCCTGAACTCAACTTTCTTCAGAAGCTGGCCGCTTCTTGCATAAAGCTCTTGCTTAAGAGGCACATATCTTGCAGTGTCGACCCATAATTTCTGTGAGTAATAGGCAACATCCGGAACTTTCGCAGTTAGTTTCAGAATCCATGTATTCCTTTCCTCAATCAATTCTCTTCCAGTGAGTTCCTCAGAATAGATTTCATAAAGTTTGCGGTCGTCCATCATATCTTCATACGACAGATCTGAGCCCATCACTGACTGCCGCAGCATATTGCCCGAAATTTGAATTGTGCGATCGGTTGCAGGTGAATAAATCCATAATTGTTTTTCGAGTTTAAGCATCTTTGTGCCTTTTTCACTTGCAGGCGAAAGATATTCTGTAAATGCTTTCTTTGTTCCCTCTGACCACGACCTGGCAGTAACAGTTCGTGTAGACCTTCTCCCGTAAATTGTCATTGATGATTCAACAATTCTGTTGCCCGATGACATGTTCCTGTCAATCCTTTCAAGAACTGACATATTTTGCTGACCATACAGGCAGGCTGTTAAAAATATGGATAGACTGGCATAGATTATTTTCATCTTTCAAATTTTGATTTTCAGACTTCAAGTTCCTTGAACAATTTTGAGGTGTCTCTTTTGTATATAAGACTGCCGGCCAGGGCATTACCGAGGGTTGTGGAGATCAGACCCGGGATGATTCCGATATAGAATGCAGCCGGAGTTATATATGCTCTGGCCACGGTCGGGAACATCAGCGATGCATTCTTCATCCATCCGGTCATATCAAGTCCGTATTCCTGAAGAAAATATGAACCGGCGAGGCCAAGGGCAGTACCGCATATTGTTCCAACAATCCCGATAACCACGCCTTCGGCCAGAAGTGTTTTGAAGATATGTCCTTTACTTTCCCCGATGGCAAGGCGTATCCCGAATTCGGAATAGCGTCTCAGACCCCCGAGCAGACCGGTATTCCAGAGTACAACCGACATTGCCGCCACAAAAACAAAGACAAAGATGAAGTTCATTATCTTTGTTATCGCCAGCAAATCGCCCATTCCTTCCTGGTGACTGAAAGAAAACATTTCAGGGGAGAATTCATCATCAGTTACTGTATGTTTGTCATTAAATGCTTCTTCAAGCGTGAGAGCTTTTTCATCGTCATACTCGCTGTTTCTGAAAAAACCAAGTATTTCAGTTGCAGCATCCTCCATCGAAAAAGTCTGCCGTGCATCATTAAGGTCTGTTATCACCGCTCCTCTGTCAATAGCTTCAGTCCCGAATCTGAGTGTGCCCGATACAATAAAGTTTCTGAATGCAAGGCTGCCTTCCATGGTTGTTCCGAACAATGTAAACCTGTCGCCCGGCTTTACCCTGAACCTTTCGGCGAGATCTGCCGATATTAACGCATGAGACGGTTCCGAAGGCAACTGCCCGGCCACGATAGCATTTGTAATGTTGAAACGCTCTGTTTCTTTTGAACCGGGCGAAAAGAGGTCAATTGCCCATCCCACAACAGGCCCCTGAGCACGTGTTTCACCTGTTGAGTCGGGGAAATCAATTAGCGCACCAAACTTGATTCTGCTTACCCATTCAATATCGGGATATGAAACCTGCAGTTCATTAATAAGGTTATTCACATCAAGCAATGCCAGATCAAGCGGCATCTGGTTTGCCTCTTCAGCATAAGCCCGGGTCATAATTCTGACATGGCCATTATTGAAATTCATGTTCAGTTTAAGCGACTCATCCATTATACCATTCAGCCAGCTGTGGATAACCACAGTAATTGCCACGCCCAGGCTTACTATAATAACAGGCATCAGACTCCTGTTTTTGTCGCGTATAACTCCTTTTATCAGGAATTTTATCATGATATTTTACTCTTTAATGCTTCGGCAGGTTTCAATTTTGAAATTCTTCTTGCAGGAAAATAACTTACAATTGTTGCTGATATGATAACCAGCAAGGTAGTTGAAAGTATAAGTCCGACGCTGAAAGCCGGAAAAATCCTGTCACTGATGGTAATTCCGTAGGAACTGACCACATCGGGCATAGAAATGCCTTTTATCTGAAGAAAAGTCAGAATCGGGATGCCGTACAGTGATCCAAGCAATATGGCCAGGATGCTGTGAGTTGCACCTTCAATAGTAAAGATTTCCACAACTCTCCGGCGGGTCATTCCGAGGGCTATATAGGTGCCGATTTCTCTTTGCCTGCGGAAAACCGACAACACCTGAGTATCGAAAATTGCCAGCAGGCCTATAACAAGAAGTAATCCGTAAATAAGTACTGCACCGCTCTTTTTTGTTTTTATGATCGCTTCAATACCTTTTAACAGGTAATTGTTATCCTTAAAAATCCATATATTCAGGTCTCCTCCTTTATAAGATTTATCGGTAATGAAATACGTGGCTTCACCTTCATAACCTGTCATTTCCTGAAGAAGGGAGAGTGGGAGCCAGATATTTCCTGCATCTATTCCCGCGATATTGGTATAAAAAACATGTGCTATCAATATTTCCCTTGCATCAAAAGTTCCGTTCTTATCTCTCCATCGCAAAAGCAAAAAGTCACCTTCTTTGACTTTTGCTGCAGAGGCCATCCTGCTTCCAATAACGACGGGTATCACATTTGCAGTTGTATCGAGATATTTTGAGGGCAGGGAAACAATATTCTGATAAGGGTCAATACCTCTCAGTAATACATTCTGTATTCTTCCCTGTGTATAAATTGAACCCTGAACAACCAGGACAGGAGTAATCTGTCTTTCTTTTATCAACTGCTGAAGGTCATCGGTGATTCGCGCATGTGCATCCTGAAGACAGTAAGGATCCAGTGGATCATAGAGCGGATGCCAGAGCTGACCATTACCTGTTTCCCATTCCATGGTCTCCCTGCGGGCCTGAACATTCCACCCTTCAAGAAAGCCGTTATAAAAGAGTGCAATTACATAGGCAAAAGAAAGAACAGATACATTCAGCCAGGTTCTGAGTCCGGCTCCTAACAGATTCCTGAATGCCAGTTTAAATGCAGTCATTGTATTAATTTTTTGGATTCAAAATAACCTCATCCTTCTCAACCTCACCATCTTTAAGGGTTATGATACGGTCGAGGTATTGCATTACCTTTTCATCGTGTGTTGCAAAGATGAAGGTTGTTTTAAGTTCCCTGTTTAGTTTTTTTATGGCCTGCATAATATTATGGGTGTTTTTTGCATCGAGGTTTGCCGAAAGTTCATCAGCAAGGACCAGAGAAGGTCTTTTCACCATTGCCCTTGCAATCGCCACGCGCTGACACTCACCACCTGAAAGTTGTGAAGGTTTCGATCGGGCCTTATCGGTTAATCCGAGCCATTCAAGGGCATCCATCACCGCCTTTTTTCTTTCAGGCGCAGTCATCTTTTGAAGCAATAAAGGAAACTCAACATTTTCAAAAACCGTGTAAACAGGTAATAGATTATAAGTCTGGAACACAAAGCCTATATACCTGTTTCTCAACATTGCTGATTCCCTGTGTGAAAGACCGGAAAGCGATTGGCCGTTAAGCTCAACCGTGCCTTCCGAAGGGAGATCGAGCGATCCTATAATATTCAGTAAAGTTGTCTTTCCTGAGCCGCTGGGGCCTACTATTCCTGCGAAATCGCCTTTGCTGAAAGAAAGAGTGACGTTCTTCAATGCAAGCAGTTCCCCACTGCCCATTTTATATCTCCTGGTAAGACTCCTTACAGAAATAAGAGGGTGATTTTCCATATGAGTATATTAGTGATTAAATACTATCATTATCTGAATTCCAGGTCCGGCAAAAGCCTCTCCCTCATCCCTTTGCTGAGGCAGAAAATAATTTTCAGGATTCCAGTATCCCATTACGTAAAATCTGAAATTACCTGATGAGTGGTTCCAGCTTATAAAGTTATAAAGGTTTTTGTTTTTCCAATCGTAAAAAATGATAGCACTTAAATTATCCGTAATGCCTGCCATATAATATGCTGAAAGGGCGGAGAAAGTGTGAAATAACTGAGCTTCAAACGGTTTTTCGCCACTGCTGAAAAACAATTGTTCGATAGTCACATGGATTCCATTGCCCGTTCCAAAAGTATAATCTGTTCCCAGTGTCAGCACTCTCTGGTTTGTCAGTTTTCCGATGTTTTTCGTTTTGTGTATCCACGCAGCTTCAAACCATAATCCGACTACAGCATCGAACCGGCCATCAATGCCGATACGGTGCTCTGGGATTTTTGAAAACTCAGGTGTCTCGGCATCCCAGTCAATTGTACCGGCGTTTCTGAAATGGTATGTCACGCCTGTTTCACCTGAAAAAAGAGGATTCTGAAACCTGCCACCAAACTCAGGAATATTATGGTTTGTATAACCTGTTTCCCATGGTCTTGAACTTTTATTGCCGTAAAGGCACCATAGCCAGAGGTTGGCGTTGTTAAGAAAATAGTACCGGCCAAGAATGCCCCACACTCCATCAGTTAATTTAAGAGGATCTCTCGGATCAAGCCTGTCGAACCACATAAGAGCTCTCATCATCGCTGCAGGCCCGAAGTTTATTTTCTGAAGTCCTGCCCTTATCTCAAGCTGTGGTGTGGAATATCTTGCCCAGAGGCGGTAAGGTTTAATGCGACCTTCAGAAGTTAGAGTATCTAAAGGCAAAGTCGAAAGACTCCCTGAAATATTCATTGAGCTTTCAAAATCTATTTGTTTGTTTCCCTGAAATCTAAAGGTATAATTTAAAGCGGGAATATATCTTGCCCCGGCCCTGAGATATGGGGAAACAGTGTGCCGATATTGGCCCCAGCCTGCTGCCTGTCCGCTGAGAACCAGAGTATCATTTTTTACGGCTGCTGTGTCCTGAGCAAAGGAAAATGGTATTGTGAGCGTATAAATCAGGAGAAGCGATATGAGGAAATGATATTTCATTCTTCAAGGAGGTTTACCTCTCTGATAGCCCCTGCTTTCGTGTTAAAGCGCAAAGTCTTTATCTCAAATGGTCTGAAAGAACTTTCCCACTCAATTCCGGCAAACTTCAGGTTTATTCCTGTCTTTATTGCTGAACCAAGCGTTTCGACTGCCCGCAGAATAATATCATTGCCTTTTTCTGACAATTTTATGGATGGAATTATTACACCCGGCGCATCAACCGAAAGAAATGAGCCACTCCTGTCCATCCTGCCATCATGAATACCCTGGTAAATAACCAGCGGGGGAGCAAGAAACTCCTCGGCAATTCTTGTTATTTTGTTTTCCTGCCATTTACCCTTGTGGGGTAATAGCACCATTCTGAAGGTATGAATCCCCTGATCCATCCATAAATGTTCCTTTTCCATGTCGAGCACCCTCGGGAGGTGATGAGCATACACTGCCGACCTGACAACCGAAATCCTCATATCATTCCCATGAAAACTATAACCGTATTTTGCGTCATTAAATACTGTAAGACCATAGAAAGTTCCTTTGTCAGTACCTGTGATGTCAACCCATCGCTGTCCCGGAACCTCCATGCCGTCTGTCTTGCGTTCAATGGCGCCGTATGGGATTTCGGCAGTAGCAACCGGATTTTCAATATCAACTGGAAATGAAAATTTCAGCATTTTCAGATGCTCGTGCCAGTCGAGCATCACTTTTGATTCAATTATATGTGAGCCTGCACTGAGAGACCAGTCGGTTGTAAGTGTTGAACTGCCCCATCTGGTGGCAACTCTTACGGTGGCACGCAATGGCCCGTTTTCAGTAATTTTAATTTCAGCATTGTCAAACGACCCTGCTTCATCTGCAAATGTTTTTATATCATGACTCCATGTATCGCTCGTATCATTAATCACAACCGCTCTGCAGCCATTTTCACCACCTGAAAAAATTTGCTTTTTATTTTCTTTATCAAATATTCCTGGAGTACCTGATTTTGAAAATGTTATTCTGAAAAATTCATTCTCAAGCACATTTCCTTCAGCCCTGGCACCAGTTTTGATAGAAGGCGTTTCTCCCTCACGTACTCTTATTTGTCGGTAACCAAAAGGCGGAATAAGTGTATTTATTACAATTTTATTTCTGTTGCCTGTTTCGGACGAACCGGCGGTCCACTGAAAGGGGAAGGGATTACCTTTTTCATCCTCCGCAATCGCAGGTCTTTTCAATGGCCATGTGAGGTCATATTCAATGTTTGCTTTCACTTCCCATGCGTGAGGATTAAAGGCAACAAAATACTGCGATGCAGGATCTTCAGCAGGAATCTGCCATTCGAGTTTCTGGAGAGCAAGGTACGAGGCCTGTTCCGCTGTATCGAGGGCAAAGCCGTAACCCTGACGAGCTGTTTGAGAATGTTCAAATAAGGAGGTGCCTGCCAGGCTATCATGAAACTGCATGAAAAGAACTCTTTTCCATGCCTCATCAAATCTATCTTCAGGATAACCGGCTCCCCAGATAACTGAGCCTGCACTGCAGATTTTTTCTGCGGTCATAAGGGCTGCCTCTGCCAGCCGGTTTCCTTTCTTTATTTCCGATTCGGCCGTGTAACAGCCAACAGCATGAAACTGTAGGTCATCCCTTACTGCTGGGAAATTTACATCGCGCATTGACTTTATTTCGCTAAAATAACGTTCGGGAGTGCTAAAAAAAACTGCAGGCGCACCCTTCTCGTTTTTCAGTTGTTCAATTGAATTGATGTTTTCTCTTGTAGCTCCTCCGCCATGATCGCCGGCTCCATAAAAAGCCATAAAGCTTTTCACGTTTTCGTTTTTATATTGTTCGAGAACCTGCCTTACACGATTACGAACAGGACCACTGTCGGTGTAACTTACAGGAATTCTATAAGTAAGAATGCCTGTTCCATCAATTCCCTCCCAGATAAAGATATTGGCAGGTAATGTTTTTTCCTTTGGTTGTGGCCTCATGAAGATATAATTTTCCATGCCCTGTAGTTTAAGAATCTGCGGCAGTGATCCTGCATGGCCAAATGAGTCGGGGTTGAAAGCCACTGTTGCCCTCCTGCCCAGGAGCTTCTGAAAGGTGAGCTGTCCGTAAAGGCCCTGCCTTACCATTGCTTCACCGCACGGTATGTTAACATCAGGTTCTACCCACCATCCGCCAGCTATGCACCACCGCCCTTCCTGAACCCTCTGTCGTATTTCTTCCAGCATGTCAGGATCATTGGCAGCAACCCATTCATAGAACTGAGCTGAGCTTGCAGTGAAACAGAATTCCGGATTACTTTTCATCCATTCAAGAGCTGAACGGAATGTACTATGGACAACAGCAACGCCTTCAGGCCATGGCCAGAGCCACACCGGATCTATATGTGCATGGGCAATCATATGGAACCTGAATTCCGGAGCGTCTTTCGGCCATTTATCGGCAGTTTGCTGAATTTTTCCGGAAAGAATGCCGGGTATCGGGTGGAAGAAGACAGCAGCTGAACCTGCAAGAGCATTGTTCAGAAAAACCCTTCTAGTTATGCGGATTCTTTTCATATTTTATGAATCAGGAGTTAATGAATCAAATCAAAATTATATTAAAAAAGCCGGATAAATAGAGAAACTAAAAAAAACCGTCAGTTTGCAGATCCCCGAAAAATTGTCCGGTGTTTTCATAATGACAGGTTAGGTAATAAATCAGTTAAAACATATCCCTGTAAACAGCCACACACAGTGATGCATAGTCACCGATGGATTCTCCGAGTTCTGCAGGTTTTATTTTACATACTTCCAGAGCCTGGGGAAGAGCTTCCTGCCTCAGGATTTTATCCATATGAGGTTTGAAAAGGTCTTCATTTCTTGTATAGATGCTTCCGATTACAATGCACTCAGGGTTTAATATATCAATCAGGATAGCCAGACCATATCCAAGATATTCTGCTGCTGTTTTAATAATTTCAAGTGCTACCCTATCACCTTTACGTGCTGCCAATGCTACTG
This sequence comes from Rikenella microfusus, assembly GCA_020722575.1. Lineage (GTDB taxonomy): Bacteria > Bacteroidota > Bacteroidia > Bacteroidales > VadinHA17 > LD21. The sequence goes on along the minus strand of DYKN01000024.1, from coordinate 6,098 downwards.
CTCTGGTGTCGATATTGTCAATCATTTCTTCTGATGGGCAGAATTCAACTTCATGTCCTTTTTTGTGGTATTCTTTTATGATGGTTTTTGCCAAGTGGGCTATTCCGCCGCCACTGCAGAAACCTTCAAACGAACCGGCTTTGCCATAACCCATAGGGCCTGTTCTGGCAAGCCGGATATGACCAACTTCCCCTCCCAGATTATTGGTGCCGCTGTAAAGTCTGCCGTTGAGAATAAGGCCTCCACCCATGCCTGTACCGAAAGTCAGGAAGATCATGTTCGTGGTGCCCCTTCCGGCTCCCATGAGCCACTCTGCCAGTGCACAGGCATTGGCATCATTCTCTATGGCAGCCGGGATTCCAAATCTTTCCTCAAATAGACTTACTATCGGAATATCATCCCAGCCGGGCAGGTTGGGAGGAGACTGCACAATGCCTTTTATGTTGTCGAGAGGCCCGCCACAGCTTATACCTGTTGATTTAACTGATTTTATATCAATACCATGCAGGATAAATAGTTTTTCAGCCATCTCCTGCAACTTTTTAATCATGTGGTAAGGGTCAGGGAAATCTTTTGTCAGGACAGTATCCTTCCCTTTTATTATTATTTTATTGTTTTCGTCAAACTGTCCCAGAATTACTGAACATTTAGTTCCGCCGATGTCAATGCCGAGTATATTCATATGGTTGATTGTATCATGTTATACCTGAATCCTCAGGCAGGGGAAGTCCCCGGAACCATAAGGAATTCTGGCTGTTAAGAATTAAAATTATAAAAATACAAAAAATAAAAATTGTTATTTGTTTGTTTTCGTCTTTTCGTCAGCCTTTTCATATACTTTTCTTCCCGCAAAAAATGCATAAAGGAATAAAATCAGAAGGACAAGGGCAACCCCTACAACGAAAATATCAAAAAACTTCATGGTTATGCCAAGTAAAGTAACAGGATGGTTTTTTAATGGAAGGAAAAAGAAAAGTGTGTTAATCAGAATGATGGAGAGTCTAAGCTCTGTTGGACCAAATCCGTAATATGATATCACAAAGGCTTCATTCAGGTAAACATTAATGTAAGTAAATATACTCAGCAGGTAGTATCCTGCCAGTATTAGCATAACGGCAGAGAATGAAACATATGGAGATAAACCTGCTCCAATACATATAATCAAAGCAGTAAGAGCATCAATATTATGGTCAATATAAAAACCGTAAAGAGGTCGTTCACTCTTTCTGACTCTCGCTACTGTACCATCAAGACTGTCTCCAAACCAGTTGATTATAAAACCCAGTGAGGCTAACCATAGAAAACCTTTGCCCCAGTTTGTAAGGAAATATCCTGCACCTGCCATTAGAGAACCGATAAAACCAATTGTTGTAAGATGATCAGGATTCAACCAGCGTGGTAAACGAGATGCCAACCATAACAGGACTTTCTTCTCAGGCCGGGTAAGAATGGATTTCTGTACTCTGAATTCACCTTTAGCCATTGCATAAAGAATTAAAATTCAAGAATATTCAAATAAATTTTAAATAAAGATGCATAAACAACTTTTGCAAAAGTATCTGAACTTTCCTGAATAAAAAAGAAAACAATCGGATTTTTAAATTGATATTTTTCTTTTTACTTTTTTAAGGTTATCGGCTTTTCAATCATTAGAGCTTTTTAGACTCTTCTTATTTAAGCACTTCATCCAGTTTTTCTTTAATAATTTCTTTCCATACCCTGTAGCCCTCATTGTTCAGATGAAGTCTATCGGAAAGAAAATATTTTTTATTGGGTTCCCCGTTGGCATCCAGAAAAGCATAATCTGTCTGAATGAAATATGTATTCTTCCTTTTTTCACACTCTTTTTTTATTAATTCATTTGCAGCAAGTATTTCAGGCCATACTTTCCATCTTGAAGGGGTAGGTGTTATTTGAATCCAGAAAAAAGGAGTGTCGGGATGTGCTTTTCTGAAAATCTTCAAGACAATCAAAAAAAGTTTTCTGACTTCATCGGGAGATTTATCATCGACTGATCCGCTAATATCATTTGCCACAAAAATAACTGCAGCCTTTAATTCAGATATTGAGAAAATTCTGTTAGCATATACGGCAAAATCTGTAAGCTTTGCACCTCCATATCCCCTCTGAATCACAGAATATGGCTCCATATCCTCCTCTAGAGATTTCCATAACCTGATACTTGAACTTCCTGCAAACATGATAGCATCAGACGGATATGATTCATGCCGGTTGAGTGAATCAAACCTTGCAATGGATGATTCCCACGATTTAACTTCAGGAAGGTTCTGAAGATTATATAGAGTAGAGCAGGAAATTAACAGGGTTGTTAATCCAACAATTAATTTGTAGTGAGGTTTTAATCTTCCAATAATATGAGTTGTTATCTTCATAAAGTTTGGATTTATTCTTATGCCACGGATATTGCAGCTGTAAAACTGGTCTGGATAAGTGTTCTAATAAATGATACATTATGATTAATGTCTTCACTACAGTCTGGAGAGGAAATATAATTTTCTGTCCATTTTTTTCTGAAACCACAGGTAAGAAAGATAAAAATAAATACTAACAATAAACAGTCTGGTTTAATATGTTTTAAAATATCCCGAACCATGTTAATAAATTGGAAGTGTATATAAAACTTTTTTTGATTTTACTTTTACTCAAACATTTTTAGACATCTCATAAATAATATCAAATTTATTAATAATTTCAGCCTGCAATATTATGAATAAGACTTTTAAAAGAATAATATTTTTCAAAATTCGTGGAAACATACTTACAGGACTGATTTGGTGGCTGGCAGTATGCATGCTGCTGTTATCCTTATCAAGAATCGGGTTTTATGTTTTTAATAGTGACATGTTTCCTGGAGTCACAATTAAAGAGTTACTTTCAGCGTTTAAGGGGGGCTTTGTTTTCGACCTTTCGGCGATGGTTTATTTTAATTCCCTGTTTATTATTTTTTTGATCGTTCCTTTTGATATCCGATATAATAAAATATACATAGGGTTTGCTGAGGGACTCTTTTATGTAATTAATTTTTTGCTACTTGCTTTTAACGGGGCTGATTATATCTATTTTCACTTTCTTGGCAAAAGAGCAACAGCAGATGTTTTCGGAACATTCAGCAACGAAACTAATCTTGTGCCTCTTTTCTTTAAGTTTATGGCCGATTACTGGCAAGTAACCATTTACACTCTGATACTTACAGTAATTATGGTATGGCTTTATCGGAGATTTCGGCCTGTAAAACCCTGTCCACATAATCGACTGATATATTTTGGATTGAATATCCTTTTTGTCCCATTAGCTATTTTGCTTTCTATAGGGGCTGCGCGTGGAGGTTTCAGACATTCAACACGTCCGATAACAATTAGTAATGCAGCCAGATATGTTAGTAATCCCCAGAACGTGGGAATAGTACTTAATACCCCTTTCAGTATTCTCCGTACCTGGGGGAAGAAAGAACTTACCAGATATAATTTTTTCGATGAACAAGAACTAAAAACTCTTTATAATCCTCATTTTAAGCTTGCAGGCAACAATACCCTTAGACCTCTGAATATTGTAATTATTATTCTTGAGAGTTTCGGTCGTGAATATATTGGGTTTTATAACAGGGATCTGCAGAACGGTACTTATAAAGGATTTGCGCCTTTTCTCGACTCACTGCTTAATGAAAGCCTGACCTTCAAAGTAAGTGTTGCAAACGGAAATAAGTCAATTGACGCAATGCCTTCAATACTTGCCTCTCTGCCTTCTCTCGAAACCCCTTATATAATTTCTCATTATGCCAATAACACAATAAACGGTCTTCCATCACTTTTACGGCAGAATGGCTATTATACAGCCTTTTTTCACGGTGCTCCTAACGGATCAATGGGTTTTGATGCTTTTGCCCGTATGGCAGGCTTCAATGATTACTTTGGAAAAAACGAATATCCCAATGGTAACGATGACTTCGACGGCATATGGGGATTATGGGATGAACCTTTTTTGCAGTTCTTTGCATCAAAACTGAACGAATTTCCACAACCTTTTATGGCATCTATCTTTACTGTGTCATCCCATCATCCTTTTAAGGTCCCGGAAAAATACAGGAACACATTTCCCGAAGGACCTGTACCTATTTGCAAAACAATAAATTATACTGATTATGCACTCAGAAGATTTTTCGATGTTATAAGAGATAAACCATGGTTTGACAGTACCCTCTTTGTGATTACTGCCGACCATACAAATGAAATAATTTTCAGGGAATACCAAACAACCTTAGGGCATTTCAGTGTTCCGGTTGCTTTCTATATGCACAACAGCAAACTTAGAGGCTATTATGATAGAATTGCTCAGCAGATCGATATCATGCCATCAATTCTGGCATACCTGAATTTTAAAGGTGAATTTATTGCTTTCGGAAACAATTTATTTGATGAATCATCAGAATCATTTGCATTTAATACCCGCGGTAGTAATTACTACCTTTATATGGATGATCATGTGCTGGAAATGACAGACAATAATACAATCTCTCTTTATAATTATGTGAATGACAGATATTTTGAGAATAATCTTATCGGTACGATACCTGATCTTCAGCAAAGAATGGAACGAAAATTAAGAGCAATTATTCAGGATTACAACCGAAGGCTTCTTGACAATGATCTTACAGTGAAAGGCAGGTAAAAATCGAGGTAAAAATAATGAGGAAATCTATCGTTTAAAACTTTTAAATCTGGGAAGGAATTGTTTTTTTAGTATTTTTGAACAGTAATTGAACATGATGTTTAAAATTAATAGATGAATTATGAATTCTCGTAGAAGTTTTATTCGTTTGGCTGGTGTGGGAGCTTTAGCAGCAAGCATTTCTCCTGTGTATTTGTCAGGACAGAAGAATCGACAGAAAGAACAAAAGCAGATCACAAAACCTGTTAAAGCGCCTGATCCGTTTGGTCTTGGAATGGCAGGATACACCTTTGTCCGTGTTCCGCTCGAAAAGGCAATTGAGATCATGAAAAAGGTAAATGTTAATTATCTGTCACTTAAAGATGTTTATCTTCCGTTGAACAGTACTCAGGAGACTATTACATCGGTTCTTGGAAAATTTGCGGATGCTGGCATAACCGTTTACACTTTTGGCGTAATTTATATGAGAAGTGAAAAGGATGTTGATCAGGCGTTCGAATATACCAGGATGGCAGGGAAGAAGATGATGGTAGGAGCTCCTAATTATGAGCTGCTTCCTTATGTAGAAAAGAAGGTCAAAGAATACGACATACGTGTTGCTATTCATAATCATGGTCCTGACAATCCACTTTATCCCAATGCAACAGATATATGGAATCATATAAAAGATCTTGATGCGAGGATAGGTATATGTCTGGATATTGGTCATACTGTGCGTAACGGTGAAGATCCATCACTCGATGCAGAGCGTTATTCTAAGAGATTATTTGATATTCATATAAAGGATGTAAGTGAAGCTTCCAGAGCTGGACGTACAGTAGAGATGGGGCGAGGTGTGATTGACATTCCGAGGTTTGTAAATACGTTAAGGAAGATTAAATACAATGGCATGTGCAGTCTGGAGTTCGAGAAGGACATGAATGATCCACTTGCTGGAATAGCCGAATCTATTGGCTACTGGAGAGGCGTACTTGCGGTGTAAACTGAGCTGATTTTTGATTATTTTTTTGCATATTTAAAAATTCAATTAATTTTGCAACGCCTTTCAGTCAGGGTTGGAATGGTTGGCGGGATAGTATTGAAGGGATCAGGAATAGGAATGCTGATAGGTTGGTCGAAGAGGTTGAAGAGAAGGAGGGAGGTTAGTTGGTGCGGTAGTTCAGTTTGGTTAGAATACCGGCCTGTCACGCCGGGGGTCGCGGGTTCGAGTCCCGTCCGCACCGCAAGGATGAAGCCACAGAAAAGTGGCTTTTTTTGTTGAGTACCTATAGGGAGAGTTGGTGTCATGAGGTTCATGCATCAGGTTAGGGTCGCGGGCCCGCCAAATCCCCGGACGATAATATCGGTTGAGTGGGTAGAGTGAGAGTGAGAGTGAGGTTTGGGAGTGAAAACAAAGGGAAGATGGGGTAAAC
>DYKN01000183.1 GCA_020722575.1 Rikenella microfusus | reverse complement strand
ACGGATTTTAGTAGAAAATCCGAAGATCATCAGCCAAAAGTTACCCCGGGGATAACAGGCTAGTAGGGCCCGCGAGTCCATATCAACGGCCCTGTTCGGCACCTCGATGTCGGCTCGTCACATCCTGGGGGTGGAGAAGCTCCCAAGGGTTGGGCTGTTCGCCCATTAAAGTGACACGTGAGTTGGGTTCAGTACGTAAATTACATTGCGTAGTACCATAGTAATATGGTATAATGCAGCTGACTTATAACGGTGGAATCCTTTTTGGTTTTCCGTACAGCCAAAAGGACAATACCGTGGGAAGGTCAGCTTATGCCTAAAAGAATTGCTGAGACAACTAAAGCTTATATTGCCGGATTTTTAGATGGAGATGGATGTATAATGTATCAACTAATTCGTCGGAAAGATTATCGTTATGGATTTGAAATCAGGGCAAGTGTAGTTTTTTATCAAAAAAGTCAGAATGAAAAACACCTGAGAAGATTAAAAAATTTATTAAAGGTGGGATATTTGAGAAAGAGAAAAGACGGAATAAGAGAATATACGATAGTTGGCTTAGAACCTGTGATTAAAATTTTGAGATTACTAGAACCGTATTGTAGACTTAAAAAAGAACATATAAAAACCGCGAAAAGAATTAATAAATTATTGAAGGGAGAATTTAATCTTAAAAGATTCATTAAAGCAAGTGAATTAGTTGATAAATTCCAGTATCTGAATTATTCTAAGAAAAGAAAAAACACCTCAAAAACACTTAAAGATTTTTTAAAAAGGCATAAGTTGTACCCCTGTAACGACTGATTCGCTATCTTAATGGTAGCGATGAGATGAAAGAAAAAAACTTTCATCAAACGTCGCCTCCACCAATGTCAATTTGAAGAAGTTATGCTTCTTCTTGCATCTCGTCCCGCTGCCCGCTGCGCGGAACTCGGTGACAGATGAAAACGGAGTTTTCATCTTTACCTTCGTTTCGCTGCGCGGAACTCGGTGGATGAAGATATAGTCTATGCCATTAGTAATAATGGAGAACATGCGTGAGACAGTACGGTCCCTATCTACCGTAGGCGTAGAGTCTTGAGGGGAGTCTGGGATAGTACGAGAGGACCTCCCGGAACCGACCTCTGGTCTACCAGTTGTTCCGCCAGGAGCACAGCTGGATAGCTAAGTCGGGACCTGATAAGCGCTGAAAGCATCTAAGCGCGAAGCAGACCCCAAGATTAGGACTCAT
>DYKN01000182.1 GCA_020722575.1 Rikenella microfusus | reverse complement strand
ATGGCATGCAATCAGAGAGATAGCGGTAGCTTTGCGGAATGAGCGTATTTTGAGTTAATTGCGGCTCTTTTTGGGAGCGAATATTCACGGTTTCCCGGACATCTGATGAAATTATATGTTTGTGGCCAGCTGACCGGTCAATGGAATGATGGAATTATCGGCTTGATTGATGTTTCACCGAGAATTGCTGTGATTATAAGCTTAATATAGGAAGCTTTGTTACGATAGGCCATGGCGCTATAGTGCATTGCTCCTCTATTAGAGATAATACCCTTATTGGAATGGGGGCAATACTTCTAAACAATGCAAAGATTGGAAAGAACTGCATAATAGCCGCAGGAGCAGTTGTCAGGGAGAACGAAAATATACCTGATAATTCGCTTGTCATGGGCGTTCCGGGGAAAATAAAAAGGGAAATTACAGAGGAAGAGATTGAAAGTATAAGAAAGAATGCTAAAAAGTATGCAGAGCTTGCGAAAAACATGCAGAATGTGAATGTGATAAATAGAGCCAAAACATAGATTCTTTTAAATTTGTTTAGTTAATATAAGACAATACTAAGCCGAGGTACCAAAGCCTGGTCAACGGGCCGGACTTGAGCGCTGGATATAAAGAGTGTGCCTGTCTTCGGACAGGCCATGCGATGATTTTATGGCTTGACTCTGATTACGGCGGAAGATGAAGAGTTACGGCGATCCAAAAGATATCCGGTGGGCGAAAGCCCTCGCAGGTTCGAATGAACTTTTCTTTCCGGGAGCTATCGCGTCCGCAAAGAAAATCTCAATCAAAAGAAGAATGAAAAATGTTCAGAACTTCCTGCCCTCGGCGTGAACCTCTTTTGTTCTGGCTAGGGCACTCTTTATAAGAACCGCTCAGGAAGAGCGGATTATGGGAGAACTCTATATAATGGACAGAAGATTTGAATCAGCTTTAGGAAGACTGAAGATCAACAAGAACATGAACCAGAAGAACAAAAAGACCCAGCAATTCTCGGTGAAGGGAAATTTTCAGAAAAATCTTTCATTTCTCTGCCAAAAATACACTTAAAATGGCCTTTATTGACATATTTCACTTATCATGAGAAATAAAAAAGTGAATTTTCATGCGATTTTTATGAAAATAAACGCTTCAAAAATTGAAAATGACATCAAAAATATGTTTACCGAGAATTGCTGCATGGTTACGCTTCTTAATGCAACAGAATTTCTTCTTCAGGAAAACCAGCGGCTA
>DYKN01000067.1 GCA_020722575.1 Rikenella microfusus | reverse complement strand
ACGGTTGCTGAGTAGCGCAGCGTATCGCACGGTTGCTGAGTAGCGCAGCGTATCGAAGCAACCGTTATTAACAAATAAAAAAATAAAACATAATTATGAAAGGATATGTTTACATACTTCGTTGTTCTGATGGTTCATATTATACTGGCAGCACCAACGATTTAGAACGCCGATTATGGCAACATCAAAATGAAGAAGGCGCAAATTATACTAAAAGGCGACTTCCTGTAAAATTAGTTTATTACGAAGAATACGAACGAATTGATGAAGCATTTTATCGAGAAAAACAAATACAGGGATGGAGCAGGAAAAAGAAAGAAGCACTTATAGAAGGGCGTTTTGAAGATTTACCTGCTTTAGCAAAAAAAATATGGAAGAAATGATGGGAGATGAAATTGGATATTATAAAAATATAAATATCTGATTTTCAAAATTTTTTATTGACAAAAGTAAGAGGTTGAACCTGCAACAAAAATCTGGACAATTTATTAAGCCACTAATTGATTTATAAATTTCTCTTTTTTATTTCTCATCATGAAAAAGCGAAAGTTGGCGGTTATTGTCATTTATCCATTCCTCTGCCATTGCCATTAAATCTTTCAGAGCCTCTTCAGTATGGGCGGAGCCTATATGCCGTAAAATTATCCTTTTGTTGTTTTGGTAACGAACAACCTGTACAGCCTTTGCGTTTGAAGCAGTTTTAACAACCCTTATTTTCATTAAAAAATCGTTTAGTGCGGTAAAAATAACTTTTTTATAAATATATTAACTGTTATTCAATAACCTGACACCGCACTAAATTGAAAGGGTACAAGTTAACGAAGGAAGACTTGTCTACCGCAGCGTCAGCGAAGGTAGAGAAACAGGAGAAGGGGTATATTTTTCATGAAATAACTTGACGAAAAATCTGGCAACTTTTCTAAGGGCGATACAGATCTTCCATCAAATATTACCCTTATAGACCAAAATGTGTGGTCAATAAAAACTTCGTATGACAATACTTAACAATGGATTCAGATTTCAGATTTTTCAGATAAATCTGAACTCTTTTATGTTTATAGTTCCATAAACAGCTTCGCAGAATGGCTTGCCATTTCTTATTCCGGCTTTTCCGAAGCCTGTTTCGGTTGAGAGAAATACTGTAAAATCACCTGTTTTTCTTTTCAGGTAAAGAGTACCCGTAACGGCATCATAACGTACTCCTGTCATACCCTGCAGAAGTCCGTAGCTCGACATTGCCCTGGCATACCAGTGGCCGCATTCGTACTCATTAAAAGGATTTCTTACTGTACCATCATATCTTTTACGGCACGTTCTGACAATCTCAAGGCCCTTTTCTGTTTCTCCCATCATCATAAGATGTGATGCAACCTGATATTCAATGCCGGTCCATACTTCATTGCTGTAAACAAAAGGCAGTGATAGTTTTCCGCCTTCCGGCCATGAGCAAAGGATGAGTCCTCCCTCGTTTCCCAGCGCATAGGAAGGACGCTGTGGATTGTCATGGTCACTCAGATCTTCCCTGAAGTTATACCTGAAAACAGAGTTCAGATGACTTCTCACTTTTACTGAATCGATGATATTATGCAAACCGCACACTTCACCTATCCATGCACCCAGCACCCCGTCGGACAAACAGCCTTTACCATACTGATACTTTGGTCCTTCCTTACGGAGAAGTTCCATTGCCTCGTTGGAATAATCAATGTTCCATGCTCCTTTTGATGCCTCAGCAGGATTAGGAGCATCAAGACCTTCCCACATAATTTTCTGAATAAAATATTTTCCGTTGAAAAGCTCTTCTTCCATCTTTTTGCGCCCCTTGATGTAAAGGTCCTCATATTCTGTTACATTTTCTCCAAGGTGTTTTCCCATTTCGCTTGCTGCCTTCAGGGCGCCGAGATAGAAGCTGGTGCACATACCATCGGGACCCCAGAATTCTATATCGTATGTGTTATGGTGTGGCTCCTCGAGTGTTCCGGTACGACGGGGATCCCACGTTCTGATACAGTAATCGAGGCTCTGAGTTACTTTCGGAAAGATCATTTTGATCCAATCTGTATTACCGCTAATTCTCCAGTCGCGGTACACCTTCATTATACCTCCGAGTTGTCCATCGGCCGCTGCATGGAAGGTATGGGCCACAGGTCTGATCGGCAGGGCCGACCTGAATGTCTGATGACCCGAAGAGTCCTGACTCATAAAAAATTCAGTTTCGCGGAGAGTTCTTTCGAGAGTGGGAAAAAGATGAGGTATTGCCTGTGCGTAATTCCATACATGGGTGCAAGAGCCTGCACAACAACCTGAGTTATCGCTGCAACCTTCCCAGCACCATAGTTTTCCGTCAGTTTGCCTGAGCACAGTTGGTGATTTCAGGATAGTGAGGTTAGCGGCCACTGCTTCAAGCACCTCAGGCGGCAGAGTGGAACTGTAAAAAGTATCACTGAAAAGCCTCGACCTGTTTCTAAGCTCCTCGTAGTTACCGGCCCAGTATTCGACAACTTCTTCAATCCCTGAAAATCGGCCGGAATACCAGGGTTTGTAATACATCTGGTATCCGGAGCCGGAAAGATCTTCGCTTTGCATTCTTACCTCTTCATCAGGGTCGCTACCGTAGCGCAGATTTGATTCAGGTACATACCAGGCAAACATTACTTTCACAGTTTTTGTTTCACCCGGTTTAAGGCTGAAGGGTACGAACAGTGTTGCTCCAGGGGCATCCTTTTCAACGGGATCCCTTTTTTTGACTTCTGTACTGCTGATAGTATTCCATGCCATGGTAAATGGATCCCACCATCCGCCACGGAACCAGCAGTAGTCAACAACAGTGGCAGTGTCATCGGTGAATACTGAAAAATCCCCTTTTGTCCAGGGCCGGTCAGATGCTCCTGCTGCAGAGAGGATATAGCCGTATTTAACAGGTTTGATGGAATTAATGCCTCCGGCTTGCGACATAAAATTCTTTGAACTGTAAGAAAATATTGCATGAAGTTCTGATTTCCCTGTATTTGTGAATTTGTATTCAAAAGCTCCCGTTGGAAGGCTTGAATTATCGGCATCTGTCGGAATAAAAGGGCTCCATACTATGATTTCGGTTTTAAGGGGGATATCATCATCCTCCAGATCGATTATTGCAAAGGGGAAACGTGCGAGAAAACGTGCTTCACTGAACCTCGGAAGGCCGTAGGTTTTACCTGAAGCTCCATTTCCTGTGCCGGGCTGTCCGAACTTTTTCCAATTGGGGACAGGACCTTCGAGGATTTTTGTTCCGTTAATTAATCCTTTAACAGAAATTGCAGCGAACATGCATGGCTCATTAAAAATTTCAGGACGGTTACGGAGCGACATATGAGAAAGAGCACCTGTTCCTTCAATACAAAACATCCCTGCGCCAATGCCTCCAATGGGAAACGCTATCCTGTCGAGGTTTCTGCCGTAATAATAGCTGTTGAATTCGTGACCTGAAAGCTGATCTCCTTTTCTGTCAGATAAACACGAAGAGAAGAGCCAGAGAGAGAAAATTGCAAAAAGTATAATCCTGAATAGTTTCATTATTTTCATAAGGGCAACTTTAAAAATTTATTTTTTGATGTTATTATCTTAAGCAAATTAAGAATTTAATTTCAGATTTAAAATAATTATAAAAGAATGAACGATAAGCGCTTGGAACTTATCATTCACCGCAAAGTTTATCATTTTACCTCGCCACTCTAAACGGCTCCATGTCATTCCGAACGCAGCGAGGAATCCTCTTGAATATTGTTCGGATAAATAGTGAATTAAGAGGTAAAATATATTATTTCACCCCAAAGGACATTGGGTGGTTCGATGGACCAGTGGGAAAGATTAATCGATCCTGTTTACTTCTCTGGTTTGATGTGGTGTAATATTTTTCACCACGGATCGCACGGAGGGACACGGATATTTCACTGAGGAGACTGATTGGCTGTTCAGCTTGAGTGAATCTTTATCAGTCTGTCACACAGGTCTTTAAGTCCTTCAGGTGAATTGCCGCCGGGCTGTTCGATGGTTGTCCATCCTGAATAGCCGATATCATCAAGTGCTTTCATAACGGCAGGCCAGTTAACATCGCCTTCTGTGAGGTTTACTTTAAAACCTGCTGATCTGCCCTGCGAATCAGCGAGCTTGCGGCTGTATTCCTTGATGTGTACCCTTACAATTCTTTTTCCTAATATTCTTATCCACTGTTCGGGCCACCCGTAAGCCACAATATTACCCACATCGAAAAAGAACCCCACCCGTTTGCTTTTAAACTGGTCAACGTATCTTACTGCCTCGAGTGGTGATAGCAGGAAGTTGTTCCATACGTTCTCAATTGCTATTGTCACGCCCATCTTTTCAGCAAAGGGAAGAACATTTTTTATTTCTTCAACGGTTCTGTTCCAGCACTCATCGTAACTTACTGTTTCGGTCACCCTTCCCGGGACGAGAAGGACGGCATCGGTGTTATAGGTTTTTGCATCCTCAATGGTCACTTTCAGGGCATCAACACCCTGTTTTCTAATTTCAGGATCGGGGTCGGAGAGCAGGTATTTCCAGTGCAATGCTCCGCAGACGCTTGAAACGGGCAAACCAGTTGCGCGGCTTGCCTCAAGAACCTCTTTGCGGTCGAGATGACTGTTGACCTGGACGCCATCGAAACCTGCTTCTTTTGCTGCAACAAATTTTTCCATTACTCCTTTTGCATAAGCTATACTGCCCCACATTATCCCTTTTTTAAGATCCCTTACAGGTAGGTTCAGAATTCTGGAAAATCCGGGGAGGGTAGTAACAGAAGTCATGACTGTTGCCATTGCTGTTTGTTTTGTAAACTGACGTCTGTTCATTTTGTTACGAAATTTATTTTATTACTAAATTTATTTATCATGAATAAGAATTCAGCTTCTGGGTTTTGGTTCAATACCAAAAACAGGAGGTGTTTCAGGAATTCCGGGTACAGGTCCAAATTCGTAAGTGGTAGGGCCAAGGCGCAAATCGGAATTCATAATCTCTTCCCATGTGACATCTTTTCCTTTATAGGCTGATTCTCTGCCCATAATTGAAACAAGGGTTGAGTATGCCTGATCTTCTGCATCATTTAAAATTTCTCCTCTCCGAATTGCAGTAACAAGGTTGATATGTTCCTGCACGGTAGGATCTTTCACTGCCCATGTCTGGTCAGGATCGTCTTTTGCCGGAGTTGGATACTTCCATATCTCTTCTCCTTTAAGATTGTAGATAGTGCCACTAGCTTCAGCAAATCCTTCAGTTCCAACAATAAGAACTTTAGTAAGGTTGTCACAGCCTGATATCTGCCTTGCAGCACAATGGGTATGCATTCCGTTATCATAAATATATTCCACACTGAAGAAGTCATACTGATCTCCGTTAAGTCTTCTATGACGTCCACCCCAGCCAATTGCCCTGACAGGATTTTTGCCTATATACCAGTTCATTAAATCGATTTGATGGATGAATTGTTCGACAATATGATCGCCGGATAACCAGCAGAAATTACCCCAGTTCCTCAGCATATATTCCATATCTGTCCATTCGGGTCTTCTTTGCACATACCATAAAGCGCCGCCGTTACGTATGACATGAGCGCTTACGATTTCGCCTATTGCGCCATTCATAACTCTTCGCCTTGTTTCGAGATAATTTTTTGCAACCCTCAATTGTGTACCGCTTTTCATGCACAAGCCTTTCTGTTTAGCCTTTTCAACAGAAACCAGCACTGATCTGGCGCCGACCGGATCGACGGCACATGGTTTTTCAAGGAATATATGTTTACCGGCATTGACTGCAGCTTCTATATGTGCCGGCCGGAAATGGGGAGGCGTGCACAGTAATATGAGGTCAACATCAGTATCGATTACCTTCTGATAAGCGTCAAATCCCACGAAACATTTATCATCAGGCACTTCAACGTTCTTGCTTTTTTTGAGTGCTGCCCGGCATTTATCGAGCTGATCCTGGAAAACATCACCCAGTGCAGTGATCTGAAGGTTCGGTCCGGCATCAAGAAAGTTGACTGCAGCGCCTGTCCCGCGGCCTCCACATCCAATCAGCCCGGCTTTAAGGATTTTACCGTCAGGGGCACTTGTAAGAAGCTCCGGTAATTTTTCCTCTTCTTTTTTCTTACATCCTGTCACAATACCTATGGAGCTAATGGCAACGACTGTAATGGCTGCGTCAGAGATAAACTTTCGACGGCCAACATTTTTTACTGAATCGGGTTTTTTAGTGGTTTTCATATCTGCTTCAATTTATATGAATAGTTTTTTATTGATAAATTCTTAATAGATTTCCAGTTCTCTCCATTCAGGTAATTTCGGGAATTTAGCATGAGGTTCGGTCTGGTACCAGAAGCATACAGAAGAGATATCGGATTTCTGGGGGAGATATCTTCCACCTCTTCTCCAGCCAAGGTCCTGAATGGTTATTCTGAGGTCTTTTTCAAAGCGTACAGGGTCCATTATGTGCCAGCGATAGAGTCCGAACCGTTGCATCACGTTATAGTGTCCGTCGCCGCGAATAACCTGATGCAGACCTGAATAAGGAGTACAGAATTCAGTATAGTTAACTTCTTCGACTCCGTAGGCATTTTTCTTTCTGGTGTCAAAATCATAAGAGCCACAGAAATAGTCTTCAGTTCCGGTGCCGCATATTGTTGGATATTCTGAATCGCCGTCTATGTAGAATTTAATTTCACCCTCACCCCACCAGCCGTTATTATGAACTCCCCATGCCATATAAACTCCCACGTAATGGCCTTTGCCTTTTACACCGTCGACTATT
This sequence comes from Rikenella microfusus, assembly GCA_020722575.1. Taxonomy (GTDB): domain Bacteria; phylum Bacteroidota; class Bacteroidia; order Bacteroidales; family VadinHA17; genus LD21. The sequence goes on along the minus strand of DYKN01000067.1, from coordinate 1,140 downwards.
GTATAAACAGAAGTCTCGTTCGGGTTTGACCTGCGGAACTGGGCATGGAGGTAGGCGGCGTCGGCGGGAACGTCGGTGAGAGTGTAATCAATCTGATAATAGAGAGTCATCGGGTCGGTGTCGCTGATATTTTCCATGGTGATCCTGCATTTTTTGCGGAAGGGCATTACCCAGTAGCAGTTGAATGCACTTCCAGGGTTAACGCAAACGGCAAGTGACGATAATGGAGCGTAGGTACCCCATCCCATCCCGAAAAAATCACCGACAGGGCATTCAATTGATGGTTCAGGTTCATCATCCCAGTAAAAACGGATAATTGAAAAGCGCCAGTTGCCTGTTGGAGTCATCCAGATATGCTGAATGGCGCCCGGGCCTGTTATCTCAGCCAGTGTAAACGTCTGCCCGGGTTGTATCCTTACATAAGGATTAACTTTCCATCCCTTACCGAGATCGCGGGCAGCATTTGCAGCATTTGCTACATTAGGTTTGTCTTTATCAGCCGGATCAGCCATCCCACCTTTGCCCTTCTCACCGGTGAAGTTTTCAGGACTTATAGAGCGGGTTTTTGCATCAGAAAGGCGAAATAAATTACCCATGTTCATGTCGAGGCCGTTAAAACGACCCTGTGCCAGAATGTTCTGAAACAGAAAAATCAAAGAAATGATAAAGCAGAAATGTTTTTTCATAAGTTTGTGATTTGTTAATTGGTTAATTTATAAATAAATATAATCATGATAGTTTTGATATTGTTATTCCTGGGTTTTTCTCTGCACTGTTTTTTATCTATAAAATTAATAAATCGTTGTTAAATTGACAAAATTTAAAATAGGTATAAGATTCTTTACTTCAATTTGTTTCGTTCAGAATGAAAGGTAATTATATTTCTAAGGAGGGTGTAATCAGCCTATCCCGGCCTCTCCGGTTTGCCCCTGCCGGCCTCGTACCGAAATTGATGGTCGGGGCAAACCCAAATGGGGAGGAGAATGTTGTTAATATACCCCCTTTCCCGTTTCCCCCAAGGGGGAAAGGTTTGGAGTCTGTCAACCTTTTTCAGAACGATATACCCCCTTTCCCGTTTCCCCCACGGGGGAAAGGCTTGGAGTCTGTCAACCTTTTTCAGAACGATATACCCCCTTTCCC
>DYKN01000181.1 GCA_020722575.1 Rikenella microfusus | reverse complement strand
TTGGCAAGGTATTTAAGGATAACGGCGGGTTTGATTGTATTATTGGAAATCCTCCCTATATTCGCATCCAGGAGATGCAGCAGTGGGCGAAAGAGGAGGTTGAGCTTTACAAGAAGATATTTAAGTCGGGCTCGAAAGGAAACTTTGATATCTATATATTGTTTATAGAAAAATCACTGAATTTATTAAACTCGGAAGGGGCAAGTGGCTTCATTTTACCGCACAAATTCTTTAATGCAAGTTATGGTGAACAATTAAGAGGGATTTTATCTGCGGGAAAAAATGTTTATGAAGTGGTTCATTTTGGCCATCAACAAGTCTTTGATGGTCCCACTACTTATACATGTTTATTGTTTCTATCAAAAAGTCCAATTAGTGATGTCTTTGTTAAAAGAGTAGAATCACTTGAAGCCTGGAGAGACAACGGTATCGCTGTTTCCGGGAGTATTTCCTCCAATACCTTATCAGCAAGTGAATGGAATTTTATGTTTGGTGAAAATGCTGAACTATTAAACAAGTTATCATATATAAAAACAAATCTTGAGGATGTTACGGAAAGAATCTATCAGGGATTAAAAACAAGTGCAGATAAAATTTATATTCTTGAATTAATTGAAAATCAGAATAATTTTATAAAAGTTTTCTCTCGTCAGACAGAAAAAGAGTATCTTCTCGAATCTGGATTATTGCATCCTCTAATGAAGGGTGGCGATTCACGTAGATATGCTTTAAATCGAAATACTGGATTAACGATTTTATTTCCATATACAAAATCGAATGATGATAAAATGATCTTGATTGCTGAATCAGTTTTAAAGAAAGATTTTCCCAATATCTATGAATATCTTAAAGAGAATAAATCATACCTTGAAAATCGAGAATCTGGAAAAATGAAAGGATCGGATTGGTTTGCATTTGGACGTAATCAAGCTTTGGATGTGATTAGTTTACCTAAGATTTTTACTCCAGATATTGCTCCTGTTGCTTCCTATTCTTACGATGATATAGGCGATATGTTCTTTACAGGTGGTGCAGCCGGGGGATATGGAATAATCCCAAAAGAGGGAATCAGCTTTGAATATCTTTTAGGTCTTCTTAATAGCCGCTTACTTGACTCTGTGAATAAGTTGGTTGCTACCCAAATGCGGGGTGGTTGGTATAGCTTTGAATCTCGCTTTATCAAGTCTCTTCCCATCTACATCCCAGATAATAACGAGCCTGAAAAATTCGCTCTTACCAAAA
>DYKN01000180.1 GCA_020722575.1 Rikenella microfusus | reverse complement strand
GAAACCCTTGATGTTCTTGTGCCTGTAAATATGAACGGTTTAGGTGAATATTTACAGTATTATTTATTGCGAAAAAACCAATAAGATACAGGAGGTAAAAATGGAAAGAAAACTTGTAATTATAGGAGCAGGACCTGCTGGCCTTACAGCAGGTATATATGCGCTCAGTTTTAAAATAAATACAATTGTAATTGAAAAAGCATTTCCCGGAGGTAATATACTTCTCACTGAAAGAATAGTTAACTACCCGGGATTTCCTGAAGGAATATCAGGACAGGAACTGGCAGAGAATATGAAAAATCAATACCTTGGATTTGGTGGTCAGATAATAACAGGAGAGGTAAAAGATATAATAATTGAAGAAGAAAGAAAAATTGTAAAAATGGTGGATGGTTCAGAAATAAAAACAGACGCCATTATAATAGCCAGTGGCTCTTCAAGGAAAAAACTGAATGTTGAAGGGGAAAAGGAATATACAGGTAGAGGGGTATCTTATTGTGCCATATGTGATGGGTTTTTTTTTAAAGGAAAAAAGATCGCTGTTATAGGTGGTGGGAATTCTGCATTAGAAGAAGCGATATACCTTACAAAATATGCTGATAGATGTTATCTTATCCACAGAAGAGACAGTTTCAGAGCTTCCGCATACCTGCAGGAAGAACTGAAAAAATATCCTGCAATAACTCCTGTTCTTTCCAGGGTCGTTCGCAGGATAGAAGGAGATGGACAAAAGGTGCATACACTGGTTATTGAAAATAAAAACACGGGAGAAATAGAAAAAATCAGTATTGATGGTGTATTTATATCAATAGGACAGAAACCCAATGTGGAGTTTATTGATGGTAAAATTGAACAAAACCCTGCCGGCTATATTATAACCGACTATAAGATGGAAACATCTGTGAAGGGGATTTTTGCCTGCGGTGATGTAATTAAAAAATCTTTATATCAGATTATTACTGCCTGTGGAGAAGGTGCTACTGCCGCAAATGCTGCTGAGAAATACCTCTCCCATTAATATACAGGGTTTCAGAAAACTAAGGGTTTTTGAAAAAGCAGGAAACATTCATTAATAATTAAGGGATTAAAGGAATGAGAGAAACGACTTAACGAATCTGGTTTTGTCTTTATTCCCGGATTTGATGGCAGTCAGCGCAACAAGAACAACTGTGATTTGAGCGATGGTAGCATAGTTTGAAACGGCATTAAGTCCTTTCACGCCTGGATTATTCATGCATAAACGCATTTTACCCCCAGCGAT
>DYKN01000023.1 GCA_020722575.1 Rikenella microfusus | reverse complement strand
ATAACAGGATTAATTGAATAATCAAAATAGTTAAAGATTTTTAAAATATCTACCGACAATCGTCGGTTTAGCTCAACTCGTTTATATACGCAATAATTTTTCGCTTGCTCTTACAAAACCTGTTTTATAGACCCGGCAATGTTTCGTTTTATCTTTATTATTATCAAATCTTTAATCTCAAATATATTTTTTTATTTTATAAAGAATCAAATTGCGATTTAATTTTCTGAATCATAAATACCTGAAACGATGAAAATCAGAATCTTAATTCTAAAGTTTAGTACGAAAAAGTTTCACTAATTTAAATTAATTATCAGCAAAACACCTAAAAGGATTCCTCGCTGCGCTCGGAATGACAAGGGCCTTTTTAGAGAGAACGGGAAAAGGTGTTTACCACCGGCTTAAATCTCCTGCCTGATTTTATTCTGACATTATTAAAAATAAAACTTAACTTATATCTTTATAAAATCAAATAATTAAAGAATGAAAGCAAAGAGGTTTTTATATGCATGTCTGGCCATTTTACTGATAGCCTCTTATAATGCAATCTCCAAGACGGCACCAGAATGGAATGTTGATTCCCTTCTGGATGTTGCCCGGAGCAAGGTCGAGAAAGATTACACCGTTCCTTCCTTCACAAATCTTAGAAAGGCTATTGTGGCAGTTGCAAATGAGCGCAGCAATGCCGGTATGCTTGCCGAAGCACTTAACAACCTTAAACCCGCATCGATGCCTTATTGTATTACAACAAACATTTACGGTGATCCATTGCGTTCAATTGCATTTAACTGGTTTACCAATGAAGGAGTAACAGAAGGGACAGTACAGGTTGTAAAAGGTATTGCCGCAGATGAAAAAAAATTCAGAAAGTCTCATCTGCAAATAAATGCAACCTCATACCCCGTAAATGATTTAAATTATTATATAAGCGGTAACAATCTGGATAAGCTTGCCGGTATCCCGGCGGGTGCTAAAAAGAGCTACACTGCTCATAAGGCAGTTGTCACGAACCTTAAACCCGGGCGCGTTTACTCTTACAGAGTCGGAAGCGATAAAGCATGGAGTACATCAGGTACTTTCAGGACTCCCGGTAAAAAGGATAAAAGTTTTTCATTTATTTACACTACCGACCCCCAGGCAACCACCGAAGCTGATTTCAACATCTCCCAGACCACTACCCATACTGCCTTCAGAATGTTTCCCGGGGTCAATTTCTGGCTTTGCTGCGGAGATCTCGTAAATGCATCCGGCGCAAACAACTCTGAATGGGAATGGGAACAGTTTTTCTGTACACAGCAGGATCTGTTCCTTAACTATCCCTTTGCTCCCATTCTCGGCAATCATGACAAATCGCCCAATAGAAATTTTACTTATCACTTTAACACTGATCATACTGCGTTCGACCGCGAAATGTCAACCACACCCGGAAGTGTTTATTCATTTGTTTACGGCAATGCTCTGTTTCTGGCTCTCAGTTTCGAGGATTACAGTAAGGATGGTTATCTTGAAGCACTTGCAAAATGGATGCGCAGCGAAGTTGAAAAACATCCTGAAGTAAAATGGAAGATCGCTTTCTATCACAGAACAATCTATACCGGCTCACAAAGCCATCAGGATGATAACGACGGTATTATCGTCAGAAACCGTTTTGCTCCCTTATTTGATTCTCTGGGCATTCATCTTGCACTCCAGGGACATGACCATATTTATGAGGTAATCGGACCGGTAAAAAATAAGCGAGTTGTCGCGGGTTCCATTCAAGGGTTGAATGAAGTTCCTGTTGACTCTCGAGAGAATGTAACAGGAAAGCTTAACGGTATATTTAATGTTAGTTCAGGCACTCTTTATTTTTTGAATAACTCTGCTGGAAAGAAGAAGTATAACCCCCGTCCTTTTGATGAAATGAAAAAAGATGAGGAACGACTGGGCGTACCGGGTTATTCAGGGTTGTTTACAGGCCGTTTTGGCCAGACAGGCAGGCCTACCTTCAGTCATGTGGAGGTAACCGAAGAGAAAATTACCATTACAACCTTTGAAGTATTCGACGACGGAACAGCAAAACTATTCGACAGGTTTGAGGTTGTAAAATAAAAACAGGCTGCACAGTTTGTTACCGTGCAACCTGTAATTATTTCCAGGAACGATTATAATTTCTCAGACCAGGATCTTTGTGGTCAGGTTCGTAATACTTTTCTGGATTGCTCCAAAGCAGTCCCCGTCCTTTGTGCTATCCTGCTCAACAATCATATATTTCATGCCAGCAGTCTCCTTTGCTGCAAGTATAGCCTTGAAATCAATCAGGCCTTCACCTACCGGAGCAAAATCATCCACCCCTTCGGTGGTAAAGAAAGGCTCCTGTTTGGTGTACATGTCCTTCAGGTGGAATAGTTCGAACCTCCCGGGGTATTTGTTGATAATATCAACCGGGTTTTGTCCTGCCTTAGTAACCCAGAAGACATCCATCTCAAGTGTAACATATTCTTTGTCGAGTTCGGCCATCAGTACATCGAAGTAGGGAATCTTGCCTTCAACCTCGGCAAACTCAAAATTATGGTTATGATAGCCAAACATAATACCATGATCCTTCATTATTTTTCCAACCTGATTCCAATCGGCTGCCATTTTCTGATAGCTGGCAATGGTGGTTCTTGCTTCCGGGACAATCCATGGCTGAATGCAATATTTTACTCCAAGCTTTGCATGGTCTTCAGCCATCTTAGTGGCATTCTCGAGAGTGATACCCTGAGCCTCAACCTGGGTATGGCTGCTGAGTATCTCCATCCCCAGATCCTCCACCAGTTTTCTGAACTCTTCCGGCTCATAACCATAAAACTTACCGTTCTCATAGCCAGCCAGCTCAACATACTTGTAACCCATGTCGGATACTTTTTTCAGTGAGCCGGGTACATCCTTGAATATCTCATCGCGGATTGTATAAAGCTGCAACCCTATACCAAAACTCTTTGGATCGGGTGCTGCCTTTTTTGTTCCGGTACCCTTGCATGAATACTGTGTAAGCAGAAAAGCCCCTGCAGCTCCCGCAGCAGTAAGCCTGATAAAATCCCTCCTTGAATGTCTGTTTTTCATAGTTAGTAAATTTAATTATTAATAACACTAATATCTGATTGCCAACTTATTAACATTATAAACCATTTCTTTCCCTATATTTTATCTCTGAAAATTGATTCAGGAAATAAAATTAAAACTTTCATTACTAATACAAAAATGAGAAAAATTATTTCTCAATAAGTAAAAATGAAAAAAATAATGCTTCACCGACAGACACTAAATTTAAGTTAAATATGGTGAGTTACCGTATCGTAAGCCCGAGTTATAACATCAAAAATGGCAACATGGTAGAAATTAGTTTACTGCATAAATTTAACCCGATTAATTCATAAACATGAATTAATCACCCGAATAGCTGACGAAATAATTGATTATAAATTATTTGTCAGGATTAACCCTGACATTGAAAATCATTTTGATTTTCAACGTCAACACTTCGTGTGAAAAATTCTATGAATTTTTCAGGTCAAATCATTTTTAATACCTTTACTTTCAAATTATCGGAATGAAGATTTTTCTTTCATTATTCTTTTTTCTGATTATTTCAATCAGCATTAACGCCCAGCAGCAGGAAATATTAACAGCTGCAAGGCTTGGTGCTGAGGATCTTTATCTTCCTGCCGATACGGTTGAGATGAGTGTGATATCAGCCAGCCGCAGTTCGAAGAAGATAGGAGAATTACCTATCACAATACATGTTATAACCAGGGAAGAGATAATTCGCAACCATTATTACACCCTGATTGATGCCATCAAAACACTTCCAGGCATAAGGGTTTCACAACCCGGCTCTGGTGAACTTGGAGAGAGTTTTCAATTGAGAGGACTTACCGGTAACCTTTACACCATGATACTTATCAACGGTTTACCTGTAAAGCCAGGAGCTGTTATCGGAATGCCAGTTCTTGCACAATTACCTGTAAGGCAGGCAGAAAGGATTGAGATTATTTATGGTCCGGCTGCTGCCATTTATGGCGCTGATGCCGTCTCAGGAGTAATCAATATCATAACAAAAGAAGCCGAAAAGGGAACCTTTGTGCTTGGGGATGTCGGCATCGGGCAGAATAATTTCCGAAATACCGACTTCATGGTTGGAGGCAAAGCCGGGAAAAACAAAAATATTCTTCAGTACAGCTTTTATGGCGGACTTAATCAAACAGGTGATTATAATATAAAAACAGGATATGAACAGATTTATAATCCGTTGCATTACCTTCATGAGAAGGGAACAAAAATTCCCATCGGATCACAATTATTTGACCCTGTCGAGGTTAATGAGCAGGTTCTGGAAGGCTTCGGAATAAAACCTTCCGATTTTATGAAAGAATATTACATGAAAAACTACGAGGGTAGTCTCCTCGAGCCGCAAATGGAAGATTTACCTGGAGAGAGCACACTTCTTGGATTTAACCTGCGCTTCAGAGGTGTAATGCTTTCATACAACAACATGTACCGGCGGTCGCACAGTTCACTCGGACAATCAACATATTTTTACAAGTACAATAATCCTCAAAATTTCTGGGGCGAAAACATCAGATCAACTACTCTGAGTTACAGCCATGAATGGACTCCCAGATTTTCAACCACCACAAATATTTCCAATCTTACTTACAGGATGGATAATAATTCCAGTATGGGAGTTACATTTATTGACTATACCGATAAGGTTTACAGATATGCAGCAGGAAGGGATATGCTTTTTGAACAACTCTTTACTTTCATGCCTTTCAACAGTCTTGAAATTATGTCAGGGCTTACATACCAGCTTTCGGGTGCCCTTCCGCAGACAAGCTTTCTTGATACCCCCTTTAAACCATCCAGCTACTCCTATTTCAGTAAAGTGGTAAATTATTCCGACTCAATATCAGGAAAATTCGGAATAAACCCTATTACCTATCAGAATTTCTCTGCCTTCACACAGTCATATTACTCAATAAAAACATTCCGTTTTATGGGGGGCATCAGGCTTGATAACAACTCCCTTTACGGCCTTACGGTAAATCCGAGGTTTGCTGCTCTTTATATGTACAATAAAAGAAACAAAATAAGAGGTTCAATAGGATTTGCATACAAGGCACCCCCTCCTTCAATGGCTTACCAGTCGCTTGCTTACAGGGCCGGCAAAAACCTCGACAGCCTGATGTATATTTCCGTCCCGAATCCTGACCTGAAACCTGAAAAATACATATCGGTCGAAATCGGTCTGGCAAGAACAGGCAGAAAAAATGTAAACATTGATATATCAATCTATTACAATGCTATCAGAAATCTAATACTGAACCGTAATGTCAGGATCAGTGAACTTTCCCTGCCCAGAGCAATTATTAACCCCGATACTGCAACTGTACTGACAAAGGTTAATGAGAAGAATGCAATTTCAAGGTTGTACGGACTGCAGGCGAATATAATATTCAACGACATAGTGAAATCAATAAACCTTGATGCCGAACTGAGCCTCACATTCGGAAAGTCGAGCCAGAAGTTTCCCGATATTTTTGAAATTGCAACAAATTTTCTTGGGAACTTTAAACTTGTTCCGAACCATTTCGGACAACTGAGAATTTCAATGGAACCGGCCAGGAATCTTTATATTCAGATTTCAAGCATCTGGGAATCGAGCTGGCTGAGGGTCATTATCCCGTTTAAAGAGTTTTACAACAATATCTTCAAAGACTTTGACGGTTTTTACAGTATGGATGCTGTTGCCGATTACAGGATCGGCACCAATCTCAGCACTTTTATCAAGGTTACCAATATATTCGATGAGAGATATGGCGGGCCGGGATATTCTGGAATGAATACTCCCCTCCCCTACAGTCCTCAGGCAGGAAGAACAATCCATGTCGGTTTAACATATACTCTGAACTGATGAGGAAAAGGATCCTGATAATCGTTATTCTGACGGCCATTGGCCTCCTTTTCAGCTCCCGGCTGAAATGCCAGGAGCTTATGCCGAATGATAGCCTGAGGTTTAAACAGAGATCATCCGATTCTCTGAGGGCAGTAAATTACCTGAAAGATGCTGAACGACTTTTTCTTGAAGATAAAGCCGACAGTGCCCTGCTGAAAATAACGGAGTCACTAAATATTGTAATGGACTATGAATTTCCCGCCATTGAAGCAGAAAACTATCAGCTCCTCGGAGATATTTATGCCGGTGAATATTCATGGCAGGATATGCTCACAAATTATCTGAAAGCCATTTCAGTCTTTAACCGCACGGGAAACCGTCAAAAGGAAGCTGAAGTTTCCGGGAAAATTGCAGAAAAATATTTCCAGGCAGGTCTTTACAAAAAAGCAGCCTCATGGTTTGGTGAAACTTTCAAAATATTTCAGTCGCTCCCATCTCCTGATATTAAAGACAAAGCAAGAATTGCAGAATCGGCCGGTGAAGCGTGGTATTTTTTTCCGGATGATTCACTCTCGCTTATCTGGTATTCAATTGCTGATGACCTTTACCGGCAGACCGGTGACACTTCCGGAATGATTCGTTGCGTTTTGAAACAGGCTGCCCTTTATACAGCCACCACCAGATATGATGAAGCCAGGGAAAAATATAACTGGCTTCTTGATTTGTATCAACGCAGGAATGATTTCGAAAACTGTGCTTTGATATACAACAACCTGGGTTTTATAAATTACCGTGTTAAAGATTTCTCCTCAGCCCTTGATTATTTCAACAGGGCAATTGAATCTTCAAATGCCGCAGGAACCGACAATTATTTTCTTACCGATGTTTATTCAAACATGGGAATAACATGGCAAGCCACAGGAAACAGAAATGAGATGCTCAGCAGCTTTACCGGAGCCCTTGAAAATGCCCAAAAATCCAGCCGCACCGGTGAAGAAGCAAGAATTTCACACCTGCTGGCGCTGATATATTTTAATGCTCAAGACAATTACCATGCCGACCTTTACTGCATGGATTGCGTTGAATCGGCCAGAAAATCAGGTTCATTTACGGTTATGCAGGAATGTTACAAAACATGGTCGGATGTTATGGAAAAATCGAACGATTTTATAAAGGCTCTGGAATACTATGAAAAATATCTGAGCCTGAGAGATTCCCTTAATTTTGAAAACAGGATAGCTCAACAAAAAGAGATTGACAGACAAAACGAATATGATGAGCTGGAACAGAGAATCAGGCTTGATATTGCCGGTGAGGAGATTAGCAATCTTGAGCTTAAGACCCTCAGAGCTGAAGCAGCAAGACGTGAAAATGAACTCAAACTGTTGATGAAACAGCAGGAGCTTGACAGATCGGAGCGAGAGAGGCTGGCTCAGTCACTTGCACTTGAAAGGGAGAGATATGAGCTTAACAAAAGAGGGCAGGAACTCCTTGCACTCAAGCAACAGCAAAGAATTGACAGTCTGGAATTGGCACAGAAAAATAATGAGGCTCTGGTGCTTGAACAGAACAACCGCCTTCTCGAAGCCGAAAAAGAACAACAACAGATTACCATTGAAAAAGAAAAACAAATCAGAAGGCTGGCTACCGGACTGGGTATATTGATGGCACTGGTTGCGATAATGATTCTTTTCGGTCTTATCTCAACCCGAAAGAAAAACCAGAAGCTCGCTGAAAGCAAGCACAAGATTGAAATGATCAACGCCGATCTGGAACAAAAGAATACCGAGATAATAAAACAAAAAGAAATTATTGAACAAAAAAACCAGGCTATTACCGACAGTATTCAATATGCAAGAAGAATTCAGACAGCCGTTCTTCAGCCGCTTGATTTTCTTCAGGAATGGGGGTTCGAGAGTTTTATTATGTTCAGACCGAGAGATATTGTAAGCGGAGACTTTTACTGGGGAAAGCGAAAAGGAGAAAAAATCATTGTGGCTGCGGCTGATTGCACCGGCCACGGAGTCCCAGGAGCATTTATGAGCATGCTTGGAAATGCTTTCCTCGATGAAATATTCAACACAACCAATATTTCCAGCGCTTCGGAAATACTGAACCTGCTTCGTGAAGAGGTTATTACTGCCCTGAAACAGAAGGGTATCACAGGAGAAGCCCGCGATGGAATGGATATATCACTCTGCATCATAGACAAATCCACTTCAATTATCCAGTTTGCCGGAGCAAACAACCCGCTCTACCTTATACATAATGGCCAGCTTATTAAAATACCTGCCAATAAAATGCCAATCGGAATACATTTTACAGAATTTATACCTTTTACAAACCACTCAACCAGATACGAAAAAGGAGATGTAATATATTTGTTCTCTGACGGTTATGCCGACCAATTCGGAGGCGAAAAAGGGAAAAAATTTATGTATAAACCTTTTCAGGAACTGCTCCTTCAAAATCATAAAAAATCAATGGAAGACCAGAAAATCATCCTCGAAAAGACATTCGACGAATGGATGAATGGTTACGAACAGGTAGATGACGTACTGGTTATTGGTATAAGGCTTTGAAAAATTTGGAAATGCTTAAAATAGTTGTTACCGATGATGGTTCGCACACACTTTATAACTCCATTCTAGATGAACATTACCACTCAGTTCATGGTGCCTTAACCGAATCACTCATTGTTTTTATAAAAAACGGATACTGCAGTTGCAGTTCCAATCCTGTCAATATTTTCGAAGTCGGTTTCGGAACAGGATTAAATGTATTTCTTACACTTATTGAAAATATAAAAGATAAACGAACTGTATATTATGAGGCAATTGATTTATTCCCTCTTCAAAATGAAATCATCAGCAAACTAAATTATCCTGATTTCTATGATGCTCAGGCAAAATCACTGTTCCTGAAAATTCATTCTGCACCATGGGGTAAAGAAACCATTATAGCTGAAAACTTCCGGTTGAAAAAAATACATGCCAACCTGCTGACATACAATCCAAAAACAAAGTTTAATCTTATTTACTTCGATGCCTTTGGGCCCGATAAGCAGAAAGAGATGTGGAGTGAGGAAGTTATCGTAAAGATTGCAGATGTCATTGATCCAGGAGGCATTTTTGTAACCTATTCAGTAAAAGGGAACGTTAAGCGTTTACTTATAAAGCATGGCTTCAGGATTGAACTGATGCCGGGGCCACCACATAAACGACATGTATTAAGAGCTATTAAATATTAATATTTATTTTCTTAAGATTTCCTTAATCTAATCCTATTAATATTATCTTTGTCGCATATTAATTTTAAAAAATTCGCAATGAAATTCAAACATTCACTTTTGGCAGTTGCAGGGGCAGCAGTTATTATCTTCTCTTCATGCGGGGAAAAAGCCGTCACCAGCACAAAAATCAAATCTTACGATGATACCGTTTCATATGCTTTCGGTATAAATATTTACTATTCCCTTTTGCAGGACAGTATTGAGCTTGATCCGATAATTATGGCAAAAGCAATGCTCGATGCAAAAAAAGGCAAACAGTTTATGGATGATAATGTTGCCAGAAGTCATCTTTATGCTTTTCTGAGTAAAAAGGAAGAAGAACAGATGGCAAAGCAGCAGGAAGCAAACAAGGAATTGTTCAGCTTCAATATTGAACAGGGAGATTCATTCCTTCAGGCAAACAGGCAACAACCCGGCGTTATTGTAACCGAAAGCGGATTGCAGTATAAAATCATTAAAATGGGTTCAGGTTCCAAACCTGACGAAAATGACTCAGTTCTTGTAAATTACACAGGAACATTTATTAACGGTGACAAGTTTGACTCATCATACGACAGGGGTACTCCTGCTGAATTCGTTGTTGGAAATGTTATTAAAGGCTGGGTTGAAGGGCTTCAGCTGATGCCGGAAGGTTCAAAGTTCATGCTGTATGTACCTCAAGATCTTGCATATGGAGCAACAGGTGCAGGTAACGTTATACAGCCATATTCAACCCTGATCTTCGAAGTCGAGCTCCTGAAAGTAACCAAGCAATAAAAATTGCTGGAATATTTTCATACCGGAATAAAAAAACCGGAAAACTCCGGATCGGAATCGATGAGTCATAAAAATATTGATTAAAGGCAATTGATATAATAATTTAATTATTTATGGCTTTTGAGATCACCGGAAAAGTAATCGAGATAATGCCGGTTGTCAATGTAAGTGACAGGTTCAGAAAAAGGGAATTTGTTATTGAAAGAAAAGAAACCAGCAGTGGTGTAGTATTTGTTGATTACATAAAATTCCAGCTTGTTCAGGATAAGTGTGATCTTATCAACAATTCATTCCTGAATGAGGAAGTTAAGGTTCTTTTCAGCATAAAGGGGAATAAATGGGAAAAGGACGGCAAAGTCAGCTATTTCACCAATCTCGATGCATGGAAAATTGAAAAAACTTCCGGAACGGCACAGGTTAAGGAGAATTTCAATAACATTCCGCCGGAAGATTATCCTCCAGAATCGGAAGAACTAAGCGATTTGCCGTTCTGAATATCCTGCTATCCTATACCGGATTCTTCCGGTATATGATAATTACCTGTAAGAATGCCTATGATCAGTTAATCGAAATGATTCTCTTTTTCAAGAATTCAGACGACAGGATAATTGCCACCGGTACGGTTAAAAAACTTTCACCGAAAGAGAAAGACAGGCTATGCTGGCTTTTTGGCAATGCTGTTCTGCTTTCTGCTGAAAGGATTGAAGGTACCTTTGTGGGTCCAAGGCGTGAAATGATAACCCCCTGGAGTACCAATGCAGTGGAAATAACTCAGATAATGGGCATTGAGGGAATTTCCAGAATTGAAGAATTCCATCCTGTGCCAGGAGAAAACGCCCATTATGATAGAATGTTACAACAAATTTATAACGGGCTCGACCAGAATATATTTACTATCGACCGCAAGCCCGACCCTATAATATTTATTGAAGACATCAGATCGTACAATATAAAAGAAGGTCTTGCCCTTAGCGAAGAAGAAATCAAATATCTCGAAGATCTTTCTACATCGCTTGGCAGAAAACTTACTGACAGTGAAGTTTTTGGCTTCTCACAGGTCAACTCAGAACATTGCCGACACAAAATTTTTAACGGTATTTTTATCATCAACGGCAAGGAGATGGATTCCACTCTCTTTCAGATGATAAAGGACACAACACATCTGAACCGGAATTATGTGATATCAGCTTATAAAGACAACTGTGCTTTTCTCAAAGGGCCATTTATTGAACAGTTTGCTCCCGCCTCACAGGATAAGGCCGATTTTTTTATTGTACGGTCGGTTGAATCTGTTCTCTCATTAAAAGCAGAGACTCATAATTTTCCCACGACTGTTGAGCCATTCAACGGAGCATCAACCGGTACAGGAGGTGAGATAAGAGACAGGATTGCAGGGGGAAAAGGTGCATTTCCCGCAGCCGGCACCGCAGTTTACATGACATCTTATCCCCGTCTCGAAGGTGGCAGACCATGGGAAAAAACAATTCCGCCACGCAAATGGCTCTACCAGACACCTGAAGATATTCTTATCAAAGCATCAAACGGAGCAAGTGATTTTGGAAACAAATTCGGGCAACCTCTCATTTGTGGATCAGTGCTCACATTTGAACATCTTGAAAATGGCAAAATTTACGGATACGATAAGGTAATCATGCTTGCCGGCGGAATTGGAACAGGGAAAATGGCTGGCAGCGTAAAAGATATACCCTCAAAGGGTGATCAGATAATACTTCTGGGAGGTGATAATTACCGGATAGGCATGGGTGGAGGAGCAGTATCTTCTGTAGAAACAGGCCGGTACGACAGCTCCATAGAACTGAATGCCGTTCAGCGGGCAAACCCCGAAATGCAAAAAAGAGCCTACAACGCAATCCGTGCACTTGCAGAATCAGAAAATAATCCTATTATTTCAATACACGATCATGGAGCGGGTGGACATCTTAACTGCCTCTCTGAACTCGTTGAGGCTACAGGCGGAAAAGTTGATTTAAGCAAGCTCCCTGTCGGTGATCCTACTCTTTCAGCTAAAGAAATCATCGGCAATGAATCGCAGGAAAGAATGGGACTTGTTCTCAAAAAGAAAGATACCCCCACTCTGAAAAGGATTGCCGAAAGAGAAAGAGCTCCATTTTATGTCATCGGAGAAATAACAGGAGACCAGAAATTTACATTTTATAACTCTGTAACCGGCGAAAAACCTATAGATCTTACACTTGACTCCCTCTTTGGTAATCCTCCAAAAACAGTAATAAACGATAGATCAACCAGAAACACTTTTTCAGATTTATCTTATAACCAATCAGAGATTGCCATGTACCTTGAGCAGGTACTTCAGCTGGAGGAAGTTGCCTGTAAAGATTGGCTCACAAACAAGGTTGACAGATCGGTTACCGGTCGGATAGCAAAACAACAGTGTGCAGGTCCTCTACAATTACCTCTTAATAACCTGGGAGCTATAGCTCTCGACTACAGAGGGATAGCCGGTATGGCAACCGCATTGGGTCATGCACCTGTTGCAGGACTTGTTAACCCATCGGCAGGAGCAATATTGTCAATAGCAGAAGCTCTTACCAATATTATCTGGGCACCACTTAAAGACAGACTTAAAAGTGTCTCACTATCAGCCAACTGGATGTGGCCATGCAAAAATCCGGGAGAAGATGCGCGACTCTATGAAGCTGTTAAAGCAGCAAGCGAATTTGCTATAGAACTCGGAATAAATATACCTACCGGAAAGGATAGCCTTTCCATGTCACAAAAATATCCCGACAAGATCGTATATGCACCAGGTACAGTTATCATCTCTGCCGCAGGTGAGGTCTCAGATATTCGTAAAATTGTTGAACCGGTCATTTACAACGATCCATATACCAGCCTCATTTATATTGACCTGAGCAAAGATGATTTTAAACTGGGAGGAAGCAGTCTGGCACAAGTGCTGAATAAAATCGGGGAACATGTTCCTTCAGTGAGGGATGCAGGCTACTTCAGGGAAGTGTTTAATACCATACAGGATCTCATTCATGACGGTAAAATCATTTCAGGACATGACATTTCAGCCGGAGGTATGATTACCACACTTCTTGAGATGTGTTTTGCGAACACCTCAGGAGGAGCATCAATAGACCTGACAGCATTGAACAAGCCAGATACAGTTAAGCTTCTCTTCAGTCAAAACCCTGGAATAATCATCCAGGTTAAAAATGATATAGAAGTTACCGATACCCTTCTTGAACACGGAATTTCATATTTCTCCATTGGTCATCCGGTTCTCAACCGTAAGCTGACTGTAACAAACGGTGAGAACAATTATGAATTTGATATTGATTCACTCAGGGATATATGGTTTAAAACATCATGGCTTCTTGACAGGAGACAGTCGGGAGAAGAGCAAGCCCTTGAGAGGTACCTGAAATATAAAAACCATAAAATAATTTATGATCTGAAAAATTTTTCAGGAACTTTCAAATCACTCAAGATAACTCCCTCCCGCAGGAAGAAAAGTGGAACTAGGGCAGCAATAATCAGAGAGAAAGGTGTTAACGGCGATCGTGAAATGGCTTATGCTCTCTGGCTGGCCGGATTTGATGTCAAAGATGTCCATATGACAGATCTTGTTTCAGGCAGGGAAACACTTGAAGATATCAATATGATTGTTTTTGTCGGTGGTTTTTCGAATTCTGATGTTCTGGGTTCAGCAAAAGGATGGGCCGGAGCATTCATGTACAACAAAAAAGCTCGTATTGCTCTTGAAAACTTTTATAAACGCACCGACACAATGTCACTTGGAGTATGTAACGGTTGTCAGCTCATGGCAGAATTGAATCTGTTATACCCCAATCACAAAGAGAAACCCCGGTTGATCCATAACCGATCCCATAAATTTGAATCGTCATTTCTTTCAGTTACCATTCCTGAAAACCATTCCGTGATGTTTGGAAACCTTTCAGGAATGACACTGGGAATATGGGTTGCTCATGGTGAGGGCAGATTCATTTTGCCATATGATGAAAAAAAATATCATATCGCTCTCAAATACAGTCGAAACACATATCCTGCAAATCCCAATGGTTCTGATTATGATGTTGCAGGACTTGCCTCAGACGATGGCCGTCATCTTGCTATTATGCCACATCTCGAAAGAGCATTCTTCCCGTGGCAATGTGGATATTATCCGGATGAAAGGAAAAAAGATGAAATCACCCCGTGGATGAAGGCATTTGTGAACGCTAAAATCTGGATTGAAAACAGGTTGAAAAACTGAGTAATAACTACCTAAAACCTACATAGGCATCAACATTATCGACATAAGCAATGTATTTTCGGAAGGATCCTGCTTTGCGGCCGATTGGTTTGCCATTATCTTGTCACTGATAACCTGTAGATTGTATTCTCCCGCTTTTTCAATATAGAATGACCCCATGTATGAATCTGCCCTGTAATAAGGTGCATTTATATTATCAGCATTTTTTACAATCTTGTTGCCAACAGGTTTTACTATCAACCTCTCTCCATTTAGATCAATTCTCACCGGCTCCCGGTAGTCAAGATTCATGGTATCTTTTGCTGCGCTGGTAAGCCATACCTGATATCTTCCGGGCTTTGCTATCACAATATTCCATTCGGCAGTATTAAGTGAAGGATCGACCCTATTATGATAACAGACAGCATTCTCAATATGCAGTGAAATAGATCCATCGGCCTGTTGTGTGATCTTCATAACTTTGTCACCATCCCCGGAATTACGAGTATCATTGCAAGAAAAAAAAGTAAATAGAACAATTAGCAAAATCGAATTTAAAACAAGCTTAACCTTCAACTCTCTCATCTCAAATAGCTTTCAATTTAATTCATCAATAATAACGATAAAATTACACCAATTATTACGGGGTAAAGCTAATAAATTTTTTATCTGATTTTCTGAAGAAATTATAAAAATGATCTTAAAGATGGAATAGAAAAGTATTATTAGACATGTTGTTCTACCATTTGACGGAGGTTTATTGTTACTGTTTCCGGTCTTCTGGCTTGAACGGGCGATATTTCATCAGCGAGTATTTCTGCAATATCTGCAACTTTTACATCTGTTGACCTGGAGAATGTTTTTTTGCATAGCGGGCAGGCGGTAGCTATGATATCTGGATTAACGGCAGCAAGTTTACTGGCAGCATCAACAGCTATAATGTCTTTTTTCCGGGGCGAGAGCCTTAGATTGGCCAGTGAACCGCCACAGCACATAGCATTTTCCTTATCATAGCCTGAAGGTATAAGATCGGCCACCCAGGAAATGACATCTCTTGGTTCATCATAAACACCGGCTATACGTCCTAACTCGCAGGGATCATGATATACAATCTTCTTATGCGAAAAATTAAATCTCAGAGAATCTTCTTCGATAAGACGTTTCAGATACTGGCTGTGGTGCATCACTTCTGCTTCGATATAATAACTCTCGCGGAAAACGTTATAACATATAGGGCAGGAGGTTACAAGTGTTTTAGCACCTGATTCCCGGATCAGTCGAGAATTGAAGTTAATCATTTCCCTCGCTTCTCTTTCTTTTCCTGCCAGCATCATTGGCCTTCCACAACAGGCACCACCGTTTTCATCCATAAACCAGAATTTAATGCCTGCTGACCTTAAAATTTTAACCATTGATTCTTTAATCCCCGGGGTAAGATGAGACATGCAGCCGGCAAAATAAATTACATCAGCATTTCTGGGTTTTATGTGGTTGTTATCAAGACCAAAACAAAGTTCTCTTCCATTTTTCGGAGGTTCGTGGTTGACTGTTTCTCGCAGGTATCCAAAAAATTTATTTCTTGCCAGAGGTTTTCCTGTGTTATTGCGGCGCTGTATCATTCTGATAGCCAATACTTCAATACCCACCGGACAGGCTTCTTCGCAGCGTCCACACATCAAGCAATTGAATGCCTGTTCAGTTACATTCTCATCATGCCTTAATGCACTGTGCATATATACCGGCTGAATATTATTAATACCCGCAGCAAAACTCATCTGGCAAGCATCAATACAGACTCCACATGAAGAGCATGAATGAATCTGTACTTCAGAGAAAGTACCTGTTTTATCGCCGGTTGTTATACCTGAATTTCTCATAAATATGAGAAACAACTCAGTGGGGATATGCATATATCTTGTTACCGGGAGAAGGATAAAAAATAGACCAAGTGAAAGAGAATAGAGCCACCAGAACGGATAAGCAAGGGTTTCTGCCGGAAGGAAAGAGGCAAACCACATACCAAGGTTACCTGTCAGAAAGCTACCCGACCCGTGGGCACCACAAGTAAAACTTTCTGCAAGGAGGCGACTGGGGAAAACAAGCCATAGAGCTATTAATGCTACTCTATCTTTTATTCTTAGTTTTGTGGTTTTCTTCATCCCAACAACCCCTGGTATAAATCTCTTAATTACTGCAAGGATCAGACCTGACAATATAAAGGCTAAAAGAAGGTCCATTATAAATCCCCATGCAGCTTCAAAACCTGTTCTACCGTGAGTGGGGTTAAAAAATCTGAAAAAGATTGCTTTATGTGGTGGATTAAAGTGTTTATCTCCGAAGATATCTACCTCAAGGGTACCGAAAACAATAAGCAGGAACCATCCAAAAGCGAGACTCATATGCATATAGCCAAGCAAAGGCTTTTTCTTTATTATTTTACGATGAATCAGGCTTTCCATGAAAATTTCCCTGAGGCTTTCACCAAAGGCTCTGCCAAAGAAACCCCTTTGCAGGCGAAGCTTGTCGGTTCTTGAAAGCTGACGAAACCATATGACACACCGCACAACGCTGTATATCAGAATAAAATAAAGTCCGACATTAAACGGTATTACGAAAAGGTCAAAGTTTCTCATGGCCGTTTAATTTTGTTAAAGCTTCATCTGCAAGAAAAATCACATTACGTGTATTTACACCCCTTGGGCAAACCAGAATACATTTTCCGCACAGCATGCATTGTTTAATTTTTGTGCGTGCCAATTCATTTTCGCCACGTTTGATAAGTATATTCAATTCCCTGAGGCTAAAAGCTTTGAACAGTCCTGTTATACATGTTGCCGCACAGGCTCCGCATTCAATACAGAGTCTGAAAGTAGGTTCGTATCTGAAGATATATTCAGCTACCTCTTTATTATTTCTTTCATAATCAATTACCCTTGGTTCCGACAGACTAAAGCCGAACTTATTCATGCCTGTTTATTGTTTTTCAGGTAATTAATAACTTCATTCACTGCTGCTCTTGCATGGGAGATTGACTCAGTGATGTTCATCGGAGCCACGCAACAACCGGCATAAAACACACCATTGATCCCGCTCAGGTTACTACCGAAATGGTTATCGGCCGGCTGAAAGAACCTGTTCTCGCTGCATTTAAGGTTTGAATTTTTTGCAATTTCTACTGCTGCATCCGGCATCTCCACACCTACCATCAATACAACCATATCAAAGAGCATCTTCAGCGGTCGTCCTGAGAGAGTATCTTCAGCCTTGATTAACAGTTTTCCCTTGAAATCAACAGAAATTTCCGATACTTTACCTCTGATAAAGGTAACCCCATACTTTTCCTGGGCCTCTTTATAAAGCTCTTCGTAGTAAGCTCCCCCCATTCTCATATCTATATAAAAACTGAAGGCTTTAATACCGGGAATTTTTTCACTGACTTCCATTGCCTGTTTAACAGCTGTTATACAGCAAAGCTTTGAGCAATAGTTATTCCCCACCTTTTCGTCGCGCGAGCCCACACAATGAATGAATCCAATTTTTGCAGGTAAAGTGCCGTCAACAAGCCTTACACCACCTGTTCTGAACATTTGTTCCAGATCGGCTGAGGTGATAACATTATCATAAATGCCATATCCATATTCCTCTTTTCTACGGCTGTTGAACAACTCAAAGCCAGTTGCTATAACAACGGCATCTGCTTCCATGCGGTTATTGTCCCTTGTTTTTACGGTAATTTTCTTGCCTTCAGGAATAACCGTAGTGGCCTCTGTTCCTGTAAGAATTTGAATATTATTATTTTCAGTTAATCCGTTGAGGTAACTTAGTACTTCCCTGCTGTCTCTTCTATCGGGAAAGAGGTGGTACCAGTTTGCCATGTTACCACCCGTTTTATTATCTTTTTCAAGCAGTTTAACATTGCAGCCATGCAATGCCAGCTGACCTGCTGCTTCCATTCCTGCAACGCCTCCCCCTATGACTATAACATCTCCCATTTCAAAGATTGATAAGTTTTTCCGGAACAGGCAAGGGTTTGCCAT
The DNA here is from genome assembly GCA_020722575.1 of Rikenella microfusus. Classification (GTDB taxonomy): domain Bacteria; phylum Bacteroidota; class Bacteroidia; order Bacteroidales; family VadinHA17; genus LD21. The sequence goes on along the minus strand of DYKN01000023.1, from coordinate 23,066 downwards.
CATGAGTTCGGAATTTTTCAGCCGGGTCATATTCTATTCCCAGTTTATCAAGAAGTAGTTCAGACTGTACCATATGATACTGAAGGCCCAGTTCCCATGGGTCTATTCCAAGTACAAGGCCTGCAACTTCTTCATAGGTAAGTACCGGTATTGAAGATCCGTTCTCTCCGTATGTCCTGCCTTCCATTTCTTTGATGGTATATTGCCATCTGTCCATAAACATGTTGCAACCGGGGCAATTTGTAATTATGAAATCAGGTTTAAAAGGTTTCATTGACTCAAATTTCTTTACCGAATTACTGAGTGAATAGCCCCTGTTAGCCTGAACTATATATTGTCTGAAACCGAACCCGCAACAATGACGGCGTTCTGAATAATCAATAACCCTACCTCCCCATGCCTCGATCATTCCCGACAGAACCTGAGGAAACTCAGCGCCGCCAACTCCATATTTCGGAAACATTTTGGAATAATGACATCCTATATGTTCAACAACCTTGAGAGGTTCTCCGGTATGTTTGTTAACAAGTTTGAACTTTGCCTTTGATGCTATCTCATTTCTGAATTTGTAAACTATATCGCTTGTATGAGCCATATTTTGTGGTAGATCGAATTCCCTGCCTGTGGCTTTGAACAGGTATTCTCTGGTCTTTTCGAGAGTTTCAGGAAAATGTTTCCATGTTTCAATTATTTCAGTATATATGCCAAATGAGGTAACACAGGAAATGGCAATATTTTTATATCCTGCATCTTTCATCAGGGCGAAATGCCTCGCAATAACTGTCATTATGGTCTCAAACGGAACAATATCGGTGTGATAACCTATACCGGTGCAGGTAGTGTGTGAAGGATTAACCAGGACATCCTTTCCAAGTATCTCTTTCATCATTCTAAGGAAAAACTGTTCTGATCCGGGGAAGAACGATTGACGAATACAGGATCTTACATAGAAAAAATGATCGTCAGCAATTTCTTTCTGATATTCCGACCAGATTCTTCTGGATTCAAGATTGTTTACCGGTTTCTGATTTTGTGTGATTTCCACTATTTTCTGTATAGACTTTTATAAAATATTCATTTTTAATTCCTTTTTCACTTAAAGGGATATTCATTTCTTTTGCTTTTCTTTTTGAATGCTCCTCTATGTTATTCATAAATTTTGTACCTCCGGTAACATCAAAAATTTTCTTCAGTTCTTCCTTAGCGTCATCCGGAATTTTTCTCATAGGGCCTTCGCCAAGTTCATCGAATTTAACTCCGAGCCGTTCATAATTTTCCTTTGAGTGGTTAATAATGAATTCCCACACAGGTCCCTGCTCAGGGTGAAGAGACGGGTCAACAGCGTAAGTAGCTACACAATAACCGTATTTGAAGATATTTTCACCAACAGTTCTTTTTATTGCCAGTTGCTGGCGTCCTTTTTCGCTTTCAGTGAAGTAACCAAGTTTCTGAGAAAGAGATCTGAGAGCCATTATCACGAGTCCCGGAGTATTTCCGCGAGGGCAGCGAGTTTTGCATGACATACATTCACCGCAATACCAGATAACATCAGATTTCAAAAGAGATTTGATAATTTCATCGTCTTTTTTCTGTATTTCATTTAATATTTTACGGGGGTCGTAATTGTAAAATTCCGCAGCAGGACAAATTGCAGTACAAACGCCGCAGTTGAGGCAGGCTTTCAGGCCTTCAACAAAACGAACATCTTCCCGCAACTGTTCATAAAGACTCTTCATATCTAATAATTCTCACCTTCTCAGATGTTTAAAACAAAAATAAACCATACAAGGAAACGGGTAAGGAAGTTTAAAACCTATTTTGAGATAGGTATTTATACTTACAGTAATGAAGTGAAGGGAATTGGGATTATCAGAGCAGGATAAACTGTATTAATAAAAAGTCGAGTTGTAAAAAAAATCAGGTTAGTTATCTTGATAAATGATCATTTTGTTCTTGAATATTTATAAATAACATTTCCGTTAATATCAATGAAACGGATTGAGAGTTCCTTTTTTGTAGCTGATACGATACTGAAACCCGGTGAAGATGCGGCAAAAAGTGTCATTTTATTTCTGGCAACCTTTCTTACTGAAGAACCTGCAGTATTAACAAAGTAATCGATTTTACCGATTGAATCTTTAAGGTGCTGGAAGATATGGTCGTGCGAGCCGATATAGAAATCGACGTCATATTTATTTATTATAGGATTCAGATATTCGACGAGTTCTTCAGTATTTTGCCGTGTAGGATGGGCGCTGTACACAGGATGATGTCCAATAATAATAACCCAATCTTCCTTTTCCGATGCAAGGACGCTATCGGTCCATTTTAATTGCTTCATGGCATCTTCGGCACTATATTTTTTGCTCGGGTTTCCGAGTCCTTTTACAAGTGTTTGGGTATCAAGCACTACTAATCTGACGCTTACGCTATCCCTTGTTTTTTCGAGAGTATAATAAGGTGCTGGCATTTTCCATCGGCGGCTTACGTTTGAGTAGTCGATCTGTGCCTGGATATTTCCTGCGTGGTCGTGATTCCCGAGTGCCGGGTACCATTCGACCTGAAGAGAAGGGTGTGTGTAGATATTCTCAAAACTAGTAAGCCACAATGGATCAGAAATACTTTCAACACCACTTATCTGAAAGTTATCGCCACCGGTTACAATGAATCTTGCACTTATTTCTTCTGCAATTTCACCCATCACTTCAGCCACCTCTTTCTGGTGTGAATAACCGTTTCTGCCGAAATCACTTATTATTATAAAATTAAATGAAGAACTTCCAGGAAGGTTATTGTTTTCAAGCTGCCGAGTCCATGATGTAGTGCAATCATAAGAAAGAAGTATAAGAAACAGATAGACAAAAATTCTTTTCATTGCTGTGATTTTATTCAAAGATACATATTTTCAGTTTGACCGCATAGCTATAAAGAATGAAGCCAATCTAACTTAATTACCTTCTTATATTACCGGATTCTTCCGAAAACTGATTTAGCTTTTAAAATTATTAACAGGTTACATTACAGGTTATACAAGGATATTCTTATTTTTATAGCAGGTTTAAATAATTAACTGTCATGAAACCGGGTCTTCTTGAAAAAATCCTTAAATCAATTGAAAACGTTAAAATAGCTATTGTTGGTGATTTCTGCCTCGATGCCTACTGGTTTATTGATGAATCGAAAAGTGAAATATCTGTCGAAACCGGACTACCAACAAGGCCTGTCAGCCGACAGGTATATTCCCCGGGTGGGGCAGGCAACGTGGCCAATAATCTCGCTGAAATGAAGGTCAAAGAAGTAGTTGCTTTCGGAGTAATCGGCAATGATCCATTCGGGGTTGAAATTGTTAAAATCCTTAAAGAAAAAAATATAAACACACAAAACCTTATCGTTCAGGATGAACAATGGTCCACACACGTTTATATCAAACCTTATTCGGGCGAAAAAGAACTTAACCGGATCGATTTCGGTAATCTTAATGAGCTCTCACTTAATACAGCAGATGAACTTATTCATCGTCTCGTTAATTCAATGAATGATATTGATCTGATTATTCTTAACCAGCAGGTTTTGTCAGGTATTAATACTGAATATTTCCGTCATAAGCTGACTGAGGTGATAAAGGAATTTCCAGATAAGATTTTCATTGCTGACAGCAGAAGTTATAGCGACTCATACCATGGGGCATTCAGGAAAATGAACGATACCGAGGCTTTCAGGCTTTGCGGATATAATAAGCAGAATGAAGAACCAATCGCAATATCGGAAGTTAAAAGTGTAGCAAAAACACTTTACAGAAAATACTGTAAACCTGTATTCATAACATGCGGAAGTAAAGGATCGGTTGTAATTGATGAAACGAATATTTATGAAATTCCGGGACTGATGATTCTTTCAAAAACCGACACGGTAGGTGCAGGCGACAGTTATCTCGCCGGCGTTGCAGCATCCCTTGCTGCCGGTTATAGCGTTGATTTAGCAGCTGAACTGGGGACTTTTGTGTCAGGCGTAACCATACAAAAACTTTTCCAGACCGGTACGGCAACACCCGGTGAAATACTAAAGATTGGAAGAGACCCTGACTTCATTTATAATCCAGACCTGGCTGAAAATAACCGGATGGCTAAGTATCATGAAAATACAGATATTGAAATAATTAATCCACCACCTCGTAACCTTAACATCAAACACGCAATTTTTGATAACGACGGAACTGTTTCCACACTCAGAGAAGGATGGGAAAATATTATGGCCCCGGTAATGGAAAAAGCAATTCTCGGAAAAAGATATACCGATTCTGATGAATCACTTTACCGTAAGGTAAAAGCACGGGTAAGAGAATTTATAGATCAGACAACAGGCATCCAGACACTCGCGCAAATGAAAATGTTGCCTCATATCATCAGAGAATTCGGGATTGTGCCTGAAGACGAAATACTTAATGAATTTGAATATAAAAAGATCTATAACAGCGAACTGTTGAAAATGGTAAGGGAAAGAGAGGAAAAACTAAAGAGAGGCGAACTTTGTGTTGATGACCTTACAATAAAGAACAGTATTGCGTTCCTAAAGCTGCTTCGTGAAAAAGGTATACAACTATATCTTACAAGCGGTACAGACGTGGAGGATGTGATTCATGAAGCAGAAACTCTGGGCTACGCATATCTGTTTGAAGGCCGTATTTTCGGGGCTGTGGGGGATGTTGACAGGGAGGCCAAGAAAATTGTCCTCGACCATATACTGAATATGATAGGAGAAAAAGAGGCAAAGAAAATTGTGACATTCGGTGATGGGCCTGTAGAAATCAGGGAGACTCATAAGCGCGGAGGAATAACGGTTGGAGTTGCAAGCAATGAGATACGACGTTTCGGATTGAATGTAACAAAACGCACCCGTCTTATCAAAGCCGGCGCCGATTTAATCATACCCGATTTCACACAAGCCGGTTACCTGATTAAACTATTAAATCTGGAAAACAAATGAAATATCCTCAATTTAATCGTAAAAATCTGATTATCAAAAGTTTAATTGAACGGCGAAACAAGGTTTCAATTGAAGAAAGCTATATCAAAGCTGAGGTAAAACCAGTACACCTCAATAAGGCTATAATAAAGGGCATTGATGAAACTGCCGGAAGAATTAAAGAGGCTCGTAAAAACGGTAAGCCTGTGGTGATGGCTTTTGGAGCACATGTGATCAAAAATGGACTGGCAAAGGTTATTATTGAACTTATGAGAAACGGATGGATTACCCATCTGGCAGGCAATGGCGCAGTTAGTATCCACGACTGGGAATTTGCCTTTCTGGGAAAAACAAGCGAGGATGTACGCGAGAATGTCAAAAACGGAACATTTGGTATATGGGATGAAACAGGAAAATATATTAACCTTGCACTGATAGCTGGTGCTTATGAGGGTATGGGTTATGGTGAATCTGTCGGGAAAATGATATTGAACGATGGGCTCGAAATCAAGGATATTCATCAGCTGGAAGAAGAGGCGCGGGCGCTTTTACATGTTAATTGCGAAAAAGCTGCGGCAGCAATTGATCTTCTCGGAGTGATTAAAAAAGAAAATCTCAGGCCAGGTTTTATGCACATACCTCACCCATGGAAAGGTTTTTCAATACAATGCGCTGCATGTGAAATGAATATTCCTTTCACAATTCATCCCATGTTTGGTCACGATATTATTTATACACATCCTGTTAATCATGGCGGAGCTGTAGGAAGAACCGCACTTATTGATTTTCTGCGCTTTGCCCACTGTATAAGTAATATCGACGGAGGTGTTTATCTGTCAATCGGTTCTGCTGTTATGTCACCCATGATCTTCGAAAAAGCCTTCTCAATGGCCCAAAATGTTGCTATTCAGCAAAATAAACATATTGATAATCATTTCATTGTTATTGTTGATCTGGCTGAAAGCGACTGGGACTGGCAGAAAGAAGGTGAACCCCCTGCTGATAACCCGGCATACTATATGAGGTATAATAAAACCTTTTCAAGGATGGGCGGGGAAATGCGATATATCACTGCCGATAACCGCGACTTCCTTCAGGGACTGTTTAACAGACTGAATAAAAACTGGTAAATTTTTTCTTCAGTCAAATTTAATAACTATATTTTTAGTTATATGTAAATATTGTTTATGAAGTTAACCCTTTATAAAACCAGTTTCAGCTCAGCCATATATATAAAAATATCGTAATAATTGAAAGGACGAGCAGTTGTATTCTCCAGTCCTTCAAACCCTCAATTTTTCCAATTTTTCCTGAAAAACTGACAGTTGTCCGTTCAAGTTTCTCAGGATTTGTTTTTCTGGTAAAAGCAGATACACCGAAAAGTATTAGGGTAATAATTATTTCAGCCCATAATCCTCTGTATCCGAAATTCAAAGTAAGTTTATGATGAAGGAAAGGAAAGATGGTTTTACCAGTATCATAACCGAGAAACTGATCTATTACAAAAACAGTAGCCAGTATAACTCCAGCAATAACTGATACTATTGCACCTTTCATTGTTACTTTTTTGCTTATGACTCCAAAAAATATTGCGGGGAACACTGGTATAACAAGGTATGCTGAGATAGTCTGCAGATATTTATAAATACCTTCTTCATTTTTATATACCAAATAAGCTGCACCGATTCCCAGTAATGTCGCTGCCACTATTGCCATACGTCCGTAAGTAACCTGTCTTTTTTCGGGAGTACCGGGATGAAATTCAACAATAAAATCTCTCACAATAAGTGTTGATATTGAATTAAGAACGCCTATTAATGAAGTTATCAGTGCCGCAAGCAGCGATGCAACCAGAAGTCCCCTGAGGCCTGAGGGCAAAAGTTTGTTCAGCAGCAGCACAAATGTCTGTCGCGTGGCATCACCAGTAAGTTCACCCGGATAGAGTGCATATGCTATAACTCCGGGCAGGGCAAAAAGAAATACAGGGAACAGTTTCAGGAATGTTGAAAACATTGCTCCCCAGCGGGCGTTTTTAAGGTCGGGGGCGGCAAGCAGCCTCTGGACATTCACCTGGTCGATGCCCCAGTAAAAAATACCTGCATAGAACGCAGTTGCAAGAATCCCCCAGAAAGGATAAACTGGATCGTCATATGGTTTTGCTATTGACATCATACCTGCCGCCTTTTCCGTAAGCCCTTCCCACCCTCCTGCCTTGTGCAACCCGAAAACAAGCATTAAGGCCGATCCCAGAATCATAACAATAACCTGAAGCGAATCGGTATATGCAACTGCAGTAAAACCTCCGATTATGGTAAAAACTGCCACTATGATTCCCATATAAAAGATCGTTTCCATAATATCCCATCCAAGCACTCCGTTCAGAACCAGTGCGCCGGCAAAAAGAGTAAACGCCAGCTTAGTCATAATACTTATCACAAGCATAAGACCTGAAAAAAATATTCTTGCCCGTCTGTCGTAACGCAGTTCAAGAAACTCCGGTATGGTAAATACTTTGTTTTTTATGTAACATGGAAGAAGAATCGCGCATGTAAATCCAAGGGTAATGGCCGTTGTGAGTTCTACAGATCCTGCGGCAAGACCGTAACGATAAGCATCACCTGATAACCCTACAAGATGTTCGGCGCCAATATTTGTGGCAAACAGCGATGCTCCGATAATTGGCCATTTTATTGACCTTCCCCCGAGAAAAAAGTTCGAACTGCTTTGTCCGGCCTTTCTTGTAAAAGCCATGTAAATACCATAGGAAAGTGTGCTTAAAAGAATAAACGCTAGTATTATCCAGTCAAGGAAGGTAAGTGACAGGTTCATAAAACAGGCTGTGATTAGTTGTCGATATATTCAAACCAGTGGCGAATTTCTATAAGCTTTCAAGCAACAGATTAAGTTTTTTCAGGCTTTTAATCATCGACCTGACCGTATGATAGTTAATTTTCCACGAATGCCCCATATGGGTCCATATCGGCTTACCTTCACGGGTCATAAGTGGAAACCACTCCCCTGCTTCCCTGTTGATCATTTTGTCGAACACAAACCGGTGCACATTTTTATATGCCACCCAGTATTTTGGATCCCGGAACAGCAGGCATGCATCGAGCAGTCCTATCAGAACTTCGGCCTGCTGCCAGAACTCCTTTTCACGATCATACACTCCGCCGGAATGAGCTCCTTCAACATACACGCCTCCGTACTCCAGGTCGATACCATTATCAACCGTATGATCGAATATCTTCTTCAGGGTATCTCTATAATTATCAATATTTTCCCCCAGTATTTCCAGTGCATGTATAAGGAGCCAGGCAAATTCGGCATTGTGGCCGTAGCAGGTATTGTCGGTTACATTTGGTTTAACTCCCTCGCCTGTAAATCTGTCCCATCCCCATATTATATCGAACTTTATCTGCGGTGCGATTGTCCAGTCCTCAAAAAACTGAGGTATACCGGTTTTATATTCCGGATGAATAATTCTTTTAAGCAGGATGTTTATGACTTCAACCAGTTTTCTGCGGTGGAGTTCTTCGCCGGTGCATTCATAAAGTGTGGTGAATGCTTCCATGAGGTGCATATGGACATCAAGTGTTTTACGGTCGCCTCCCTGACTTCCCGGCCCGCACAGCTTCCAGTCGCGATGAAACATTTCCCGATAGCCTCCATACATAGTATCGACACAATATTTCTGCAAAAGATCAAATACTCTGCAGGCATAATCACGTCCGCGCTCATCACCGGTGGCAAGAGTATATTCGCTCAGACTGTATATTGCAAAGCTTTGCCCATATATTATTTTTTTGTCAATTTTTATATTTCCCTTCCGGTCGGCCATCCAGAAAAATCCTCCATATTCATTGTCCCACATTTTCTCAAGCAAGAAATCCACACCATGCCTTGCCATGTGTGAAAAATCGCCCTTTATCAGTCCCGACCTGTGTACTGAAGAAAGGGTATACAATGAACGGGTCTGGGAAATCAGCGACTTTTCATCCTCACCCGTATCTTTGCCATACTGATCGAAATGAGTGATATATCCGCCGTTTTCCTTATCAATCATTCTGTTAATCCAGAAAGGAAGAAGTTCATTTTTGAGATGATTCTCAATCTCAGTTATTAACAATTGAATTTCCTCTTTTTTCATAAATGGCACGTTTTAACAATTCAGAAAAGGCTTTAAAATATAATGATTTATTCAGTATTTCATCAACCCTGCCTCCTTTAGCACAGCAAAATAATTCATAATATCTTCCAGTGGTGATTCTGCCTCGAACTCTGCATCTACCATTTTCTTTATTTCAAGCAGGTTTCTTTTGCCATTGGCAAGACCGGCTGTTTCACTCGTGTTCACAATCCTTCGGTAAGGATGCTTGGAGAGAAACTCTAAAGGCAAAGCCGAGATAGAGGTTCTTTCCTTACCGTAACCCATTGTCAATGCTTTCTCAGTGGGTACAGGAACAATTTTCATGGCTTTTTTTTCGACTTCATCAGGTTCCAGAGTTACAGCAGTTATTCCCACACCCCGGGCTCTTGCAGTCATTATTTCCCTCAATGCTGACAGGTGTGTCAGAAGAAGGTTTTCAATGTTTTGCTGACTGGCAGATACCATATTCTGTACTTCAGGTTTTCCGGACAATTGCTTGATTTTATCCATTGCAGCTTTTTCAGCCATTGCCACTCCTTCAAGGTTATAAACTGCACGTTTATATATTTTCTGAAGATCAGAGGTGTTTGCCCTGCTAATCATGTCAGCAGCTTTGGCCATTTGTATTCCCATCCTTACTGAAGCTGCTGAATGCATTTCCGACAGAATCCTTTTTGCCATCTCATCATCAGCCGATGCAATGGTATATGCAGCTGCAGCAGTTATAAAAACAGCTCTCCTGAGCTGGGTTGGATCACACTTATCAGGATTATCCTCGGAGGAATGATAATAATTGTCGGGCCAGGTTATTAGCTTCACACCCGGAACATTTATGCTCCAGTCATTAAAAACAGCGTTGTCGGACGATCCATGAAGCGTCAGTATCCTGTAGTAAAACGGGTCGTCGGTCCCGGTGGGGGCAATAATTCGTCTTGAAAAACCTCTTCTGCCGAGACCGTCAGTAATCCCTTCAACGTTTGTTTCTCCAACATACCGAAAGTAACTTTCCAGAACATCATTCACATAATGAGCTGTTGAGAATCCAGAGCGGTGGAGGCAGAAAAAGCTTCTGTTCGCGCGAAGGTTTAATCCAACCATGTCGAGGTTGATGTTGCATAGTGCTTTTTTAACTTTTTGCAGATGAAGATTTACCCAGGGAATTGTACCGCTGAATTCGGGGACCCAGAGGAACCTGATGCTTCTTACTGGCTGTTCAATTTTCCCTTCCTTAATCAGTTTATCAAGTACATGTGCCACCTCAAGTATCACAGCAGAACCCGACATATTATCATTGGCGCCCATTTTTACATACCCTTCAAAAAGATGCGCTGTTATAATTATTTCACCTGCGGTTGTATCTTTCCCCTGAATAACACACCACGGTACCTGAAGATCAACCTGTTCGGTTCTGCTGTCGACCTTTGCCTGCACTATTATTTGTTCCCCTCTCAGCAACCTGTCTCTCAGAATTGCACCATCGCGGGGAGGAAGAAGAAATCCAAAGCCTTCCGGTCTGATACTCTCATTCGGAATCTGGACAGGATCGATCAAAGGACGAGGCGAGTAAAATGAAACAATTCCAACCGCTCCTTCATTAATTGCCCGTGCATGAACCAAATACGGGTAGCCGGAAGTAACAGCAATTTTGCCCTTTATTTCTTCCCGTTTTAACTCCAGAAATTCAGGAGTCCCATCACCCACCCATATCAGCTGAGCCTGAACATCCACAGGCTGACTCCCTTCAAGTAACATTTCAGGGACATCATGAAAATCAGCAATCTTGTCTCTGCCTGGACTTACCTCAAATAAAGTTCCCGCCAGACCCCGCCATGTATTCGTTTTGCCAACAACGTCAAGAGAATGTTTAATCCCGTATTCCTTCAGTTTACTCAAAATATAGTCGGTTTCTCTGAGATTGCCTTTGAATTCATAATCATACCTTGGCTGTGTATAAGGGGCAAGCTCTACGATATGCCTCCATGCCAGTTCGCCTGATGAGGCTTCAACTATCTCATTTGTTATCTTTTCAGGCAGTAATGTATACTGGTAATTAACAGGATACTGAGCCGATATTATAAAAAGAGACTGAAGAACTAAAAACAAGCCGGAAATAATTATTGATTTTTTGTCCGATGTCAATGATAAATATTTCATAACAACCAGTATTATTAATTTCTGACATTTCTGAAAAATATGCAGGGCATGGCAACCATTCCGTAATGAAATTATAAATTTCTCATTTATTTTTATTTTTTCTGCAATCACAGGCTACATTTTTATTTCATGTCACATTATTTCTTTTTTAATGCAATAAGTTATTTTTTCACAACTTTGAATTCACTATCAGATTAAAAATGAAATTTTTGTAAGCGAGCAAAGTCATAATTTTATTTATGCCCTTAATCATTCTTGTACTATCTGTATCATGTACAAGGACCAGAGTTGTAAGCCTGAAAACTCTTCTGTTTGAGATGACTGAGAGGCTTGCATTGACGCCATGGCAAAAACCGGAAATATGGCAGGAATAGATTACCTGCTTTTTTTACCTGATAGATAATTATTAGCGACCTGATTCATAAAGATCAGTGATCGTACCATATCTCCAGCTTCGGAAAAAGATTTTAATTACGGCAAATACCTGACCCAGCAGGTAAAGAAGAAAAATACCGCCTGAACCAGCAGTCCGGGTAAAAAGAATTATCCTTACAGCCAGAAAAGTAAACAATATCTGTACTGCCAGCACAATTGCCACAGAGAAATAGGCTCTGAAGAAATTTCTGAAAAGTAACCTGAATCCTCTTCCGAATGCTTTAAAAGCATTTTTCTCCTCCGATGTAACCTGCCATGCCCTCGAAAAGTCGGCGATAATAACAATTAATGGCAACAGAATTAACAGTACAACACCTGAAATGCATATGGTCTTACTCAAAATATATTCTGAATGTGAGGCTGTTGCAAAAAGTGCGGGTATACCTATAATAATGCCTGTCAGAATAAACAATATAAAAAAGATAATAATTGAAATCACCAGAAATGACCAGAAATTTGCACTGGCTCCTCCGAAAAAATCACGAGACTTTCTTACTGTACCGTTTCCTTTTAAAATATTAAACAGACCTCCTGCAAAAAAGACATTAAGAATAAAGCCGATAAATGATACAAGAAAAAGACCGGGGAAAAAGAAAGATAATAACATTTTCAGGTTAAAACTGTCGTTTGCTATTACATCAAGAAAATAACCTCCGGCAATTTTTTCGCTTATCATGCTTGAACTCAGGGAGGCATAAATTCCGGACTTAAAAGGTATAGTGAAAAGTGAGACAGGCAGAAGAGTGCAGAACCATATCAAAATTATCCATTTCCAGCCTCTAACTGAACGGGAAAGCCCTGATAAAAGATGTAGAAGAATTTTCATATTAATATCAGTTAAAGCGAAATGAAATCAATAAAAAATAACAACAGTATTACAAGCTTCCGGAAAATACTGCTGACAGGTTTATTGTCAGGCTTAATGGTCATCGAATTGTTTATGAAATCGATATCCATCAGATTCTTATATTCAGGATCAATTTTTACCCACTGAATTTTACGGGTCCCTTTATATGAGAAATCCTTTACCCTGCTTTTCCCGTCCCATTGTTCAGTTATACTGCTTCCGTCATCGAAATGAATGAGAACATCAACCGGAAGGATCAGTTCTCCGTCGCGTTGAAGCTGAACTGTTGAAAAATAAAGAGTATCATCCTTTAAATTACCTTTTACCACATTTATGGAATCATCAATGACGAACATGCCCTCAAAATCTCTTATTTTCTGGTTAAGAATGTTGACAACCTTAAAATCGCATATACCTGTGCCGTAGAGCGTCTGATCAAAAAACCAGTTAAGGTCGGTTCCGAATTTGTTTCCATGGATTTCAGGGACAATTTTGTTAAAGACGTTAATAAAATCTTTACCGGAAGGGTGTTTAAAGGCCCACTGCCTGTAATACTCCCTGAATGCTTCATTCATTGTTTCTTCCCCGATGATACCTGTAAGTGTATTAAGCCATGTGGCAGCTTTCTTGTACGAAAGCATGCTGTATGTGCCATGAGGATAATCCCACGACCACCGGGCATTATTTTCGGCCTGCCTTGAGGCTGACATCACATATGCAGCACGGCCGGTAGAACGGTCAGATATTTTAAGAAGAGGATGATTAATCATCCCGGCACCTCCCCCATAATAATGGTCCATAATGCGCTCCTCCCAGTAACTGTTTACACCTTCATCAAGCCATGGTTCTTCAAACTCATTGCTTGCAAGAATACCCATGAAATAGGCATGTCCGAATTCATGTACAGTCACCATTTCCGGTAAAAGAATATAGTCAGGCAATCCATATACCGACATTGTTGTAAACAACGTTGTGTATTCCATTCCACCTGCACCCGATCCTTTTGCTGGCGGATCGACGAAAGTAAGATGGGGCCACGGGTATGGACCTACATTTGCCTCAAGGTATTCAAGAGCATTTTTAACTGCCGAAAGATGTCGTTGTACCTGAGCCTTCCTTTCAGGTGGTGACAGAAAAGTTATGCTGACATGGTTCCATTTGTCGTTATACACCGCATACCCCGGCCAGGCTGTCCATGCATAATCAACTATATCCTCAGCTCTTGTAACTAAGGTTTTAGTTCCATCTCCATTATCTTTTTCACTTAATATCATCCCGCAAGTGCCTGCAACATAATCATCTGGTAAAGTTATAGTTACATCATAGACACTGTGATTTGCATAGAATTCCGAAGTAGAATGGAACTGATGGCAGTTCCACCCGCCCTTAAGTGCATATCTCATGCCTGCCGGTTCATAAACACCGAATTTCGGAAACCATTGTGCTACAAAGAAGAAATCATCATTATATCCTGTGCGCCTTATATTTGATGGCAGTTTCGATTCAAACTCAGCTTTGATAAACATAGTATCTCCCGGTTTGACTAATTCCGGAAGAATTATTTGCAGCACAGTTCTATCATCCGGATTGCCGTCATCAGGGCTTATATATTTCATTGAAGAAGAAAGGTCAGTGCCTTTTCTGTCGAAAATCGAAATAATTCTGATCCACCCCACATCTTTTTTATTGTAACCAGGTGAACCGCCTGATTCTCTGTAAAAAGTTGTTTTATTACTGCTGAATGCATTAAGGTACATATGAAGTCTTACATCCGGGACAAAATCGTTTGAACTATTGACCCAATAGGCATCCATTTTACCGCTTACCGTCTTCTCAGCAGTGTTAAGGACAGCTTCAATCCTGTACCCTGTAAGTCTGTCACTTAATGGTTCATAAAGTACTATCTGTGCTACTGAATCAGATAAGTAAACAAAGAGCGCAAAAACTGATGCACAAATTTTATCCACCGGTATGTTGTTGCAGAATTTACTCATTACTTGATTTTTGCCGCTGTAAGAGGTATTTCACCATCAGGTGAGCTTGCTGTGCCTGCAATTTTTGACTCTTCAAACATTTTAAGCCTGATAGGCACATCAGTTCCTTCGACATAAAGTCTTACAAATATTGAGTCGTTTTTTATTATGATATTCTCAAGAGGAATTTTGTAATCACTTCCGGTGAATGAGATAAAAGCCTGATATTTACTTTCGGACTTTACAAATTCCATGCTCCCGGAATTATAACCTTCAGGAGCGTATGGTGCTTCAAACTGCCATGTACCGGCAATTTCATACTTTGCCTTCTGAGTCTGTGAAAAACCAGATATGGCAACCAAAAAGAATAAAAGTGCTAATGATATTACCTTTTTCATAAATAAAAAATTTAATTAAATATTTATTAATCAATAATTTATATAATTATACCTTTAATTTTCCCATTCTCGTCAAATTTTTCCCGATCATAGAGGTTTAAGATCATATTTATTTATGTGCCTAAAATATAAAATCCCGGTAACAATTCAATACATAATGTAATTATTTTCTAAAGGAAGTAAAACAATTTATTTAAGTTTAATCCATCTTCTATCAAACATTTTAATAGATTCATTCAATGAATACCTCAAACATTATTAATAAGAAATCAGTAGTATCCGAATAATTTTTTAATAAAAAGAGGAGTTACTCCTCGGATCCCGATTTATCGGGACCCATGTTGTAAGCTTACATTGCAAACAAAACTATACAACATAAACAAAGATACAGAAATAAAATTTATCGGACAGCCGATTTTCAAACAGATGATTAATTTGGTAAATAAAATGAATTTGGTAAATAAAACTTATATAAACGTATTGATCAAAAAGCATATCAGTGATTATTATTACAGGTCATTCAAGACACAAACACAACTTTTTACGATGCTGTTCAGGATGCTAAGTCGATATGATTCCATGACGGAGATATGAGAAGGATTGCAGGTTTTGGACGGTAAGCTTAATCATCCTGTTCTGGATCAGTCTCCGGCAAAGAGCACGGCATGTGGTGGTTTGCGCAAGTTGCATTCTTTTATAAGAAAAGATGGGGGATCGAGATTTTGTTTAAAAAGATGAAGCAGAACTTCCAGCTGCATTACTTTTATGGAGAGAATGAGAATGCGATTCACACTCAGGCCTGGTGCACATTTATTGCTCAATTATTATTAACGGTGAGACAGAAAATAGCACAGGTCAAAAAAGCCTTTTCTGATATATTGTTTACAATATCTAATTCATCTCTATTACTTAAAAAATAAGCCATGCAAACGATTAAATACGCTCAATCCTGAATTATCAACATCTTGTAACCCAGAAGGTTTTCAAGCTTCTGTCCAGGCCGGAAAAGTTGAAAAGATAGTGGCCATATTTCCATAAGATATTCATCCTGAACACCTCTCAAAACAGCCACAAGTTCATCAAATTCAGATGTATTTTCAGCTTCCCCAACTTTGTAACCAAACGACAGAATAATCTGGGTTATGTCATTATATTTTCCCAGATATTGTGCAAGTGCAATGAGTCTTTCTTCCAATTTCTTAACTTTAAGCGGATTCAATGGGCGAAAGAAATAAACCTGGTAAAGTAAATCCTTGACTTTTTTTCTTAACCTGTGAAGTTTGAGTGGTTTTGGATTATTGCGGCATTCAAGGTATAACTTTGATAAATCAAGGTAGGTTTTGTTCAGGCTCTGATAAAGGATTTTGAAATCAGGCTTTCCGAAGTTGTAAAAACGAACCCTGTAATATGATTTATTCAGGATTTCGATAATCTTTTCCGTTCTCTCAGCATTGACCTGATCAAACGCTGATTGCTTATCCGGTTTTGCCAGTATGGCATCCAGTTTTGGGTTCCCTTTGAGTCTTTCAAATAATTTTTTATTTGATTTTCTGATTGTTTTCAAAGTTCTTCTATGCACTGCCGTTTCGCGCCATTCGGCAAGTATTCTGCCCGCTTCCCTGAAAGTATCGTATTCCTTTTCAAAAAAACTCCTCTCAACCTGGTCTCGTATCAGTTTCATCACAGCTCTGGATTTTTTCATCAAAACCCTTACATCATGTACAGAATCTTCATCAGGGAAGGTTTCTGACCTGAGCAGGTGAAGAGATTCTGCGATATAACCCGAAAGGCAGGGCTTAAACTCCTTCATTACTGTTTGACCTGTAATCATTTCTGTAAATATAGTAAAATCATGGATAATTACTTATAATTCTTATTTATGTAAAATTGATTTAAAACTTCCTGTTGAAATTCCTGAACTAATTGGTATCTTTGGCATTAAGAATCTCTGTTTTTTACTAATTTAAAGTTTAAAAAGCGAATAATTGATAATATAAAAACATAAAATACTTATGGGTAAAAACAAAAGACCTCAGCGCATAGGGATACTAACAGCAGGCGGTGATTGTCCGGGTATAAATGCAGCAATAAGGGGTATTGGAAAAACCGCTATTGTTAAATATGGTATGGAGGTGATAGGCATCAGCGACGGCTTTCTTGGACTGATCAACAAGGAGTATCTTACACTTACCGAAAGCAGCCTATCGGGTATTCTTACTCTCGGAGGTACTATTTTAGGCACATCAAGGGAGAAGCCGTTTAAAAACAGTAAGAACAAAAAGGAGATAAGCAAACCTGCTCTGATGATTGAGCATTATGAGCAGCTTGGACTTGACTGCCTGGTATGCATAGGAGGGAATGGGACACTTAAGACGGCACATTTGCTTTCGCAGGCAGGATTGAATATTGTTGGCATTCCTAAAACAATCGATAATGATGTCTGGGGTACAGATGTTACATTTGGATTCGACTCAGCAGTAAATATTGCCACTGAGGCCATTGACCGCCTTCACTCCACTGCCAACTCACACAAACGGATAATGGTTATCGAACTGATGGGGCATAATGCAGGCTGGCTTGCACTCTTCTCAGGCGTTGCAGGAGGTGGTGATGTGATACTTATTCCGGAAATACCATATGATGAAGATGTGATAAAAGAATATCTCCTTAAAAGGGCACATGAAAATAAACCATATTCAATAGTAGTTGTTGCAGAAGGAATAAAAATTCCCTCAAAAGAAAAGTCATCTGGAAACTATATTGCAAGAAAAATTAATGAATTAACCGGACTTGAAACAAGGGTTACTGTGCTGGGTTATATTCAGCGTGGAGGATCCCCCTCACCAATGGACCGGATTCTTGCCTCAAAGTTTGGAGCTACCGCGGCAAATATGATCGCCTCACGCGACTTTGGCAAAATGGTTGCACAGAAAAACGGCGAAATTACTTCTGTGCCACTTAGCGAAGTAGCAGGAAAAACACGACTGGTGGAACAAAATAATGATCTGGTAGTAAGGTCAAGAGAGATGGGAACCTGCTTTGGAATTTAATCTGCTGAAACGTCTAATCATTAACTGGCAAAATAATTCTGAAATGAAAAGAATAATCTTTATGAGGCACGGAAAAGCTGAAATCCAGAAACCAGGACTTTCAGATTATGAAAGATCACTAACGGCCAAAGGAAAAAGCCTCTCACACCTGATGACAGTCAAACTTAAAGAGAAAATAACGAATCCCGGACTCCTAATTTCAAGTCCCGCCATGAGGGCTCTCGAAACAGCCCTTATATTTGCCATGGAATACGATATTAAACCTGAATCAATCCTTATACGAAGTGATGTTTATTACAGATTCAATGAGAAATCTATCCTTAATATTCTCCAATCAGATGCCAGAAAACACGATTCGGTTGTATTCTTCGGACATAATCCTTCTCTTACAAATATTGCAAATTTCCTTAGCGGAAATTCCGTGGGAGATATCCCCAAAAGCGGAATAGTATGTATTTCGCTGAATATTAAAGAATGGAAAGATATTAAAACTGTCACTGGAATACCTGAACTTATTCTATTCCCATAAGCCCGATGTCAGATAATTACATACCAAAAGAAATAAGCTGGTTATCGTTCAACGAGCGTGTTCTGCAGGAAGCAGGAAACAAAGATGTTCCACTTCTCGAACGGCTTAAATTTCTCGGAATATATTCGAACAACCTTGATGAATATTTTAGAGTAAGGGTAGCCACCTTGAAACGTCTCTCCTTTTACGGTAACAATGCAAAGAACATACTTGGTTATGATCCTAAAAAAACCCTGAAAAAGATTCAGGAAATAGTGCTTTCGCAGAATGAAAAGTTCGAAAAAATTTATGCCAACATTCTGAAAGATCTTGCCAGAAACAAAATTCATATAGTCAACGAAAAACAACTTACTGTTGAACAGGCTGAATTTGTAAAAGAATATTTCAGGAGTGAGGTCAGAACCAGGTTAATGCCTTTTATTATCGAGCCAAAATCTGCTTTGCCCGACCTCACCGACGATGCAATTTATCTTGCGGTAATTCTGAGAAAGAAAAAATCCGGCAAAAAAAGATATGCTCTGCTTGAGATACCATCCAATGTATTGCCAAGGTTTATACTTCTCCCCTCTTCAGATAGTGAGCGGTTCCTGATCTTTCTCGACGATGTGATAAGAGTTGGCATGAAAGAAGTATTCTTTATTTTCGACTTCGACGAGATCTTCGCATATACAATAAAACTAACCAAAGATGCGGAAATAGAGATCGCAGATGATTACCTGGCCAGCTATATAGATAATCTTTCGCGCAGCCTCCAGCAAAGGAAAAAAGGAACTCCGGTAAGATTCATTCACGACAGAGAAATGCCGGCCGACCTGCTAAAACTACTGACAAAAAAACTTAATTTCGGCCCCGATGATGTTATCATTCCCGGAAACAGGTATCATAACTTCAAGGATTTCATGAATTTCCCCGACCTTGGGCTGAAAAAACTCTGCTATGAACCTATAAAACCCGTTCAACACCAGGATATCATTCCGGGGAAGAGTATCCTTTCAGCAATAGAGAAAAAAGATATTATGCTCTTTTTCCCATATCATCCATTCGATCATTTTATAGACCTTCTCAGGGAAGCATCAATAGACCCTTATGTAACATCGATACAGATAACCCTTTACCGACTTGCTCGCAACTCAAGTGTAATTAATGCCCTACTTAATGCTGTAAGAAATGGTAAAAATGTTACAACTGTTGTAGAGCTTCAGGCCCGTTTCGATGAGGAAGCAAACATCCTCTGGGGAAACAAACTGATGAATGAAGGCGTAAAGGTAATTTATGGTGTACCCGGACTTAAAGTACACGCAAAACTTTGCCTTATCACAAGGGTTAAAAACAATATAATACAAAGGTATACAGCTATCGGCACAGGTAATTTCAACGAAGATACCGCACGCATCTACACCGACCATCTGTTACTTACATGTGAGAAAAAGATAACCAATGAGGTACAGAAAGTTTTTAACTTCTTTCATGCTAATTATCGGAAAGATAATTACTACCATCTGATCCTCTCGCCCTTCCACCTGCGTAACAGAATTAACCTGCTTATTGAAAATGAGACAAAAAATGCCAGAGCAGGCAAAAAAGCATATATATGGCTTAAAATGAATAATATCACCGACCAGGATTTGATTGAAAAACTCTATGAAGCCAGCAGTGCCGGAGTTGAAATTAGACTTATTGTTAGAGGTATGTTCTCAATTGTAACAGGTGTTAAAGGTGTAAGTGAAAATATTTCGGCAATTGGAATAGTTGACAGATTCCTTGAACATACCAGATTCATGATATTCTGCAATGACGGAAATGAGGAAATCTATATTTCATCTGCCGATCTGATGAAACGGAACCTTGACCACAGAATAGAAGTCACCTGCCCGGTTTTTGACGAAAGCATCAAAAAGCACCTTAAAAAAGTGTTTGAACTACAATGGAGCGACAACGTAAAAGCAAGAAAACTTGATGCAACTTTAAGCAATAAATTTGTTAAAAAAGGATCGAAGAGGATTCATTCACAGGTTGAAATATTTAAAATTATCAGTAATCAGGAATAATTTTTGACAGACTGTTAAATTTATTTTGAAGCCAGCCATTGAAGAATTTTGTCGGACTTCGGATTTTCTTTTGACATGATCACATCAACCAGACGCCCTTTTTCATCTATCAGGTATTTCTGAAAGTTCCATTTAACCTCTGAGTCCATAACGCCATTTTTGGATTTCTGCGTTAGCCATTGATAAACAGGATGCATATCATCACCCTTCACTGAAATTTTGTCCATCATCGGAAACGTCACTCCATAATTTCTTGAGCAAAACTCTTTGATTTCTGCAGCAGTACCGGGTTCCTGACCTGCAAAATTATTTGCAGGAAATCCGATTATTACGAAATCTTTTCCTCTGTATTGCTCATATAATTCCTGCAAATCCTTATACTGTGGAGTGAAACCACATTTTGATGCAGTATTAACAATCATCACTTTTTTTCCTTTAAGCGAAGCAAAATCGAAAATTTCACCATCAATGGTCTTGGCCTTGAAATCATAGAAACTCTGTTGCTGAGCTTTAACAGAAATTGTCAAAAAAAACACCGAAAAAAATAAAATTGTTTTCATTTTTGTTAATTTATTACCTTAAACAAACTTTCAACCTCAATGTTTAAAGGATGAGGAAATTTTTTTACAGTTTTACCTTCAGCGCGATCCTGCTGGCAATTACTTCATTGATTTTCTGCCAGAAAGGTAACGATTTCAGTTATTATAAAAAGCTTAATGATGAGGAAAAGCGTCTGGAGGAGTATAAAGACAGTGATAATGACCTGATAATAAAATTAAAGCAACTTGAGGTAATAAATGCAAGTCGGGAAAAATTTGGGGCGCCTCCGGTTGAACTCCATATTCTGGCATCACGGGTAGCGAACATGATAAGCCGGGAAGCAGCAGAAAAAGATTATGTTTCGCACTGGAACATGAAAGGAGAAAAGCCCTATCACCGATATGCCTTTGCCGGAGGATATGATCATGTGACAGAAAACGCTTATGGCGAATGGAGTTCAAGGGATTTTGATGTAACACCTGAACTGATTGCCAGTCTGATGAGAAACGGACATCAAAGTTTTATGTCAGAAAAAGCCCCGAACGACGGACATAAGAAAAACATATTAAATAAAGCTCATACCCACGTGGGAATAGGTTTTTATATCATGGGAAAACAGTTCAGGTACTATGAAGAATTCATTAACAGATACCTCTATTTTATAAATATTCCTTCAGCACTCTCTGTTAATGAAAAAGGGGTAATTACACTTGATACAAAAGGTGAATGCTTCCTTTATTTCCTTATTTGTTACAGGGAACCATTTCCACAACCTGTAAGACCCGGGCAGAAACCACGAAAAGGAAGTTATGAAGACTATTCTGCAGAGGTTGTTATGAGGGTACCTGCATGGGAACTGTCGGTTTTCAGAAAAGGTACCATTTATCGTATACCGGTATCATTTAGAAAAGAAGGGCTTTATTATATCCATATCTTTACCAGCAAAAAGGATATCACATTTCCTCGCGCAATAAGCACTAAAGGCTTTGAACCAGTAAGCGGTATCGTAATAAAAGTAAGAAAATGATTACGGCTATTTCAGCTCCAGCTTGTTAACAATATCCATTACAACCGGAATTGACATCTCCATCGGCCCTGATACCTGAACTGTTCCTGTTACCATGGAGGTAACTTCTTCCTTTACAACCAATCCATCTTTTAAAGAAAAATAAATTATCGAACTACCAGTAACCGGCCCATGGAGATAGACATCCATGCCCTGGTTGTTGGTGGTGGTTTCCATTGTGCCTTTTATTTCTGAAACAATCTTGGCACAATCAATGCCATTAAACTTTTCATTACCTTCATATTTGCCTGATATTTCCGACACCTGGTACACCCTCGAGCCGGCAGTCTGATTCTGCATGGTATCGCTAATGACCCATGAATCGCCAGGCCTAACTATTTTTCCCGGCAGAACGGGAAAAACACTTCTGAACGTTTCACCCAGATTAACATTACCCTGTCCTTCAACCGAATATTCAATCTTTCCTGCCTCTGACGCATCCACAACTTTCCCTGTCCCGGCTACAAGAATTTTGAATGATTTACCTGCAACCTCGCTGATATCCCTGCCAGTAGTGTTCCCCATTGCATCAATGTTCATACTGAGCGATTTAACGGTTATCTCATAATTAAGGTTTTCTCCAATTTTTTCAATTAGTTTGGCATCATAGCCAAGATTTGTATTAATAAAAACATTTACACTCTGTCCCTCAACTTCCATGGTTTGGGTTACAGCAGTTGTCATAGAATAGGTATTTACTTTCCCGGCAGGCGGGTTATACGCCAGCATTACCTTATTACCGGATGAAGACCTGCCTGACTTTCCCTGACATTTTGTTTCAGGTGATATAACAAGCAGAATAATCAAACTCATTAAAAGAGTCTTACTGAAGATTTCAAACGATTTCATATTTTCAGTTTTTAATTAATTATTTAATAGTTGCAGACAAAAGCACGAGACTCTGAGCTGAAAAG